>CAZWDO010000004.1:0-134080 GCA_964632485.1 uncultured bacterium
GCTAACTTTTATAATCCCAATGGATTATCGATTCAATGAGCTTGGAATATCCGTTGTAAATAAATATTTTATTTTGATTTCGTTAGAATAACAATTATATTATCTATATGAAACAGAACTACTGGGTGTTGATTGTATATCATCCATCCAACACATGGGCATCTGCCACAAAGAGTGTTGAGTTTCATTTTTCGCGGATCAAAAGAAATAGAATCAATCCCAATATCAATATTAAAGGAGGCGCGCGGACAATTTTATAATCGGTAGATTTATTGAGCAAAAACTGTAACGGTTAGTGGGTTTATCCCACGGTGATTTCACCCACCTGTAAAATTAGAAATGAGGAAAGTTATGCGGTTCCTACATCGTTTGATCCCAGTCATAATCTTTATTCTGTTCGTTGTCTTTTCAGTGAATGCCCAGGAATCAATGGAATTGGATGCGCTTTTGAATATGTCATTAGAGGATTTATTAAACATGAAAATCACGACCGCATCGAATACCGGCGAAAAACTATCCAAAGCGCCCGCCACCATCATGGTGATCACCGAGCAGGATATTCAGAAACGTGGGTACACGGAAATTTACGATGTTTTGAATGATTTACCGGGATTTGATTTATCCCGCGCCTTAGGGGATGAGGAATATTATCTTTATGCCCGTGGCTATCGTAAGACCATTGGCGACCAAATACTGTTTATGGTGGACGGTATGGTGATGAATTTTCTGTATTCGAACAATATGAACGCGTTCGCCCAATACCCGCTTTACAATATTAAGCAGATTGAAATTGTTTACGGGCCGGCTTCCGCGGTTTATGGCCCCAATGCCTTCGGCGGCGTGATCAACTATCATCACTAAAAAAGAAGATAAACGCACGGTCATGCTCTCCACTGGCGAAAACAACACCAATATAGTGGACATGAATTTGAATGCAAAAGCCAATGAAGTGACTCTTACTTTTACCGGAAGGCTTTTGAGCAGTGATGGATACAATTTTGCCGATCGAAATCCTTCAATTGCTGGTAATCTTTATACTGATCCCTCAAAATGGGGTCCATTTATCAACACCGAATTCGCGGGTTACGGTTCCAAACGTTTTGATTATTACTTACAGGGCGACTTGTCTTATAAAGGTCTGACCCTGGGAATGATCCATTGGTTTTATGAATCGGGGTATAGCAGCGAGTGGGCCGCAACCAAGGCATTGAACAAAGCGATCTGGCAATTCCAGGAGGAATGCTTCTATTCCCGCTATGAAAAGGATATCGCTTCTAATCTCAATTCAAAAACATTATTTAAATTCAGAGTCAGTTCGGCGCCACCCACGGCTTCCTTTATCGAACGCTATGCCGGAGGAGTTGATTTCAGCTATTGGCCGGTGATCAATCGTTCGGTATCGTTGTTTCAGGATTTTTCTTATACAATCAATGAGCGGTTATTTGTAAACTTCGGCGCCAAATATGAGCACAAACTTCTTCAAAAAGCGTATCCGGTAACGTAAGGCCCGTTCATCAAAGAAGATTCATTGGTTGTCTATCCGACCTTCAATATCAACATTCCGACCATTGGATTTGACCAGAACAATCATTATCTGTCAGAAGACAGGGGTATTTATACACAGATGAAGTACTCACCAGCGCAGAAACTGGATTTGATTGTGGGATTACGCTTCGATTACAACAACATCTATAAAGAGATCATCAGTCCGCGTGTGGGGATCGTATATGAACCGATACAGAATCTGATCACTAAGGCATTTTTCGGCACTGCGTTTCTGGAACCGACCGCCCGCAGCCTGTATGGGGGCTGGAGCGGCGCCTTGTCCAATCCAAAACTAGATCCGGAAAAAATGAAAACGTTTGAAATGTCCGTCGCCTATACCTCAGGGAATAGTTCCAATGGAATCGATTTCTATTATAACCAGGGAACCGATGCGATCGGAAAAGTCAATAACATTGCCACTAATATTGGCAAACGCCGTATGATTGGATGCGAATTCTATTCGAAATGGCTGTTCAACGACATTACGCCCTGGATGACCCGCTTTAAAGCGGACGCTTATCTTTCCTATCTGAAATCGGATGAGGATTTGACCAAATCGGGAACTTATGCAGAGACCGGCAATATGGCACCGATTAAACTGCATCTGATTTTAACGGGATATTTCTTCAAGGATCTCTCACTCAGCCTCCAAAACCGCTATGTTGATAAAATAAAAACCGTAGCTTCTAATCCAGTAGGGGAAATCGATGCATGGATGACCAGCGATCTGTTTTTAAATTATCGCAATCTGGGTTTTGAAGGATTGTCTTTGGGAATCAAAATCTATAATATCCTGGATAAAAAGTATGATCACCCCGGCTATCAAGACGCTTCGGCGGGAATCGCCACCGATGCCCAGGGCAATTTTATTGACGACCCGGCTGGAGGCTGGTACTCATCGCTCTTGCCGCAACCGTGCCGGGAAGTGCGCGCCATACTGAAACTCGAATTTTAATAAAACCTAAATAGCGCCTTCTGATGCCAGGCGGTGGGAATGACAGATAGCCACCGCCACGGCATCAGTCATATCGGGCAGGGCCGTTTCGGAAAGATAGGGAAAAAAATGGCGCGCCATATAAGCCACCTGCTCCTTGGATGCGTTGCCATTTCCGGTAAGCGCTTTTTTCACCTCGCGCGGCGAATACTCATATACCCCCATTTTGGCTAATGCCGCTGCCAGAATCACCACTCCCCGAACTTGTCCTAACTTAAACGCCACCTGAATATTCAACTTCACAAAAATATCTTCCAAGGCTAAATGCGCCGGCTGGTATTGCCCAATCAAAAAATTCAAATGTTCCCATATCAGACACATCCGTTCATGCATAGAATCACTCGCCTTGAGCTTAAGCACATCACCCACTAACAGGGTCAGTCGCTGCGGAGTCACATCTAAAACAGCATAGCCCAGATTGCGGGTTCCGGGATCAACTCCCAGAATCAACATGAACGATACTATCTTCCCGCAGATTGAGAGAATCCTTGAAAAAGGGCAATTCTTCCAAAGGTTTACCTAAATGCTCTTTTTGAAATTTTGCGGATTCAACCAGCTCATGATTGGGATAAATTTCTATAAAACGGGCATATTCCTGCTCCGCGGCGGCATAGTCCTTCAAATTTTCGGACAGAATAAACGCGATGAGAAATTGGGCCTGCGCCGTTTTGTCAGATTTGGGGAACCCGTCGATCACTTGCTTATAAAGTTCTATTGCCTCGTTAAATTTTTGCTGACCTGCCATTTGCTGCGCTTCATCAAAAATTTGCTCAATTTTTTTCTTCTGGCCGCCGCAATAAATTAATAAAAAGGCTGAGATTATTACCATTAGAACTAATACAGTTTTTTTCATTTGTTTCCTCCCGTAATAATTGAATGTTCCGGCATTTTAATCATAAGGTCAATTAAACCATTTCAAATCGGTAAAGTTCCAATAATCTTCCGTGATCAAACCTTCAATAAAAAAAACTATTGACAATTGAACGTTTTTTTTTTAATATCGATTAACCGGACATTAAGTTAACCGGATTCCCTTAAAACGGCGGAGTCTTAAAAGAGCGTGAATTTAACCTGAAATTTTCTCTGCCCTGATCCGCATAGGCCCAGAAATAAAATTCTTTGCGAATCGGGAACGAATCGACGGGAAAACCGGAATTGAATGCTTAAATTACCGATTCAGTGGATATTGACGCGCTGAATGACAAAATAAATACGCGGACATTTAACCTTGTAAAGGGAGGATGAATGAATAAAATTCTAATAACAGCTTCGACATGTCTCGTTTTATGTATCTCTTTTGCTTTGGCCTATCCGGTGCAGGAGGGTGTTGCCAGCTATTACGGGAAAGATTTTCACGGAAAACGCACCGCCAGTGGCGAAATTTACAATATGTATGATTTGACGGCCGCGCACAAGACCCTGCCATTGGGAACGCTGGTAGAAGTAACCAACCTGGACACCCGGAAACGGATCGTGGTTCGAATCAATGACAGAGGGCCTTTTTCCAAGGAGCGAATTATTGATCTATCCTACAGCGCCGCGCAAAAGATCGATATGGTCCAAAAAGGGACGGCTCGGGTGCAATTAAAACCGTTATCCACCGATTGGCTGATGAGTTCGATCGCGAAAACCGATTCCAGCGCCCAGAAGATAACCCCTCCTCCGGTTATACCCGCAGAGGATTCGATTGCTAAAGTATTTACAATCCAGTTAGGCGCATTCCAAAATCCAGCCGCCGCCCATGAGTTTTACCAAGCTACCCAGTCGTTGCTAAAAAATGTGTTTATCAACGGGCCTATCGGAACCAAACGCCTCTATAAAATCCAAAGCGGGTCGTTTTTTGGTTATGAAGAAGCGAAGGCCTATTTGAAAATCATCCACAATTTTGGCTACGACGAAGCTTTTGTCGCCACAATGGCGGGTGATTGATGGCATTGTTCCTTCTGCGCCATGGCGCCACCCTGGTCAATCAGCAGCAACTATTTCAGGGACAACTGGATACGGCTCTCAGTGAAGAAGGAATGCGGCAGACGCAACGTTTAGCGTTATATTTGAGGGAAATGCCGATCCGCTTTATATTGAGCAGTCCCTTGCAGAGAGCCGCCCAAATGGCAGAAATAATCGGGACAACGCGCGCCAATCCGATACCCCCCATTTTTCAAAATGAACTAAAAGAGCGCGATGTCGGACGATTAGCGGGACTCTCCAAACAACATATCCAGGAACAGTTCCCGGAACTGGAATTCGAAAAAGGACAATACTCGCTTGATTTTCGATTTCCCGGCGGCGAAAGCAATGCCGATTTTTTCCAACGCTGTCAAATCGCATTTTCTATTATTCGCCATTACTGGAAACAACTAAAAACCGGCGAGCATATCTGCGCGGTCAGTCATGGCGGCACTATCAATGCGTTGATAACCATTGCCTTAGGATTTCCGTATGATGGCTACACTTCGTTTAAAATCGACACCGCCGCCTTCGCGATTCTGGAATTCCGCTTCAACCGTTACTATCTGCAAGCCTTTAATTGCGCGGTAACCCTATGAGCTTTCTCCCCTTTATCTTCACCCTCATTTATGGTTTCCTGCCGATATTGATCTATATCATCGTCGAAGCAATCTGGGGGATGGCGACAGGACTGATCGTAGCGATCCTATTCGCGCTGGCGGAATTGCTGTTCACCCGTTGGAACGAAGGGAAATGGGAAAAATTCATCCTTTTTGATGTCGCTTTACTGACTGTGTTCGGACTTTTATCGCTGGGATTTGACAATCCGATATTTTTCAAATTGAAACCTGCTATTTTTCAAGTGATTATCATCGCGCTGGTAGCGGTGACCCTCTTTACCCGCCAGCCCATTTTGTTGCAAATGGGGCAACGGTATTTCCGTCAGATAAAATTCGATGAATCGATGATAAATCGATTTAAAAAAATATTGGTTCCTTTTTTTTGGCTATTAATTGGCCATACACTGTTAATTGTTTATGCAGCTTTCTATTTGTCCCAGGCATGGTGGGCGTTCATTTCCGGGGCGTTGCTCTATATCATGCTGGGTGGAGCGGCGTTGATCCCATTAGGAAAGGTATTTTGGCAGCGATATCGCCTCCGTCATGACGAATGGTTCGATCTGGTGGACGAACAGGGCCGCATTATCGGCCACGCTCCGCGTTCCCTTTGCCACGGCAATCCCGGCTTACTACATGCCGTGGTTCATCTCCATGCGCTCGACTCGGAGGGCCGTCTTTTCCTGCAATTGCGGAGTTCGGACAAAGATGTCCAACCCGGCAAATGGGATACATCAGTCGGCGGCCATATTCACCGCGGGGAAACCGTCAAAACGGCCTTGAAGCGCGAAGCCGAGGAAGAATTGGGACTGACCCGTTTCGCCATTATTCCTCTGGCGCGCTATGTGATGCGCAACGATTACGAAAGTGAACTGGTTTGGGTTTTTCGCACCGTCACACAGGAAGAACCGACGATTAATCCCGAGGAGATCGCCGATGGACGGTTTTGGGAACTATCAGAAATCGAGGCCCGGCTTGATGAAGGGATTTTCACTCCCAATTTTGTGATGGAATACCGATTTTTAAAGCAGAACAATCTACTGCCGAGCCCTGTTCCAAAGGAATCATAAGGCATGTTCCACGCGATTGCCCTGGTTGATTGCAATAATTTTTACGCATCCTGCGAACGGGTGTTCCGTCCTGACCTGCAAAACGTTCCCCTTGTGGTTTTATCCAACAATGACGGCTGCATCATCGCCCGTTCGGCAGAGGCAAAAGCCCTGGGAATACCCATGGGAGGAGCGCTCTTCAAGTGCCAGGAACTGCTTAAGCGGAACCGCGTGGCGGTACTATCCTCCAATTATGCGCTTTATGGCGACATGTCGCAACGAGTGATGGCCACTCTGGAACAATTTACTCCCGAAATCGAAGTTTATTCCATCGATGAGGCATTCCTGGAATTGCAGGCAAAAGATAACGACCATTTGCTTGAGTTGGGCCGGCAGATCCGGCAACGAGTTCGCCAGTGGACGGGAATCCCGGTATCGGTCGGAATAGCGCCCACTAAGACCTTAGCGAAAATCGCCAATCATATTGCCAAAAAAAATGCGCAGTTTGAAGGCGTTAAAATACTCATGGAATCCGAGGATACTCATCATTGGCTGCGCCAGGTGGAGGTTGAGGATATCTGGGGCGTAGGTCGGCAACATGCTAAAATGCTGAAAACCCATGGTTATTTTACGGCCTTTCACCTGAAAAATGCCTCGCTTCCCTGGGTAGAGAAAAAAATGACGGTCGTGGGCGCGCGCTTAGTTAAAGAATTGCGGGGAGAACCCTGCATCACGCTCGAAGTCTCCCCCGGCTCCAAAAAAGCGATTGCCTGCGCTCGTTCATTCGGAAGGCCCGTCACGCGACTGGAAGACCTCCGCGAGGCAGTGGCGGAATACACGACCCGGGCCGCTGAAAAATTGCGCGCCCAAGGCAGTGTGGCGTCCATCATCCAGATATTCGTTACCACCAACCGCTTCAAAACCGATAGTTACTATGCCCAATCCACGATCATGAACCTCCATCAGCCCACCGCATTCACTCCGGAATTACTGAACGCCGCATTCAACGCTCTGGAAAAAATATTTCGCGACGGCCACATATACCAGAAAGTCGGCGTAACCCTTTTCGGCCTGATGAATGAAAAGGATATTGAGCCGGAACTGTTCGGCAATACCTATATTCAGGATTCCAGGAAAGAATTGATGGTTGCCATGGACCAGATCAACAGCCGTTACGGGAAGCGGACTATCCAATTGGCGGCGGCCGGACTCGATCAGACATGGAAAATGCGACAAGCCCGACGCAGTCCGCTCTATACAACGCGTTGGAGCGATATACTGACGGTATATACGGATAAAATTTATTGAACTTATTATCCTGCCGATAAATCCAATAATGTCCCACTCACCCGTCAGGCTGATGTCAGCTTCAATACCTCAGCCGCAACAAACGGCTTGCTGAATATTCACTCATGGAGAACGACGGCCACTCCTTGAGATAGTTTTGCCCGATCTCTATTTTTTTAATAAGGATTCGTTTCACGCCTGACTTGAACAGGAATTTCAGCATAAAGAGTTGTAGATACCAGTTATCCCATTAAACGCTATTGTACCACCTCCGCCCAGCAGAGCCCCCGGAACTGCATTGGCGAGCCGATCAAAGTCAGGGGGTTTCCGCGCGAAATACCCATCGGAGATCGTCGCCAGCGGACTATGATAGATATAGCCGGCATAGCTCTTGCCCGGAATAATATTATAAGCGGCCGTGCGAATATTATTGTACAGACATTTGCTCAACCTTGAAAAGGTACTTTAGCGAAAAGTCCATGTTTTCCTCGATTGTCAAGCGGGAAATGAAGCCGTTCACCGTTTTCGCAATGGATTTTCGTTGAGATAACCCCTCACTCCATCAGGTAGCGGTCGATTGCGGCGGCGGCGCGGCGGCCCTGGTCGATCGCGCGGACGATCAACGAGGCGCCGGAAACGGCATCGCCAGCGGCGAAAAATCCTTCTTTCGAGGTCTTAAAGTCCCTATCGACTACGATATTACCCTGGGTATCCAACTCTATTCCGGTATCATTTACGATGGCCCCGTGTTCGGCATGGGCAAATCCCATGGCGAGCAGAACTAAATCCGCTTTTTTCTCGAAGCGGCTATTACTGATTTCACTGCATTGAAATTTACCGCCATTTGGCGCTTCATTCCAGTTAAGTTTAGCGCAAACCACGGACTCGACATGGTGAACCCCGCAAAATTCCTTGATTTGAACGCTCCACAGGCGCTCGCATCCTTCTTCATGGGAGGACCCGCTGCGCAGAATTCGCGGCCATTCCGGCCAGGGATTACGCAACTCCCGTTCCTCACCGGGTTTAGGCAGTATTTCGATTTGGGAAACGGAGACCGCGCCCTGCCGTCGGGCAGTACCCACGCAATCCGCTCCGGTATCGCCGCCCCCTATCACAACAACCTGTTTCCCGCCGGCGGTAATGCGTTCGCTCTCGGGAATCCCGTCACCCGCATTCAGCCGGTTTTGCTGGATCAGATAATCCATGGCATAATGGATTCCCCGGAGATCGCGGCCAGGGATATCCAGATCACGGGGTTTGGTGGATCCAGCGGTGATTAATATAGCATTAAAAGTCCGCTGGAGGTACCGGGCTGAAATATCCCTGCCCATATCGACATTCACTTCAAAATTCACTCCCTCGGCTTCCAATTGAGCCAATCGGCGATCAATCACCCATTTTTCCAGTTTAAAATCAGGAATACCGTAGCGCAGGATACCTCCGATGCGGTCGGCGCGTTCGAACACCGTCACCTGGTGCCCTTTGCGGGCAAGTTCCTGCGCCGCTGCCAGACCGGCGGACCCGGAACCGATAATCGCCGCTTTTTTCCCGGTTTTATACGACGCGATTTCTGGAACAATCCATCCTTCCCGCCATCCTTTTTCCGCGATACGCAGTTCAATCTGACGGATTGACACGGCATGATCACTGATTGCCAATGCGCAGGCCGCTTCACAGGGCGCCGGGCAAATCCGTCCGGTAATCTCCGGAAAATTGTTGCTGGCGTGTAAAAACACCAACGCCTTACGCCATTGGTTCCGGTACACCATATCCTGCCAGTCGGGGATCAAATTGCGCAACGGGCAACCATAAGCATGGCAAAACGGAATACCGCAATCCATACACCGCGCGGCCTGCTGCTCTATCTGTTCTACCGGTAAAGGCATTTCAATTTCTCTGAAATCTGTTACACGCTCATCAACCGGGCGTTTTTTAACGTCTTGACGTTTATATTCCAGAAATCCAGTGGGTTTAGCCATGATAGACCTCCTCGGTAGCGGAGACAGTTTCCATATCCATTTCTTCAAACAGACGCATCCGCTCCAGCGACCGTTTATAATCGATGGGGAATACTTTTACAAACAAGGGCAGTTCTGAATCCCAGTTATCCAGGATCATGCGGGCGCGAGCGCTTTGCGTATAGCTCCAATGTTTTTCCAGAAGCGAACGCAATTCGTTTTTATCGCTTGCGTTCCATACTGATTCGAGATCGACCATATCAAGATTGCATCGGGTGTCGAATAGTTGGGAATCGTCGTAGATATAAGCGATGCCGCCACTCATGCCAGCGGCGAAATTATTGCCCACCGGCCCGATCACTACGACAATGCCTCCGGTCATATATTCGCAGCCATGATCGCCTACGCCTTCGACGACCGCCCGCGCGCCGCTGTTGCGGACAGCAAAGCGTTCGCCGGCCTGTCCATTGATGAACACGTCGCCTGATGTGGCGCCATAAAGCGCGACATTCCCGGCGATAATGTTCATGTGCGGTAGAAACGTACTTCCCTGGGGCGGTTTCAGGATAATTTTCCCGCCACCCATGCTTTTGCCCATATAATCGTTCACGCCGCCTTCCAGATAAAGCGTCATCCCCGGCGACAGAAAGGCCCCGTAACTCTGGCCGGCATATCCCCGGAAATTAAAGGTCAGCGTATCTTCCGGCAGACCTGCCGAGCCAAAACGGCGCGTAATCTCGTAACTGGTCCGAGCTCCGATCGTCCGGTAAACATTGCGAATATCCCGTTCAATGGTAACGGGTTCCCCTCGCTCAAGAGCCGGGCTGATTTGCGACAGCCACTCTTCATCCAATGTTGTTTCACGAAATGGATGGATGGCCGTATTGGCCTGAACAGTGGATTTCCCGTCGAGTTGCGAACATAATATGCCCGAAAGATCAAGCGTTGAGGTTTTCGGTTGGTTCATGGATGGGCGGAATTCCAGCAATTCGCTATGACCCACCATTTCTGCCAGGCTGCGAAATCCCAACATCGCCATATATTCCCGCAACTCCATGGCAAGAAACGTCAGGTAACGCGTGATATATTCCACTTTACCCCGGAAACGTTTCCGCAGTTCAGGGTCCTGGGTGGCGATTCCGGCGCTGCAGGTATTCAAATGGCATTTGCGCAGCAAAACACACCCCAGATTAACCAGTAAAGAGGTTCCGAACCCGAACTCCTCAGCTCCGAGCAGGGTAGCAATCGCCAGGTCACGCCCAGTTTTCAACTGGCCATCCACTTGTAAAATAATCCGGTCACGCAATCCATTTTGAATGAGCGACTGGTGGGCTTCGGTCAATCCCATCTCCCAGGGAATGCCAGCATGTTTGATGGCGGTCAGGGGCGATGCCCCGGTTCCGCCGTCGTACCCGGAAATCAACGCGCGATCGGCCTTAGCCTTGGCGACGCCCGAGGCAATAGGGCCGAGACCCGCCATAGATACCAGTTTCACCGAGACTTCAGCCTGAGGATTAATCGCGCGTAAATCGAAAATTAACTGCGCAATATCTTCAATTGAATAAATATCATGATGCGGAGGGGGCGAAATCAGGGTAACTCCCGGCGTTGTGTGCCTCACACGGGCAATATCAGCGGTCACTTTGTGGCCGGGCAATTGGCCTCCCTCGCCGGGTTTGGCGCCCTGAGCGATTTTTATCTGCAATTCATCCGCCTGAACCAGATACTCAGGCGTGATACCGAAACGTCCCGAAGCAATCTGCTTAATGCGGGAGCGTTTACTGCTGCCGTCCGCTAATAGTTGAAACCGGGCCGGGTCTTCCCCGCCTTCCCCTGAGTTGCTTTTCGCGCCCAATTGATTCATCGCCAGGGCAATTGTTTCATGCGCTTCCTTACTGATGGAGCCGTAAGACATCGCCGCGGCGGCAAACCGTTTCACTATCATCTCTACGGGCTCCACTTCTTCTAAAGGAACCGGGACGGTTTCTCTGAAAAATAACAGACTCCGCAGAAGATTGGATTGATTGGCTGTTTCGTTCACTTCCCGCGTATATTCCTTAAACAGTGAATAATCATCGGCGCGAGTCGATAATTGCAATTTACGAATCACATCCGGCGACCACAAGTGATTTTCCCCACCGTGTTTGTATTGGTACATCCCGCCCAGATCGAGCAAAAGTTTCGGCATCTCCCGTTCAGGGAATCCCCGTTGATGAAATTGCCTGACTTCCCGGGCAATTCCGTTCAGATCGAGTCCGCCGATGCGCGAAACAGTTCCCGTAAAATAAGCGCGGCAGACAGATTCGTCAATGCCAATCGCTTCAAAGGGCTGCGAGCTGAAAAAACTGTGCAGTGTCGAAATACCCAGGCGGCTCATGGTTTTCAAAAGACCCTTTTTAAGGGCGATTATATAGGAATCAACGGCTTTCTCAGCTTCCGTCTGTCCCTCCAGCATTCCCGTACGCGCTAAATGGCTGATCGCCGCGTATGCCAGGTACGGACAAATGGCATCCGCGCCATAACTGACCAGCAAGGCGCAGTGCATGACTTCCCGCGCCCAGCCACTCTCAACAATAATGCTGCAAGAATTACGCAACCCTTTTTCCGTTAAATACAGATGAAGCCCGGAGACCGCCAGTAGAATGGGAATCGGCGCCTGTGAAACTGTAATTCCGCGATCGGTCAACACCAGAAGTGAACTGCCCTGGCGTACCGAGAGTTCAGCCTGTTCAAACAGGGTCTCCAAAGCTGCCTTTAACGATTTCCCTTCACCGCCGACTTCAAAGATAGTCGCGATTTGCCGCGCGCTGAAGCGGGGATGATTGGCTTCAAGCAACCGATTGAGATCGTCCGGAGTCAACAGCGGGTGTTTGAGTTTAAATCCGTAAAAATGCCCAGGGGTTTCCTCCAGCAGGCTTCCTTCGCCGCCGACAAAGCTTTCCAGCGACATCACCAATTCTTCCCGCAGGGGATCGATCGGCGGATTGGTTACCTGCGCAAATTTTTGCTTAAAATAATTAAAAAAAAGCTGGGGCCGTTCTGAAAGTATAGCCAATGGCGTATCATTGCCCATTGAGCCCACCGCTTCCTGCCCATTGACAGCCATGGGCGCGATGATGGTTTTTAAATCTTCCTCAGTATAGCCAAAAGCGTGCAGTTTAATATACAATTCCCGGTCATCCATCTCCGGAATTATAGACGGGGCAAATAGTCCCCGGAGTTGGATCTGATTATCCCGCACCCAGCGCCGATAGGGTTTCTGCCGTGATATTTTCGCTTTTGTTTCCTTATCAGGCACAATTCGTTTCTGGTCATGGTCCACCAATAGCATCCGGCCGGGACGCAACCGATCCTGGATTTGGATACGTTTTGGTTCGATATCCAACGTCCCGGTTTCCGACGCCAGAACTATTAAGCCATCATGGGTAATCGTGTAACGCGCCGGACGCAACCCATTGCGATCGAGAATTCCCCCTGTGTAACGGCCATCGGCAAAAACCATGGCCGCCGGCCCGTCCCACGGCTCCATCAATGCCGAATGATATTCATAAAAGGCCCGTTTATCTTCGCTCATGGTGATTTTGGGGCCAAATGCTTCGGGAATCATCATCATCATGGCATGGGGCAGAGAGCGGCCGCCCATGGCCAACAGTTCCAGCACATTGTCAAAAATCGATGAATCACTGCCGTCACTCACTATCACCGGTTTAATTTTCTCGATATCGTCCCCGAACAAGTCTGATTTCAATAATGATTCCCGGATACGAATCCGGTTGATGTTAGCGGTTAAGGTATTGATCTCCCCGTTATGCGCTACGAAACGAAACGGCTGGGCCAATTTCCAGGCCGGCAGCGTATTGGTGCTGTAACGCTGGTGGACGACAGCGACCGGGCTGGCCAGGCGGGTATCGGAAAAATCCCGATAATATTGCGCTAATTGCTGCGCCGTCATCAATCCTTTATAAACGATTTTATGCGATGAAAATGAGGATATATAAAAATCAACGGGGGTGGGATTCCAGGAGCTAATCTCTTTCTCAATCAAACGACGAATGACGTATAATTTCCGTTCGAAATTAGCGGGTAGAATCGCGGCTCGATGGACAATCATCTGCATAATTACCGGTTCAGTAGAAAGCGCAAAAGCGCCCAAAACCGACGAATTAGCCGGTACAGCGCGCCAGCCCAACACGCGCCCGCCCTCAGCCTCCGTCGTTCGCTCCATAACAGCGCGGCATCGTTCCTTCAAAGCGCGATCCCGCGGGAAAAAAGTCATGGCGACCGCGTAATCCCCGGGTTGCGGCAGTTCAATCGATTCAACGAGCAGTATTTCCCGCAAAAATACGTGAGGAATCCGAAACAAAATACCAGCGCCGTCGCCAGTGGCTTTGTCGCCCGCAACCGCTCCACGGTGCTCCAGATGGGCCAGCACTATCAACGCCTGCGCGAGGATGGAATGGTCAGCCTGCCCTGATAAATCAGCCACAAACCCCACGCCACAGCCATCCCGCTCATTTTCCCCGCGCAACATGTTCTTATGATTACCTGAAAACATCGGTTCTGTCCTTGTTAAAATTCATCCCACTGATAATCCAATATTCGGCCCTTCACTTTGCGAAAAATTCACTGCTATGCGCGCTTTTTTTATTCGATTAGTATTAACCGAATAAACCTCCTCTTTAATGTAAAAAATCTCTTATATTTAATCATTTTTTGATGAGTTGTCAATAGTTTTTTTTACTGCCTCATATCCTGCTTTTTTGAGAATTTAAAAATACATATATTGCAAGGAAAGAAAGATTACAAGAGTGAATAGGATTAAAACAGAGATTTAGTTGGTATTCAAATCGAAATCGTTGATATTCCGTTTTTGTTTCGCAGGTTGATTATGCTGGACATTACATGGAGTCGGAATATTAGAAATTAAAAAGTACTCGCTATAGACGCTGGGGCAATCGGGCCTGGCAATCAGATGGGATTCTTTGCAAACATTTTTTTGAACAATGCTATCCGGTATAATAAAGGATACTGACTTATAATCCTGATGAATTCGCTTCATTAATCGCGTCCATATCGGAACAGCGGCATCGGAACCGGTCATCCCCCGTCCGAGTGAACTGTTATTGTCCTTACCGACCCAGATACCGCATACAATATACGGAGAATATCCGACAAACCAGGCATCGGTATAATCATTGGTTGTACCGGTTTTGCCGGCCAAAGCCGGGAAGTTGAAGCCGTTGGAACGGATCGAAAAAGCTGTTCCGTGATTAACGACATCCTGTAGCATCGAATTGACAAGATAGGCGACACCCGGTCGGATGCACAGTTTCTTGCGTGACGGCAAGGGATTGGAATATACCAGATTGCCGTTGCGATCCGTAATCGAGGAGATATAGATCGGGTCCAGCCGGTATCCGTTAGTGGCAAAAGGGATATAAGCGGCGACTAATTCTCCCAGATTCACTTCAGAAGTGCCCACTGCCAATGAGGCATACGGTTTCAAGGGACTTTGGATTCCCACTAATTGAGCGAAACTGATAACGGCAGAAGGGAGCACCTTGCCAATCAAACGGATGGCGATTAAATTTTTAGATAGCTTCAAGCCGTTGCGCAGCGTCATAAACCCGCCGGTTTGCCGATCATAGTTTTGAGGTACCCAAAGTTCGTTTTCACTGATTGACACCGCTAAGGGCTGGTCCAAAATCAACGACGCCGGAGTGAACCCCTGGTCGATGGCGGCGGCATAGAGGAACGGTTTGAAGGAAGAACCGGGTTGCCGCTGGGCCTGCAACGCCCGGTTAAGTTCACTATAACTGAAATCACGGCCTCCGACCATGGCCAAAACGCGACCCGTTGAAATCTCTACAACAACACATGCAGCCTGAATGACTTCAGCCTTGAGGGAATCAGGCAGGGCATCTATTCCCACATCGCTCAGCAAATCCAGATCCATGTTGGGAGTCAGTTTTTTCTGCAACAAATTTAAGGAATAATTGATGATTGAATCCGCCCAGAACTGGTACTGGCTGTTCATCGTCAAATTAACCCGCAGTCCGCCTTTATAAAGGTTATCGTATCCAAACTGATTGAGAACAAAACGGCGGGCATGTTCAACATAGTAAGGTCCGATTTTACTTTTACGGGACGAGATCATTGTCGGCAAAGGCTCATTCAGGGCTTGCTTTAAAGAAAGCTGGTTAATAAAACGGTTCTGAAACATGAGGTAAAGGACCATGTTCCGGCGTTTCAGAATGCGTCCCTGGTAACGTGCCGGGTTATAGTCGCCGGGGGAACGGATCACGGCCGCCAACAAAGCCGCTTCAGCCAGTGTGAGTCGGCTTAACGGCTTGTCAAAATAGTATTGGGTTGCCTTTTTCGCCCCCCAGATACCCGGGCCCATATAGATGTGGTTGAGATACATCTGCAAAATTTCATCTTTACTGTAATAACGTTCGATCTGAATAGCCGTCAGCATCTCACGGATTTTGCGTTTCACATCTTTTTTTTGATTCAGAAACAGGTTGCGGGCCAATTGCTGAGTGATGGTGCTCGCGCCTTCCGCCATACTCATTGAACTGAGATTGACAAAAATGGCTTTGGTAAATCGGATCAGATCGATTCCCCAATGATGATAAAAACGGCGGTCCTCAATTGAGATGACGGCCTGGATCAAGGGCTTGGGGATTTCACGGAAGTCTGCCAACAGGCGTTTTTCATTGGAAAACTCGGCAATACACAGGGAATCCATGCTATAGATTGAGGTGGCTTCTGCTTGTTCAATATTTTCCAATTCATAGAGATCCGGAATTTGCAGGGACAAGGAATAGACAAATGAAGCAGCCATTCCCAGTAGAATTCCTACCAGGGCGATTGATAAAACCAGCCAGATATTGAGTCGAATTTTATTCATTTTTCATTTCGTTGAAACGGGTTTCAATGAGAGACCAGGCCACAGGCCCGCTACGGATAAGGGCAGGCGTTTTGGATTGACAGTCGATAACAGTGGATGGAAGCGCGCGTGGTAATTGCCCGTTATCCACTATCAGCGCCACGGCATTCAGTTCATCTTTCACAAATTGGCGCGCCAGCTCCCGAAGATCATAGATTTCATTCAAGCCATGCTTATTGACGCTGGTGGCTGTTACCGGAAAATCGATAAGTTCGAACAAATCACGCCAGAAAGGATGCGGGGATTGACGCATGGCAATTGTCGAAACTCCCTGGTTCAATTGAGAGGGGAAGGGGTAATCGGTTGGCAGCGCCATCGTCAGAGGGCCGGGCCAAAACTCAGCCATCAAATCATGGTAAAAGGGTTCCACGCGCGCCAATCGACAGGCCATGGCGGCATCTTTTACCAGTAAACCGATGGGATGCCCATCCCGCGCTTTCAAATGCTGAATCGTTTCCACAGCGGCCGGCTCCAGCGCGTTAGCGGCGAAAGCATAGCAGGTTTCGGTCGGAGCGATAATAATTTGACCACGAATCAACAGACGCGCATAATATGAGGCCTCAAACATTCGACGGGACCTGCAATCCGGGCTTTTTTTTGAATTGGACAATCATTATTATACCAAAAATCGCTAACAAGACTGCCACCCCCTGGTTCATAGTCAAATCAAAACTTTCTCCGCGGTAAAGATACATTGCGTCTTCATAATAGCGTATAAACTCGATGGAAAAGCGAAACAGAGCATAAACTACAATCCAGGTCCAAAAGGTCTGGCCATACACTTTTTTATGTTTATCGATCCATATTAACGCTGGAAACAGGAGAAAGTTAAAAGCGCTGGAATAGAGCTGGGTGGGATGAATGGCATGATCATGAAAAATTTCCCCCGGAATCGAATCATGCGGGAAATTCATTCCCAGAATGCAATCCGTGCTGTTGCCGAAACAACACCCGTTCAGAAAACAACCGATACGCGTGATCGCCGTTCCCAACGCCAGATACGGGATGAGGATATCAGAAATTTTCCAGATAGGCAATTGATGTTTCCACATATAAATCATTCCAAAAGCAATGGCGAAGATCACGCCGCCATACATATTCATTCCTGCGATCCCGACCAGGTGGCCATCCTGGAAAGGATTGAATATGGCTGTTAGATTATGGGCGAATTCATCCAAATGGAAAAAGACATAAAACAAACGCGCGCCGATAATCGCGCCCAGCATCAACCATACAGACAGGTCATAGATAAATTTGGCTTCAATACCATATTTTTCGGCGCGCCGGCTGCCTAACAAGATTCCGACTAAAAAAGAGAGCGCGAGCATAAATCCATAGGAACGTATTTCCAGTGGACCGATTCTAAATAAAATGGGATACATAGACTTCCTTTACTTACCAGTGAATTTTAAGATTTTTAGCGGCCAATGCTTCGTTCAGGCGCTTCAACGGGGCGCAATGAGGCGCATGTTTCAGCATCTCGGGATCTTCCGATACGATTTTTGTTAACGCATCCGTAAAAGCGTCAAGTGTTTCTTTACTTTCGGTTTCTGTCGGTTCGATCATCATGGCTTCAGGCACAATCAAAGGGAAATAGATAGTGGGGGCATGAAATCCATAATCCAGCAACCGTTTAGCGATATGAGTCGTTTTAATATCCCGCTCTTTGAGATTTCGGCTTGAAAGCACGAATTCATGCATACAATCGGCGGGATAGGGCAAATCAAAGAGCGGTTCTAATTTACGCATCAGATAATTAGCATTGATAATGGCACGCTGGCTGACCTTTTTAAGTCCCTGGGCGCCCAAAATACGAATATAGCACCAGGCCCGCGCCATTACTCCGAAATTGCCCCAAAAATTCATCAATTTGCCGATGGAAAGCGGGATATCGAAATCCAACCGATAGACATCATTTTCCTTGCGCGCCACGGGAACCGGCAGATATGGAGAAAGCAGGCCTTTAACGCCCAGAGCGCCGGCGCCGGGTCCCCCACCCCCATGAGGTGTAGCAAAGGTCTTATGTAAATTATAATGCACTATATCAAATCCCATATCTCCCGGACGGACAATGCCCAGCAACGCATTCAGATTCGCGCCGTCCATATAGAGCAACGCCTCGTTTTGATGCGCAATGGCAGCTATTTCGCCAATCTGCCGCTCAAAAAGCCCCAGGGTATTGGGATTGGTAATCATAAACATGGCTGTTCGTGGGGAAATCGCTTTTTTCAGTTCCTCCAGATCAACCAGTCCATCGGGCCGCGATTTGATTTCCACGACCTTGTAACCGGCCATAATTACGGAAGCGGGATTGGTTCCGTGGGCGGAATCCGGTAATATGACTTCGGTTTTTTCTAAGCCTTTATCTTTAAAATAAGCGCGCGCCAGTAACAAAGCGGTAAATTCACCCTGGGCGCCAGCCGCCGGTTGCAAGGTGATATCGTCCATTCCACCGATTTCTTTCAGGTACTCGCCTAATTCATACATCACACGTAGCGGCGCCTGGACCGTTTCCGCCGGTTGCAACGGATGAAACGATTTAAAAAGCTGCGCCATTGCATCATTAATTTTAGGATTATACTTCATGGTACAAGAACCCAGTGGATAGAATCCTTTATCCAGGTGGTAGTTTTTATTGGATAACGCGATAAAATGACGGACGACCTCCCCCTCGCTAATCTGGGGCAAATCGGGTTTCCGTTCATCCAATAATTCAGCGGGAATCAAAGAATCAAGAGGCGCGAATGGAATATCAGATATGCCGATCTTAACACCCTGAGTTCCAGGTTTGCTCAATTTATTTAATAACTTATCGTACATGGAAAGCCTCCTGCCTCAGCGGGCAAATTGTTTTAACAATTCCAATAAACGCTCAATGTCCGCTCGATTGCGTTTTTCAGTAACCGCTATCATCAATTGATTTTCACGTTCCTTACCGGGCAAACAGATTCCGGGCAATATCCCTTGCTGAACGCCGGCCCGGATAATCGTTTCAGCCATGACGGGAGTTTCCACCACGAACTCATTAAAAAACGGATGGTTGTTAAGGAGCTGATAACCGGGCAAGCGGGTGATTTCATTGGCCAGGTAATGGCTTTTTTGAGCAGATTGGTTTGCCATCTGATAGATTCCCTCACTGCCCATGGCGGCTAAAAAAATAGTGGAAATCAGGGCGTTTAACGCCTGGGCCGTACAAATATTGGAAGTGGCTTTCGCCCGTCGAATATGCTGTTCGCGGGTTTGCAAGGTAGTCACAAAACCCATCCGCCCATCGGTATCTTCGGTAATACCGGCGATTCGGCCCGGCATGTGGCGGATATACTCCTTGCGGGCGGCGAATATACCGCAAGTGGGCCCGCCAAAATAGATGCCGTTCCCCAATGATTGTCCATCACTTATAAAAATATCCACTCCCAGCGCTCCCGGTTTCTTTAAAATACCCAGCGCGATGGGTTGCGAATTCAAAATCAATAAAATCGGACGCAGCAATTTTTCCCGTATTCGCTGAACCCATTCTATCGTACCGTAATAATTCGGTGATTGGACGACAATGGCGGCAATCGAGTCTAATGGATACCCGTTTAAGGATTCCGGATCAAGGGCGCCATCTTTCAAGGGAACTGCCTCAATAGGAATTTTCAGTCCGTAATTGTAGGTGTCGATCACTTTTTTAATATGGGGATGCAATCCTTCACTCACCAAAATCCGTTTTCCGGGATGAATGCGAGCCGCCATCAGTACCGCTTCCGCTGTCGCTGATGCCCCATCATACATGGAAGCATTGGCCGCTTCCATTTGGGTTAAATCACAAATCAATGATTGAAATTCAAAATAAAACTGGAGAGTACCCTGGCTGACCTCAGGCTGATAAGGGGTGTAAGCGGTGTAAAATTCCGAACGGGAGCTTAAAAATGGCGCGACCGCCGGGACAAAATGGTCATAAACTCCGCCGCCGGCAAAGCAGATCAGCCGATTGCAACACGCTGACTGCTGTAGGGAACGGTTCAATACTTCTTCCAACTCGTATTCAGCCAACGGCTCCGGAAGATTCAAATCCCGGTTCAGGCGGAATTGAGCGGGGATGTACTGTATCAGTTCTTCAAACGACTCTTTTCCGATCACCTTCAGCATTTCAGTGAGGGTTTGCGAATTGTCAGGCAAATACGGCATAGAACAACTCCTTGTTAATAACCGTTATAATAACAATTCTTTATATAATTGTCAATCCGTATTTGAATTTTTTTCATCCATATTTTTTAATCACGGAATTGACCAGATAAAATCTTCTATTTCCCAATAAGGCCGCAATATCAACGTATCGGGAAAAATTTTTAACGGTTCGGCATGGATGAGGGAATCAGAGCGCAACCAACCGGGATCCCAACATTGATTGCGATGAGTATCATGCCAGGCTATCAATCGGTACCTCCCCGGGCTGATCGAGTTCCAGGCGAACGTAGAATCGACGGGCAGGGGAAAAACGGTTAAAGATTTTTCCACGATATGATACAGCATAAGCCCCTTCGGGCCCATCTTCCCATCCACACGCCCGGCCAGAGAAGCGTTGCCCGACTCTTCTTTGATATCGAAATGCAGGGTTTGATCCTGCCACAATGTGTCCAGAAAACTCCACTGAAAACTCAGTTGAAATGATGAATCCTGTTGAGGGAAACTCAGCGCCACTCCCAATGGAAGAAGAGAATCCGCCTTCAACGCAAGTGAATCGCCTGGCTTCGTTATCAGAGACGCAATTTTTTCCCACCATTGATACCCGACAGGCCGATTAAAAAAAATAGAAACCGACGAGTCCCGCTTTTCTAAGCTTTCAGCATCGGCGATAGCGCGCAACGGTGGCGGAACATATTCCTCCTGGCGCTCAATTTGTATCAATGTGTCAATTTCCCAGGGATACCCCTTAAATATCAGGCGCATCTTCAAGCGGATAGTGTCAGCCGACGAATCAACCACCAGATAAATGGAATGATGATCCATTTTCGCCGGAATAGATACAAAGGGGAGCGAATCCGGCATGGATTTGAACTGGCAGCGAAGCAATTGCGGAGGGTGAAACGTGAATGTGGGGTAGTCTATATGCGAGGGATGGGGAATCAGCGCCAATTCCTCAATGGGGGTTCCCGACGAAACTTTTTTTGGCGCAACCACATAGTTCTCTTCCCGGCCCGGCAGATTATCCTGATTATCATCAAAAAAAGCGATCAAAAACCAACTGCTATCTTCGGGAAGATACTCAAATTTAAAATTGCCCTCCTTATCAACCTGGGTCACACGGTATAAATGTTTTCTCAATAAATGAAGTGAGTCCCAGGGAGGGGTGATTAATGCCACCTTTGGACGAGCCGTGGTTGGATACAGCGCGCTAATTTCTCCTTGCAACGAGCCCAGAGGGATCAGAGCGGAATCGCCAAACGGTAAAACGATGGGACTGGCAAGCTGGTTTCGATGTAAATCGGCAATTTTATCGGCAAGTTCAAGGACAATAACCTTGGGCAACTCCAGAGTATCGGGCAACGTCACCATCACCCGGTTCCCTTTTACTTTTTGCCGGAAAGCAATTGGCGGGTATAGAGAAATGCTGCCGGCAACGGAAAGAGGATCAATCGGCTCGGAAAAGGCCAATACGATTTCATGCGCGTCAACCGTGGAACGGACCGCCGGAGATGCGCCAAGCAATTCGGGTGGGGTTTTATCCTCAGGTCCGCCGGGAGGCGGAGCCATCTTCGCGCAGGACATGATAAAAAAAATGACGAAAACCCGGATGCTCCTATTGCCTGATATTCTGTAATTCTTTATAGCGCGCATAATATTCTTCCGCCTGGGGCAATTTGAGTTCCTTATATGAATTGGCCATATAATAGCAGACATCCTTGCAGAACGAGGGTTGATTTTCAATCAGTTGAAAGGTCTCAATCGCGTCTTGAAACTGATGCATTTCGAAATAAACCACACCTAACAGATAGATAATCTGATGATCCATGGCAGCGATCTTATGCGCATTGGTAAGGGCCCGGCCAGCCTCTTTCAGTAATCCGTTTTTACGGAGAACGACGCCATGCCAATACCAAAAACTGGCCTTAGATTGATCCAAACGAATTGCTTTACCTATATACTCAGAAGCGTCAAAATAATTGCGCTCATGATATTTAAGACGCCCCATCAAAAAATAGGCCAGCGCATACTTGGGTTTTTTCGCAAGCGCCGACTTCAATAATTGTTGAGCTTTTTCGAGATTATTCAGATTAATCATTATTTTAGTGAATTCGATCAACCACTCATCTTCGCTCAGATGCTCATTTTTCATCTCTTCCAGCAATTGCGCCGCGACTCCCCAATTTTCAGAGGTTAGCGCTTCCTGATAGCGGGTGAATGCGTCTTTTGGCAAATCGCGCTTAGAATCGCTTCCTGCCTGATCGGATGCTCCAAAATTGGCGGAATCCGGTTTACTCTTAAAATTGGGACTAAAAAGATCTTTAATTTCATGGATGGGATTTTCCATAATCCAATTAATCTTGGCGGGGAATGACATTACGATTGATAATTTCAACAATCAAATCCTGATCGATGATCTCAATCTCCACGAATTTCACAGCCAAAATCATTCCTTCCTGGTCATCAAACGGTTGAATAGTTTGGCGGATAATATGCGCCATCACAGGGATGATGCGTGATGCCTGAGTTAAAACAATTTCACCATAAAGGCAGCTTCGCGGGTGTAATGGTTCCCCGAGCGCAGGAGTAAAACAGGCCAGCCCGCCTCCACTGATATTCAAAATACGGCTTTTGGTGAATTGTTCATCAGTTTTAATCCGATAATCACCCAATGCTAACCGTTTATAATAAAAAAAACCCAGAAAGTCAAGTCTAAAAAAGTCTCTTTTGTTTTGCATAACTCTCTATTTATACTTTGACCTTAAAATAATTATTTCTACCCGTCGATTTTTGTTACGATTTTCCGGGGATTCATTATCCACCAGGGGATGGAACTCTCCAAATCCCATTGCTGAAAAGCGGATGGGATCCAGATTGCATTTTTCGGCGAAAAAACGTACCACATTAGTGGCCCGAATCGCCGAAAGCTCCCAATTAGAAGGAAAACGGGCCGTTCGTATCGGGATGTTATCGGTATGGCCTTCAATTTGAATATTATAATCCGTTTTGGATATTATCGGATGAATCTGATATAAAAACCGTTGTCCCGGGGGAAGGATGTCCGCTTTACCCGAGCTGAAAAAGACCGATTCTGATGCGCGGATTACAATGCCGCGATTGTCAATATTCATCTCAATATTCTCTTCAAGATTCTGATTATGAACAATCTGGCCGATCTGATCCAAAACTTTGTTTAAATCTTCCAACTCATCCAGATCAATATCGCCCTGCAATCCCAAAGAATCCCTCATCTGAATCAATTCCTGGATTTGATCATTACTTTTTTTTTCGCCAAACGTCTTTGACATGGAATCCACAAAACCTTGAATCAGACTTTTATTCATGCTGCTGATAGCAAATAACAACACAAAAAAAATCAATAACAGCGTCATCATATCAGCATACGTAGTCATCCAGTTATCATCATCCGGTGGAGGATGGGCGGGAAATAGTTTCTTATTTTTTACCATAAAGGGATCAGGTGGCGGAACGTCCGCCGCTATAATGAACGCGGCGCATTTCCGGGGGTAAAAAGGCATTAAGTTTTTTCTCTACAATACGGGGATTAACTCCCTGCTGGATTAACAGAATTCCTTCGATGAGGATTGTGGAAAGCAATAATTCGCTATCGGTCATGGACCGAAGTTTTTCAGCAATAGGGAGGCAAAACAGATTCGACAGTAAGGCGCCATAGAACGTAGTGATAATCGCGACTCCCATTGCGGGGCCGAGCTTCTCCGGCGTAACTCCTAAATCTCCCATTTCCCTCAGCATGGAAACCAAGCCGATCAATGTTCCAATCATACCGAAAGCCGGCGCCAATTTGGCCATGGTCCGAAAAATCATCTCACCTTCTGAATGACGCATCCTCATCGATTCAATCTCTGTCTCCAAAACATCCCGAATCAAATCCGGGGGACTCCCGTCAATCACCATTTGCAATCCAGTGCGAATCATGCGATTCTTGATCCGGTTCAGATCCGGCTCCAGGCTGAGCACGGAGTTTTGACGCGCTTTTATCGATAAAGCAACCATAATTCCTATATATTTATTGTATTCACTCTTTTCACTCTGAAAAATATTCTTAATTACGCTGAATACCCGGATCACCCGCGGTAAAGGATATGAAATAAAAGTAGCCGCAAACGTGCCGCCAAAAGTAATCATCATTGAGGATAAATCAATAAAAATTTTATACCCACCCCGATCAATGATAGCAATCATCATCAGCAATGTTCCAGAGATGATACCGATAATTGTACTTGACATAATATCTCCCTAATTATTTAGACGGACAACCTGGTTATCATGCAGCATAAAGACTGCATTTTGATATATTTCAGTATTGAATAATATACAATTGGCTATTTTTATGGTCAGTGAAGGATATATTTCCCGGTGAACTTTTAAATAGGGTTGGTCTTCCAATAGCCCGGAAGAGCGGACAACCTGGATTTTGTCTAAGATATTCTGTTGAACCGTGTGGAGCTGGATTAACTGAAATTCATAATATGCAAACTGTTGCAGTTGGTTATAAAACTTTTTATTCCCTTCCAACAGCATCTGATCATGAATAAAAGCGCATCGTTCCGTATGGGTACGGCAATAGTCCGGAAAGGAAAAAGAAATTTTTTTCTGAAGATATTCAATATTCTTTTTCTGGTTTTGAATTTTAAGGGAGACGATTTTCAGCAATTTGATCAATTCTTCTGCCTGGTCGCTGACAAAAGGGTCTGAACTAATGGAAATCGAGGTTTTAATGACATCAGGAGAACCTAAATAGGCAGTTTCAATCGAAGAAACTGAATTGGTGTTGCCGCCGGTAATCCGTCCATTCTTGCCGGTAGCAATTCGTTCTAAAGAATAAGCTTGACAATTCAGGAAACCCAGTTCCCCGTAAAGCCTACCGGCAGCTAACAGATAAGCGTCTTTGAATTCCTTGCCACTGATATTACCCATCGCAATCAGCCGGGCCCGGTTTAAACCCAATACTCCCTGATGCGCATAAATGGATTCATGGCTAAAAATCGTGGCGCCTTCGATAACACCTTTTACGACAATCGTTCCAGTCGCATTAATCTTAAAATTTGACATTATTTCGCCATTAATCGTCAAATGGCCATCAAAATCAATATTTCCAGTTTGCGGTCCCACATCTCCGTCAATAATCCGATGAGGTTTGAGGGTGATATGGCTATCATGACAACTTACCATGCCAACCGAACCGGCAATCGCTTGCCAACCTGCATCCCTACTCTCTACGTTGATATTCGGACCAAAAAAGAAATGGGGAGATTCTACCGCTCCGGCCAGAGGTTTACCAAAAAGATCAGTTCCATGAAAGGATGTTTCACTGGGGGTCAGCCGAAAAATAGTCTGGCCTTCCTCAACCTCAAAGGGAATCAATTCAGCAGCCTGGCGAATTTCCTTAGAAAAGGGTACTGCAGTGACCCGGAAATAATCAAACAACGACCCGCTTCCCTGGCTGATAATAGCGTTTCGAATCGTGAAATTATTCAAAAGCCACGCTAATACCGGGGGACAAATCAAGGGAGTTTTGATACCCTTAAAAATCAGATAACGGCGGAAATAATCCAGATACAGGGTCTTAAGGTAATCCTTCGGGGGAATTTCCTCCACGATCAACGAAGCTTTTACAGAGGTTTGATCGATTTCGAGTTTAAAAAAATTTTCAAATTGTGCGAACATGGACATACCCTTTTTTATTAATAATCGGAATAAAGGCGATCAAACCTTAAATAAAAAATCATACTTTTAATTTTTCTTTCAGCAATCCGGCAACCAATGGAGGGACCAGATCCTGCAAAGGAGCATTGAAACATGCTAATTCCTTAACCAATGAAGAATTTAAATAAATATACTCCTCACGGGGCATCAGAAAAACCGTTTCGACATCAATTGCCATTTTGCGATTCATCAATGCCATTTGGAACTCATATTCAAAATCGGAAAGCGCTCTTAGGCCGCGTACGATGGCGACCGCCCCCACTTTTCTGACAAAATTGACAATCAAGCCATCATTGGTGGCGATTTTAACCCGGGAATTTTCACTCAGCACTTCTGAAATCATAGCCACTCGTTCTTCAAGGGAAAAAAGAGGTTTTTTGGCGGCATTGATCGAAATTGTGAGATAAATTTCATCAAAAATTTCAAGGGCGCGTTCCACCAAATCTATATGCCCGTTTGTAATCGGGTCAAAAGAGCCCGGGTAAACTGCAATTTTCATCATTCGTTCCTTGTCGATAAAATTGTTAGTTGGCTATTGCCAATCTTTATTTGACGAATTTCGCAACCATCATCTGCAAGATTTGAAAAAAATGGTTGTCCGCAGGAATGTTCAAAAATAATTAGCCAGTCAGGCAAGGAATTAGCTATAGCCCAGTGTTTTAAATGCAGTACTACTTCCTCATTCCAGATTTGATAGGGTGGATCAAAATAAAACAAGTGGGCGCGTTCGGATAATTGAATCGGACTCCGCAAGAGATCGACCGTGATAAGAAGATACTGATGCTCCGGAATCCGGGTTTTTAACAAATTTTCCTGTAAAACGGAGAGCGCTGTCGGAGAGTTTTCTATAAAATAGACAAACCGCGCCCCACGGCTGTAGGCTTCCAACCCCCAGGCGCCGGTTCCAGCAAAGGCATCGACCACGACGCAATCGCTTAAATCTTGTCCTAAAACATTAAAAATTGTCTCTTTAACACGATCAGCAGTAGGCCTGATTTTTTTCCCCGGCAGCGAGATTAACCGCAACCCACGCTTGAATCCACCTGTAATGCGCATTCCTTACTATAGCCCAAAAAAAATAGAGATCGAATAAAACACACCCACCCAATTCGTTAAAAATGGCAGGTGAATCAAATGGAAAAATTGCAGTATCAATAGCGCTCCTAAAATCAGAATACCCAAGTATATTATAATCGAACAGATTCTGATTACTTTATGCCAGAGACTGGCTGGCCGTTTTTCTATCCGCCAGAAATTTACCGGTTCAATCATGAAAATTCCATGCTAAAGCTAAAGGCCCAAGAAAAGCGGCTTCCTGCTGACGGTTAACTAATTGTTCATAAATTTTTTCCGAGATACTTCCAGTTGTCTCAATATTAAAGGAATAGAGATTCGAAAACCCCTCTTTTCTAAATCCCTCTTCCAACTCGGGGGAAAGCGTCTGGCCCATTAAAACAAGTCCCTCGAACAAGGAAGGACGCTGGTTCAAATGTATCACGCGTTCCTTGAGGGCATGCGCGATCTCATTTTCATTCTCTGTTTGAAAACTCTGGATTGCCTCAATCATTTGATTGTAGTATATAAAAAGAGTATGCTCACATTTAACGGAATATAGAAGAATCAGATTTCTTGAAAAAAGGTGTGGTAAAAATGTCCGAACCAAATGGAATAAATGGTCAGTGACGATAGCCAGACGATGAATTTGGAAATGTTGATCGTAGCAAATTTGCTGAAAAAGCAAGCGTATCTTCTGCCGAAGACAATAGATTCCCAGAAAATTTTTATCATGAATTGTGTATGGTTCCACATGAGAAACAAAGGCTTTGGGAGGAGAAACCAAAAAATAGGGAACTAACCAGGTTTTAATCGCCTCCAGATCGTCAGCGTCAACGGGCTGAGGAAGGGGGATATTGCCCCAAATCAAATATTCTGCGGGGAGTCCAATTTTTACAATCGACGATTTAAAGGGAATTTTATCGATATGGTCTCTAAAAAAAATTTTCAGCGACGGCTCATCAATCTGCCAATTCTCATTGATGAGGTTAGGTATCAATGATTGACCCAGCGCTAATACCTGATTTTTTTTGTTTACTACTACATAGCGGAGAGCATCATGCAAGATTTCTATGCCAATTGAATTTTTACTCATCAATAAGCCTTACTGAAAAAAAATTATCAGTCTGCTCTTCATTCCTGATATATCAAACAAATTCTCTTGTTGCCCATCACGTTTTCTATAAATAAACAGATGGCGGAGAGTTATTCTATTCGTCTATTCGTTTGGAAATGGCAATAAAAATGTTACGCCTATTTTCAGACTTCATGAATAGTAGAGTATATGCAGAAAAAAGAAGAGAGAGCAATACGCTGCTCTCTCAAATTTATTGTAACGTACCGTTGTTATCTTTGTTCCCAATCTGGAGCGCCGCTTTTAATCGTCCCATGTCCATACAAACACTGTAAGATATAATTCTGTTCATCGATTTGGATGTAGCGGCTCCGGGTCGTATCCGTAAAATCCAGCTCATACATCAACGAATCCGGCATACCCGCGGGAGTTTCAATGGTATCCCGTTTAAACTTGATAACATAAGTAGCCGAATCGATAGGACAGAAATTAATCTTTTCAATACCATCCAGATAGGTTTTCAGATCATCGTAATCGTCAGTATAGCGGTTATTATCGGCATAAAAGAGGCTTTCCGCCTTGGCAATTTCCAGCATATTCCGATGACATTTAGTCTCCATCCGACGTTCAAAGCCTAATTTTGGGATGACCAGTGTAACAAAAATGCCGACGACTAATATGACGGCCAGGATTTCAACCAGATTAATAGGTCCTCTGACTTTTTCAGACATGCTATCCTCCTGTAAGGGTTGATTTGTTATATATTATATACTAATTCAACGCTTTTGTCAATATTTTTTTTCCCATCACTATCAGTTAATTAAAAAAACTTGCAAAAAATAAAAAAAGATATATATTTAAGAGTAAGTTATGGGCGCGGGCATTTTATTAACCTTTTATAACTGAGTCATTCAATGTCGCAACATATCGTAGGCATCAGCGATGCAAAATTTTCTCTCAGTCATGACGATACGATTATTACCTATTCGCTGGGGTCATGTATTGGCGCTTCTTTCTATGACCCTTATAAAAGAATCGGCGGAATGATCCATTTAATGCTTCCGGATTCCTCAATCGAGAGCGGCAATCCTAAACTCAATCCTTATAAGTATGCTGATACCGGCATTCCGATGATGCTCCGCCAGCTCACGCATTTCGGAGCCAATCCCAAGCATCTGATCGTTAAAGTGGCCGGCGCTTCGCAATTACTGGATGATAAAAACATTTTTAACATTGGAAAGCGCAATTTGGAGGCTTTCACTCGAATTCTTTATGATTATTCTCTTTCAATATTTAAAATGGATGTGGGCGGGGGTATAAACCGCACCATAACGTTAAATATTGCAAATGGCATATTGTATCTCCGCAACAGCAAACAGGAATACAAAGAATTATGATTACTTCCGAAGAAATTATCCGGCAAACCCATCGCATCTATACGAATTCCCCAGCCGTCCGGAAAATGGCCCAATTGCTCGAACGCGCAGGCGCCAGGCCAGGAGAGTTTATTGAACTGATCAAATTCGATTCGGCTTTAGTGGCAAATCTTTTACACGAGTACTTTAAAAAAAACCAGGGAGACCGTATTGAAAATTTGTGTATGGATACAATGCTCCCCCGGTTGGGATTTCTTAACATAAAAAAATTAGTATTGAACAACGCGGTCATGCCCTATTATACACAAACTCTTCCCGGATATGAAGATCGCCAGGGAGAGTTCTTCCGTCATTCAAACTGCGTTTTTTTTCTGGCTAAGCAGATTGCTGAAAAACTTAATTTTCAAAACAATCATCTCATTTTTTTCGCTTCGATACTGCATGACATTGGAAAATTATTGATCAGCCAATTCGTCATTATCAATTTTCAGGAACATAAAAATAAGATATATAACAAGCGCATTGCTCTGGAACATGCCGAGAAGGAACTGCTGCATATCACTCATGACGATTTGGGAGCCGAATTATTAGAATCCTGGCTCATACCTCAGCCGATTGTGGACATTGTTAAATTCCATCACAACGTTGACAGAAAAAAAAGCGATATAGCTCTCAGAATCGTTTCTTTGGCTAATGAATTAAGTTCAACGATCGGATATTCAACATTTTACGATGAATTACGCGTACAGCAGATTCCATCCATTATGGAGGAATTGGAGCTGTCCAGCTTTGATATTGAACTCATCTTAGCCAAAGTCGTGGATGAACTCGCTCTTTTCGAAGCATATTTCAACCCAGAAATGACAGCACAACTTCAGGAACCTGTTTAAGAACCCGCTCAATTTGAGAATGATCATGGATCCCTGCCTGAGCGAAAGAGGGATTTCCACCCCCTTTGCCGCCACATAACCCCGCCAGAGCTGAAACAATTTTACCTGCGTGGAGTTGTTTTTTCGATTTCTGCAATCCTGAATCAATTGTCACGATCATCATCATTTTATCTGAAACACGCCCAAAAAGAACGACAACACTCTGGGAAACCTTATCCCTTACAAAATCCGCCGCTTGCCTAAACGCTTCCTGCGTAGGAAAATCGTCCTCGCCAACAATAAGATTGATACCTTCCATTTGAAGGGGATTCTGAATTAAATCAGCCATCCGGTAACGAGTCATCTGGTTTTCTAATTTTTCAAGCGATTGAGATTTCTGTTTTAACTCTTCAATTATATGCACAATTTTTTCAGGCAAATGCTCAAGATTAACGCTAAGAGTTTGAGAAATTTGACGCAATACGCCGCTTTCCAACTGAATGTGCTGTAAAGCGGACGATCCGGTTTTCGCCTCTATTCGCCGGACTCCTGCGGCAACAGCTCCCTCATGAATAATGCGAAACAAGCCCAGTTCACCCGTCCGGTGGCAATGTACACCGCCACAAAGCTCCTTGCTAACAGGGCCAATCGTAATAACTCGAGCGACTGCATTATATTTTTCACCAAATAAAGCCATTGCCCCCTGGGCTTTAGCCTCCTCGATCGGCAACCAGGCCACATTGACCGGGTAATCAGCCATAATCCATTGATTGACTTTTTCTTCAATTCCATTCAGCTCGTCGGGATTCAAAGCATGGAAATGAGTGAAATCAAAACGCAATCGCTCATCATTCACCAAAGATCCCGATTGATGGATGTGGACTCCGAACAACTCACGTAAAGCTGCCTGGAGCAAATGAGTGGCCGTATGGTGCCGCGCGATGCAGCTTAACCTCGTATAATGAACACTCGCCTTAACCTCGGCGGTTTCTATTTGCCCTTTCAGGCGTCCTTTGTGAATGATACCATCCATTGTTTGCTGCGTGTCGTAAACTTCAATCTCAAATCCCGGCCCGTTAATCCAGCCGGTATCCCCAATCTGGCCACCCGATTCAGCATAAAAAGGCGTTTCCCTAAGAATTATAGCGATCTCGCCTTCCCGGGGAATACTATATTTGGCAATCTGAGTGAAAATTTCTCCCTGGTCATAGCCGACATAGCGGGAGTGTTCCTGAGGCGTCAGTTCTATCCAATCATTTGCCAAATCCATAACAAAACGGCCTGTTTTTCGGGATTGGTCTCGGGCATGGGCCATTTGCTGCTGGAATCCTGTGATATCGACTTCCATCTGATTTTCGGCAGCAATTAACTGAGTCAGGTCTAATGGAAATCCATAAGTATCATAAAGTGTAAACGCGGCATCTCCCGGGATTTTGCTGATTCCCAGCTCACGATTTTGATCAAGAATCCGATTGATCAAATGCAATCCTTGTTCTAACGTTCGAAAAAACCGCTCCTCTTCGTTTTGAATCACTAAGCTGATATGCTGGCTCTGGGCTTTCAGCTCGGGATAGGCCTCACCCAAAATAGTAACAACGGTGGGAACCAACTGGTAAATAAATGGTTGTTTCATATTAAGCTGGTGGCCGTAACGGGCGGCGCGGCGCAATAATCGCCGCAAGACATATCCCTGGCCATCATTAGAGGGCAACGCACCATCCGCTAAGGCTATGGAAAGAGCTCGCACATGATCAGCAATCACCCGAAAAGACATACCCTCCAAAGCCGGTTCATAATTTACTCCCGTGATCGACACCAGCTTCTCAATCAACGGCCAGAACAAATCCGTTTCATAGTTAGACTCTTTACCCTGCAAAATGCTCGCCAGCCGTTCTAATCCCATGCCCGTATCAACGTGCTTGGAGGGGAGCTCCTCTAAAGAGCCATTAGAAAGGCGATTATATTGAATGAATACCAGATTCCATATTTCCCAAAAACGGCCTCCATCCCACTCCTTAGATCCTTTAGGGAGTGTGGCAAAGGACTCTCCGCGATCATAGTGGATTTCTGAACACGGTCCACAAGGGCCCACATCGCCCATTTCCCAAAAATTATCTTTCATGCCAAATCTGAGGATGTGGCTGGGATCGATATTCGTATAATTACGCCAACACTCTTCCGATTCATCATCGTCGTTAAAAACTGTCGCCCATAAACTAACTGCCGGGATTTTTAGCGTGATCGTCAAAAATTCCCAGGCATACTGGATCGCTTCTTTCTTATAATAATCGCCAAAAGACCAGTTTCCCAACATCTCAAAAAATGTATGATGACGGCCATCCCTGCCAACTTCTTCCAAATCATTGTGTTTCCCACTCACCCGAATGCATTTCTGATAATTAACAGCTCGCTGATAATCGCGTATTTCCTTATTCAAAAAAATTGACTTGAATTGATTCATCCCGGCATTTGTAAACAACAGCGTGGGATCATCCTTTGGAATAACCGGAGCGCTAGGAACCCACGTATGATCATACGACTGGAAAAACTCCACAAATTTCTTTCTTAAATCTTGTCCATTCATGTCTGCATCCTTCTATAAAATTGGTTTTCACCTGAACCCTTGTAATAAAAAATTGAATGCTATGTTCAGGTGTTTATAAAAATTGTCACTTTAAAAACCGTCCGAGCATCCTCTGTTCAGACACAGCATCTTCCAGTAAAAGGCCTGAATGGACACTCTTAAAGCCTGACATTCGCTAGGCGCAGCTATTTTAAGTACAACTTTCAGCATATATTTTAAAAAAAATATTACTATTTGTCAAGGTTTTTTTACAATTGCGGGAATCCAGAAGTAGAGACAGATAAAATTGATTAAATAACTGATTGAAGAGGACCCGGCGATACCGGTGATTCCCCAACCCAATCGATAAGCAACCAGATTCAGGATGAGATTAATGATGACAGATAACGCATCGAACCCGGTAACCCAATGCCGATTTCGCGATAAAAAATATTTAGAAACGAGTATTTCGCGCATTCCCAAAAAAAACAGCCCGGGTAACAATATCTGGAATGCCGGAACAGCCGGCCGATATTGAGGCAAAAAGCGCGCCAGCAGCGGAGGAATCCCAAAAAAACACAAAACCATAAAGAGAAAAACCAGGGGAAGGTACCAGAGGAGCTGCCGGTTAATTAACCGGTTAATGCCCGCGATTTTTAACGGTTGAGCCGAAGTGATGTTAATACGCTGGAGATTGCGTGGGAAGAGAATAAACAAACTGGTAAAAACAACTGGGACAAAGTAATAGCCCGCTTGTTCGGGCGGTAAAAATAATCCGATGATCAAACGATCGGTTGCTAAAAGCAGGGATTGCAACCAGCCGGAAAGCGTGACGGGAAATCCGGTTTTCAGCAGCCAGCCCATTAAACGCAGTCGGAAACAACTCAGCCCCAGCCACAAATCACCCGTCAATCCCAGGCTGACCAGATCGCTGATAATTTGCGAAATTAGGAACCCGATTGCGCGCCCATAATATAACCCGACCCAACCGCCTGTAAAATGGAGTAAAGCGGAAATGAAGAACCAACCGTTTAAACGTCGGTATTGATTGCGAACACTCAATTCAATCTCAATATAAAAAACAAAATATTGAGTGATTAACAATATGGCAGATAACCCTGCCAAAACTGGATGATTCAAAAAGAGGGAGTGCAGGAAAAAAAAAACAACTCCGCTAAATACAGCGGAGCTGATAATCGTTAATTGCGTCGTTTGACATAATTGGCAGAATCTGCTTTTCCCTGCATTCTTTATATAAAAAGCAGAGGCTTTGATCATATATCCATTTAAAATTCCCAAATGGCTGGTAGTAGCAAATGCCACAACTACCAAATAAGTGGACCAAAATCCATTAAACTCCAAGTCTGCATATTTAAGTAACAACAAAAAAATAAGGAACTTGGATATTTGTACAAAGGTCCGTCCCGATGTGAGAAAAAGAAAATCTTGAACCAGTGTACGCAAAAAAAACTCAGTTAATTATAAACATAATCAGCATCATAACTAAAACCAACCCGAAAAAAATCCATATATACGGATTAATCCGAGTTTCCTCTGCAATACGCACATCCACTTTTGCCCGGTGTTCATCTGCGGTATCCATCGGAGATACCAAACCTTCAGGAGTAAAAATAACCTTAAAGGTAGTAATTTGCTTATCCTTTTTGACATACTCCTGACTTTCTAATTGATAATAATCCGAACCCTCAGCAACAATCTGATAATTACCAGCTTCAAGTGTAGTGGTACTTTTACGGAACGTATAGTCGGGGAAAAGCTTTGTTTGAGTCGGCACTTTAATCCAAAGCTGAGTGTATATAGTTTCTTTCGCAACCATATCACCTGCCAGAGACAGGACTACCAGCAACAAAAAAACAAAAAAACTTTTCATCATTTATTCCTCCTCGGATAATGGTTAAAAGAGAAATTATATAACTTTTCCGTTATTTGTCAAGTAAAATATTTAAAAAATCAAAAAAAGGCGCAACATTCTTCAAATATAACTTGACAAAAATTGAAAAGTAAATTATTATTATTAAAATATCGAAAACATAAGGAAAGGAAAATGACAAGTTTTGAATCTATTTTGAGTGATGCGAGGACGGATGTAACCAACAAACGTAATTTGGCAGCATTACAAAAAGTTTATCGGGTATTGCGCCATGAGCCCACCAATATCGAAGCGATTACCTTGCTCTACCAATTGCTGCTTGAAGCCGGCGATCATCCCGGCGCTGAAAAAGCGATTCTAAAACTAATCGCCATGTCCCCCACCCTTGAAAATTTTGAATTGTATGGCCGCTTTCTAATGGCTGATGGAAAATACAGTTCAGCTTTAAATCATTTTAAAAAAAGTGAAGACGCCGGGAAAATTGATATTGAATTGATGCATGCGATTGGTTTTTGCTATTTAAAAACCAGTGATTATGAAAAAGCCCTCAATTACTATAGCCGTATTGAGCAGGAAGGGTACTACTTTGAAAATATGGGTTTAATCATGGGCGAACTTTATTTTGAAAAAAAAGAATATGAACGAGTCATCGAAATAGTCCACAAAGCAATTCAATTCGAAGGAGAAAAAAAGGATTATCTAATCTTGCTGGCTGATGCCAATTTAATGCTTGAACGTTGGACACAGGCGCTAAAATATTATAAATCGGCCCAGGCTTTTATTCCGGATGATTTCAAATTATGTCGATCGATTGGATGGACATATTGCAACTTGCGCAATTTTAAGGAAGGTATTAAACATCTCAAAAAAGCAATCAAGCTAAATCCGTACTATATTGAAGGCCATCTTTCACTGGCTCTTGCATACATTGAAATAGGGGATTTGGACAAAGGCCTGGAAGAATTTCAAAATGTGTTGAAATTTGATCCAGGCAACACGCTTGCCAAGGAATATGTCCGGAAAATCAGTAAAAATAGTAATTCTTAATTTTTTTTGGGTTTTGTCAACCCTTGTCAATGCCGATTCGTGGGACAAAAACCAGTCAATTATTCTTGAGCTGGAACAGAGCAAATCGATGGAATTTACGTTACAAGGCCCCCATAACGTGAGTGTCGCCTCCTATTTTTGGAAAAACTATGAAACCAGAACCTATAGGGTTTTATTAACCGGAGATAATCAAATATCGATCCTGGATCAGCAAAACCAAAAGCAGTATTTATTTAAAGATGAAAAAGAAATTAAATTTATCTCCGCATCCGCTCAAAGCTATTTAAAAATCGGAAAACGGGTTTTCGGCGGATCCTTCATAGTTAAACTGCAAGACTCCTTGCTGACTCTTTCCATGCGATTGAACCTGGAGCAATACCTGATGGGCACAATATGGGGAGAAATGGGTAAATGGATCAGTGAGCCGACCGCGGAAGCCATCAAAGCGCAAGCAGTTGTCGCCAGAACATATTATCTCTACCATTTAAAAAAGATGGGTGTGGATTATCATTTTCCAAGCGATGAGAGTTTTCAAGTGTTTCAGTTTTCCACAGATTATCCCACCAATGTCTCTGAAGCTGTGAAAAAAACCGAAGGTGAAATTTTGACCTATATGAATCAACCAATTTTAGCGTTATACAGCAGTGATTGCGGGGGGATGCCCGCCCAGATATCTGAAGTCTGGGGTGAAAGCAGCAGCGGTTACTACCGCGCAATATGGGATGGACCGGGTTATCAAAATGAATTTTGCAAGTTGGACACTAAACATTTTTGGCATATCAGTCTGTCATGCAAAGAGATCAGGCAATTGATGATTACCCGATGGAACCTGCAATCTGACGAAACCATAGTGGATCTGCTGATTAATTCCAGATCCGCCAGCGGTCGGGTGAATTCACTTACGATTAAAACCCAACGGAAGGAGTACACTCTTAATAAAGAAGATATCCGTTTTTTTTTTGCAGGACGGAAATCGGAACGGGGACTTCCTTCACGCCTCTTCGGTATTTACCGGCAATATCATGAATTAAAACTGGAACGCATTGATTTCCTGGGGGTAGGAATGGGGCATGGGGTTGGAATGTGTCAAAAGGGCGCTTTACGGATGAGTAGCCTGGGATATTCCTATCGTGAAATTCTTGAGCATTACTATCCGTTAGCTCAAATTATCAAAATGAAACCGTAAAAGGAGAGAGACATGAAGCGTAATTATTTACTGACGATCCTGGTCGCCACTCTGATAACCCTCTTGATGGTTATAGGATGTGGCCGGAAACAAACGAACGCAACAGCCGATCTGGAGCCGACCCTGGAAGAAACTCAGCCGGCCCCGGTATTGGATTTCAAACCAGTGCAGGAAGATGTGCCGCCTCCCATGACAACACCGGAACCCGTCATAACAGAACCTGCCACACCCCCGCCACCCCAAATCATTGAGGGATTCCGCGTTCAGATATTCGCTTTAACAAGCCTTGGCGCCGCCCAGGAGGAAAAAGCTAAAGCCGAACGCAAATTTGTTTATCCAGTTTATATCGACTTTATCGAAAACCAGTACAAAGTTCGCGTGGGTGATTTCGTGTCGCGTTTTGATGCTGAAACTTTTCGGAATCTAGCAGCGGAATCCTACCAGGATGCATTCATTGTGCCCTGTACTATCAACAATTGATCTCAGTTTGGCCTATCAATCCGGAATCGTGAGCGAGGGCTTGCGATTCCGGTGGCCGCTCACAATGGCGGATACTGTCTCCTTATCAGGCCAAAGTGAATACCTATGAATTGCCGGTATGCGCCCGGCAATTCACCCAGCAGGAGATTTATCCAATCCGGGAGACTCCCGACATTCAAAAGGAATAATATGTGAAATCTATACTAGTATTGTGCGCCTGGTTATTTGCATTAGCAACCGTTCATTTCGGTGAAACCTGGCAGCAACTCCGTGTCAACGGAATTGATCCTCAAAATTTGCTGAAGACACTCAAACTGTTGGAACTGGATGGTATTGATCTGCGCTTTGAGGGAAAAAATTGCGCCACCCTGGTGGTAAATGAGGAACAATGCGCCCGATTGATGCTAAGCGCTCTTCCTTACGAAATCGTCATTTCTGATTTAACCCGATACTATGCTGAACGCTGCCAAAATGGACTATTTAAAGCCAGCCCGGTAGATGATTCCCTGGGAATTGGACTCCCTTTTGGCAGTATGGGCGGCTATTACACAATGACCGAAATCGAAGCGATAATCGATTCATTCCATTTTAATTTTCCCCATATCGTTGGCGAAAAATACTCGATCGGTCAATCCATTGAGGGCCGCCCCATTTATGCGTTTAAGGTTTCTGATTTCCCCGATCAGGATGATGATAGCCTGAGAACGCTGATCACATCGCTTATACACGCCCGCGAAGCGCAAGGAATGATGTCCATGATCTACTTTATACGGTACCTGATCCAGTCTTATGAAAATGATCCCCTCATTCGTTATTTAGTCAACAATCGGGAAATTCTCTTTATTCCAGTCGTCAATCCCGATGGATATCAACAAAACATCACAACCAATCCCTATGGTGGCGGAATGTGGCGCAAAAATCGCCGAGCTGAAAACCTGCAGGTTTACGGCGTTGATTTAAATCGAAATTTCGCCTATTGCTGGGGCTATGACAATAATGGTTCCAGCGGTAATCGCAACTGGGACACTTATCGCGGAGCTTCCCCCTTTTCTGAACCGGAAAGCCAGGCGATAAGAGAGCTTTGTATCCAATATCCTTTTCAAACCGCGTTAAATTATCATACCTATTCCAATCTGTTAATATTCCCCTGGAGCTATATCGATCAGCCCTCCCCTGACGATTCGATATATCAGGCAATAGGTTCGCTCATGACGCGCGACAATCATTATCTGAGTGGCACTTCAGCTCAAACGGTCCAATACGTTGTTAACGGCGGAACAGATGATTGGATGTATGGTGAACAAACAGAAAAACCCAAAACATTCGCTTTCACCATGGAATTGGGCAACTCAAGAGACGGTTTTTGGCCGCAAGCGGAGCGAATATTACCCATTGCCCAACGTTGCCTGATTGCCAATATACAGTTGGTTAAGCTTACCGGCGCTTCACCACAAATTCTAAGCTATACAATCCAAAACCAGTATAACTGGTATGCTCCCGGAGATACACTTCATTTTTCATTGCATATCAAAAATTGTGGATTAAAATCGATGGATGAATCAGCCAGAATCATTCTGAAACAAGCAGCTTCCCCCGACCAAACGATCGATATACCCATGCTTAACAGTCAGCAATCTGTGGAAATAACCGATATCCCTGTTATTTTACCCTTTTTGACAACGCCTGAGCTATGCGCATTATCCTTTCATCTGAGTTACGAAAATGCAATTTTTGATTCACTGATTCTCGTGCGACCGGTGGGATTCCCCCAACCAATTCTATCCGAAAATTTCGATCAACCCGGCTTGTGGAATTTTTCACAATGGGAACTCGATTCCACCCAGTATTATACAGCTCCCGGCTGCCTCAGTGATTCTCCCGGCAGAAATTACGCCCCTTCCCAGCTACGCTCCACCTACTCTCCCTATTTTGTCGTTCCCGATTCACTTGAGACCTGGCTAACGTTTAAAACAAAATGGGATATTGAAAAATATTATGATCGGGGATTGATCGAAATCGAAGATTCGACCAGCCAGTTTGCATCATCTATAAGGTGTGGTTTTATGAGTCCCGGCTCCGGACAAAACAGTTTCCAGGATGAAAACCTCTTCGGTTATGACGGAACTCAAGATAATTGGCAGACCGAATGGGTTTCCCTGACCGATTTTAGAGGTAAAAAAATTCGCTTGAAGTTTTGCCTGGCCACCGATAACAGCTCCCAGGCCAATGGCTGGTCACTGGATGATATTTTGGTTCTCCACTATCCCCAACCATCGGAGATAGATATCAACGAATCGGAGAGCGACGGCATCCCTGTTCTATGCTATCCAAATCCGGCCCATTCACATTTAACTATCCAACGGAAGGCAAGGACGCGCGCGACACTGGAGTTTTTCGATCTGCTCGGACGACAGTTGACCCGCTTCGTAACTCTTGAACACTCCCTGGAAATTGATTTGAGCAAAATCTGTTCCGCTCCAGGGGTACTCTTTCTGAGGATTTCCACGGAAAATGGCAAACAAACAATCCACCGACTGGTATACTTACCGTAGCATCATCCTTGTGTTGATTGAAACGATCAGTATTTATTTATTTTCCTGCAATAATCCCTTTTCAATCCGGGAAGGGGAACCGCCCATTCACTCACAATTGATCTGGTCCCCTCCGACGGAACCGGGCATTGTAATTGAAAACCTGCAAAGCGCCCTGGCAAATAGCAACCTGTCTTACTATATTCGCTGCCTGGGAGGAGATTTCATTTTTTTAGCCGATGAAAATGAGCGTTCCACAATCAATCCGGACGCTTGGAAATACCAGAATTGGAATTTTGATATCGAACAATCCGCCATGACTCGCCTTTTTAATTTTTTCCGCGATACTATCCGCGCCGATAATCCAGTGATTGATGTCAACTTCAGCCGCACCAGTCAAGCAGACGTGATTCTCCCCGGTGATAGCGCGCGGCTTTATCGCGATTATGAAATTAAAATTTATCACAATTACCCGCAATACCCGTCGTATTGCCGGGGAACCTTATTGTGGACGATGAAAGCCGATCCCAGTGGGTTTTGGACAATCACCCACTGGTCGGATTTAAAGATTGATAGTCTCGATTGGGGCGCTTTTAAAGGAATTTTCAGGTTTTAGCAAGTTTTTCCAACGTAGCAACTAATAATTTCCAGAATTTTTCCACTGTTACAACATTGACTTTCTCATCGGGTGAATGAGGATTGCCAATATCAGGCCCAATCGAGATCATTTCCATACCAGGAAATTTTACGCCAATGATTCCGGTTTCCAAACCCGCATGGATCGATTCCAATTTGGGGGTTTTTTGAAAAACCTGTTCATAGACCTTTACCATTGTGTGAACCAGGCTGGAGTTGGCATTGGGCTGCCAGCCAGGATACTTGCCGCTATGCTGGATGGAAGCGCCCGCTAATTCTCCTACCGACTGGATTTTCTCCGAAATGAGGCGAAGTCCGGTTTCCGATGAACTGCGACTCATCTGATGGATCATCAGCATTTGATCAGAAATCTTGACAATCGCCAAATTCGTGGACGTTTCAACTTTATCAGTCAATGAGAGACTCATCCGTTTCACCCCATGTGGCAAAGCATAGAGCAGTTGAAGAATTTTTTTGGATTCGGCTTCACAGAGCGATTGACTGATCGATACTGAGGAAATTTCAAATTTCATATCCGGTTCAGCCGGCTGAAGATCCATTTTAATCGCATTAAAAGCAGGTTCCACCATTCTTTGGATCTCATCCAAACTCAATACCGAAGAACAATTAATTATAGCCTCGCGGCAAATCGCATTCCGTTTACTTCCGGCTTGGATATAACTAATACGTAAACTCGCTTCCTCAGAGATTTCATATAATAAATATGTCAAAATTTTTATAGCATTGGCCCGTCCCAGGTTAATGTCTAAACCGGAATGTCCGCCCTTCATCCCGCTTAGTTTAAGCTGGAATCCGTTAGTGGGCGAAGGTTCAAAATGCAGGGGCAGGGTCAAAACAGTATCCTGACCTCCGGCGCAACCAATCGTAAACATCCCTTCTTCCTCACTATCCAAATTGAGTAGAAAACGACCCCGCAGGAACCCGGTCTGGATATAATTTGCCCCTGTCATACCGGTTTCTTCATCAATTGTGCACAGTACTTCCAAGGGGCCATGGAGGATCGCGGGATCCAGCAAAATGGCCAGAGATGCAGCCAGTCCGATACCATTATCAGAACCCAGAGTCGTGTCTTGAGCTAATAGCCAGTCACCATCACGACGCAATTGAATCGGATCATTATCAAAATCAAAGGAGACATCAGAATTTTTCTCGCATACCATATCCACATGCGATTGCAGTACAATAATCGGCGCGCTCTCACATCCGGGGCTGCCAGGTTTGCGCATTACAATATTGCCGACACTATCTTTGCGATACTCAATTCCATGCTTACTGGCAAATTCTTCCAAATAACAGATAATCTTTTCTTCTTTTTTTGAACAACGGGGAATTTGACGGATTTCATCGAATATCTCCCATAATCCTGCAGGATTTAAACCAGTTAATGAAGAATCCATAACAGACTCCTTCTAAAAGGGTTGGAACAATGAAATTTATTTAACATCAATAAGGTAATTTTAAAATTTTATTTTCAAGATGAAAAAGTGAATCCAACAGGCTGATTCGCGATGTTTCCTCCCGTATGATCCGGTTTATCTCATCATCTTCAAGCAAGCGGATAATCCGTCCCTTCAAACGGGCGTATTTGGGCAAGTTGTCCCGCGGCGTCAATAAAAAAAACAACACATTAAATTCACGGGGATCCTTCTCACGCATACTCAAATTCATCCGATTACGCAAAACCATTAAATACGATTTGGTAAAAAATGGATGATACAGATGAAGCATCATATTACCATGCCCTAAAGAAGTCGGGAAATTTGATACCTTTTTTTCATAAAGCTTTTTCAAATCCGCAATGACATCCTCCTGCAACATCAGGATGTTACTATGAATGACGTAATCCACCATTTCCTTTAGAGAATGGAGGTCCACATCAAAAATCAGACCGGGTTTAAGTATAAATTTTAACATCGAACCTCAATGTCTCAGATTGTATGCCGTCACCAAACTGTCAGCTCGGGGGAAATAGCGCATAACATCCATCAAATCGGGATGTCCCATCAGAATTGTTTGCCAGGCTTTTTCCGGTCCCCAGAAAAAAAGCGCCATCGCATATTTAATTTGGCGTTTCAGCAAATCGCTTTTATTAGACATGGTTTCCAAGGAGATAGCGGGCGCCTTGCTATGCGCCATCTGTATAAATTGACGAAAAACGGAATCGGAAACCTCATATTTATTTAAGAAAAATCCAAAATCATTTTTTAATAGCAAATGGTTCCGCGCGTAAGTTGTTGCAAAATAAACAATTAAATTTTCCGGATATGATAACCGAGTCAGCAATTGAGATGTATCATGCCAATGAATGTTATAATCCGGGGCAATTCCCCCACCGCCCCACACCTTACGTTTCCCTTTGGTATAAAAATAAGACCGGGTCGTATCTGTTTGGAAACGATCTAAATCTTCCTGGTAATAGTTAATTGAACCTTTGCTGAAATCCCGTTGGATAAGCCTTCCGGCGGGAGTGTAATACTTTGCTATGGTTAAAAGGATAGCGCCACCGTTAGTTAGAGGGAAAGGCTGTTGGACCAGACCTTTGCCGAAACTACGAACACCAACGACCAAACCGCGGTCCCAGTCTTGAATCGCGCCGGCAACGATTTCCGATGCGCTGGCCGTTTGATGGCTAATCATGATGATCAGCGCCAGTTCCGTGAAATTGTCTTCTGAACCAGCCCGAAAGACTCGTTCCATCCCGGCATCACGGCCCCGAGTATTAACAATTTCTTCTCCTTGATATAAAAAAAGCTCAGCCATCTGAATCGCTTCATCCAGCAACCCCCCGCCATTATAACGCAAATCCAGAATCAAGCGCCTCATCCCCTCTTTTTCAAACGACCTAAGATGTTTTTCCAGTTCATTAAAAGTAGTCTCCATAAAACTGGAAACCCGGATATAAGCCGTCAAACTATCCACCATAAACGCAGCCGGAATCGATTTCACTTTGATTAAATCGCGAACCAGGCTGATGGCCATTGTTCCTTCCACTCCCGGTCGTTCCAATTCCAGTTCAAGCGATGTCCCTCCCTCGCCCCGAAACTGATCTCGCAAATTTTTATAGGTTGAGTGGGCCACAGAGTTACCATTGACTTTTATAATCCTGTCTCCGGGAGAAATACCCGACAAAGCAGCCGGTGAACCCTCGCTGGTAGTGATAATCACAATAGCATCATCAATGACCTCATAGCTTATGCCAATTCCATAGAAAGCGCCCTCCGTTTCCTCATTAAAATCCACATTTTCCTCTGGATCAAGATAATAAGAATGAGGGTCCAGTGAACTCAACATCCCCTGGATGCCTTCCTGAATCAACGGTTCTTCATCCACCGGTTCAACATAATAGTTTTCGATCAATTGAATCGATTCGGTCCAAAGATTGATAGCTCCATAGGATTCACCCTCAAATCCCCTATTTTTTTTTGGCCCGTGAATTGAAAATACCGGCGCCCACAAAATATACAAAAACATGAGGATATTCGTGATGATTAAAAAATAGAGCCAAAATCGAATATGGCGACTCATTCTAAATTCCCATTGAAAATCAACTCGTTTAGCTACCTGAATGGCTCCACTCTATACCCGCGCAGTTCAGCGCCCAAATTGATGAGCCGCCAATCACGGATGGCATGGTCCATTCGCCCGCGATGCTTTCCTTAAAGCCGAATACGGTCAAAAAATGTAAATACAACATGCTATTATTGAACATATATAAAAAAAAACTAAAAGTCAAGTTTTTTTTCATATTCAACAACGGATTTTACTATTTCGTTCTTGACAACCAGTATGAAACTGTTTATAATGAAAAAAAGGAGTTGAATCATGTATTTACGTATAAGTATAATTATCAGTATGATGATGGTCATAATCTTACAGGCCCAGGAATTGAGTATTCTCCGCGCGCCCAGTTTCCACGGCGACCTGCGTCAGTTCTATGCAGCGCCCCGATATAACTCTGAGGAACAAATTGTTTGGACAGTCGGGTACGATATTTACGCCAATGGCTTACAATCTTTTATTTCGCGCTCCAGCGATTCGGGCAGTACCTGGGATCATCTTAATTGCGCAACCATTGAACCTTCTGCGCGGTTGAATGGAGTTTTCTTTTTTGACTCCTTAGATGGCTGGTGCGCCGGATATCCGGGTGTTATCTATCACACCGGCGATGGCGGCGAAAGTTGGCAGTCCAGGGGAAATTCCATTGAACATGAAGGGACACTGAATGATATTTGGTTTACATCTCCTTTGAAAGGATTTGCTTGTGGAAGTGAATCTCAGGGAAGCAACCTCCTATACACTTTAGATGGAGGCAATACTTGGCAAGGGATGAATATTACCGACGGCAAAACCCTCTATAAATTTTTGTGGTTAGATAGTCTCAATGGCGTGGTTATCGGCGGTAGCGGAAAATTCGCCCGCACTTTCGATGGCGGATCAACCTGGATTAGCGGTACTGTATCCGCTGCCCCTGGGACTCTCTATGATATCTGCCGACTCAATGAAAATTCAATGATCATATCCGGAGCTGCCGGTAATCTTTACATTAGCGCTGATAATGGGATCACGTTCCAGTTTATGCAAAAAATATCCAATGTCCCTTTGTATTCCATCGCCTTTCAGGATTCAATCAACGGCTTTGCCGTGGGTTCAGGCGGTGAAGCTTATCATAGTAGTGATGGCGGCGCCACATGGGAGCTAATGCCGCTCTTTTCGTCTGAAGTGCTGCATGCGGTCACTTCCATCGGTGACCATTTGCTCGTGGGAGGTTATCGCAGCTCACTTTTTCTCAGTCAAAATCAAGGTGATTCATGGATAACGATCGCTAACAGTTCCCGCGATTTTTATGGAATCGATTCAAGAGGCGATACGATCGTCATTGCCGGCGGGAGTGGCGACGCCTTACGCAGTGAAGCCGATATTTCACTTGATGGAGGCAAAAACTGGCAGATTATGCCGTTAATCACCGGGAACCTGCTTTATGATATCGCATTAGTTGATAATCAACTTGTTGTATGCGGTCGGGATGCCGCTTTTTATACGTCCGATAACCTTGGCCAGTCATGGACTAATCATAGTTGGGGCAACAGCAGCACAACCCGCAATTATAAGCTTTTTTTTCAGGATGCAGCCCGGGGATATATGGTCAGCAACGATGGGATGGTCTATTTTACCGAAACCATGGGGGCTAACTGGCAAACAGTTGCCGATCTGGGTAATTTCGCCTTATACGATATTAAATTCACATCCTCAGGCAAAGCATTTGCAGTCGGGGGCGGCGATCGGATTTACCAGAGTTTTAATGGCCAGGATTGGTCGCATGAAGGACTGGAGCGGCCGTCCTATCAGATTACAGGGGTTTGGATGAACGATGATGACAATGGATATATCTGTGGAGAACACGGCGCAATATGGCGCACCCTGGACGGATTCCGCAGCATTGAGTTGATTTCTGATACCAATCTCTATGCCGATGTCCTGGTTCACGACATTATCGCTCTGGGTGACAATCAGGTATGGGCTGTTGGTGAAAACGGACATATTTTTTATCAGAACAGCGAAGGCCTAATGTCACTTTGGGGAAAACCGCCACAAGATAGCATTGATTTGTTAGCCATTACGTCATTAAATGATTCAACCCTGGCTATTAGTGGGAGTGATGGCATGGTTTATGCGCTCCATCTTTCCCGGGGGCCCACCCGGATCGCGCATGAGGAAAACCCACCGCCAGAGCCAGTACTCTTCCTGACGACTCCGGGGTCCCTCTCACCCGAAAAAAATATTTACTACTGCCACCTTTCCCGCTCCAGTCATATAAAAATTTCTGTTTATGATATCCTGGGACGCGAGGTATCCCGCCCAATGGATGCCAATTTGCCACCGGGCGTCCATACGATTTCAATTCCCGTCACCCATCTAAGCGCCGGGCATTATTTCATCGCATTTTATTTAAATGGCGGCAAACCACACGCCGTCAAGCGATTTATTATCGTTAAATAATTAATTTTTGAATGTAAAACAATAGGATTTATATGAAATCATTCTCATCAACAACCATGTGGATGCGACTATGAATTCACACAAACAATCAGTTGCAATTTTTATACTGCTGCTAATGGGACTGAACCTTACCCGAGCAGAATCAGCCGGATCCAATACGTCAAATTTTGTACGATGCTGGATTTTGTTTGACCGCCAAATCGGACCTGATTTTCAACCGGTTCATTCCAGAAATCCAATTGAAAAAGGGCAGCGGTTCCAACAATTTGTGCATACCTTGCAAGATATTTCCACCCAAAGCAGAATCGATTTTTTACCATTACTGGAGTCCGCAAAAACTGAAAAACAGATCAATAGCTGGGAATTTTTTTGGATTGTGAATGCTGTGTTAGTGGATGGGCAACCAATTTTTTTTGAAAAATTAAAAAATTACCCTAACATCCGCTCCATTGTTCCCGATCGCCTTCTAACGATGCCACATCCCATTCGGAAACAGCTACCTTCACTTCTCAAAACAAATAAAGGCCACGAAACATCCCTGGATATAATCGGAGTTCCGGAATTATGGGCTATGGGGATAACCGGCGCCGGACGATTGGTGATGAATATTGACAATGGCGTGGATGGAAACCATCCTCAATTGAGCGCTCGCTGGCGCGGATTATCGGTTTCGCCGAGCGCCGCCTGGTACGATCCGAGCTGGGGCAGCATGTTCCCTGAAGATCGCACCGATCCTTCTAAACTCAGTTGGGGACATGGTACACATACCATGGCAACCCTGGCTGGTTGCGATCCACTGTCGGGGGACACTGTGGGAGTGGCCATCGAAGCAGAATGGATCGCCGCAAACGCTATTTCCGGAGGGAATCCCCATACATCCCGAACTATTTCGGCCTTTCAATGGGCCATTGATCCGGATGAAGACCCCGCAACCATTAGTGACCGTCCTGACGTTATTAATTGCAGTTGGTACGACGGCAACGATACACTCGACTTTTGTGATGAAAATTCAATCTATCGTCTGGCGTTTCAGGTCTTGGAAGCCGCTGATATTACCGTGATATTCTCAGCGGGGAATCAAGGAAATGCAGACAGTACAATTTCACAGCCCGCCGGGATCGTTATCGATTCGCTCAACACGTTCTGTGTGGGCAATCTGAATGGCGCCGCTTACCTCGAGGGCCATCCTGACCCAATTTTCAGTCAATCCAGCCATGGCCCTTCGTCATGTCCGGTACAAGGGGCATTAGCATTCAAACCTGAGACCGTTGCGCCTGGAACTGATATTCGTTCTGCCGTGCCGGGCGGTTCATATCAGCTTATGACCGGGACATCCATGGCCAGTCCCCATGTTGCGGGGCTGATTGCTCTGCTTAAACAAATTTGCCCTGAACGGTCCGGACGGGAAATTAAATCCGCTATATACGAAACGGCCATCGACCTCGGAATCAATGGGGAAGACAATACCTACGGCCGGGGGCTCATCAATGCCCCCGCTGCCTTGCGCCGCCTGATCCCTCCGGATACTATTCCCCCGGAAATAATCGTGTCTCTTTCCGCAGAGCAGATATTCAGCCACTCCATTGCCCTAAAATGGCAGGCCCCCACAGACACCAGCCGCTGGGGAGTCAGAGGTTACGATTGCCGATACAGTCACTCTCCCATCACGGATTCCACTTCCTTTAGTCAGGCTACTATTATCGAGAATTTACCGACCCCTGCTTTACCCGGAGAATGGCAATCCTTGGTTGTTACCAACCTGGAGGCTGATCTGGATTACTATTTCTGCATCACATCGCTTGATTTGTGGGGCAATCGATCTCCCCTATCCAATTCCTTATCAGTCCACACACTGGGCATGCCAATTTTATCAGTTTTCCCCGATTCATTTTCAGTAACATCCCCGATACCTCAGGTGGACTCAGATACATTTCTTATTACGAATACCAGCCACAATCCTTCAGCTCTCACCTATCAAATTAACATTAATTATACTGAAATGCCCTTTACTTTGACCCGGAATACTAAATCAAGTACGGAAAGTTATATTTGGCGTGATAGCCGACAATCAGGCGGACCCCACTGGGAATGGCGCGATATCTCAATGAACGGCAAAAAATTAACCGATTGGAAGAATATCCGCGCTAATTATCTTCCCAAGGACGAAGGCTTCCTGGGACCTGTCGATCTGCCCTTTCCCTTCCCCTTTTATGATAAAATGGTCAATAAAATCTATATCAGTTCAAATGGTTTTATCTGTTTTGACAGTCTGACTACCATCACAAGTCAAAACAAGCCGATTCCGGATTCCTCATCTCCCAATGGCATTATCGCCGGGTTTTGGGATGATCTCCATGGCCGCGAAGAAGGGGAATTGTTTTTTAAGGCCGATCTTCAGGAATGTATTATTCAATATTCAAATTGGAGCCGCTATACGGCCGGTTCCGGAACACTAACCTTTCAGATATCTCTTTATCCTTCCGGTCGAATTAGATTCTACTATAAAACCGTCGAGGGAACACTCAACTCCGCCACGATCGGGCTTGAGTCCCAGTCTGGTAATGCGGGGGTTCCAATCGCTTATAATCAATCATTTGTTGACAACGAGTTAGTCGTTTCAATTCAAGCGGCTCCCAACTGGCTCCAGCTATCCCAAACAGAAGGAGTTCTGCAGCAAAGCCAGACAGACACTCTGATTCTTGCTTACAGATTAGACGACCTTCAATCCGGCGATTATAAAGCCAATCTGATAATCCATACCAATGATTCGTCAATGAATCAATTTGATTTACCCGTACGATTATACTATAGGCCAACACTGATGGGCGAAAGTTGGATCATCCCGGCAAGCTGTCGTCTGGATTGGATAGCCATTCCCAATCCATTCAGCGAAGTTACACAGATTCATTATTACAGCGGCTGTTCCGCGGAAATTCAAATCATCCTGTTTAATTTATTGGGCGAGCAATTGGAACAATGGACGATCTGGCCTCCTGGCCGGGGTTGGCATTACTGGCGGTTTAAACCTGCCGCGCTTCCTCAAAAATTGTCCAGTGGCATCTATCTTCTGCGTTTTGCTCAAAAAGGAACTCCCCCACTTACAAAAAAAATTATGTATATCGAATGACAAATACCATAAAAAATTGCCCGATAGAATCAAACAATCCAGGGCTACCATGAACCACTCATCCCCGGGAACTAAAAATTGAAATTACCGCTCGCGCCTGTTGGAAAGCTCAAATATCTATCTTTAAGCGCGCTGATCATTGTACTTATCCTCAGCAAAATCACTTGTCGCGACAATGGCAAAAAAGATCCCATCATAGGAATCAAGCTTTATCAATCGATACAACTCAATGACTCGCTCTATTGGCAATGGGAGGAATTAGGGATCAATACTGTTTTTAGCAGCCATACTTCAATCACTGACAAGGAGCTTATTCCCGATTTGCGTCGGCATGGGATGCGGATATTTATAATTGTACCCATCTATTTTGACGCTGAATTATTAGCGCAGGATCCCTCCTATTATTCGATTCGGGGAAATGATCGCCGGGCCTGGGAAGATTGGGTAGCATTTGTATCACCTTTCCATGAAGGCTACCGCCGCCAAAAAATTAAGTTGATCCGGGATTTGGTCCGTCAATATCAACCCGATGGGATTAGTCTGGATTTTCTTCGTTTTTTCGTTTTCTGGGAACGTATCCGACCCGGAGACACTCTGAAAATAGAGGAATATTCATGTTTTACACCTTCAGCCATCGAAAACTTTGAATCTTGGCTGGGGCAAAAAATTCCAATCCCGCCCGATTCAATCCGCCAGCTCTCCGCCTATATCGCGCTAAACCACAGCCAGGCATGGCAGGATTGGAAGTGTCATACGATCGCCGTAATGACGGAACAAATCGTTGATGCCGCCAAAAAAGTAAAAACCGATTTATTAATCAATTACCATATAATTCCTTGGCGCAGAGATGAATATAATTCAGCAATCATGGCCATTGCCGGCCAGGATATCCGTCAAATTTCCCCTTTTGTCGATTTTTTTTCACCGATGTGTTATGTAGATATTCTTGAGCGCTCCCCATTATGGATCGATTCTTTGCTGGAAGATATGGCGCAAAATACTTCAAAACCCATCATTCCAAACATTGAAGCGCTGGATGATAGCCGTTTTGATGAAACTCTCCGCCGAAGTTTGGCCTCCCCCTCTTCCAGCGTCATCCTATGGTACTGGGAAAAGCTGATTCAGAGTTCAAACGCCCAATCCACTCTGAAAAAATATCGAAACCTCATTCGGAAATAACCTCAACGCCGCTCACTTTCAAAACAATATTTTTTATCAGCACACCATCAAATAGTTGAGAATTGCGATTATTTTCAAAGACAACCGCTAATACATGCTGGTTATCAAAAAAAAAGTTTGAAATAGCAATTTCCCGGTAAATATAAGAGCTCGAATTGGAGCCGGAAACAATATCTACAATCTGCCCATTGATTCTAACATTCATGCTGACCATATCCAATTTATAACCAAAAAGTGGGTCAATATCAATAAAATCAAAAGACAACTGTGCGGACCGAATTGATTGGTAATTTTTTAGATCAAAAATTACAACCCGCGATTTCAGCGCATCCGCATTCAAGGATTCAGAACCCGGCAAATAAAACAGATCCCAGCGTTCCTGTTGGAAAACGCCTGGAATCGTATCCTCATTTGCAATAATTCGCATATTCATCAGACTAAGCGCGCAGATCAGCAGAAAATAAAAACGTGTTTGCATCGCATCACTCCTTTGGATTATTTGTCAAGCTAATTTTCAGATTTCATTCCACTCATGTACAAATGGATACTTCATTCTTTATACTATATTTCATTGCTTTTGTCAATTCTTTTTTAATAAACCCATTGGCCAATCCTAAAAAAATAGAGACCGCCATTCGATTCTCTATTGACTTTTTATAGTGTTTATATTAATATGGTATCTTAAATTGACTGCTTGTCAACTTCATAACTCAGAACTACAATGGGAGATGCAACAATGAAGAATTTAAAATTGGTAAGCCGGAGCAATCGAGAACGCACGGTAATAAAAATTGGCGACGTCGAAATCGGCAAGGAATTTGTAGTAATTGCCGGTCCATGCAGCGTCGAAAGTGAAGAGCAAATGGTACAGACTGCCCAGGCAGTCAAACGAGCAGGGGCGCGTATGTTGCGGGGAGGCGCTTTTAAACCCCGCACTTCCCCTTATGCATTTCAGGGGCTGGGATTGAAAGGGTTGAAAATCCTCGATATTGCCCGTAAGGAAACAGGATTACCATTTGTTACAGAGGTCCTGGACACTCGGGATGTATCCTGGGTATGCGAATATGCCGATGTTATTCAGATCGGCGCTCGTAATATGCAAAATTTTTCGCTTCTTAAAGAAGTCGGACGCTCCAACAAACCGGTGTTGCTCAAGCGTGGAATGTACTCTACAATCGAAGAATGGCTCAATTGCGCCGAATATATTCTTTATGAAGGGAATCCCAACGTAATTCTTGGAGAACGTGGGATTCGAACATTTGAGACTTACACACGCAACACCTTAGATTTAAGCGCCATTCCGGCCGTAAAAGAGCTTTCCCACTTACCGGTAATTGTTGACCCGACTCATTCTACCGGCAGGATTTCTCTGATTGAACCCATGTCATTAGCCGCCGTGGCGTCTAATGTGGATGGACTGATTATCGAAGTCCATTATAACCCTTGCGAAGCCCTTTGCGATAAAGACCAGGCATTGACGCCTGATCAGTTCACTGTTATCATGGATAAAGTCACTAAAATGAGGCATTTCATGGAGGAACAGGGTTGGCTGGGATAGATCACTCCCTCTTAGGCGTTGTCGGCAATCCGATTCTTTTTAGTAAAAGTCCCGATATTTTCAATTATCTGTTCGAAAAAAATAAAATGCCTTATCGCTATACTCGCCTGGCAGCCGAAACGCAGCAGGAAATCGGAGAATTTTTAAACCAACTCCCCCTGCTTGGTATCAATATTACACACCCCTTTAAAGAGGAAGTGGTCCCTTTATGCCAACAATTGAGCGCTGAGGCTGCTATTCTTGATAAAGTCAATACTATGGTTCGCCAAATAGACAATACATTTTGGGGCGCAAATACCGATATTTTTGGTGTCGAAGAGACTTTAAAGGCTCATCACTTAGAGATTAGCGGAAAAGAAGCGCTAATCCTGGGAGCGGGTGGGGCAGCGGAATCCGCTGTGTTTACAATCCATAAATTGGGAGGCGCCCCCCTAATAGCCAATCGCACGTTATCTAAAGCCCAACAATTGGCTCAGCGGTTTCACGGACGCGCTATCAAGTTAGACGAGATTAAGCAGATTTTGCCCACGATTTCCCTGATTATCAACACATTGCCCGGGAAGTGTTCGCTATTCCCTGCAGAATGGCTTTGTGACAAGCATCTCCTTTTTAATGCCAGCTATCAATCCTCCCCATTTTCAGACACGGCTCAGGCTCGGGGATGCCGTATAATTGACGGACGAATCTGGCTTTGCGCGCAAGCCCAAAAAGGATTCAATATCTTTTTCCCAAACACGGATATTCCTCCACTACAAGAATTCATGCTCGGTTTTGACCAGGCAGACCGTATCCGGGAACAAAAAAAACAAATTGCCTTGATCGGATTTATGGGCGCCGGAAAAAGTGTCTGCGGACGCCTGCTATCCTCCCGTTTAAATTTACCTTTTGTCGATTTAGACACGGCTATCGAAAACACCGCCGGCAGGACGATTGAGCAAATTTTCCAACTCAATGGAGAAACGTATTTCAGGGAAATAGAGCATCAACTTTTAGCTGAACAATTAAATGGCGTTTCCAAAGTAATCGCTTGCGGCGGCGGTATATGCCAAAACGAGAAAAACCGCCAACTTCTTCAGGCAAAATGCCGGGTCATCTGGCTATGGGCGCCTTTTAACCTCTTGCAAAAAAGAATCCAGGAAGATTCATCCTTAGTCAGACCCTTGGCGCGCCAGCCGGAACTCAAACTTAAAGCATTATATCACGATCGCTTAGAAAATTACGCGCATAGCGCCGATTTGATTATATCCAGTGGAATCCGGCAACCTGAAAATATCATGGAGCATCTTTATGCAGAATTATCTACACTATTCTGAGCTGGAAGGGATTATCTCGGCGCCAGGCTCGAAAAGCTATATGCAGCGGGCATTGCTGGCTGGATTACTGGCCGGGGGAGAAACGATTCTCCGTTCACCGTCAATTTGCGATGATACTATAGCTTGCCGCCAGGCATGCGAAGCGCTTGGACTTAAAATTATTGAAGAACATGATTTATGGCGTTTAAAACGCGACCGGTTTCATCGGGCCGAAGAACTCCATTGCGGCGAATCGGGGCTTTGCCTTCGCATGATGAGTCCAGTAGCCGCTCTCTTCGATTGGCCCATTCTTCTGACTGGAAAAGGAACTTTAAAAACCCGCCCTATGTCCATGCTGGTTGAACCTCTCACAAAACTGGGAGCTAATTGCTCACTTAACGATCAGTTCCTCCCTATCCATATTCGGGGACCTTTACAGGGTGGAAACATCACCATCGACGGGAGCAGCAGTTCACAATTTCTAACCGGTTTATTAATGGCATTGCCTCTGATTGAACACGACTCTCATATTCAAGCGCTCAATCTTAAAAGTACTCCCTACATCGACATGACACTCAACATACTGAATAAATTTTCTATCTGGCTCAAGCATCTACAATATAAAGATTTTTTTATATCAGGCAGACAGCAATATTGCGCCGCCGATATTACAATAGAAGGCGATTGGTCGGGAGCGGCATTTCTTTTAGTAGCAGGCGCTATTGCCGGAAAGATTACCATTACAGGACTAAATCCTCATTCACTCCAGGCGGATCGGGCCATTATAACAGCTCTCCAACTGGCGCGGGGGAATTTCGCTTATAACGACCAGAATCAACTAATAATCGAACCATCAACTCTCAAGGGTTTTGAATTTGATGCCTCTGATTGTCCTGACCTGTTTCCCCCGCTTACTGTCCTGGCTCTGCATTGTCAAGGAATCTCTCGAATTTACGGTACCAACCGTTTAAAATATAAAGAATCGGACAGAGCGTTCGCGCTGGTTTATGAATTTAGCCGTTTAGGGGGCCAGATTATTCAAAAGGATAATTATATTGAAATAGAAGGGAACCGTCCCCTTGCCGGAGAAATCAATTCGCATCACGACCATCGGATTGCTATGGCAGGCGCCATCGCCGGATTGCGTTCAAAAAAAGGCATTCGGATACTCAACAGTGAAGCCGTATCCAAATCCTATCCCAAATTTTTTGAGGATTTAAAAAAACTGAACGCAACTCTCTTTTGGGAGGAAGAATGAATCAATTTGGGCGAATCTTTTCGGTTATGCTTGCTGGAGAATCCCATGGCCCGGGTATCATTGTTATGATCGATGGCTGCCCGGCGGGAATTCCGCTTACAATTACCGATTTCCACGAAGATTTGGCGCGGCGACGCCCCGGAGAAACGGGAACGACCCCCCGCATTGAAACGGATCCGATTCAATTTATCAGCGGAATCTTTAACGGAACAAGTACCGGTTCACCCATTACCCTATTTTGTCCCAACGGAAACACCCGTTCCGATGATTATGCCCATCTAATCGAACACCCTCGCCCCGGGCATGCCGATTGGGTCGCGCGCGAGAAATATCAAAATTTCCAGGATTATCGCGGCGGGGGGCATTTTTCCGGTCGAATTAGCTTAGCGCGGGTACTAGCCGGCTGTATCGCAAAAAAAATCATTGGCCCTGTAAAAATTGAAGCGCGGCTGATCAGCGCCGGGGGAAGCACCGATATCGAATCGGAAATTGCTCAAGCCTCCAGCAAGGGTGATTCGGTTGGAGGCATCATTGAATGCATCATCCCCAATCCTCCCATTGGTCTTGGCGAACCATTTTTCGATTCTATCGAATCTTTGATTTCTCATGCTGTTTTTGCTATCCCGGGAATTAAAGGCATTGAATTTGGGTCAGGCTTCAATTGCGCCTGCATGCCAGGCAGCGAATGCAACGATCCCATCATTAACGACCAGGGGCAAACTGCAACCAATCATGCAGGCGGTATCAACGGCGGTATTTCCAATGGCAATCCCATCGTTTTCCGTATTGCCGTCAAACCCACAGCCAGCCTGTCGCGTGAGCAACTCTCCTGGCACATGAGCCACCATCAAATCGAATCCCTGAAAATAAAAGGCCGCCACGATATCTGCTTCGCCCGACGCGTGCCGGTAGTTGTTGAAGCTGTTACCGCTTTTGTTTTAGCCGATCTTTGGCTTATTCGACAAACTCAATTAACGGAAAGGAATGAAAAATGAATTTAGAAGATATTCGCACCCGCATTGATCGCTTAGATCATGAATTATTGAAAATCCTCAGTGAACGTATGGAATATGCCTTACAAGCGCGAAAATTTAAATCACAAGTCGAAGATTCCACCCGAGAAGAACAAGTCCTAAAAAATCTTAAAAAATATACGATTGGAATAATGGACGCCGATTTCTACGAAAAACTATTTCGTGAAATTATCCAGGAAAGTAAACGGCTGCAAAACAAAGAGTATCGATTAATAGGATTCCAAGGAAAACATGGCGCGCATAGTGAAGTCGCTGCGCGTGAATGGAATAGTGAATTAATTCCAATCCCATGCCGGGAATTTGCTGACGTATTTATTCAGGTCAGCCAGAGTGGATTGGATTTCGGTATTGTACCGGTTGAAAACACGTTAGGTGGTGTTGTGGGCGATGTGAACGATCTGCTGATTGAAACCAATCTGAAAATATTTGCAGAAATCGAAATACCGATCCATCATTGCCTGCTGATAACTGGCGAAACCGATTACCGAGAAATCCGCGACGTCTATTCCCATCCCCAGGCATTGTTCCAATGTCGTAATTTTCTTGAACGCAACCATCTCGAGCCGGTACCCTATTATGATACGGCCGGCGCTGCGCGGATGTTATCCGAAGAACGCCCCAAAGCGACTGCCGTTATCGCCAGCCATCTCTGCGCCGAACTCTATGATCTGGAAATTATCAAGGAAAATATCGAAGACCATGAAATCAACCGAACTCGTTTTCTAATTCTCGCCCGGGAAGAATCTCCCCAGGAAGGCAATAAATGTTCGATCGTATTTTCCACCGCTCATAAAGCTGGCACCTTATTCAGGGTATTGGAACGTTTCGCTCAGGAAAATATTAATTTAACCCGGATCGAATCGATTCCCGACAAACCCGGTTCTTTTGCTTTTTTTCTTGATTTCCAGGGAAATAAAAATGATGAGCCCATTCAACGTATTCTGAAGGATGTTGAGGTAATGACTAATAATTATAAATTCCTGGGTTGCTATCTCGGAAGGAGCTCTCAATGAAAATCGCGCTGTTAGGGTTAGGCGCTATTGGAAGTTGGTTTGCCCATGAACTGGCTAAGTATAACGAAGTTTATGTCTATGATATTAATCCGCAAATAGTTTCCCGGTTCGAAGCCTGCAAGCCAATTAACAAACTGGAAGACTTGAAAACGATACGCCCTGAAATGGTACTTAACGCGGTTAGCTTAAATCAGACCATTTCAGTGTTTCGCTCTATTATCCAATATCTGGAGCCGAACTGTACGTTAGTGGACGTAGCATCCGTTAAGGTCGGCTTACAGGAATTTTACAGTACCGTCCAACAGCCTTTTGTATCGATCCATCCGATGTTCGGCCCCACTTTTGCCGACCTGCATCACCTAATTGAGGAGAATGCGGTCATTATTACAGAATCGGACGATAACGGAGTTCGCTTTTTCCGTGATTTTTTCCAACGCTTCCATTTGAATCTCTATGAGTATTCGTTTGTCGAACATGACCAGGTTATCGCCTATTCATTATCGATTCCTTTTATATCCACCATGGTATTTGCCGGATGCATGAATAACCAGGCAGTTCCTGGCACGACTTTTAAAAAGCATCTTGCAATTGCCAAGGGATTGCTTTCAGAAACGGATGAATTACTTTGCGAGATTCTATTCAACCCGAATACAATCACCCAGGTTGAAAAAATTAATGCCCGGCTGAGCTATTTAATCCATATCATTAAAGATCGTGATTTCGAGGAAATGCAAAAATTTTTAAAAGGATTGCGCTCAAATATTTTACAGCCGCCGAAATAAATTCTGTTGTAACCTCTTCCCGAAGTTGGAGAGATCTGAATCCATCATTCAATAACTAACGGGATCATTTTAAAAACCAATAGTTTCCGTGACCTTGTTCTCCGATTTTAGATGGCTGAACGAAGCCCGGAATGGCAAACCGGAAGCGGCTTTTGTAGCTGACTTGCGAAGTCAGAATCTTGTTTTAATTCTTTTAAATCCGTTTGACGACTTCTTCTGCCATTTGCCGAGTGCCGACAGCCAAACCTTTCATCTGCAGATCAATGGTATGTAAGCCACAGTCCAGGACGCTGAAAATAGCTGCTTTAATTTTATTCGACCATTCAACCATATCGAACGAATACTCTAACATCATGGCAAAACTAAGGATTGTTGCTAAAGGATTCGCTTTGTTCTGGCCAGCGATGTCGGGAGCCGAACCATGAATGGGTTCGTAAAGCCCAAACCGATCCTCCCGTAAACTGGCAGAGGGTAACATGCCAATTGAACCAGTCAGCATGGAAGCCTCGTCGCTAAGAATATCTCCAAACAAATTCCCGGTTAAAATCACGTCAAACTGACACGGATTACGCACTAACTGCATGGCCGCATTATCCACATACATGTGTTCCAACGCGATTTTGGGGTAATCCTGATGAACCCTGGACACAACTTCCCGCCAGAGACGCGAGGTTTCCAATACATTGGCTTTGTCCACCGAGGTCACTTTTCCCCGGCGCAAACCAGCCAAACGAAACGCAACCCGCGCAACCCGATCGATTTCCGTTGTACTATAAGTCATCTCATCGGACGCCCGAAACTCATTTTCTGAGACACATATCCGTTTTTTATCGCCAAAATACACATCACCCGTCAATTCGCGAACGACCAGCAGGTCCAGTTGATCACCTAATAATTCAGCTTTAAGCGAGCTGGCATCTCTTAATTGGGGAAACAAGATAGCTGGGCGCAAATTGGCAAACACCCCTAAAGCCTGACGGATGCGTAATAATCCCTTTTCCGGGCGCTGGGAGGGTGGAAGATGATCCCATTGAGGACCTCCAACCGCGCCTAATAGAACACTATCACTCGCGCGACAAGCAATTAATGTCTCCTCCGGTAGAGGATTAGATGTTTGATCCACCGCCGCGCCACCCATCAATTGCGTATTTAAAACAAATTTTATTCTGGAAAGCTGACTTACCCGTTCGATGACCAAGCGGGTCGCATCGATAATCTCCGGTCCGATTCCATCACCCGGTAAAAGCGTAATATGAAATTCTTTCGCCATCGGATTCTCCTTTTTTATCATGTTTAACAGATAGTAATCAATAATACCGTGTCATCAAATTTTAATAAGTATAATAAATTTTTGACTTCATGTCAATATTAAATTTACATAATATCTGTCCAAACATCCCATTTTTAATTCATCCAGAGTTGAATTTGGCAAGGCAAAATCTATCAGATTGCTATACCAGCTACTTTAAGCAGAGTTACTTCATATTGTCTTTCATGACACATTCATAGATTCACCTAAATTTTAAAAATCAGCTTAACGCTGGAGGTTTACATTGCTCCCCAAAATTTTTCGCTTGTATTTCCGCGTAAATGGCATTATATATAAAATTAAACCACGGACCTCTTACCCACCACCGACAGGATACAAGTTTCCTTTTTTTTTCTGAAATAAGGTAGGGAATCATGAAGCATATAGCAGTAATAGGCGGTGGCGCGGCCGGGCTGATGGCTGCTCTATCCGCGGCAGAACAGGGCGCCCACGTAGCGCTTTTTGAACGCAACGACCGGGTTGGGAAAAAATTATCCATGACTGGCAACGGCCAGGGGAATTTCACAAATACCGATATTGCAGTTCATAATTATCATTGCCCGCAAGATCTATTTGTAGCTACCGTTCTGGACCGTTTCACACTCTCAATGACACTTGAATTTTTTGATCGACTGGGTATCCCCGCAAGGCCGGATTCAAGGAATCGGTACTACCCCCGCGGATTGCAGGCATCCGGACTGACCGATGCATTTCGGTTGACACTGGAGCGTTATCCCATCACTCTTCAAACACAACGTCTCATCACTGGAATCAAACCCGGCCTTAACGAATGGTTGGTCAATGGCCCTGATCATCGCGCCATGGCTTTTGATAGTGTTATCCTGGCCTGTGGCGGCAAGGCAGCTCCCCACACAGGCAGCGATGGCTCAGGGTATGATCTGATCCGCCCCCTGGGCCATACTGTTACTCCTCTATATCCGGCGTTGGTACCTTTGAAACTCAACTCTGACTGGCATAAAGCAATGGCCAACATGAAATGGGAAGCCGGCGTCCAACTATTGATTGATAAAAAACCGGTTGACTCTCTGGTAGATGATATTATTTTTACCGATTATGGAATCTCGGGAAGCGCGATTTTCCAATTGAGCCGAGCAGCCGTTCGTGCGCATTATCAAAAAAAACATGTTATTATCAGCCTTGATTTGCTTCCCGAAGAAAACTCAGCCCAGACGTTACAGCATTTAAAAATTCGTCGGAACAGGTGGTCCCATTGTCCCCTGGATCTATTTTTTAGTGGATGGATTAACAAGCGGATCGGCCAAACACTACTGCGTATCATCGGCAAAAATTTAAGCCATGCATCACAGTCTCTCACCGAAAGCGATCTCTTTCAACTCTCCCATCTCCTTCATGACCTGCGCTTTGATGTATCCGGGCATCTCAACTGGCCCCAGGCGCAAATCACTTTAGGCGGAGTGGATTGCGCTGAAATCGATCCACAAACCCTGCAATCCAGACTCCATCAAGGGTTGCGCTTCGCTGGAGAAATAATGGATGTCGACGGAGCTTGCGGCGGTTACAACCTTCAATGGGCCTGGTCTTCCGGTTGGGTCGCCGGCAGCTCATCTGCCACTGAAAAAAGTCCTTGACAAAAGAATCGCTTTTGGCTATATTGATTTTAAAACAAGTTCTTGAATAATCATCAACCAGGAAAGAGGTCACTATGAGTGAACGCGTCCATTATCGTGAGCTGGGATTGGTCAATACAAAAGAGCTTTTTAAAAAAGCCATGGAAGGTAAGTATGCTATTCCCGCTTACAATTTCAACAACATGGAGCAATTGCAGGCTATTATTTATGCTTGTATCGAATCCAATTCCCCAGTAATTTTGCAGGTATCCAAGGGAGCGCGGAGTTATGCCAATTCGACATTACTGCGTTATATGGCGCGTGGAGCCGTTGAAATGGCGCGTGAAGTCGGCTCGAAAATTCCCATCGTTCTTCACCTGGATCACGGCGATTCGTTTGAACTTTGCAAATCGTGTATTGAAAGCGGATTTTCATCAGTTATGATCGACGGCTCTCATCTCCCCTATGATGAAAACGTGGCATTGACGCGTAAAGTCGTTGAATATGCTCATCAACACGATGTGACTGTCGAAGGCGAACTGGGCGTTCTCGCCGGAATCGAAGATGAAGTATCATCTGAGCATTCTCATTATACACAACCTGAAGAAGTCCAGGATTTCGTTTCCAAAACCGGAGTCGATAGCTTAGCCATTTCAATTGGAACTTCCCACGGGGCTTATAAATTTAAACTTGTTCCCGGTGAAGAACCCCCCTCCTTACGATTCGATATCCTGGAAGAAATCGAAAAACGGATACCGGGATTTCCGATTGTGCTGCATGGCGCATCTTCAGTAGTTCAAGAGTATGTGGAAATGATTAATCAAAACGGCGGCCAACTGGATGGCGCCATTGGAATTTCTGAAAACCAACTGCGCAAAGCGGCCAGATCCGCCGTTTGTAAAATTAATATTGATAGTGATGGCCGCTTGGTCGTTACGGCTATCATTCGCCGCGAGTTTGCCAAAAATCCTAAGGAATTTGATCCCCGCAAATATATGGGACCTGCTCGTGAGGAGTTAAAAAAACTAATTATTAGTAAAAATACCAATGTTCTGGGCTCCGCAGGCCAGGCATAAATCATTGTTAATGGGGGGAATTATAAATTCCCTCCCATTGTAATTAGGGGGGGCATGGATTCTCTTCTCCATGATTTTATCGCTATCGATATCGAAACAACAGGCTTGAATCCCGATAAAGACGCTATCATTGAATTAGCGGCTTGCGAATTCCAAGACTGTAAAATTAAGCGAACTTTTTCAACCCTGGTGAACCCCAATCGATCCTTGCCGGAAGCTATCACAATCATTACCGGCATTACCGATGACGATTTGCTTGAGGCTCCTACTATCGACTCCGTTTGGAATGATTTTCTCCAATTCAGCAATAACCAGTCCTGTATTTTTCATAATGCCCCGTTTGATCTCTCTTTTTTAAAAAAAACAGGACTCCGACAGGGAATTCTCTTTAATTCATCAATAATTATGGATACGCTGATATTGGCCAGAGCCGCCAATCCTTTTCTAAACTCCTATAAACTTTGCGATTTGATTACTGAGATGAAGGTTCCTCCCATTCCAGAATCGTTCCATCGCGCCGGAGCCGATGCCCTTCAAACCGGGATGCTTTACATATCCATCAATCAGTTTTTGATGACCCAGTCTCTGGAAATATTGAACGACCTGGCTAATTTCTTCCGCAATTCCGAATCATTCTATCAAACTTATTTTCGACTGATACTCAAACAGTATCAAACCCAATCCCAGAGCCAAAGGAAAATTACGCCCTCCCATTCTTACAACCAAATTTTTAAAACAGGTGAGGATTTTACCAAGCCAGATCATATTTATGAAATATTCCGACCCAATGGACTAATTTCCAACCAGTTACCCGATTATGAGTTTCGTCAATTACAGGAAGATTTGTCAGAATTTATCTATTCAGCGTTTAATGAAGATGCATTTGCAATGGCCGAAGCCGGAACGGGTACCGGAAAATCATTTGCATATCTGATACCGGCGATTCTATTCGCGCATTCTAATAAAAAAACCGTTTATATAGCGACTCGCACGAAAAGCTTGCAAGACCAATTATTCTTTAAAGATATTCCGTTTCTGCATGATCTTTTTGGAAATTCATTCCGTGCCGCTCTGCTAAAAGGGAAAAGCAATTACGCCTGTCTAAAAAAAGTGGACTTTCTGAAAGAGTATCATTTACTGCGGTTCACCAGTGAGCAGCGCGAACAATTATTACCATTGATCAGCTTTCTCTATTGGACCCATACCGGCGACATCTCAGAAATCTATCGAGCCGATCCTGTTAACGCCATTTCACGGGCCATCGGAGCTGAACAGCAGAATTGTTTCCCCACGAGTTGCCCGTATCGTCAAAAATGTTACTGGTTTAAAATCAGAATGCTGTCCCCACAATCTCAAATTGTAATATTGAATCATTCTTTACTTTTGGCAGACCTGCAGCATCAAAATGCGGAGGAGACTCCCTACCAATATGTCATCATAGATGAAGCCCATCAATTGGAAAAAAATGCCGCTTCCTATTTTGGGGAATCCCATTCACTCGAAGAGCTAACAGATTTTTTTACATATTATTGCCTTCCTTCCCGCCAAAAAGCCACACTCATCACCGGCTTGATCGAATCTGTTAGAAAAAAAGGGATGCTATCCCCCCATAAAATTGCGGACATGGAAAAACTGCAGAAGCAATTAGAAAATGGCGCAAAAAAATACATGGATAATATTACCCTGCTTTTCGATCATTTACGCCACTATATTCGCCAACGGCCCACTCTCAACGATTTCTCCAATAACAGTATCCGGCTCAAGGAAACTTTAATGGATATATCGTCCATCGATGCCACTTTCAAGATGATGTCCAAAACTGATACAGAATTCAAACAAACTAATCGTAAACTGTCTGAATTGATCGACGAGGAGCAAGGATTCGAAGATGCGCTAAATCAAATATTGGCATTCACCCAAAACCTCCAACGCTGGACCGATTTTATTCAAACTTTTCTGACAAATGGAGGGGATAATATTGTACACTGGTTTGAGACTAACCAAAATCAGACCTTTTTTAAAATACATTCCTGGCCAATTGAGGTTTCTTCATTTCTGCAAAAAAATTTCTATAACAGCGCGCGCTCAGTGATTATGCTTTCCGCAACTCTGACGATCAATCACAATTTTATTTATTATAAACGCCGGTTGGGGTTAGAAAATTACGAAAAAACAGAAATTCGGGAACTCATTCTGGATTCTCCCTTTGAAATGGAACAGCAAATTGCTCTCTTCGTGCCAACATTTTTACCGGAAACTGACAAAAAAGATTTTCAGTCCGCTGCCGCTGAGCTGATGGCAAGCCTGATCAAACAGGAGAAGCGAAGCGCGCTGATTCTTTTCACATCCTATCAGATGCTCCGAAATTTTGACACCATCCTGCATGACAGGCTTGCCGGTACAGGGATCACGTTAATGAAACAAGCGCGTGGCAGTAGCAATAAACAACTCATTCAGGATTTTAAAAATCAAGTCGGATCGGTATTATTAGGTACCGATACATTTTGGGAAGGCATCGATGTTCCGGGGAAAGCGTTGGAAATTGTTACTATTGCCAAATTGCCCTTTATGGTTCCCAATGATCCGATGGTAGAAGCGCGCATCGAATTATTGGAAGCGGAAGATAAACGCGCTTTTTATCATTATACACTGCCGGAGGCAATTATCCGCCTAAAACAGGGTATTGGAAGGCTTATCCGTCACCGTAACGATTACGGAATCATTATCATTCTGGACAAACGGTTAGTCACATCCAGCTACAGCCAGGTGATTCTTCAGTCTTTACCAGTGAAAGTTCAGCCTATTCCATCACTTCAGCTCCTGCGCCAAAAAATTGGTGACTTTTTCACTTTGAAAGAGAATCCGCCTGATAGCTGACCATCCAGCGCGGATTGAGCATATCCGCATAGAGTTCACTCCAATAAGTTTTGGTATAATCAGTTAAAAACCCTCTGACAAGGATTTTCAACCGTTGGGTATCCTCTTTTGTTAGTGAAATCTGATTAGCTTCCACATAGCCATCAATGTAAGTGAAATGAAATTTTAAATAATTATCTTTTAGACTGAATTCAAAGCAAAAACGAGTTCGTGTGTGATCGACAATCAATTCCTGGTCTTGTTTTTCATTGCCGTTAGTGCGAACTACCAGTTGCTGATAATACTGGTCCGCTGACCAAGCGTTATCAGTAAGTAAAGAATCGCTATGCGCCAATATAGCGGCAAGCTCATGGCCACGCGGAGGAATATTGCGTAAGCTGTCACCCTGCACCAGAGTTACAACCTCGCCATAATAAAGGCACCAAAAAGAGGCCTCATCACTTAGATTCTTTTTTAAATAGTCGGCTTTTTTTGAACAAGCCATTGTGATTAAAAGCGTAAAAAAGACAAGCCATATTCCCCGGCTTAAACGGTTTCCTGATTTCATAGAATCTCCTTTTGACTATTTTAGCTTAAAATATAAGGTGATGATCCCGGTTTGCAAAATGTGTCTTTCGGAAGCCGGAAGTTGGTTAAACCGCCATTTCTTTAATGCATCCAATGCATTTTGTTCCACCCGGCTATCACCTTTTTGCACTGGCACAGCTTCGGTAACAATCCCATCACCATTAACGATAATACGAAGTTTTATGATAATATCGGTTTGTAATCCCGATACGGGTTGCGGTAATATTTTTTGTAAAATGAGCCTGTTTTTCAAGTCCCCTTCTATTTGAAAAGCGCCATTTTCCGCATCTCCCTCACGGGGTTGGCCAGCGCTAAAATTCCCTTGAACCTGTCTGGGTGGCAATGGCAAGGTAGTTGACTGGGGGGGTGACATCGGAAGGGTTTTTTTCACCGAACTCAGCATGGGTTGGACCCCTATTTTTTCTGGAATCGGTAAAGGAATCCCATCTAAAAAATCCGCAGGAGGAGGAAATGCCTCTTCCTCAAAATCTGCCATGGCATCCAAATGCTCAGGAGGATTGGTGTAAGACGGATATGACGTCTCGTTTTGGTGTGATTCTTCTTTCAGGGGCGTTTCAACCGGCTCGTTTGTCCCGGAAATAATACTAATTTCCAGCGGTTCCATCAATTGCTGGATCGGGAGAGGGCACGTCACCCATAATAAAATTAGGATCAAAATCCCATGAATAAGTAGCGAAAGACCGAAATATTTAGTTTCCATTATTCAAGTCACGTTGAGTAGCGATCGTAATATCTGTCCCTCCGGCGATTTTAATAATATCCATTAAACGCACAACCCAATCCAAAGGCACCTCTCGATCAGCCTGGAGCAGAATTCGTTTATTTTCCATGCTGTTAATTCGCGCCGCCAGCAGCGGGGGAAGTTCATCAAATGTAGTCTGCGTTTCCGCTCCCAGCCAAATTAACCCGTTCTTCGTTAATGAAATCGTAAGTAACTGGCTAAGATTCGGTTCTTGAGATTTTGCCCCCGGCAATTTGACTTTTATTCCCGACTGAACCACAAAGGAAGAAGATAGCAGAAAAAATATCAACAATAACAATACAATATCCGTCAGTGAGATAGCAGAGAAAACAACCAGGACTTTAGACCGGTTTTTTATCTTCATTATATCGTTCCTTCTGCAACAGCAATTCCATTAGAGTGGTCGAGCTGTGCTGGATTTCATAGACGAATTTTTCAACGCGGGAAACTAAATAATTGTAGGCAATTAAGGCCGGAATGCCTATACTGAGGCCGACAGCCGTCGTAATCAGCGCTTCCCAAATACCACCAGCTAAAATCGCGGGTTCCACCTGTCCACTATGCTGTTCAATTGCCATAAACGTTCGGATCATTCCGGTTACAGTTCCTAAAAAACCAATTAAGGGCGCTACGGCGGCAACTGTGGCTAAAACATTTAAAAATTTTTCCAGATTGTAGATTTGTAGATTGGCTTCAGTTTCGATAAAATCCTTTATCTCCTGATATGCCATGTGCCGTCGTCGGAAAATCCCGCTTAAAACTGTCGCAACTGGGGCATTCGTTAGATCGCATATACTGCCGGCCTCATCTAATTGGCCATTACTGATCAAAAAAGTGATTTTATTCATAAGCGCCCGAGAATTAATGGTTGCGCGCTTGATAGCAAACCAGCGTTCAACAAATACGGCTAATCCTACCAATGATAGTAGTAGCATAGGGTAAATTAGGACTCCCCCTTTAAGAACTATACTAAATAATGACATACTTTACCCCTTTCACAAGGGTTATTGACGGGTGAACTCAATTTCCAGGCAACCGTTTACATGTCATTGCAGACTACGCTTAGATCCGGCAGACGAGTCGCTCCTTAATCCACTTTTTCTATAAATCACGTCTGATCAGTCTGCATTCCATATCAATACCGTAACGTTATAAGCTAGTAACAGCTAATTTTGGTTTCATTCTCATAAATGAAAAGGATTCCATTTTCAATAACATGTTAGTTGTTATATTATAATGAAAAAAAAAGGTCAAGTCAAGAAAAAAATATACCTTTATAACTCCGATTTCGATAACATGAAATCCCCCAGATAAACAAACCCCAAATCAAACCGGGAAGAATGGGTTGTATCCCCCATAAATAATCACCATTTTCAGTGATCGCTTGAGTCATCGCCTGAGCTACATTCAACAAAAAAGAACCGATCAATGCCAAGCGGACCTCTGCAGACGACAAAGGCCGCCCAATAAACATGGCAAGAGCAGGGATCAGGATCGCCGGAATACCTATCGACCCTACCCAATACCAGATCGCTACCACACTTTCCGAAAAAAGAGCAATACAGATACTAGTAACCACGGTAACGGCAAGTCCCCAGCGCGTCCATCTCTGTTGATTTTCCTGCATTTTTTTTCCGGAGAAAAGGATTCCGAGTATATCATAACCGAATGTCGTTGCTGAAACAAATGTAAAACTATCAATTGTCGACATGATAATAGCGAAAAGGGAAGTGAGAAAAATTCCATGCAGGAACGGGGGCAAAATCAATTGCGAAAGCATGGGATACGCCAGCATTGGGCTTTCCAGATTTGGAAATGCCATGTGGGCGTATAATCCGGCGCTCAGGGTCAGAAAATCAAAAACCGCCCAGCAGAGAATGGAGAAAAAAATCCCACGTTGCGCCACCGCAGGAGATTTTGCCGCTGCGCAGCGTTGATAAAAATTAGGCTCTATCAGCGTAACCATTGCCAATAAGTACCAGGAAAAAATCACCCAGGGGGAATGTCCGCCATGCCAGACAAACAATGAACTGGGAAGGTTCTCTTTAAGAACTGGAAGCCCACCGAAATGGTTTCGCGCCATAGCCACAATGAGAATAAATCCAATAAACATCAATACAAATTGAATTTTATCAGTTTTTACAACGGCGCCCAAACCGCCGCGCAAGACATACGCCATGGAAAAAAATGCGCATAAAGGGATCGCCATGTACTTCGGTATGGAAAAAAGGTACTCACAAAGTTTACCCAGTTCCAACAAATATGGCGCAGGCGTTGTCTGCAAAAAGATAATCAGCGCTCCCAATATGGCAATCCGGGGTCCGTAAGTCTGGCGGAATTGTTCCGGGATCGTTACTAAATTTACATTACGAATGCGTTTAGCCAAAAATAGCGCCATGACAAAAGCGGCCAGATAGTAAGGAAGCGCCAGGATGAACCACATCGAAACACCGTAACGCCAACTAAATTCACTGACACCCAAAATGCCTCCATACCAACTGGCAACCAAAGATGCCACAAATGCTGGCAAGGTTAGCTTCCTTCCCACTAATAAATAGCCAATGGAATCAACAGCGGGTAACCGAAAACTTTGGATAATCACAAACCCTAAATACGCAAAATAGACGCCCAGCGGGATCCAAATCAATACGTTCAACATTCCTCCAGCAATTGAAAGACCAATATTGCGCCGACATTTATTTCAATCCTTGCCGGAACTTTTTCAACCTCATTACTAAGACTAAAAGATTGATCAAAATCCAGACAAACGTCGGTTAGAGGATATTTAAGTCCATAGCTAGTAACTCCGCTGGCAAAAGGCCAACCCATTATCGAGACCTTTTGCCCCAGGGTATCAAACTTAAACGAATCATTTACTAATGTAATTTTTTCCCATCGATTAATAATCGTCACCTGTAGCAAATGACGATATTGATATAGCAAGCGGCAAGTGTAAAAAAAATGATCCGAGCGGGTTCCCTGAACTCCCATCAGTACAACTTGCCGCCACCCTTTTTCTAAAACAAAGTTCAAACACTTTTCAAGGTCTGATGTCTCCTGCTCCCCCTGGAAATATAATTGACTCCGGTCCTGAAAGAAATCCCGGGCACAACGATTCAGGGAATCGAAATCCCCGACAATCCAATCGGGTATTATCCCGTGGATATGAGCCTGATTTGCTCCTCCATCCGCGCAAACAACAATTTTTGCAGCGCTGATAAGCTCTTCCATAATTTGAGTTAAATCAAGATCACCATTGCCTATAATTACCGCATACTCCATCAGTCCCCCCAGCGAAATCCTATAAAAAAGTTAAACGGGGCCCCGGGATAATAATAATTTTCACCATCATAATACCCGGCGGGTTCATATTTTTTATTTAATATATTTTCAATTTTCGCATAAAAACGAATCGATTCACTCTGCCACTCTAGAGGCAATTTCCAAATAAATTGAACATTAACCAACCAGAAAGGGTCCAGCGAACGATCAGCAATATTTTGAGTTTCCAAAAACTGTGAGCCGCTATAGCGGAATCCCCAGATTTGTTTAACACCGAAATGGTTGATTGTAAAATTGATTTGGCCAAGCCATTCAGGATATAGCGGAATACGGTTGGCAGATAGGTCCAGCGTATCGACAGTCGTCCAATCGTCGCTCCATGTGTACTGGGTAAATTCTATAAACCGGTTCATGCTCCAGGCGCCCGCAAACGATATCTGCAAAGAGCGAGAAAGCGTTAAACGGGTTTCAGTTTCCACCCCTTCATGCGCGCTTTCGGGAGCATTGCCGCGCACTGGATACCCATCTTCATTCATGGCGCCTAAAGGCACAATCTCATTTCTAAAACGCATTATGTAACCATTCAGTTTAAACATCCATCGTGATTGGGTCCACCCCCACCCCAATTCCCAATCATTCACAACTTCCGCTTTTATTATGGGGTCCTGCCATTCAATCCGTTTTACCTGGCCCTGATCATTCAGAATCGCTGTTCGATGATTAAAAAGAGGAGTGGCGCCTAAATCATCAGGGCCTGACCATGTATCAAAAATATCCTGATCCGAGGGTTCACGCCAGGCGCGGGAAAAATTAAAATATAGATTGTGCCTGGCTGAAAGATTCCAGTTCAAACCGATACGCGGGCTTAAAAACCGATAGGAACCATAAATATGATTCAAAGAATCACCTGTAAAATTCCCTACATTTCTTTGCTTCAGACTAAAATCCTTATACTCATTCAAGACATTAATATATAAGGAAAAATCAGAGTTCAACCGCAGCATATCCTGCAAAAAAAAGGATAGATTGGATTTGACACTATTGTAATGATAGTAAAGATGATCGGCTGAGGTTTGCTCAAGGCGGATCACTCGTCCCTGGTGATCCGAATGGAATCCCCAAACATGCCATCCCGCGGTAAATTCATGCCTGGATAGTTGGGCTTCCCAGCGGTGGATCCATCCCAATTGATGTTTAAATACCCATTTTCGCCGTATTAATTCAGAAATCTCCAGATTTTCAGGTAATGAATAATAAGCCAGTTGAGTGGGTGAAATGCCATCCTTGAGTTGTTCGTAGAACCCCCTGCCATAGATATAATAAAAAGTGTTTTCCATATTCAAAAACGGCAGCGCTTGCCAATGAGTATTCCACTGCGCATGAGGTTGCCAAAAATCGTCCACGGAATGGGAGTATGAAGCGAAATCATTATATTTTCGATTGGTTTGATAAATCGAGGCGGGAATACCATTGTACGACAATCCAGTTCGCTCATATCCTCCAAACAAAAGCAGTTTATGGAGCCAGCGGGATCGCCGCCAGATCAGTTGCGTATAGTAGGAATAAAGTCGGGATGAAGCTCCATCGCGAAACCCATTCGAACCTATAACGGAGAAACGAGTTAACAAAGCCAGATTTGACGACAATGGTTGCGATAACGAAACAGCAGATTTAAACGTGCCAAAACTTCCATACCCGGATTGAAAACCAATGGATTGTTGCATTTTGGGAAGTTGAGTCTGGATATTAATCATCCCTCCGAAAGTCGCATTGCCATAAGTGGAAGAACCCACTCCCCGTTGGATTTGAATATCTTCCGTATTCTCTGCCAAGTCTGCCAGATCGACCCAATAAACCTGGTGTTCCTCTGGATCATTCAAAGGAACGTTATTTACCATCACTCCTATACGTTTCTGGTCAAATCCTCGCATTTTAACATAGCTATAGCCAACAGAATTGCCCCCATCCGCATAGGCATAGACATTCGGGGCGCCGGAAACAAGAAATGGAATATCCTCTGTAGTATGATGGTCCTTGATAGCATTCCGGTCAATATTAGAAAAGCTAACCGGAGTAAGGCGGTCGCCAGCGCGCGTTCCGGAGACCGTTATTTGCGGCCCCTGTAGCATTCGGGGGACCAATTGAATATTGATTGACTGCGCATTGCGGGAAACAACCATCTTTAATGGATTGTATGCGATATGAGTAATCAATAGATTACAAGAATCAATTTCTGTTTTGAGGGTAAACTTCCCTGAAAAATCAGTGATTGTACCCATTGAGGATGTCTGGTCGAAAATATTCGCGGCCACAACCGGTTCACCAGTAGTTTGATCAAAAACTTGGCCAACGATGAGACTTTCAGCCACGTTCACCGATAGAAATAGTAACAGACAAGATGTGATATGTAGCAGACGTAACATGAGAAGCTCCTCTCATTTAAAAGTTAAAAGAGAGGAACCTGTCGGTATTTGGGAGGGAGGGAATAAATTCCGTTCCCTGCGCCAGCATTACCTGGATCAGGTTCCAAGGGTATGATCTCAGCCCCGATGGGGCACCCCTACGGATTAAAGGGTCTTTCTATGGTATGGGCCAGCGCCTACCAAACTGCGAAGTAGCTTTTCGTTCCAGATATAAGGGGTCTTTGGTAATCTGGTCCAATAAATCGCGATACGTTACCGCTCGCTGAGCGATACTTTGTACACCAATAGTGAGGGTATCCCGCGCTTCTTTCTGGCGCTGCCGGAAAGCCCGAACAGTCAATTGTACGGGTTGCGAACGATTTTGCGCTTGACTGGCGGGTACGGGACCCATCCCTGTTGGCTCAATTTTCATACTAATCGCGTTTAGGTTGAGGTTGTCTGGGCGGCTTCGGCAACATGGCTTTCCGGCTTAAACGGACCTTACCGCTATTTGGATCGACATCGATGATCATCACTTCCAGTTTATCACCTTCATTCAGAAAGTCAGTGACTTCGTTCACCCGCGTATGATCGATTTCCGAAATATGCAACAATCCTTCCCGGTTGGGCCCGAATTCAATAACCGCGCCAAATGGTAAAATTTTGGTGACAACACCTTTACGGATCATCCCAGGTTCAACCGGCAAAGCAATGCCTTCGATCAGCTCCTTAGCGCGGTCAGCCTTATCTTTTTCGGCGCAAACGATATGCACTGAACCATCGTTATCGATATTGATAATGGCTCCCGATTCTTCCTGGATAAAACGGATCATTTTTCCGCCCGGTCCAATAACTTCACCAATTTTATCAGCCGGAATTTTGATGCGCATGATCCGGGGGGCATAAATGGAAAGGTCGGTACGCGCTTCGCTGATTACCGAGTTCATTTTCCCCAAGATGATCATTCGCGCCTCATGGGCCTGATCGATCGCCTTTTCTATAATATCGAACGTAATCCCTGAAATCTTTATGTCCATCTGGAACCCGGTAATCCCGTTAGTGGTGCCGCAGACCTTAAAATCCATATCTCCCAGGTGATCTTCTGCGCCCAGAATATCCGTCAATACAGCATAACGGTCGCCTTCCATTATCAACCCCATAGCGATACCGGCAACTGCTGTTTTTATCGGTACTCCCGCATCCATTAACGCCAGCGAGCCGCTACAAACGGTTGCCATTGAAGATGAGCCGTTGGATTCCAATATATCGGATACAATGCGGACCGTATAGGGAAAAATTTCTTCCGAAGGTATAACCGGCGCGATGGATCGTTCAGCCAGGTAACCATGACCGATTTCACGGCGCCCGGGACTGCGCATAGGCCGCACTTCTCCAACACTAAACGGCGGGAAATTGTAATGCAACATATAGCTTTTAAAAAACTCGCCCTCAAGGTTGTCCATACGTTGTTCATCCATCTTGCTGCCCAGGGTCAATACACCCAGCGATTGGGTCTGTCCACGCGTAAATAGCGCAGAGCCGTGAGCGCGGGGCAAGACACCCACTTCAATCGTAATAGGACGGATGTCGGTCAATCCCCGGCCGTCTACCCGGATTCTTTTATCGAGAATCAAATTGCGCAGGTGATCTTTTTCGATTTCATGCAAGACGAATTTAACCATCGCCTCCATACCGGGAAACGGTTCAGCAAGAGTTATCAACGCTTCTTCTGCAATCTTATCGAGAGCATCCTGGCGCGCTTCTTTATCCTGGATCACATTGGCCGCAAAAACCCGATCCCGATAGAGTTCATAAACGCGGGCATTTAAGTCATCAGGAACCGCATTTTTCACAAAAGGTCGTTTGGTTTTGGCTATATCTACCATCAATTCTTTTTGAAGTCGAATTATCGCTTTGATATGCTCATGCGCGAATTTAAGCGCTTCAATCAGCACATTTGATGGGATTTCGCGGGCTCCACCCTCAACCATTACGATTGAATGTTCACTACCAGCAACGACAATATCCATTGTCGAATCGCTCAGTTCGCTGAAAGTCGGATTAACGACAAATTCGCTATTGATCAGTCCCACACGAACTCCCGCAATCGGCTCGGAAAACGGAATATCAGACACCGACAAAGCAGCCGAAGCGCCGCAAATCGCTAACACATCCGCATCGTTTTGCTGATCGGATGAAATTACATACGCAATGATTTGCACTTCATGGTTATAACCGTCTGCAAATAAAGGCCGGATGGGACGGTCAATTAAACGGCAGCTCAATACTTCTTTGGCGCTTGGAGGCCCTTCCCGTTTAATATAGCCGCCGGGAATTTTACCGGCCGCATAGGCCTTTTCCCGGTAATCGACTGTCAAAGGGAAGAAATCCAAGGCTTCTACTTTTTCTTTTTTTGCCACAGCGGTTACCAATACCATGGTATCCCCGTAACGTACGACTACGGAACCCGACGCTTGTCTGGCCATTCTACCGGTTTCAATCTCGAATACCTGGTCCCGTAACATCATTTGCACAGATTTCATAAAATCTCCTTAAAGATTTGCCTTAAGGCAAATACAAAAAACACTTCAAAATTACTTACGTAACCCTAAGGCCGCCAGAATTCTCTGGTAGCGTTCCAACTCTATCTGTTTCAGATAGTTCAGCAGATTACGACGTTGCCCGACCAAACGCAATAACCCACGACGGGAATGATGGTCTTTCTTGTGGGTCTTAAAATGTTCGGTCAAATAGCTGATTCGGGCCGTAATCAAGGCAATCTGAACTTCAGGAGAGCCTGTGTCTTCTGTGGTTTGGCCGAATTTTTCGATGATTTCTTTTTTTTGTTCTACTGTCAGCATACAATCATTTCCTCCTTGCTAACATAACATTTGAAAATCAATGGGTTGATGTTGACATGCGCGCACGTCTTGAACGATTTGGTGGCGTAAGGCGTTAATATTATCAAAACGGCATTCATCTCTAATTTTTTCGATAAAAAAAACTCGTATTTCCTGATCATACAAGTTATCGTCAAAATCATAAAGATACACTTCTACACGAGATTCATGCCCATCTCTTACTGTGGGGCGTTTGCCCACATAAATCATGGCCCGGTAGTAAGCATTCCATACATAGACCGCGCCCCGATAAACTCCATCTCCGGGAACCAATTTTGTGAAAGGTAAAGCCAGGTTGGCAGTCGGAAATCCGAATGTTCTTCCAAGCCCATCTCCCGAAATAACTTGACCAGTGCAAAAATAGTAATAGCCAAGTTGTTTGTTGGCAGCTCCAATTTCACCATAAAGCAAATTTTCACGAATTCCCGAGGAACTAATTTTTTTTTGTCTCTCCTCTACTAAATCCTCCACCCAAAGGTCCATCTTTTTCTGATAGGTTAATTCGCGTAAAAAACTCAAATCCCCACGTTTCTGATGGCCAAAAGCATGATCAATACCGCAAACATACGATTTGATAATTATCCCCTGCGCTAATATCTGATCTAAGAATACGGTTTCTTCCATGGTTCGTATCGATTCATCAAAATGTAGAGACCAAATAAAATCGATCCCCGAACGATGCATGAGCATTCCTTTTTCCGCCGGTAATGTCAATACCGATTTTTCGGTTTTCTGGCGAATCCACAACGATGGCGAAATATCGAAAGTGATCACCAGAGTTTTCAAGCCCTGCGATTTCAACCGGGAAACCATCCTCTTCAATAATTGTTGGTGGCCCAAATGAACGCCATCATAGGCGCCAATGCTGAGACCCAATGGAACGCCAACCATTTCTGTGGATGGGGGGGGAGGGACTATCAACTCACCCATACCGAATCCCTTGTTAGGTAACGAATGACCCGGCAGTATTCCCATGGCTGTATGTTGTTATTATAATCAATTTTTTTTCGTTTGACAATAGCTAAAATGATTTCATCTGATTTTTTTTTTGTTATCCGGTAATAATCAATCGATGATTTTTCAACCGATAGAATATCTTTTTCTTGGAACGGAGCTCCATGTTCAAGCGCCACATCCGGGGAAAGGGCCACTTCTGGTAAAAAATTTACCCCTTCATGAGGGGGAATGACAACTTGGGGATTAATTTGCAAAAGGGGCTGGGCTTGAGAGAGTTCATAGGATCCAATAGCTATTCGCACTAAATCTGTCATCACCGCCCCTGTTCCCAACACCTGGCCAATATCGTGGACTAAACTGCGGATATAGGTTCCGGAGGTACATTTAATACGGATTGTAAAATCCGGATGAACATAATTTTCCAGTTCCAACTCATAAATGGTAACAGGTCTCATTGGCAAACTGAAATTAACTCCGTTGCGGGCCAAATTATATGCGCGTTTCCCATTCAGCCGTACCGCAGAAAATAAAGGGGGCTGTTGCTCAATCTCCCCCCGAAAAAGTCGCAGCGCCCGTTCCCATTCGGGTAATGTCACTAACGCCACGTTTTCCTGTGTTTTTGTAAGTTCCCCTTCGCGATCAAATGTATTAGAAATAAGTCCCAAACGTCCTTGGGCAATATAGGTTTTTTTTAAAATATTATAATAAGACAAGAGTTTAGTCGCTTTTCCCACTCCAACAATTAATAGCCCGGTAGCCAATGGGTCAAGCGTGCCGCAATGACCCGTTTCCCGCGTCTGAAAAACTTTTCGCACCCGTGCAATAGCTTGAAAAGAAGTCCAAGCCTGGGGTTTATCAATTAGAAGAATTCCGTCCACTTATCGCTTGCGTTCTGTTTACCGCATCCAAGACGGTCTGTTTTACAAAGGCCAAATCTCCCGAAAGCCGGGCTCCTGAGGCATGTTTGTGCCCCCCTCCACCTAACAAATTGGCTATCTGTCGCCCATCCACTTGATCACGTGATCTAAAACTGATCTTAAATTCATTCGCTTTATATTCTTTCAGAAATATATATAAATCAATCTCTTTGAGTGAATTAATCAGTTCAATCATATCTTCGGTTTCTTCCATACGAATCGGATTTCCCTGATTCATAGCAGCAGTGAAATGGCATATCACTGCCCGAAATTCAGGGATAATTTGCATTGTTTCGATTACTTTTGCGAAATTTTTAAAAAAATTCAACGGACGTTTAAAATAGATTTCCCGGGTAATCCACTCCGAATTTGCTCCACAATCAATCAGATCAGCCGCTTTCCGTAAAACGTTTGAATTGGTGTTACTGAACCGGAACCGTCCTGTATCAGTTAAAAGCCCTGTGAATAGAGCAAAAGCCGCATCTTTCGTGATTGGAACCCGCAATTCTTTGTAAAGATCATAAATGATCTCCGCAGTCGCTGCTTTGGTTGGATCGATATAATAAAAACCTTCCGGCCATTCATCATAAACATGATGGTCGATAATAACCATAGGATAGTGATTTTCATGGAGAGAACTCACCCGGCCTAACCGCTCCCACGGAACAACATCCAGAACTACAAGGAGTTGAGGTTCAAATTGATCAGGAAAAACAGTCTCTATCAGCTCACTCCCAGGCAAAAACCGATACCGTTCGGGAGGAGGGTCATTGTTATAAATAGTCACAGTTTTATTCAATTGTATCAGCAACGCGCGCAAGGCTAATTGCGAAGCGATTGAATCGCCATCGGGGAAAGCATGAGATGTAATCAGAATATTTTGAGTATCGGGATCAAGGATAGTGTGACAAAGTTGCTGCCATTTTGCGTTCATTCGTCATGTTCCAACGGTCGTTTCGTCATCTGAATTAAGGTTTCAATTTTTTGGCTGTAATCACCAGTTGTATCCAATATAAAAGTTAATTGAGGAATGGAACGCAATCGAACCTCTTCATTGAGATGGTGACGCAAAACACCTGCCATTTTATTAAAAATAGCGAGAGTATGTTGCCGGATTTCGTCATCTCCGATAACGGAAACAAATATTTTTGCATATTTTAAATCACGGGAAGTCTGAACCTCGGTTAATGAAAAAATACCGATATGCGGGTCTTTAACCCGAAGCGGAATTATTTCGGATAATGTTTTGAGTAGCAAAGAATCAATTTTTTTCATGCGATCGATTTTGGCGGGAGTCATCATTATAACATCTCGATTTTATAATCCAGCAGTTCACCTTCTACATTGAAACGGATGAAATTGATCATGTTGTTTAGTACTTCATACGCAAATTTCGATTCCGGAGAAACACACACTGCCGCTAATTTCGCGCGTTGCCACAAATCAAAATGATCAATTTCCGCAAGAGATACATTATATTTGCTACGAATTTTCGTTTTCAGACCTTTTAAGTGGTACCGCTTTTTCTTGAGTGAATTGCTCTCTGGAAAATGAATCTCAAAGATACATACACCGATAGTCATAGTACCTCTTCCCCATGGTTAAATTATCGCTTAATCTCTCTTTTTTCAAACTGTTCGATCGTATCGCCAACTTTGATATCATTGAAACCCTCAATTTTCAAACCACATTCATAACCCGTGCCAACTTCTCTAACGTCTTCTTTGAAGCGTTTTAAAGAGCCTAATCCCCCCTGATGGATAACAATTCCATCCCGGATGATGCGGATTTTATTGTTTCGTTTAATACTCCCCGTTCGAACATAACAACCGGCAACCGTACCGACTTTAGGAATGTGAAAAGAATCACGAACTTCCATCTCGCCAACAATGACCTCTTCGAATATGGGGGACAACATACCTTTCAGACTGGCTTCCACATCGTTAATCACATCATAGATAATTTCATAGCTGCGGATGCTCACATTTTCCTTCGTAGCCATATCCTTGATAGAAGCCGTGGGACGGACATAAAAACCAATAATAATTGCGTCCGATGCAGCCGCCAGCATAATATCGGCTTCGTTGATCCCGCCAATTCCCTGGTGGACAATGTTAATCTTGACTTCACTGTTAGACAATTTCTGCAATGAATCAGCAATAGCCTCAATTGAACCATTTGTATCAGCTTTGATTAAAAGGTTAAGTTCTTTCATCTCACCGGTTTTAATCTTTTCATACAAATTTTCCAAAGTCAGTTTATTTTTCATTCGGAAATCACGTTCCCGTTTAAGCTGCATACGTTTATTAGCGATCTGACGGGCGATCGCCTCCGATTCGACAACCTGGAACCGATCTCCGGCGCTGGGGATCATATTAAACCCAACGATCTGGACGGGTTGAGAGAGTTTGCCCTGTGAAATGCGCTTCCCGAGATCGTCATAAATAGCCCGCACACGGCCATAGCCATACCCGCAAACGAAAATATCACCAACTTTCAATTGTCCGTTTTGAATCAATACCGTTCCGACAGGCCCGCGTCCCTTATCCAGCTTAGCCTCGACAATAACGCCAATGGCCATTCGTTTGGGATTGCCCTTCAGCTCGCGCAATTCGGCAATCAATAAAATCATTTCCAGTAATTTATCAATATTAGTTCCCTTTTTAGCGCTTATAGGAACTGAGATGATATCGCCACCCCACTCCTCAATCACTAAACCATGATCTACTAATTGCTGTTTAACACGATCCGGATTAGCGCCCGGCAAGTCGATTTTATTGATAGCAACGATGACCGGCACATTGGCGGCTCGGGCATGATTAATTGCCTCTTCGGTCTGCGGTTTGATCCCATCTTCCGCCGCAACGATCAAAATAACAATATCCGTAATTTGAGCGCCGCGAGCCCGCATCGCCGTAAAGGCTTCATGTCCCGGCGTATCGATAAATGTAATCCGTTTCCCCAAATATTCCGCCTGATAGGCTCCGATATGCTGAGTGATTCCACCCGATTCAGTGGCTGTAATATTACTTTTCCGAATAAAATCCAGCAACGTCGTTTTTCCATGATCCACATGGCCCATGATTGTAACAACTGGGGGACGTTCTTCATAATTAATGGGATCAGAATCATCGTCATCAAATTCCTCGAGCTCTTTTTCATGCTGCTGTTCCACATCAAACCCGAATTCTGCCGCTAAAACCGTAATTAGATCCATTTCTAAACGTTGGTTGATTGTGACCATCATTCCCAACTCCAGCGCCTTGCTGATTAACAGCGACGAATCAACTTTCATCAGCTTAGCTAATTCCCCGGAAGAGATAAACTCAGGAACTTGAACAACCTTGTTTTCATCTTCCAGCTCAAGGGTATCATCAGCCATTTTTTTATATTTTTTAATTTTTTTACCTTGTGTCATTTTGGCCAGCGTCTTTTTGACACTATCCTTGATTTCCTGCTCATCTCCACCCTGTTCCCGGCGGACAGGGTGAACAACCCGCCCTTTCTCAAAGCGCTTGGGCTTTTTGAACTTATCTACTTTTTCAACTTTCTCCAAACGTACGATTTTCTCTTCGATTATTTCTTCTTCATCAATCACAACCTCACCGATTACAACTGGTTCTTCAACCGCCGCTTCTGGAGTAGGATGTTGAAAATGCTTTTTCTTTTCATAATTCTTCTTCGCCTGATTGACTTCCTGGTCAAAACGCTGCTTTATTAAAGGAAGAACTTCATCAGGAACAACACTCATATGAGTCTTGGCATCAACATTCATTTGGTGCAAAAGATCGATCAGAGCTTTACTCGATATGTTAAACTCTTTGGCTATCTGGTATATCCGTTTCACTGCTGAATTTCTCCTCAATTATGGCTTTTTGATCTCTTTTTTTCTCGCATCGTTTTAGCGGTATCCAATAGGTTTTCTACGGTTTTTTCTCCCAATCCGGGAATTGCCAATAAAGTTGCTTTATCGGCATCTAGCAGATCATCTGCCGTTTCAATTCCGGAGCTTATCAGTTTTTTAAAAATTTCACTCTCGAAACCCGGCAACTCATGGATTTCAATATTTGCATGGGTTTCAGCCAGTTTTTGCTTGTTAAACTCTGATTCCCGAATGATATCAACTGCCATACCGATTAATTGGGAAGCCAATTTTAAATTGACTTTCCCCTTTCCAAGGGTAATTGAAATCTGGTCATCAGGCATAATGGCCCTGACCCGGTTGTTGGGCCGGTCAATCAGCACATCCTTGGGCTTGCCGGGGGTTAAGGCTCGCATTGCCATAACAGTTGTGTCATTCGACCAGAGAATAATATCCATCCGTTCATGGTTAAGTTGCTCCATTATCGTTTGAATTCGCATTCCTTTCAGCCCCACACAGGCTCCTACGGGATCTACTCTATCATTTTCACTATAAACGGCAATTTTGGATTTTACGCCAGCTTCACGGACAACTTTTTTAATTTTTACAACACCTTCGTAGATTTCAGGGATTTCAACTTCTAACAAGGCTTTTAAAAACTGGGCGGATGCGCGGGAAGCCATCAACATGGAACCATAGGTTCCTCGATGGATATGGTCTAAAACAAAACGTATTGTCTTACCCATCTGGTAATTCTCACCGATGATCTGTTCCTTCGTAGGTAGGTTGAATTCGGCTCTTCCAGCGGAAATTAATACATAATTGGATTCCACTTTTTGAATAGTTCCCGTAAAGAGCTCTCCAATACGGGCCGCATATTCATCAGCAATACTTTCCTTCTCGACTTCGCGTACTTTGTTCAGGAGCGCTTGTTTAGCCGTCAATGCCGCATTGCGGCCCAGTTCGCTAAAAGGCAACTCGTCCTCAATAATATCGCCTACCGCCACGTCTGATTTAAGCTTACGAGCATCGGGAAGTGTTATTTCCGCTCCTTCTCTTACCAAAAAATTAACGACTTTTTTTAAAATAAAAATCCGGATTTCTCCCGTTTCGTGATTAGCGTCCAGACGAATATCATCAACATCTATGTATTTCTTGCGGATCGCCATAAGGATTACTTCTTTGAATCCTTTCAATACAAGCTCAAACTTAACATTCTTCTCCTTGGCGATTTCCGTCAGAATACTCAGTAGGGGCAGGCTCATGATTGTCTCCTTTTTACTTGCGGAATAACAGTTGCTTTTCTGATTTGGGCATAGGGTAGCGTCAGTATCTTTTTTTTCCCCGCATCAATGACGATCTGCTCAGCATCTACCGAAATCAATTCACCTTCTATATGATGGCTCTTTGTTCCGTCATCATACATTATCTTGAGAATTCGATTCAAGTTGTGACGGAATTCCCGTTCATTGCATAGTGGCCGGTCCAATCCGGGCGAGCTGACTTCCAATATGTACGGCCCCTCAATCAAATTCTCGGTAAAAATCCAATCATTCACCTGTCGACTTACAGTTTCACAGTCCTGAAGAGTCACTCCACTTTCGGAATCTAAAAAAATACGGATTAAAAATCTCTTTTTTAAAGGGACCAGATCCAGCTTGTAAAGCTCAAATCCTTGTCGTTTCAATAATGGCTCTAATTGACCGCGAAATTGATCGTAAAAAAAATCCATGATTCGTTTTTTATCCTATAATATCGGTTAAGGTTATGCTTTCTTCAGCGCTTCCAGCGCGAGTTCCGTATGATCATATATATCAAAGAAATCGTTCAGACGAGTTAATTTGAACAATTCTTCAATATTCTCATTGATACCCGTTAGTTTAAGTCCCCCATTGCGTTTCTTCAACATAGTCAAAAGAGAAACCAGGGTTCCAAGTCCCGAGCTATCAATGAAACCCACATGCTCCAAATCAATAATATAATTCCCAATATGTTCTTCATCCATGTATTTCTGAATATAATTTTTTAAATCTTTCGTATTCTCGAAATTTATATCTTCATGTACTGTAACTACTAATACATCATTCATCCGTTCAGATGTTATAATCATAGTGGCTCCCTTCTGAATGGCAAATACATTAAATACCTTACGCTTGATGGATAAGAAAAAATACGCGTCGCCGCTTTTTAATTATTTTAGTATAATATATATTATAAAATCCGTTTTGTCAAGCCAAAAAAATAATTATTAGCTAAACTTATATTCGTTTCACAAGATAGACCCCTTTTAGCTTCTTTAAACGCAACATAATTCGCGAAAGATGGCTCAGATTGCGAATTTGAATCGCAATTCCGATATTCATAACAAAGTCTTCTTCTTTCATTTTTAGTTGTAAAACTTTTGACTCCTGGTCAATGATCACGTGGGAAACGTCGCTGAGGACTGCAGGATTGCTTTTTGCCTGTATTTGCAGATGGGCTAAAAACTGTTCTTCTCCGGAAATGTCCCAATAAACCTTGACCAGACGGTCATTATCCTCATAATAGCGGAGGATGCCGCGGCAATCACTTTTATGAATTATTATTCCCTTCCCTCGACTGATAAAACCAACAATATCATCACCGGGAATTGGTTGACAACATTTCGCAAATGTGTACATCAGATTGGAAATCGCATCGAGGCGAATCCCTTTTGTTTGGCCTTTGGCAAAATTTATTAGCTTTTGGAGGGTTGTTTCGGTTTTAGGCGTCTGATCCTTCGGATAAAGACGCGACATAATTGCCGTTACTGATAAATCGGCATTGCCAATCGCCGCATACCCCAGTTGGATTTCATTATATCCCAATTGGGAAAATACCTCTTTCATGGTTTCCTCATTAGGGGGTTGCAAGCGATTTTTGCGAATATATTGTTCAAAAATTGATCGCCCAACTTCTGCGGCCTGGATTAAACCTTCTTTTTTGAACCAGTTCTTCACCCGGCTTTTAGCCTTGGCCGTTTTTACATAATCCAGCCAATCACGACTTGGTGTTTTGTGGGGAGAAGTGATGATCTCAACCCTGTCAAAGTTGTCCAGTTCAGTATTCAGAGGGACAATGCGATTATTGACCTTGGCGCTAATACAATGGAGACCAACATCCGTATGAATGGCAAACGCGAAATCCAGCACTGTGGCGCCACGAATAAAATCAAAGGGTTCTTCCTTCGGTGTAAAAACATAAATTTTCTGCTCAAAGGCCTCCTCTTTCAAACTATTGATGAACTCATCCTTATCCATCTGGTCCCAATCCAGTATCATCCGACTCATTTCGACCCGCTTTACCTCTGATTCAGAAATTTTCTTCTTGCCTTCTTTATAAATCCAATGCGCGGCAATCCCGATTTCAGCGAATACATGCATATCCCGAGTTCGAATCTGAAATTCAATAATCTTCCCTTCCTGAATCATCACTGTCGTATGTATCGATTGATAAAAATTCTTTTTCGGATTTGCAATGTAATCCTTAAATCGGTCATCAATCGGTTTGAATAAATTATGGATCAAACCCAGCGCAAAATAACACTCTTCTTTCGTTTTTGTAATGATGCGGATAGCAAGCAGATCAAATATTCGGTGGAGCGTGATTTCTTTGCTTTTTATTTTTCGGAATATACTGTATAGATGCTTCGGGCGGCTGCTCAATTCTGCGAAGATCCCATGCGTTTCAAGCTCTCCCAATACTTTATTGATCACGTTGTTTAAAATTTTTTCCTGTTCAACCCGTGTTGTGCTCAACTGTTGGCTTAATTTGAGATACTCATTATGGTCAAGATATTTAAAAGACAAATCCTCCAGTTCCCATTTAATTTTCCCAATGCCATAGCGATGGGCCAAAGGAGCATATATATCCAGAGTCTCTTGCGCAATCCGCAACTGTCGTTCCAATGATAAATGTTCCAACGTACGCATATTATGCAAACGGTCCGCGCATTTGATCAACAACACCCGCGGGTCCCTACCCATTGCCGAAAAAAGATTGCGGTAGGTTTCCATCATGCTTTCCCGAACCCCGCCTTTGTACTGGATATTCTGAAACTTAGTAACTCCTTCAATCAAAAACCGTATTTTTTCACCAAAATGCTCTTCGATCAATTCATTGTCAACTTGAGTGTCTTCAAGTATATCATGCAATAAACCAGCGGCGATCGTATCGGTATCGGGAATAATCTCACTCAGAATTAAAGCCGTTTCAAAACAGTGAATAAAATAGGGTTCCCCAGATTTCCGGAATTGCTCGGCATGCGCGACTTCACTAAATTTAAATGCATAGCTAATAATATCCAGGTCCAAAAAACCACTGGGGTTGCTCAACCGGGAAAGAAAGGTTCGCAAAGAATAGGTTTCGTTAAATTCCGCGTTCATTGATCACCCGCGTTTTGTGAAATTATAGTTCTGATAAAATCTCATGATGCCATTCCATTGCTGTTCAAATAAATTAAACTGTTTCGCGCTGATTAGGTCCATCCGGCAATTAGATCCTGGCCGATCCGACTGAGTGTCTTTCTCTCAGTTCGGATAAATTTCCGAATGCATCAATCCCCACTCAGAAATTCACAAATAAGTTCATGATGAAAACCCTGTTGCTGCAAACTTCGCATCAATTTTAGACGCTCGTTGGGGGATGCAATCGATTTTTTTTTTCCTTTTTTCTTTAAATACCACACGATCTGATCTTTTTCATCAATCTGCTGAAATACTTGGTCCGTCAATTGTTGCGCCAGTTCACGTTCGACGCCTCGATGATGAAATAATTGGATCAGTTTAAACGGTCCGATCGGTTTTTCCCGCGCTTTCCAGATTCCCCATTCCAGAAGTGATGATTCATGATCCAGGTAGCCCAGCGAATCGATTTTATCGAGTGTGTGTTCCACTACATCATCTGAGAAACAGGCGCGCTTAAGACGTATTCTCAATTCTTCCCGGGTATAGCTACGCCGTTCCAAAGAGGCGAAGGCTTTTTTTAAGGCCATCTCAGTAAAGTTTTCTTTTTCGATCTCGGTCCAAATTTCTGGGGATATCCATTCTCCGACATGTAGAACCGCGCTGTATTTCAAATAAACCACGGGTAAGAGACGGCGCTCCCGTTCATTGCTAATAATTCTCACCGAACCGGGGCGAACATCAATCAAATCGATCCGCAACCCACTTTCAATTTCATCATTCATCTTCAATTACGGTATTGTCGCTACTGCCAGTCACTGATCCTACCAGCCCGGCTTTTTCTTTTACTTCCAGTTCCAATTTTTTAAAGAGTTCAGAATTGGCCAGAATATAGCGTCGGGCATTTTCCTTACCCTGGCCCAGCCGTTCCTCTCCATAGGAAAACCAGGTGCCGCTTTTATTGATAATTTTAAGTTCAACACCCAAGTCGATAAGTTCACCGGTTTTTGAAATTCCTTCATTATAGAGAATATCGAATTCAGCTTGCTTAAATGGCGGGGCTACTTTATTCTTTACAACTTTTGCGACCGTCCGGTTGCCAATGACCTGATCGCCTTCTTTCAATGAAGTGATGCGGCGAATTTCAATACGCACCGAGGCATAAAATTTAAGAGCGCGGCCTCCGGTTGTGGTTTCAGGATTACCGAACATAATACCGATTTTTTCCCGAATCTGGTTTATGAAAACCACGCATGTCTTGGATTTTGAAATACTACCGGTCAGTTTCCGCAGGGCTTGCGACATTAAGCGGGCCTGTAAACCCACATGAGAATCCCCCATATCGCCTTCAATTTCAGCGCGCGGCACTAAAGCCGCTACCGAATCGACCACGACAACATCTACCGCTCCACTGCGAACCAGTGTTTCAGCAATTTCCAAAGCCTGTTCGCCGGTGTCCGGTTGAGATATCAGTAAATTATCAATATTCACTCCCAGTTTTCTGGCATAACTGGGATCGACGGCATGTTCCGCATCAATAATTGCGGCAATGCCCCCCAGTTTCTGCGCTTCCGAGATAATGTGAAAAGCCAGAGTTGTTTTGCCGGATGATTCCGGGCCATAGATTTCAATGATCCGGCCCCTGGGGACTCCACCAACCCCCAAAGCCAAATCTAAACGGATTGAACCCGTTGGAATGACATCGATTTGACGATCACAATTTTTATCACCCATCAACATAATCGCGCCTTTTCCATGCGCGCGTTCTATCTGTTCCATTGCAATCTGCACCGCTTTTGATTTCTCATTTCCAATGGGTAGATTGACAACACTCGGTAAAGATTTTGCCATATTATCTCCTTGATTCTAGATTGTTATTCTAATAGGCCAAACCAAATCGCGTTCTCCAGATTAGACCCGTTTTTTCAATATAACAGAAAACCCCGCCGTTTGTCAAGATAAAAATTTTATTTTATAAGTTAAACGTTCCATGCGTTCCCTTAATTGTTTTAGTTCATCTCCCGAAACTCCTTGAGGTATATGAATTCCCAAATCCGCCGCCATTGTGTTTGTAACATTTTGCTGAACCAGGCATTGGCAACATGCCAACGCCCGGGAATAATCCCTGAGTTTATGCTCATAAATTTTCGCCAATCCCAACAAAGATTCCTGGGTATTCAATCCTTGCCAAATTGCCGCTGCCTCTCGCCATTGCCCATTTTTCTTTAAAAACCGGCCATGAAAAACTTTCAATGGGTCATCCACGATCCCCCCATTGCTAATATAACGCTCAATCAAATCTAAACCCAGACGATAAGCATTGCGGCTGTCCAACACACTCAGCAAATTTTTCAAGTAGGGTAAGGGCACTACGGGCTGATCCACTAAACGCTCCAATAATTGGAAAAGAGCGACCAGGCTGATAATGTCCTGCCGGTTATGGGCAATAATTGGTTCAATCCAAAGGCGATCCCGAGAATGAAGATAGCGGAAATAATGCTCACCTATCAATGCGCTTTCAATATCCCCTTGTCGATGCCACTTCAGCACTTTTCTTTCAACCATACCCAAAGAAAATTCCCCTAGCATCCCCCGCCAAATTCTTCTAACAATATGCAATAAATCAAAATGAGATTCCGGGGATGGCAAATCGACAATCCGAAAAAAGCGTAACTTATTAGCCAATATGTGCCAATCAAATGATTTTCCATTATAGCTTACCAATTGACGGCTATCAGAAAAGTACTCAGCAACAGCCTGCAGCATATCTACTAATCCAGATTGTTCATGCAAAAAAAACTGAACAACATGGAAGGAAGTTCCTTTAAAAAAGCCCAATCCAACCAAAAACGGTAAATTACCAGCCCCGAAACTTAACCCCGTGGTCTCAAGATCAAAAAACAGTAATTTTTCCAGTTCAATATTTCCATGATTACCCGCTTTTGCCAGTGTACACCAAAGTTTTTTCCACACAAATTCCCGGTATTCAATGACACTTTGCCCGCATTTTAACGGAAGTTCTATCTGTTCATCAGTTTTTTCATAAAAACTCTGAGCATCACGGATAGGCAACCCGCTTTCTTTTTTTTCTGGTTGCCGATTCAAAGCGCTGAAAAACTCTCCAATATCCATTCTACTCCACTCTATTGGATAATATGTTCACCAAATTTATTTTTTATATGATCGATCGCTTGCTGTAACCGAATTTGTTTCTCGTCATTTTTCTCCTGGTCAGAAAAAAGAGTAAGCTGTTGACCCGATGCGCCTTTGAACGAAGTTGCGAACACTCCGATCAAACGAATAGCTGAAGAACCGTCCCACATTTCAGACAACAGCCGTTTAGCAAGTTCAAATAGGGGTTGGTCGTTGGTGGGGATCTCCATTTCGAATGAACGTCGCAGGCTGAAAGTTTTAAAATCACTAGCGCGAAGTTTGATCCCCAGTGTACGGGGATGATACTGTTTAAAGCGCAATCGTCGGCCAAGTGACTGGCAAACCATTTTCAGTACCGGCAAAACAATATTGGAATCCTGGCTATCCACCGGTAGAGTACACTCATTGCTCAATGATTTATCAGGAGTGCCCGAGCCAAGTGGAGCAACTGTTATGGGACCTTCGCCGCGAAACATTTCGAGCAACAGATTTCCTTGTTTTCCAAAAATCCTGACAATTTGCTCAGGCTTTAATTCCATCAGTTGCCCAACTCTGAAAATCGCCATTTTTTGTAAAATTTCAGCAGTTTTCTTACCGATCCCCGGTAATTTTCCTACTTCGAGGGGCATTAAAAACTCTTTTTCCTGGAGAGGAGGGATGATTGTGATCTGGTCAGGTTTATAAAGATCAGATGCGATCTTAGCCAAATATTTATGGCGGGCAATCCCGATGGAACAGGTCAGGTGTAATTCGCGGTAGATTGTTTGTTTGATTTGACTTGCCATTGCAAATGAATCCCCGAAATGATTCCGCATCAACGTCATATCCAGGAATGCCTCATCAATGCTCACAGGTTCGATCAGCGGTGTAAAGCGTGCCAGGATATCGACGATTTTCAGCGAATTATAGATGTATTTAGCAATATTTGGAGGAACAATCTCCAATTGAGGACATAATTTTTTCGCTGTCATCAACGGCATGGCAGAACGAACCCCGAATTTTCGCGCTTCATAGGAAGCTGTTGAGACCACGCCCCGTTTCAATTCCGGACCGCCTACGGCGATAGGTTGCCCCTTCAATGCCGGATAATCTCGTTGTTCAATGGCGGCAAAAAAAGCGTCCATATCGAGATGAAAAATCAATGATGCGGGTAAATGAGGGTGTTCCTTACCCATAGGCAGCCTTGGTGTTAGATAGGAAAGACCAATTCTTGTATCGCTTTACGCGGTTTCTCCTGCCAGGAATCGGCAGGATATCCCAAAGTCATCATCTCAACTGGGATTTCATTAACGGGAAGTCCGAGGATATCCACGACCTGATCCCGATAAAAAGCGCCAATCCAGCAAGTGCCCAATCCTTCGGCAACGGCGGCTAACGCCACATGTTCCAATGCGATAGCTGCATCAATGCAATAGGCGGCATGACCGCAGCTCATAATATGTTCCGGGTTTGTTCCAACACCGACAACTACGATCCCGGCTTGGGAAACAAACGGCTGATTCTTGGCCGCTACCTGCAACTTTTGCTTCATAACGATATCAGAAACAAAATAAAATTTGCATTGCTGATTGTTGCGGGCCGATGGCGCTTGCTGAATCGCCATAGAAATTCGTTGAAGTTTATACGCTTCAATCGGACGCGGTTGGTAATTCCGGACTGAATAACGTTTTTTAACAACTTCATAAAACTCCATGGGCATCTCCTTTCAGTTTCAATGTCAAGCATCGTTGCAGACGATATAACGCCAGTTCAGTTTTTCCATCAAAAAATAACTGCTCATAACTTCTCGAAATTGCATCTTCCAATGGAACCAATATCAGTTCTCCGCCTTCCTCCATTAGGGACCCGTCCCCTGATTGGCTCACTCGCGCTAACCAGCGTTCCTCAGTAATCGAAACAGCTTGGATAAAGACCTTTTCTACCGTAAAACCCGGGGAAGTGAAAAAGGGTTCACCCAATTCAAAAAGTTCGTCGCCACTGATATGAATCCCCGTCTCTTCAAAAACTTCTTGAACCGCGCGTTGAGTGATTTGAGCCCGACTCACCTCCCCCTCCTCGATCACTCCGGCTGGTATCTCCCAGATAAAGGGCTCACACGGAGCTTCCCAATCATATTGAATGAACCGGGGACGGAAAAATACCGGCGGCCGAAGACAACGCCGAAATACTACCCGGGCTTGGTTCGGTTCAGACGCTAATATAAATAAGACAATGGCCACCGCATCGGTTTGACGCCGGTAAACCAAATCACAACGGTACGGTTCCGATAGTTTGCCATCTTCGTATTGATTAGCGATCCGTAAACGCTGAATGCGCATAAAACCTTCATCGGACCTGAGAGAATGTGTGATATCTTCAATCTGAGCTAATCCATTGATCTTCTTTTCTCTGATCATCCAGAATATCCTCTGTTTGGGTGGGCCGGTTTAAGTTGAACATATCCTCATAAGACAATGATGGAGATGGCAGCGCCTGTACGTGCATTTGAGCAGGCTCATAATAACTAAATAATTCTTCATAGGTTTGCCGGGGCCGAATCAAAAAAACTTTCCCGCCACGGACAAGAACCTCGGCTCCATGCGGTCGCAGGTTATAGTTGGATACCATGGAATAACCATACGCTCCCACATCATAAACAACCAAATGCTCACCGGGTTCGACGCGTTTGAGAGGATAGTTTTCTGCGATCTTATCGCCTGTTTCGCAAAGCGGTCCCACTATATCAGCTATCACCATTTTCCGGGCGGGAATATTCTCAACCGGTTCTATAAAATGATATGCCTGGTAAAGGGTTGGCCGTATCAAATCATTCATTCCCATGTCTGTAATCACAAAATTTTTATGGGCTGTTGATTTTATTCCCAAAACTTTTCCCAGCAGGAAGCACGATTCTGAAACTAAATAGCGTCCCAGTTCTAAAATTATTTTTTTGTTAAGTTTGGATAATAACGGAATAACCTCCTGTCGATACGCTTCCAGGGGAAACCCCTCTCCTTCCTTATGATAGTCGATGCCCCAGCCACCGCCAAGATTAATGAAAGGCATCGAATAGCGGCGGTGCGAACGAAAAAAATCGGAAATTTTCCGGATGGCTTCAACATAAGGTTTATGATCCAGCAGTTGACTGCCTATGTGGAAATGAGTACCGATAACCTTGAGATTCGGGATTTTTACAGCTTCCTGCAGAATCAGGGTACCCACCTGGAACTCCATCCCAAATTTATTTTTTTTAAGTCCCGTTGAAATATAAGGATGAGTTTTAGGGTCGATATCCGGGTTCAAACGAAGAAAAATCCGTATTTCACGGTCGGGACAGAGTTGCGCGAATTGCCGAATTCGGTCGAATTCTTCATACGAGTCAACATTTATGGCAAAGATTCCCTGTTGGATGGCATAAGCTATTTCCTTGTCCGTTTTCCCATTGCCATTAAGAATGATCTCGTTAGGAAGGTACCCGGCTTTTTGTGCCGCCAACATCTCGCCCATACTCACGGCATCAGCCCCTAAACCCATTTCCCTGAAAATCTTCAGTATATAAAGGTTATTATTGGCCTTCATAGCAAAAGAAATATGATAGTTCAATCCCTCAAACACCTCCCTTGCCATCCGGATTTTTTCCTGTAAATGCTGATAGGAATAGACATAAGTAGGCGTTCCGAATTGATCGGCAATATCGACTAAGGAAACGCCATCCAAATGAAGTAAATTGTCATTGACAGCCAGTTTCATATTTACTCCTAAAGCAAATTGAAATGGCGGCGTAACAAGTTTACGCTGCGCTCTTCAAATTGACTGTGGATTAATAAGGAAATCTTAATCTCGGAGGTTGTCACCATACGTAAAGGAATTCCTGCCTCCTCAAGTACTGTAAATACATTGGCCGCTACTCCGGGAGTGTTCGTCATCCCTAAACCAATCAAATTGATTTTCGTCACTTCTTCAATAAAAGTCACTTCACTCTCTGAGTATTCTCCTTTCATTTGAGAAATCAGCTCTTCCACACGATCCTGGCTCTCCAACGGAATAGTAAATGAACAATTAAATAAATGCTGATGGACCGGAAAATAAGAGATCATATCGATATTAATTTTATTACGGGCAAATTCACTAAAAATTTTTGCCAGAACTTGTTGATCAAGTGGCAGTTTTTCCCAAATAATCTGAACCTGGTTATTATCCGTATTGATATTGGTAATATCTTTTGGCGGCATGGTTTTATCCTCCTTAAAATGAATAACGGTCCCCTCGGCGGGATTCAGTATATGGGCCAAAGTCACCGTGATTTGATGCTGCATGGCGAAATCGAGACCCTTGACTGAAAAAATATTCTGGCAAGTGTTGATCTCAGTCAGTTCCTGGTAATTTAAATACGGGATCACTTCATTGCTTGTTTTGTGATAGGATATAATACGCGGGATGCCTCCCCGAGAGTCAAAAATATGCAACGGAGCTTGCAGATAAGCTGCCCAAACTAATGCGGATAATTCTCCGCCAATTTGCTGATAATCGTTTACATGTTCGATAAAATTGAAATGCCGGAACTGGGGAACCATAAATACCTGCACGTCCTGGGAACAGGAGGCAAACGGATCCTGTTTTTTAAGAAACTCCAGGATGGAACTGGCATCACTGTATCCTATCTGCGCCACATCCATTACTACTTTTTCACAAACGATTTCCGCTGTTAATTTGTGTTTATCCGCTAAAAACTGAAACAGTGCCTGAGCCGTTTTTTCCTGAGCCTGGCTTAATAACCGGTTGGTCTTAAAATTTAAGTTGCCGGTAAAATTGAGTACCTTATCCGCTGTCATTTCAAACAGAGATCGAATTGGCGGTAAAATTACTACCAACCGTCGGTAATCATACGACAATTTAACTGCAGCATGCACAACATCCCTCAAGCGATGGACTTCGTCCATTACTGCCGGACGCAAATAGAATACCATCAAATCGTTCATGTGATCCCTTTCATTATTATAAGGTTTTAGGAGTAATTACAGCATACGGCAGTATCATTTCTTCCATTGATATGCCACCATGGAAAAAATTGTTGTTGTATTTTTGACTAAACTGCCCGACATTACCGGAAAACGCAAAATAATTCGAGTTGTTAGCAAAGGCATAATTGCTAAGAATCCCTTCTTTAGGCAAATAGTATTTTTCAGGATCCATTATTACCCAACCGTGCTTATTGTTGATCGATAAATAGTTACCGATTTTAAACCGAAGCGCATAGGAAATTTTGCTATCGCCCTTGATGACTGTGGGCTTATTGCAACGGATAGAACCATGATCGGTCGTGATGATGACAACCGCTTTCTCATCCTGTGCGATATGCTGAAGCATCCGGTGAATCCAGGAATTTTCAAACCAGGTCCGGGCTAAATCCCGAAATGAAGATTCATCCAGGACAATCTCCTGCAACAATTTATTGCCGGTGCGGTTATGAATGATAATATCAAGGAAATTGAAGACAAAGACAATCAAATCCAAATTTTTCATATTTCCCATTTTCTTATAAACCTCTTCAGCCCAACCAGCATCCAGGATTTTTGTAAAATAAGGCCGGTAATTCAGTTTAATCCTGTGCTCCTGCAACAAGTCAAGCATCAGATCATATTCATTGTCATTTTTTCCTGTTTCCGTTTCTCCAAACCAGGGAATCAGTTTAGGGTATTTTTGATGCAGGATCAGTGGCAGTTTTCCACTAAAAATAGAATTGCGGGCATAGGGGGTAGCTGTCGGTAATATAGAGTAATAGTATTGGGTTTCAATATTAAAACTATTTTCCAGAATCTGGGACATGAATAACCATTGATCGAGACGCATGCAATCTAGCAATAATAAGTAAACCCTTTCACCGTTTTTTAGCCGCGGGAAAACTACTTTCGGCAATAATTGATGTGAAAAAAAAGGGTCTTGTGGACTCAGTAAAAGTTTATCATAATTCCCTTGAATAAAATGAGCAAACTCAAGATTGGCTTCCTCCTTCAACAGATTCCAAATCTCATAAATGTCATCTCCAATCCCTTTGTCATATAAAAGATCGATCTTGACCAACTCCAGATAAAGCTGAATCCATTGCTGAGCAGTACTGGCAGTACGGATTAAATCGCGAATACGGGAAAAATCCTGCTGAAGATTCGCCAATGATTTCTGCTGTTTCAAGTCACGTGATTCAAATATTTTTTTCAGCGCCGAAAGTATCTGGCTGGGATTCACCGGCTTGGTTAAGAAATCCCTGACATTGTATGAAAGGGCGATATCCATCATTTTTTCATCTTCGTTCTTGGTGATCATAATAACCGGGGTATTGAAACTGATCGTGCGAATACGGGATAATGTCTCAATTCCATCGATTCCGATCATCATTTCGTCTAGTAAGACCAGATCAAACTTCTGCTTCTGAAAAAAAGTAATCGCATCATTACCATTAGTACAGGGAGTAACCTCGTAGCCTTTTTCCTGTAAAAATTCGATATGCGCGCGAAAAAAATGTATCTCATCATCCACCCATAAAATCCGTCTGGCCATTATGAAACTCCTTTGTTATTACTAAATTGCTCTTTTATACTATAATAGTAAAAAAAAAAATCTTTGTCAATCGCTTTTTTATGGACGGCAGAGGAAATCAACACCCGACGACAAAATCACGATCACAGCCTAACCCCATCACCACGACTGGGACGAACCTAATCCGCTGTTTGTATCTTTCCCAACAGCTTCAGGCCGCATGCAACCGCCGTTTTGAACGTCAATTCATCATCCTAAAAACTAACAAAGATGCTGTTGCTCATAAATTGACCATTTTTGCCTGATTAAAATGGAATTTTTTGCCGGTTCTCCCCACCTCCAAAATGGCAGATATCAATAAACCCATGCTATTTCAATAAGTTATAATCAATCAATCCATTCTTACTTTCCTGGCATGAGTCGTGCTTCATACTAACCTGGGAATACATGTGAACAGTTTAAAAGGAGAGAGATGTATGCGCTGGAGACAGATGGTATCATTCGGTTTTTTTGGAGTATTAATCTTTACGAATTGGGGCTGCGGTGTAACGACACTACCACGCTATACCAACCGGACGGGAGAAACTTTCAAATCTCCCCAATCTCAGTCGGTGAAAAATTCGACTGCGAAGTCTGGGGAAACTGGTGGGATTACCAAACGCTGGGAGCTCTATAGCATTGTTAAGGATCTGATTTACACACCCTATGTATGGGGAGGGACAAAACCACTGAGAGGTATGGATTGTTCGGGTTTAACATATTACGCCTTTAAAGAAAAATTGGGGTATGAAATCCCGCGGACTGCCCGAGATCAATATCGGCAAGGGCAACCCATCAATCCTCAGGATATCCAGTTCGGGGACCTGGTTTTTTTTAGTAATACCCCTAAAGGACAAAAAATAACACATGTTGGCATATACGTCAACAACCAGCGCTTCCTTCACGCCAGTAGTTCCCGCGGCGTAATCGTCAGCCGGTTGAACACTCCCTACTGGGAAAAGCGCGTTGTCGGCTTTCGGCGGTATCTAACCAACTAAGCCCGAATATCGATTTGACTTCCTATAGCGAATTGCTCTCCGGCTTTGTTAACCGCTCGTTCCTGCTGTTGATTGAAGATTTTCTGGTTTTGCTGATTTTGATTAAGCTCAAGCGGAGATGACTGACGGGGAGGCTGATATTTTTGCAGTCGATCAACCATCAGCGATCGATCAACGGAACCAATGCCTTTCATATTTTCCTTCTTATGTTAACTATTAATATCGATTGTGCGTCCCAATCCGTTGGATTTTTCCGTGCCCGCGCTATAACCGGCATTTTGAAACGATTGCATTTGTAACGATATCTTTTGCGATACTAATTGTTTAATCAGATTGTCAATATCCTGAATCATATCCACTAACTGGATTCGGTCATTCTTCAAATTCGCTGTGTATGTTACGTTTTTGTATAATTGTCTTTGAACGGCAATGGATTGCTTTTGTGATTGAGTTGTCGTTTCAATTGGTTTAGAGCCAATATTGCCCTTTATATACTTTTCTACACGATCAAAAGTTTTTTTGATTCCGACGACCTCTAAGGAGCGGGCCGGATAACTCTCTATTAACATATTATCCCTCAGTAGAAGTATAACCGAAAAAAGAAAAAATGTCAAGAATTTTATTTTTTTATTTTTTTTTTATTATAAAATAGCTACTCTCATATTCAGGATTTCAATGCAGGAGGAATCTCAAGGAGGCGTTTCAATAACATAGTGGCATAGCAACCGCGGGGAAGCTCAAAACTGAGACACAGCTTTTCATATCCCTCATATATTTCATCAGCGGAAGAGGAAACATTTAATTCTCCGGGGATAACCGTTCCCTTTCGTAAAAATGAGGAGAAAAAAGCCTTTCGATACTTGATTTGATTAAACATAGGATGAATCAATCCATCCTTTTCCATAATATTACGATAAATATCCCCTATTCTCGGCGATAGCGGTTCCATTTGCGCAGCAATTGTAGGAATGTGAAGCTCATGCCAAAATAACCAATCCTTTTTTGGAATTCGGCGAAAAAAAATGTACGATCCTGCTTTTCCCTTCGTAGAAAAAGAAGCATTAAAATCCGAATTTTCAATCACTGCGGCCAGGACACTGTTCCACAAGTAGCTTTGATAAGCAGCGATCATTAGTGAGGCTTCTTCGCGGGGCAATTGAAAGAGGACGCTCAAAAAATCAAAGGGTTGACGTAGGAGGTGATCAAATGCTTTTTTTTCAAAAGGTGTTACCGCCATTTCTCTGCATTCTTCCCACATGCGCCAATGATCGAAGAAATAGCGCTTTCTTTGTTTTTCTGACGATTTATCTTCCGGATGGATCGATGTTAAAAGAATTTTTACCGCTCCATTGAATTGTCGTTTCAGCACTTTTTCCGCCCAGAACCCCTGCAGTCTGTCAAAACTGCCAAATCGTTGATCATCAAAGTAATTAGGAAAACCAAAAATACGTACTAACTCCGCTTCACGAATAGCTTGAAGCGCTACTTCAGGAGTGAGGCGCCGCACTACTACCTGGAATCGATTCCCAGTAATCCGTTTCGGTCCCATCGGTTCACTGCTTCTGCCCAAATAATTCAGAGTGATGTTGTCATGGGTAATCTGATGGGGATGCGGAGACCGAATCGTGATGTATTGCCGGGTAATTCCGTACCGATCCTTTTTCCCGCCATACGCAATATGATGAGAACTGACCTTAAGTTCCCGGCAAAGCCAGCGGATTGCATCGAGTGTATTCCAGCATTTTTTTTCCAGGCAATAAACCGCCCACTCGCCGCTTTTGCCGATCGGGAGGTCTGTCAGCTCATCAACTAAAAAATCCTCCGGTTTCACTTTGATTTTCATAACGTCCCTTCTATTTCAATCGGACCTGGTAGGGAGGGAGGCGCAAAAAATATTGCAAAAATTGTACCCATCGTCACTAAAATGGCGGCAAAGTAAAAATTGGTATCGGGTATTTCATTCAGAAATAGAAAACCCATGACACCAGCAAAGATAAACTGGGTTTGATTTGCCAGTGAAACCAATTGGCCCCGCAATTGATGCATGGCATGGTTGATAATTGAATGGCCAATAATGGTTGGCGCCAGCACCATACCGATCAAAGACCCCAGGGATAATGCGTCGGGAATCTCAAATGAACTCCCGCCGGCCAGAGCAATCAGCAAAGAAATCAACCCGGCCATCATATAGACCGGCACAAGATAACTAATTAAAGAATAACGGCTTAAATATTTTTTCCCTGAGGTTAGATACATTGCCAGGAATAATAACGAAACCAGACAAATCAGATCCCCCCAAAAAGAACCAACATTCAGACGCATGTCTTGATAGGCCATCCAGCCGATTCCGATTAAACCCAACAACGTACCGAAGAGTTCCCATCGGTTGATGAGCTCATTCGCAAAGAAAAAAAGAAAAAATGGCATAACTATCGGTAGTAGATTGACAATAACAGTTGCATTGGCGGAATAGGTCAGTTTTGCGCCGGCCGTCCATGTAATTAGATGCAATGAGAGAGCTAACGCGGGTATCTGTAAATTGAGAAGATCCCGCCATCGATAGCGAATATTTTTCTTGTGGATCTCTATAATCCAAACCGGCAGCATCACAATAGCCGCTAAAACCAGGCGCAGACCAGCAATTACAACCGCATCCATATTACAAGTTTTAATAAATATCACTGAGGAAGAAGCGGCGAAACAGCCGATCAGCAGAACTAAAATTTTTTTAATCATCGGATTGCCCTAAAAAAAAAGCTCCCTGCAGAAACAGGGAGCCTTTTATCATTTTGAGAGAATATTAATACATTCCGCCGCCGCCGTAGGGATTCGGCGCGGGAGCGGCTTCTTTTTCTTCTTTTTTCTCTGCGATCAAACATTCGGTGGTCAGCATCAAACCGGAGATACTTCCGGAATTTTCCAAAGCGATACGAGTCACTTTAGTCGGATCAATAACACCAGCTTTTACCAGGTCCTGATATTCACCAGTGGCGGCATTAAAACCATAATTGCCTTCTTTTGTAAGAACTTCCTGGACAACCACGGAGCCTTCGAAACCTGCATTATTGGCGATTTGACGAAGCGGTTCTTCCAGCGCGCGGTATAGGATACTCACTCCAATCGCTTCATCACCTTCCAATTTCAAATCTTTCAGTGATTTACGGGCGCGTAACAGAGCAATTCCACCACCAGGGACGATTCCTTCTTCAACTGCGGCGCGGGTAGCATGCAAGGCATCTTCCACACGGGCTTTCTTTTCTTTCATTTCCGTTTCAGTTGCCGCGCCGATTTTGATAACAGCAACGCCACCAACAAGTTTGGCTAAACGCTCCTGCAGTTTTTCACGATCATAATCGGAAGTGGTGTTTTCAATTTCATTGCGAATCTGCTGGACACGGCCTTTAATTTTATCTTCCGTCCCAGAACCCTCGACGATCGTCGTGTTTTCTTTATCGACGGTAATGCGTTTTGCGCGTCCAAGATCAGCCATTGTAGTGCTTTCGAGCTTGAAACCCAGCTCTTCACTAATCACTTTGCCGCCGGTCAAAATTGCAATATCTTCCAACATAGCTTTGCGTCGGTCGCCAAATCCAGGAGCCTTTACTGCGCATACTTTAAGCGTACCACGTAAACGGTTCACTACCAGAGTGGCCAGCGCTTCGCCTTCTAAATCTTCAGCAATGATTAAAAACGGCTTGCCCGATTGAGCGGCTTTTTCCAGAATCGGTAAAAGGTCTTTCATAACACTAATTTTTTTATCATGAATCAGAATATAAGCGTCTTCTAAAATCGCTTCCATCGTCTCCGAATTAGTCACAAAATAGGGAGAAAGATAACCACGATCAAACTGCATTCCTTCCACAACATCCAGGCTGGTTTCCATGGATTTGGATTCTTCAACAGTAATAACACCGTCTTTTCCAACTTTTTCCATCGCTTCGGCGATCAATTTCCCGATCGAAGGATCATTATTAGCAGAAATTGAACCTACCTGAGCAATTTCATTCTGGTCAGCAATTTCACGGGATTGCTTCTTCAGATCCGCTACTATTTTTTCTACACCCTTGTCAATACCACGTTTTAAAGCCATCGGATTGGCCCCGGAAGTGACATTTTTCAAACCTTCGCGAAAAATTGCCTGGGCTAAAACGGTCGCCGTCGTAGTACCATCGCCAGCTATATCGCTGGTCTTTGAGGCCACTTCTTTAACCATCTGAGCGCCCATGTTTTCAAGCGGATCCTCCAACTCGATTTCCTTGGCTACCGTTACGCCATCCTTAGTCACGGTCGGAGATCCAAACTTCTTATCAATCACTACATTGCGGCCGCGAGGTCCTAAGGTTACCTTAACTGCTTCCGCTAAAATATCCACACCTTTTTTGAGCTTATCACGGCCTGGCACGCCAAATTCTAAAATCTTAGACATGTTTCTTACTCCTTTCCTTATTCAATAATCGCCAGAATATCAGAATCTTTCATAATCAAAAAATCGTCATTATCGATCTTGACTTCGGTACCGGAATACTTTCCGTATAAGACTTGATTTCCTTGTTTCACATCCATCGGGATCAGCTCGCCTTTATCATTGCGTTTGCCGGTTCCAACTTCAATAACTTCACCACGCATCGGTTTTTCTTTGGCGGTATCCGGAATCACAATACTACCAATCTTTTTAATTTCTTCTTCGATCGGTTTGATTAATACTCGGTCGCCTAACGGTTTGACTTTCATGTATCATCCTCCTGGTTTAGGGTTATTACCGTTTTTAAACACGCTTTATTTTTATGCACTTTTCGTGCCAATATTTTATCATATTATAAGATAGAGAGTTATACATATTCATTCTATTCTATAATTGAGGATTTGCATAAATTACATTATTTTAGCCATAATGGCAATCATCAATTTTGTTATTTTTACATTTTATTTGCCATTTTTGCATTCGACTTCTTGGCTTGTTCTCAATTTTTTTTCCCCAACTTTTAATACTTGATTTATTAATCTTAGCAAGTTATATTGAAGTCAATAATGCGGGTCTGGTTTTTATGGTTCAGTTAACTGTTCTATAAACCCGTAAGGGGTAATAGCCTTGCCAACCCTTAAAAGCCTAGGAGAACCTATGACCCAACCACTATATTATCTGGCATTAAGTCCGCTTTGTAACATATCCCTGAACCCTCAACGGCCTTTTCTCGATTTTAAAGCTAAACCCCCTGCCTCTAAAAATAAATCACTTTCATTTATTAATGTTATGTATAGAAAATTTAAATTTTTTAAATACTTGACTTTTCTTAAATCGTTTATTATGATTAGAATTATGAAAAGCTTGCAGGTTATTCTGAATACGACACACGCACTCATTGAATTAGCCTATAATTTTATAGGCGCTTATGGTTCAATTCTCAGGTAGAGAATAATTTATAGTAAAAGCGTAATTTTTGCTAAGGCAAATTTTAAAGTAGATTGAGTCGATGTATGCGTATAAAGAGTTTAAAATTTTTGCCAACGAAACTGAAAACCTATAAAACTATCCCGGAAGGACCTCAATGAATTGGTATCATAAAAAAATTGATGAGGTATTTGAGCATTTTCATTCGCAGGAAAAAGGGCTGGCGGAAACACAAATTAGCATTAATCGTGAAACCTTTGGTTCCAATCGTATCATTACAACAAAATTAACACCTTTTTGGAAAATTTTTATTGCGCAATTCAAGGATTTTGTAATCTGGTTGCTCCTCTCTGCGGCATTGATTGCATTGGTATTAGGTGAAACCATTGATTCAATTGCAATTATTGCTATTGTAATTATCAATGCAATTATTGGCACCATTCAGGAAAAAAAGGCTCAAATTTCCCTGGAATCACTTAAAAAATTGTCTTCACCCATGGCTCGGGTCCTCCGAGATGACGAAGTAATAGTAATCCCAGCCGAAGATCTCGTTTGTGGCGATATCGTATTGATTGAAGCCGGGGATTATATTCCCGGAGATTTGCGTTTGTTTAGCGCCAATCAACTCAAAATTGATGAATCGATGCTGACTGGGGAAACCCTATCCGTAGATAAAGAAGCAACGATTCTCTCAGCCGATGAACTTATTATTTCCGAACAATACAATATGGCATTTATGGGTACGGTAGTTACTTCAGGCAAGGGCAAAGGCGTGATGATTGCCGGTGGGATGAAAACAGAATTAGGGAAAATCACTCAAATGGTCCAATCAATTGAAGTGGAAGCGACTCCATTGGAACAACGCATGGAAACACTCGGCCGTTATATCGCTATTTTCTGTATTATTATAAGTTTTCTGGTTGTTTCGATTGGCCTTTTTGTCACCCATGATTTCATCCATCTTTTTATGCTGGGAGTATCGCTATCAGTCGCCGCGATTCCAGAAGGGTTACCCGCCATTATCACGATTACTCTGGCTATTGGCGTTTATCGCATGGTGAAACGACATGCCTTAGTACGTAAGCTTCCCGCAGTCGAAACACTCGGCAATGTCAATACAATTTGCAGCGACAAAACAGGAACTCTCACCTTAAACCAAATGTTCGTCAATCGCATCACTCTTTTTAATATGATGGAATTTGAAGTAACCGGTAAAGGGTTCACTCCCCAGGGAACAATTACACCCATATCTTCCAAACTCAGCGAGAATCCATATACAATGGAATGGCTTAATCAACTGCTAATGACTGGGTTACTCTGTAACGACAGCGAGCTTAAACCTCCATCAGATAAAAATCCTCATTGGCATGTGATTGGGGATCCCACCGAAGGCGCCTTATTAGCATTAGCGCTTAAATATAAAATGGACCGGCAAACATTTTTACAAGACTATCATTTGATTTATGAAATTCCATTTGATAACCAAAAAAAATATATGGCAACACTATTCCGGCATCAATCCGGGAAAGCTTATATCTTCATTAAAGGCGCCCCTGACATTCTGCTGGAGCATATCCCATATACCTCAGACGGTCAGATGCTCACACAGAGCCAGCGCGATAAAATTTCCACCGAAATATCTGAATATTCCAAATCAGGACTACGGTGTCTGGGTATGGCAATGGCGGTTTATGACAGTGAAAAATCGCTCTCTATTGACAACATTTTCGAACAATCCCAATTTATTGGCTTTGTTTCGATGTATGATCCGCCCAGGCCGGAGGTTCTGGTTGCTGTAAAAGAAGCCAAAGAAGCCGGGATTAAAACACTGATGATAACCGGAGATCATAAGCTAACTGCTTTTGCTATTGGTTTGGAGTTGGGAATCGCCGATGATATTTCACAGGTAGTAACTGGGCATGAGCTTGAAAATTGGGATGATGTAACGCTAAGTAACAATATCAGGCAGTACCACATTTTTGCCCGGACAACTCCTATCCACAAACTGCGAATCGTCCAGGCGCTGAAAGCGCATGGTGATATCGTTGCCATGACCGGGGATGGGGTCAATGATGCCCCTGCCCTTCGCGAAGCGCATATTGGAATTGCAATGGGTTTGGGGGGAGTTGATGTTGCCCGGGATTCATCCGACATGGTCCTGACTGATGATAATTACGCCACCATTGTTGCGGCGGTCGAGGAAGGCCGGAATATTTTTGCCAATATTAAAAAATCGATCTATTTCATTCTTTCTCACAATGTCGCCAATATTCTCATCGTGCTGGGCGCTATTGTCCAAAATTTGGGCCTAATCGTTACCCCTTTGCAATTACTATGGATCAACTTGATCACCGATTCCCTTCCTGCGCTCTCTTTCAGCGCTGAGAATAAAGAGCCCGATCTAATGAAAAAAAAGCCCGCTACTTCTCATCGCATGATCTTTACCCGTATTGAATACTGGAGGCTTTTCTGGCAGGGTAGCGTCAACGCCTTTAGCGCCTTTTTGGGGTATTATCTCATTCTGCACGTGTTTACCCGCTCCGATACTTCTACCCTGATGAGTGATCAGGTTGCAAGAACTGTTCTTTTCTCCATAATGGTCATTGGCCAGCAAATTTACGCTTTTAGTTGCCGCAGCTCTAATTACAGTATATTTCAAATGGGTTTCTTTTCCAATATCTTTCTCTTTGGCGCGACTGGGCTGGCTATCATTTTGCAGTTTATTGCTATTTATACTCCCTATGTCAACAACCTCTTCAATATAGTTCCTCTCAATCCTCTCGAAATTGGGGTTGTCATTTTTTGTTCTTTGCTATCCCTATTTATAATCGAACTTGCCAAAATTTATTACCGTTACCGTTCTAAAAAGGAACTTTGTTATGCTTGATTTTATTAATCAGTACCGTCTGAAACAAAAATTGAAAAAAAATTATAATTTATCAATTGAGGAATTGCGCTTTATTAATTTACTGCTCAATATATTTTCAATCTCTCCTCCCCAAAAAATTCTCAATCATGAATTCTTCCAGGAACTCATTCCTCAAACCTCCCACAATGAAACTTTAGTCCAGCAGTTTCCATCCCATAATGAAATCGATTTCTTAGTGATGGGAATCTATCATAAATTATTTACCCATGATACAAACCCGGAAAAATTCCAGACAACCCGTCAAATTCCTATTAATAGCCTGGTATCACTGACATTTTATCAATTGAATTGTTTCGCTTCTGGAATTATCTTCGATAATGTCCAAAATTTTTTGTCGGTACGATTACTGGACCCAGCCGGCTGCCAGGATATTACTCCCAACCAGGAGGTATTACTACGCTTTCATCATCATACTCATGGAGTTTATGAAGCGCTGACGACTATTGTCGATTTCCAGCCCAGCCCCTTCCAATTGTTGTTATTACGTCATAAAGAAATGCTGCATCAGGAACGCCGACGATATGTTCGCTATAATATTGATTTGAATACCATGGTGTTTCATCTCATCCCCGATCAAAAAGAACAGGAAACCATTCCCATTACAATCGATAATATGAGCCTGGGCGGTATTCAAATTATTAGCGAATTCTATTTTGAAGATAATACCGTTGTCAGTGTGATGATCCCTGATGCCCATATTCATGAACCTCTACCCTTAAAAATCATCTCTCGCCGATTCAATGCTGAAGCGCATAAATATTCATACCATACGATGTTCCAGGGAATTACCGATATTGAAGCATTAAAAATTGAACAATTCATTAAATACTATAGGAAAAAAACATGAACCTAATTGAAATGAACAACATCAAGAAGTATTATGGCAACTTCAAAGCCGTAGACATTGATCATCTTTCAGTGCCCAAAGGATCCATTGTCGGATTTCTCGGACCAAACGGAGCGGGTAAAACCAGCACAATTCGTATGTTAATGCAAATTACTAAACCGGACCAGGGGGCCATTCTTTTTGACGGAAACCCCGTCAATCTGTCTTTTCTTGATCGTGTTGGCTATTTGCCTGAGGAGCGGGGGCTTTACCAGAAACTAAAAGTTGGAGAAATGATCGATTTTTTTGCTCAGCTCAAAGGCCTTTCCCACACGAAAATCAAGCAAAGAGCCTCTTTTTTTCTAAAAAAATTTGAACTCGACGGCTATCACCAAAAAAAAGTTCAGGAACTCTCCAAAGGAATGCAGCAAAAACTTCAATTCATTACAACAATCATTCATGAACCAGATCTGATAATCCTGGATGAACCCTTTTCGGGTCTTGATCCAGTCAACGCCGAAGTACTCCAACAGACAATATTTGAGGAAGCCCAGCGGGGAGCCACGGTTATTTTTTCCACCCATATCATGAATAAAGCCGAACAAATCTGTAAAACGATCATCATGATCGACCACGGATTACCCGTGTTGAATGACACGATGGCGAAGATACGCACAGATTTCTCCCAAGGTCTTTACCTGCTGGAATTCGCCGGTGACGATTCTTTTTTAAAACAAATGCCGGAAATTATTTATTACCAACAGGAAAAACCACTTGAGTATATATTAAAACTTAAAACCCCCCAAGACTCGCAAATACTGCTTCGAAAAGCAATGGATGCAGGGACAGTTGAAAAATTCACAAAATATGAGCCTTCATTGGAAGAAATTTTCATTCGAATAGTCAAGGAGGGCAAGCATCATGAAAATTAACGTTATTATCCGCCATGAATACCTTTCCCGTGTTAAAAGTAAAGGATTTATCATTTCTTCATTGATTATGCCTTTTATGATGGCAATCTTGCTATTCCTCCCCCATTACCTCATGCGTTTTCAAAGTGATGAAATAAAAAAAATAATCATTTCCGATTCAACCGGGACCTTTTTTGAAGAGATTACACAGGAACTCGCCCCTGATTCACTGATTCAGCTAATAGCAGATCCTGATTTATGCAGTATTGAAAAACTACAGGAAAAGGTTTATAAAGAAAAAGCCTTTGGATTTGTTATAATTCCGGCGGATGTGGAGACATCTTCCCGGATCTTTTTTTACAGTATTAACCCTGCGAATTTCAGTTTTGCACGACGAATTGAACAAACAATTTCGCGATTGGTAATCAAACGAAGGACTGCCCATTCGGATTATGATCCCCAAATAATGCAGCAAATTATGCAAAATGTCAATATGGAAACCTATAAAATCACTAAGACAGGAAGAGCTACCAAAGATCGGGGCGCCGGTTTCGGTTTGGCTTATATCCTGGGATTTACTCTCTATTTAACAATACTGATTTATGGTATGATGGTCATGAATAGTATTATTGAAGAAAAAACCTCCCGTATCTATGAAGTCATTCTATCCTCAATCCGACCCTTTCCATTATTAACCGGAAAGCTGATTGGCATCAGTCTGTTAGGTCTCACCCAATTTCTTTTCTGGATCGCTTTTGGCTTCTTTTTGTGGCGGTTCATTCAACCTGCCGCCGGGGCATCGCAATTTAATATTTTTGACCTTAGCGGAATTGCCGGGCAGATACACCCTTCTCTCTGGTTTTTCTTTGTATTTTATTTTACGGCTGGCTATTTTTGCTATTCAGCTCTTTACAGCATCATCGGCGCTGCTGTAAACAATCAGACTGAAGCGCAAAATCTTCAGACTCCGATTACTCTGACTATTGTGTTTTCATTTCTTTTCATGTTTTTTGTCATCAACAATCCAAATTCCTCGTTAAGCATCATCCTGTCAATTTTACCGCTCACAGCTCCGATTTTGATGATGGTTCGTTTATCGATCCAATTCCCTCCTTTATGGCAAATCGCCTTAAGCGTTAGCGCGCAAATCATCGGTTTTCTCGCCATTATCTGGATTGCGGCAAAAATTTACCGTATCGGCATCCTGATGTATGGCAAACCACCCACTTTTAAAGAATTGTTCCGCTGGATTAAAGAGAACTGATGATTATAAAAATCCTGGATCGTTATATTCTTAAAGAATTTGTAACTGTTCTCATTGTGAGCTTATTTGCCTTTGTAGCTATTTTTGTGATTGTTGATTTTCTTGATTTTGCCGATAATTTGATTGAAAAAAATGCCCGACTGGTAGATATTTTTTATTACTACCTGCTATTTATCCCTTTTATCTACAACATCATGAGCCCTCCCGCCATGTTGATGGCCAGCCTTTTTGCCTTCAATCGCATGGCCAGGCGCTCCGAAATTATTGCGATCCGATCATCCGGGTTATCGTTACTTCGAATTATTCGTCCTATCTTGATAGTGGCCGCCCTTTTTACCCTCGGCAATATTTGGATTAGTCACTCCATTCTTCCAACTATTGAATTGAAACGCTGGGAAGTCAAACAGTACCAGCTATATCGACGGTCACCACAGAACCAATCCCCTACCAGCCAGCTTTCTTTTCGAGATAAAAGCCAACGCTTTTATTTCTTTTACTATTACAACCCCGCTCAGAAAACCGGGTATAATGTTTTGGTTAATACGGTTGAAAGTAATTATATCCGCAACCGGCTTTCCGCCACAAAAGTATCTGTCAGCGACACAGGATGGACTTTTTTTGATGTTCGGATATGGGAATATGACCCTCAGGGAGACATCATCAAAATTAATAACATGCCCCGGTACTTTGACAACTCTATTAAACTTCTACCTGAATTTTTTGTTAAGCCGGAAAAGAAAATCCAGCACATGACCTGGATTGAACTCAATGAATACATTGAGTTGCTAAAAATCGGGGGACAATCCTATGCGCAACCTCTCATGGAGCTCTATTTGCGTTTTTCGTTCCCCTTTGCCGGCTTTGTTACTGTCTTGTTTGGAGCGCCTTTAGCCGTCCGGCAATACCGGAGAAAAAGCGCTTCAATCGGATTTACTATCAGCCTGCTGATCTGTTTTCTATATTATGGATTGCAGCGAGTTTTTCAATCCATGGGCAACAACGGTATTCTCGATCCATTCTGGTCAGCCTGGATAAGTAATATTATCTTTGGTGTTATGGGCATTACCTTTCTCTTATCATCCAACAAATAAAGGATCTCAAATGATTAAAAGGAACGCTCGCTTTCAATGGCTACTTGTTCTTCCGGTATTTTTCAGCTTCATCACTCTTTCGACCGGGGAAACAGCTATCCATGAGCTATACCGATCATTTGACAGCAATGCGCGGCTTCCCGGGCACATCATATTAACAAATCACGAGTATGCGCTGAGCAACTGCCTGTCTCTCAGCGCGCAATTCGAATCAATTACTTTAGATACTATTGGCTACTCGGTAGAAAACAGGCCACTGCTGAAATTGAAATTTGGCCAGGGCCCAATTCGGATTCTCCTTTGGACCCAGATGCATGGTAATGAGCCAACAGCTACCGCCGCATTAATTTCCATATTTCATTATCTCGGCAATGGCTATAAACAACAGGAAGAAATAACCCGCAAAATTTTCGATAAATTGACTATTCATGCCATTATTCTGCTCAACCCGGACGGCGCCGAGAGATTCAACCGTCGCAACGCTCAGGATATCGACATCAACCGTGATGCCCTGCAACTTGCAACTCCTGAAGGCCGCGCCCTGGATTCATGCAGGAAGGCAATCCACCCCCAATTTGGATTTAATCTCCACAATATGTATGGACGTGAAACCGTGGACAGAACCGGGAAAACTTTGAAATTTGCTTTAATGGCTCCTGCTGCCGACCCTCAAAATAGTGACCCACCCAATCGGTTGAAAGCCAAGCAGGTTTGTGTCGCTTTAAAAGAATTTTTTGAAACATTTATTCCCGGCCATATCGCTCGCTATGATGGCTCATACATGGCACGGGCATTTGGCGATGCCATGCAAGCTCATGGCGTCAGCACTATTTTGATTGAGGCGGGGACTTCAACCGACGATACTCCTGAATATCTTGTTAAACTCGAATATTCCGCCTTGTTACAATTATTCTATACAATTGCCAACCAGTCCCTTGGGAAATATAATCCCAATCATTACAATTCAATTCCCCTGGAAGGCCCTCCATTTTATGATCTGCTCATTAAAAAATGTGCCATCCTCAATGGCATTAATACAACTTCATTTATTTCAGACCTGGCCATCAATTTCAATCTTAGTAAAATCCATTCAGACACGATTAAACTTCAACCGGTTATTATGGATATTGGCGATTTAGATCATGCAATTGCCATAGATACGATCAAAGACACTAATCTCATTGTTTGTCCGAAAGTTGCATTCCCGGAACAATTCAAAAAACAACTTCTTCCATGGCATTTCGCCCAAGACTACTACCCGTGCCAAATGCAACCCTGGTTTAATCAATTATCCTCAGAATTGGAGCTGGGCCAAATTTCATTCAATCTTATTCCGCTGCTTAGCGCCAATGCTAAAGGTTGGCAAGGTGAGTTTTCAACTATCATTGCCAGAGATCAGAAACTAAACCTGATCCTTTTTAGAAAAACTGACAATTTTTCTTTAAAACTGGATAATATCAAACGAATTATTAAGTACGAGATCATTCTCCCTAAAACTTTTTAACCAATTAATCCCCTTTTGTTTACTGAACAATTTTTATGAATTTTTCAAAATAAAAAAAATACTTGACACATTGATGACCCTACGTTATAATACAAAAAATAAACTACCAAGGAGGATTTAATGAAACGTTTACTGTTTTTTGTCTGTATGACATCTATCCTGGCTGCAGGAGTTCACGCTCAACTTACACCTTGGAATTCATTGCCCTCTTATGAAGACCAACGTTTTAATGCAATAGTCACCCTAAGTACTACTTCAGTACTGTTTGGCACAGGGGATGGCTATATTTTCAGATCCGATAACCAGGGGAACTCCCTGATGCTAATCCACACCACTTCAACCGGAAATGGGATTTTAAGCATGAAAATGCTTGGCCAAACGATCATTGGAACCGTTGCAGGTGGCTATTTAGTTAAATCCACCGACCAAGGCGCGACCTGGATCGATATCGATGTTACAGCGATTACCAGTTATGACCTTAATGATGTTTATATGATGACGGAATTGGAATTTTGGGTTGTGGGTGATGGCAAAAACAATGTAGACCCCATTACAATTCTCCATACAATCGATGGGGGTACCAGTTTTGATAAAATTTCCAATAGTTACACTAAAAGCAGCGGGGACGCGATTACATTTATTAATAGCAACACAATCGGGATCATTGGGTATGGCGATGGGATCATTGTATCACCCGATGGCGGTCAGACCTGGGTGGAGCCCGCGAGCATTGACTTTAGCGGCATTGATTACACTCGTAAAGATATACGTAGTTTAGTAAAATTAAACGACAACACCGTAATCGGTGTCGGCTGGGGTTCATTCGCTTCTGGATTGCAAAATACCATTATACTTAAATCCTATGACGGAGTCTCATGGACTAATATGGCGCCAACCGGTGCGAACGCTGCTTATGCAAATGCTTATGGCCTTTTTTTTGAAGATGAAAATACCGGTTATTTAGGATTGGGTGGAACAGCCTACGGAGGCGCGATTCAAAAAACCACCGATGGAGGAGAAACCTGGCAATTAATCAATGTATGCCCTAATTATATTTATTCCATCGGAAAAGTTGGCAACCGACTGCTTTTTGGCGGCAATTACAGCGGACTCTGGGCCTCTGACAATAGTGGCGCAAGTTTTTCCCCTTTAGCCAAATCAACCAGCGCATGTTTCGCAATCGATGCTTCAGGCGATGAGATCGTTATGGGTGGCAGAGATGGAATGTTCCTTTATTCCGGCGACAAGGGCGCAAATTTTCAATACGGCCTGCTTGCCACTCCCGATCGCAATCAATCCCAGATCCAAAGCATAGCCATTGATCCGACTTCCAGCCGAATTTGGGCTGTAGGATTACAATTTATTAAAAAATATTCCGATGATCATGGTCAAACCTGGAATTCTGCCGGAGAGTGGGAAATGAATTCCCTCAGCTCTCTGGAGTGCATTAAAATTTATAGCGATGGCATCTATGCAGCCGGCCGCATTAAACGCCCGGCGGAAAATAAATATGATGATTTAATTCTAAAAAGCTCGGACAATGGCGTGACCTGGGATACCCTGACCCAAGCCAATTCAGCCGGCAACTATGCCGTAAGTATGGCAAAATCAGGCAATCTAATCGCTTATACCGACAACAAAGGAAATCTGATCATTTCCAGCGATAATGGCGCAACATGGCAAACCAAACCAACTGCCACTACAAAAACTCTTAATGACATCTTGTTCGACGAATCACGTATCTGGTGCGGTGGAGGACAGGGAGCCTTGATGCTTACTGAAGATAATGGTGATAACTGGACCAGTTTCGATTTGGGCACAACGAATAATATCTATGATATGGCCAAAAGCGGAACCAAAATTTTAGCGCTTGATCAAAGACTGGGTATATATGTTACTGAAGATGCCGGCGATAACTGGACTCTTTTACCATTTGCAGATACTACACTTTTTTACTATCAAATGACGGTAGTGGATGATCAGGTTTTTATCACCGGCAGCAATGGGACCATAGAGCAGATCGATTTATCTGCAAGTTCAAGTGGCCTGCTTCCCAACTTGGTGATCGCACAGGAAGTCCTCTACAACGACTCAATTGCCAGCGGTTTGATTTTCAAACCGGGCTGCATTCTCGATAACGGGCAGACCATCTGGTTGTCCGGCGATGCCGGTTCGGCTGCCGGCGCTTCCTATGTTTTTCTCTCCACCGACGGTGGCCAGACCTTCACTCAAAGCCCGCCCATCGAAGGCCGCGTGGCTAATCTGGATGCATTCGATGCCAATACCGCCCTGATCGCCATGGCTTCCGGCCATATCTGGAAGACCGAAGACGGCGGCGAGAGCTGGATTGACGTTTATTCCTATACCAATGGTGAATGGTTTGACGGTTTGTGTATTATCAACGATACCGTGGCTGTGGCTTTCGGCGACGGCCCCAATGACGGGTATATGCATTTCGTCCGTACCGAAGACCGCGGAGAATTCTGGGATGAGATCTCGGGAATCGATTATATGAATTCCGCCTATGCGATCTATTCCTGGGGCACGGCGATAATGAATATCGGGGATACCATTTTTGCCGGCGCCTGTAATTCGGGTTACAATCAGGCCTATTTTTACCGGTCCTATGATGCCGGAATGAACTGGGAAACCTTCGAGGTCATGACCGGTGTTTCCGGCCGCATCAACGGCGTCGCCATGATTAACGGCCAGCAGGGCCTTGCCAGCGGCCGCATTTCAGCCGGTGTCAGCGTGATCCTTGCGACCACTGACGGCGGTGAAACCTGGGATGAATGCGCTCAACCCGGCGATAGCGCGACCTATATCAATTCGGTGACTGCCATTCCCGGTACCAATATCATTGTGGCCGGCGGGGATGCCAATGAAGTGTTTTATACTGACGATCTGGGCGCAACCTGGGAATCGGTAGTAGTTGAAGGCGAAGAAGCCAACGATTTTCTGGGCGGTCTTTTTCTGAATCAAAATACCGGTTATATGTTTACCTACAATGGCCCGGTCTATAAATTCAATACAACTTCCACCGCCATTTGCGAGACCCCGGGAATAAGTAAGCAGAAAAAAATATTCGAGTTACAGTCCAATTTCCCCAACCCCTTCAATCCACAAACCCATATTCGCTTTAAACTGAATCAAAGTGAACAGGTGCAACTGGTAGTCTTCGATATTCTGGGCCGCCATATTGCAACCCTGATCAATCAAACCCTACCGGCCGGCGAGCATACAGTTACCTATCAACCGGCTCAATCCGCTACCGGCGTATATTATTATATGCTCAAAGCCGGCAAACAAGTTGAATCCCGTAAAATGATGTTCATCAAATAATTTTTCCCAATCTGACTTATAAAGCCCCCTGTCCATATCTGGTCAGGGGGTTTTTATTTTCCGTAAACTGGAAATTTATTACCTGCTATTTTAGAGACTATAATGTTTGAAAAAAAACTTAACTATAAACACCGGCAAATCAAATATCTTCTGAATTTTTTTGATCTATTATTACATTTATGGACATCATTTCCAAATCCTCAGTACCATCCGTAATGATATTCATAGAAAAAATATTAAAAAATCCTAGGTTTCCGACCATCTAAAGTTAAAACTGGAAATAGATAAAAGGAACGATTTCAGATGATGATATCTGGATTACAATCCAAATCGTCATGGCGAGTACAGCCGATTTAAGCGGCCAAGGTGTCAAGATAAAATAATTCATGATTTTTTTTATAACTGTTTCAGATATAAAATGCGAAAAAAATCCCAAAACAAGCAGAGCGCTAACAACAGGATACCCAACTAACCATTCTCTTCCAATTTGCGGATTAAAGGCCAATGCGATCCGCTTAAGGACCAACCAGGCATCAGCAAACGAAGTAGCGCGAAAAAAAATCCAGCAGAAACAAACAAAATGAAAGGTCCAAAACCATGCCAATCCTTTTGACCACCATCGAGTAGGGTTCAAGTATGATGGGAAAATAGTGGCAAGTTTTTTTTCAACTGCCAGTATCGAACCATGCATTGCGCCCCAAAACACAAATTTCCAGTTTGCTCCATGCCATAATCCTCCCAACAGCATCGTTAGTAATAAATTAATATAAGTACGCCAGGGTCCCTTACGATTCCCACCCAAGCCATAATACAAGTAGTCGCGTAACCAGGATGACAGGGAAATATGCCAGCGTCGCCAAAAATCAGTCAAAGATAAGGACTGATAGGGCAATCGAAAATTTTCAGGCAAATGGAAACCCATCAGCAGTCCCAAACCGATCGCCATATCGGAATACCCGGAAAAATCGCAATAAATCTGAACGGCGTACCCATAAACAGCCATTAAATTTTCAAAACCACTATATAAGGCAGGTTGGTCGAATACTCGGTCCACAAAATTAACGCTGATATAATCTGAGATAACCGCTTTTTTAAACAAACCGCCAATAATCAACGCGAGTCCCCTGCCAATATCATTATCGCTAAGTACAATTTTTTTTCGAATTTGGGGGATAAAATCAATGGCCCGCACAATCGGGCCGGCTACCAATTGGGGAAAAAATGCAACAAAGAAACCGAAATCCAGGATACTTTTCACCGGTTTCATTCGCCCCCGATAAATATCGATTGAATAGCTTAGGGTCTGAAATGTATAAAACGAAATCCCGACGGGAAGAAAAATATCCGTAGAATGCCACTCTTTACCAAGGAAATAGTATCCGGTTGCCAAAAAAAAATTTGTGTATTTAAAGTAACCCAAAATACTAAGATTAGAAATTAGACTGGCTGCCAACAGCCATTTTGCCCGAAAAGTACCACGGTTCCTATCGATTGCAAAAACGAGACTATAATCAATGACAGTGCTTAACAATAAAATCCAAAACCAGCATCCACTGCTTTTATAATAGAAAAATACAGAAAACAAAAATAGATATAACGTTCGGATCGTCACCTGGTCTTTAATGAAAATGAATACTAAATAGAAAATGATGAATCCAATAAAAAAGTAGCTGCTGTTGAAAAGCAGTGGTTGCTCTGGATTATATAGAAAAATATTGAGGATTTGGTTAGACAAATCAACGGGCATATTGACTAAATGCCTCCCGTAGCGCAATTTCCAATAATTTTCCCTGCAACTCATATCCTTCTCTCGTGAAATGAATAAGATCGGATTGAGCCAGCCGATATTTTTTCCATTGCTGTAAAGAGCCTGAACCACCCATAATCGAAAAAAAATCCCACACTGCGATCTTTTGCTGGGCCCCGTACTCGCAAATGGCTCGCGCCAGGAGCTCCATTCTGACTGAATGTGAACGCACTTTCTTTTTGATATCCGGTGGAGTCGTTAGCAGCAGGCAGCATTGTGGATTGAGCGCCTTAATTCGGGAAATCAGAGTATCCAATCTGGCAATAAATTCCTCTTTATTAAAAGGAGTTTCCAAAATATCATTCGTACCCAACGATATTATAATTAAATCACTGTTCAATTCAGCTAATTGATCGATAAATTGATCTGCCTGAAGATAATGCCGAAGTTGAGCGCCATTCACGCCGATCATATTGTAAACCACTCCAGACCTATTTTTCTTTTCGAGATATATGCCATGAACGATCAAATCACCCTTGGTTTGTAACCCACGCAAGTAAAAATGATCAACCGGAGTATCCAAATCAACAACTACTTTTTGAAACGAACGCGAAGCAATAGAGGTTTCAATCCGCTGATAATCGATAAAATCTGTTTCATAGTTCGGGAGGCTTTGTTTGCTGTATCCAACAATTTTCAGTTTGGCGCCCGCTCGGATACGGTCGCTATTCAAACCATTCCATTTTTTAAGCTCTTTTACTGAACAATGATATTTCCTGGCAATAGATCCAAGAGACTCCCCTTTTTTTATTGAATGACAAGAAGTTTGTTTCTTCTGGCTCATCCGTTGCGTAATAGCGGAGTCTGTGCTGGCGCTAATCGCAAATGGCATTAATTGCTTTTGACTGGTAAAATATAGCGTAATGCGATCGAATGTTTGGACTATTGTATCCGACCTATATGGGGCGGTCCGGGTACCAATTTTCAATACAAAATTGTTATCATCGGTTTGCATGGCCATTCCGCAAATACCCAAAGGTAATCTATTGTTGCCATAGATGGTCCGCTGAAAATTCCAATCGGCATTCGAAGCTGAACGGATATCCAAAGGGCCATTGGTGCCTGCCGCTTGATAAGGAAAGATCAAACCCCGCCCAGCATCGCCAAATGCTGACTGCAGCTTCTGCCGCAATAAAGAAGTTAAATAATCCGTTTGCAAATGACTATCCCCGATATGGGTAATACAAATTCTATCAGAACCATCAAGGATGGAATTTTGAATTTTTTCGAAAAATGGATAGAGAGACTCACCATTCTGTATTAAATTACTTTTGAATTGCAAAAATGAATAACGGCTCGGAGATTGTTCGGGTTCCAGCCATCGTTCGAGGCAAATTTCGCGCAAATGCGAATTCCCTCTATCTAAATCTTTGCCAATCAAAGGATAGCACATAACAAAAAAAAAGAGAACAATACACAGATTAATACGGCGTATCATTTGAATAAACCCAATATTAATGTTTATGATAAATTCCATTGCTACTCATCGGTTTGTAATCGTCTGTCGAATCAGTTAAAAAATCAGCAAGAATGGAAGCAATCCGGCGGCTCCCACGGTGATTAAAATGAGTATAATCCTTATTCGCCCATTCTTTTTTTTCCACCCAGTCGACCATGCTGCCTTCTCCCCCCATAGCCGAAAACAGGTCCAGGAATGCCGAATGGGTCAGCATCGCAGCCTCGCGTTGAGCTTTTACTAAATTCCACAACTCAGGAATTGTCCGCATTTCATTCTCAACTTTAATGGCTTTATCAGCGACACCGACAATCAGAATCGGCGTATTCGGAAAAGATTTCTGGAAATGCCGGATGACCCTCGTCATCCCCCGACGATACCAGCTATAGTTTTTAATCTGTTCATCAAGAACGTTTGTACCAAAATGCAACACAATCAAATCATAATCCATCAATGTCTGAAATCCTTGGATAATATCGGGTTTTATTTTACGCAGTAACGTACCTGAAATCCCCCGTAACGCAAAATTATCAATCAATACTCCGGTTTCACTTTCAAAACTGACACCAAAAACTGGGGAAACAGGCAAGACATGAAATACCAGCTCCACCTTGTTTACTGGCTGATCAAACAAAGGAATCCGATTAACTGCATAATGAGAGGACATATAAATTTTTCTAAAGATCCCGCTGGATTTAACTTCGATCCAATTGGACGAATCCTCTTGAGAACTTGAGTTCATACCTTCCAGTATCCTCCCTGTTGACCCATAGTAAAGAAAACCGCGGGAAAATTGATTGACACCCGGAAATTTTGATGATGTCCGATAAGTGATGGATGGAGATTCCCCGCAATTTGTGTCTACCGCGAAGACTTCTCCTGAGATACCTAAAGGGAAATGGATAGCGTCCGTATCTTTTACGCTATGGTACAACCAGCCCGCCGAAAATTCATGAAAGACTGTGATTCGGAAATGGTTGACAATAGATGTGATCGGCACCCACCCCACACCGCTGCCGCCATAACGGGTTTGCAAAATATGCCGCAAATGGCTGGTGATCAAATCCCCTTCAATCATAGAATCGCCCCAATAGCCGATGCGAACCTGCGTGGATTCTGCCTGTTCCAATTTCTTAAAAAATTGGCCCAAGCGCGGTTTTTCCGAGTAGTGAACAGTTGAATCGCGGAAACTATTTAATTTTATCCGATCCTCCTGTTCTTGTATTTTTTCAGAGAGTTGAATTTCTGACGAGATAGACAGTGGCATTGAAGATATCGTATCATTTTTTGTAGAAACATAGTCATCTGAATCAACTATTTCATTTAATAGATAAATGCGGTCAGCTTCAGACATGAAATACTTCGCTGAAGAAGAAAAAGATGTATCAAAATTCCAAATTTGTCTTGAAAAAGGTGGGTCCTTAAAATTTTCCTGCAAAAAATCAATTCTTGAATATAGATACGAATAACATAAAAGAATTAAAGCCGTTAAAAATCCAATCATCCATACTTTATAAAATGAATTTAGCTTCATTGGGTAGTTTGTGGGTCCATGCCGGTTTTGCTTTAAGTTTAATAAAATTCTTTGTTTACCAGAGAAACCAATCGCAGCAATTCTGATTGCATTCTGAATTTGCATCAAACGATTCTGCTGAATAGCTAAATATAATAAATTATTAAAGGATTTGTCAAGACTTTTTAGCGTAATAAATTCATTTATTCCGATATTGATGCCATAAATTTATTGAAGACATATCATCTGCCTGGTCGCAACGAAAGATTTTGCGCTTAACGTATAATAGTAGATTCCACTTGGCCTATTTTCACCTGCCCAAAGGAAACTGTGATTTCCAACGGGTAAATACTCATCTACTAAAATGGTAATTAGCTCGCCTACCAGATTATAGATTTTTATTACTGCATGACTTGGTTCAGGCATAAAAAAAGTAATTTTCGTCGAGGTATTGAAGGGATTGGGAAAATTTTGGTTTAGGCGATAATGCCGGGACATCCCCGGATTACCGGAATGGCCGGTTTCCATTCCAGTAGAACCTCCGATGTCCCGGACCAGACGCTCATAATTATAGATGCGGATCACGTCCCCCTGAGGCCCATGACCATAGGGATAATCCGTCGGATCGCCCGTTTTGGGGTCGCTACGCTGGGCGCCGGTGCCATGCACATCCAGCAATTGATAGCCACTCTGGTTAAAGCTCATCCAGCCCAGAGCTTGACCGAATGCCACATACGCCGCATTGGCGCCGTTTACCATATTAGCGTGCGTCGTGCTACTCCAATAAAAGGGATAGTTCTCATTCCCCCCCTCATCCGTTATCACTGAACAGTAAAACAGCGGATCAATGGCCGGTGTGCCGCTAGTAGTTGGGGAGCGGGTATAGTCAATAATACTTTGCAATTCCTTGACGTTCGGTAATCGCCAGTCATTGTAGCCCAGGTCATTATCTGAATTTTTTTGCTGAACCCAGCTCAGAGCTTCCTGCCAGTTTAACCCCATTTCACTATCGAACTGCTGCCACATCAAACCAGTGGCGTTATCGTTGATCGTCCCATCGCCATTATCGCTGAATTCATTGATACCATAACTGGCATTCCCCCTGACGTACTTTATATAGAAACTCTTATCCGATCCATGGAGGCTTAACCCATAGCCCTTAATGCGGCCATCGGCGAAATTTACCCCAAACACGGTTTCATCTCCCAGCATTGTAGTTCCCACATAGCGTGTCGCTGAGGCATATTGCGCGTCGATAATCCGTTCGCCGGAATTCACATCGCCAAATCCGAATATAAAATAGTCCGTATCGATAAAGGGCGTCAACAAATCGGTATCCGTCCCTTCCCAACCACTCGGATCAAGCCCACTGAACAGAATCAACGAATAGAGCTCCTTGATCGAAGGCAGCCGCCAGTCATTGTACCCGCCCAGATTAAAAGAAGCCGCCCCGGCAAGGGCGTCGTCTAATGTTATTTTATCAGCGGCATCAATATCCCCGTCCCCATCCAAGTCCGCGCTCTTATGCCACATCAACCCAGTGATCAAGTCACTGACAGTTCCATCGCCATTATCCTGATAGTGCGGTTGATTTCCATCGTATTGCGCATCCTGGCCGTAGAATACCTGGCCAGAAGATGGGGCGGATATCGGGAAATTGGCATTGTAACAAGTTTTCTGCCCGGTGTCAACAATCTTGTAACTCTGCGCATAACCAGTCAGTGCTGATAATGCCGATATCAACAGCATCGTTAGCCATCCGGATAATAACCTATTCCTACTCCTATTCATAATAGATCTCCTTTGCTTTAAATTCCAGGTACAAAAACATTGTGTATTTGCAGAAATAATATTTTAGCATAATCTTTTATTAGACTTTATTTTAAAAAATTAGTTTAAATTTTACGGAATAATTTTATAACTTGACTTAAATCAAAAAAAACATTAAACTATATATAGTAAAGAAAACTTTGTTTTTCCGGTTTTTCCATGGTTCCAACTAATATTAAAATTGATTTCAAGGACTGAGACAAAGTGATAAAATTCGCCATTGTTTTTATTTTCTTCTTCTTTACCCTGGTACTGTTTTCAGAGCCTAAAACTAATACTTTATGTGAATTTAATAAATTCCCCAGAACAGCCAGTCAATCCATACAAAAAGCCAAAGGTTCAACAGTTTTACCAGCCGATTTACCTATAGTAGAAATTGTTTCTAAAACACCCGGGAAGAGTAGCTTCCAAAAAGATCCATTTTTTCCGAATCGAGCAGCCCACTTCCATAAAAAAGCATCAGAGCCGCTTTCAATTATTCGAGGCCCCTTTGTTTATTTAAACAGCTCGACATGGGCGTTAATGGAAATCAAAACCCAGGGAATACTCTCCCAGGCTCTAATACACTATGGGGCAACTTATACTACATTAGAACACAACCAATATCTTTTCCCTTATACAAAATTAGGAATCATGGACACCACATTTGATGAAAAGACCTGGGTGGAATTCAAACTGGACAGTTTAATGCCCGGCCAGGTTATTTATTTCATGCTGGAATTGACTGATCAGAATTCGAATGCATATTATACATCTCTTTGGTATTTTGTTTCGAATAACGCCGATCTGAATACAGATTCAGTGAAGTTGCTATATGAACCGATTACCATCTCTCAATCCGATAGTATGGGGGTGGTTTTTTTTATCAGCGACATTCCGGCTCCCGGCCTGATTCAATTGAATGAGGGTTCTCCTGAAAACCATATCCTGCGGGAATATGACTATTTTCATTTCGTAATGATTCCGGAATCCTATCCAAACCGTTTTTTATCGCCAAACACACTCTATTCCTATTTCCCAGGACATTATTTTACCGCGCTGGAAGGTTCTGGACTTAATCCGGTTCAACTCTTCACCGGAAAACCTTTTCAATTTCAAACTTCCCCCCAAACGGATATTCAGAAGCCAACCATCACCTTTGGCCCCATCAGCTTTGCCTATCAGGACAAAGCCTATGTCTATCTGGAAACCGATGAATTGACCTATACAATTTTATACTTATGGGATACTCCCGAAATTTCCATTAAGGAACCCATCGGATCGACATCAGGCCTCTTTATCGGGAAATATCAGATATTTGAATTGCCATATTTGGACCCCGGAAAATCTTATTTTTACCAAATATATATTTTGGATCAACGCGGATATATTGCCTGGGAACGGTTTCAGCAGGTTTTACTAACCAATCTTACCATTTGGCCGGCAGATGACAAAATTTCGTTTTCCAGCAAAATCAGCTATCCTCTACAGCCGGGATGCCATTATCAACCCGCCGGGGTGGGTAATAATTCTTTTACAACCAGCGCCCAAGCAGACGTGACTCCCCCATCTGTTACCGATGGACCGATAGTGGTTGACCGGGGAGCTTCTCAGGCGATTATTCAATGGACCACCGATGAAGCCAGCAGCGTCATTTGTTTTTATGCAACTAAAGAAGATTTAAGCGATTTATGCTACAAGCAGGACGATAAATTTCTTACAGAACATTGGATCGGCTTAAGCAACTTGGTTCCAGACCAGGTTTATTTATTCCGTTTGCTGATTTATGATTTAAATGGCAATTCCCAACTCATGCCGGATTCCACTTTACCGCCTTTCGCATTTAAAACATTGAGCCGGAATGATGAGAATCCTCCGGAGATCATTTCCTCTATTCAATCGCTTTATCTGGGAAACCAAACCTATCAGTTCGAATGGGAGACGAACCTTCCTGCCAACAGCCAATTATCGATCAGCCTGAATCAAAGCTATTGGCAGTCCTATGGAGAGCAAAAACCTATAACTCATCATCGGATAATGGTATCCAGCTTAGATACCGATCAACTTTATTATATAAAAACTTATAATTCCCGTTTCAATCATGCAGCCGTTCAATCCCCGGTTAGCCAATTTACAGCAACTGAAAAACTGGATACAAATAGCCTTCAATTCGAAGTATCCCCGGAAATCGTTTATATCGGAAATACCACCGTAATTTTTACCTGCAAGACAAATGCTTTGACATCAATCGTACTTGATTATTCCATAGATTCAACACAATGGATTACTGTTCTGGATAATCCCTATAACCAATTTCATCGGATGATAGTTTCAAATCTGGCGCCCAACCAGAACTATTATACAATTTTTAATGCTATTGACCTATATGGAAACATCATATCCACCCATATTGAATTTAAGACCGTGAACACTCCTGACAGCTCACCCCCGCAAAAACCTTCCCATATCCTTATAACACCATCCGCTTCAGGAATCCACCTGGAGTGGTCAGCCTCTCTGGAAACGGATTTAGCCGGGTATTGCATTTATGCTGGTGATGATTCAACTTCAATGAAGAAAATCATGAGCGCGATCATCGATACTTTTTTTAATGACAATACGAATAACATCCTGGGATATTATGCTGTAAGCGCTTATGATCTGAAGATGAATGAAAGCGAATTGAGCTATGGCCTATCGCTAACCGGGATTCGCAACAATGGCGCGCTTCCCTGGGAAAACAGCCTGCAACAAAATATCCCCAACCCCTTCAACCAGTCAACATTTATCACCTATAGCCTGGCTTCATCGGCCCGGGTTGAGCTATGTTTGTATAACATACTGGGTCAAAAACTGAAAATACTGGTCAACGCTAACCAAACGGCAGGGGTCCATTCCTGTAAACTGGATGCTCTGGATTTAACCAGTGGAATTTACTTTATCAGAATGAATACGGATCAATTCAGCCAGGCGCAAAAAGTATTACTTTTAAAATAATCCAAGATCAACAACCTACAAAACACTATTTTTATGGTTTCAAGACGGAATGAACCAATTGCGCAAGAGTAGGAATCGTAAATGGCTTTTGCAAAAAATGGAACGAGCCTTCAAAGACACCGTGTTTCGCAATCACATTCGATGTATAACCGGACATATAGATGCACTTAATCCCAGGCTGAGCTAATTGCGCCTGTATGGCAAGTTCTTTACCATTCATCTCAGGCATAATAACATCGGTTAAAAGAAGATCAAATTTCTCTCGATTCTGACGGCAAATATCTAGAGCATCAGGAGCGTTGCTGATCCCGAATACCTGATAGCCGAGGTGTTCCAGTACTTCTTTGGTAAAGTTCAATACCGCTTCCTCATCTTCAACCAATAAAATTTTCTCATTAGAACCCTGGGGTATTTCGTTATCCTTTTCCAGGGTGATTCCCGAATCCTTACTCTCAAATCGCGGAAAATATACTCTAAAACTTGTTCCTTTATTCTTTTTACTGTTAACTTGAATAAACCCATTATTCTGCTTGACGATCCCATATACTGTCGCCAAACCCAGCCCCGTGCCCTGTCCTAATTCTTTTGTAGTAAAAAAGGGTTCAAAAATCTGTTCTAAGTCTTTTGGTTCAATGCCACAGCCATCATCAATAACCGAGAGCATGACATACTCCCCCGGCATTGCTTCTTTATTCTGTTTAAGAAACTCTTCGTCAATTATTATATTCGCTGTCTCAATAGTAATTGTTCCGGTATCGTCGATGGCATCCCTTGCATTAACCGTTAGATTAGCGATAATCTGATCAACTTGTGATGGATCGATTTTAACCGCTCCCAAATACTCCCCAGGCTTCCACTCCAATCGAATATGTTCTCCAATTAAACGTTGAAGCATATTCAACATGCTTTCAACCATATTATTAAGCAATAAAATTTGAGGATTGATCTCTTGTTTTCTGGCAAAAGCCAGTAGTTGCCGAGTCAGATCAGCCGACCGATTGGCGGCCTTCAAAATCTCGTTCAGATATTGATAATTTTGAGTATCCTCTTTAAATGAAAGCAGCATTAATTGAGAATAGCCGATAATAGCGCTTAGCATATTGTTAAAATCATGAGCGACACCCCCTGCGAGACGGCCTACTGATTCCATCTTACGGGATTGAAGCAACTGATTTTGGAGGTTCTCCCGTTCCACTTCTGTTTTCTTCCGTTCGCTAATATCATGGATAAATGTACAGATCAATGTCACCTGATTATTAATGTCATGCGCAATGGGAAATTTGCTGATTTGCCAATAGTAATCCCGCTGGTGTATTGATCCATTTATTTCCATACCCAGCGATTGCCCATCTACAATCACTTTACTATCCAACTCCTTTAAATTCTTTTCCTCTTTGAGTGAACCAACTAAGTGATATAATTCATCAATAGCCGAAAATTTTTGGTTCAATCCGGTTAAATCGTCTATTTTTTGTCCATGCACATGTATTTTCCCACTTTGATCACTGATAATTATTCCAATCGGAGCGTGATCGAGAATCCCCTCCAATTGATAGGCCAACGACCGGATCGATTTTCCAAAGTAACGGCTGATCATAACGATCAAAGCAATAGCCAGTAGCGTCAAAACCGCAGAGATAATAAACACGATTATAAGATTGTATTTCTGGGCTTTACGGACTTCTTTCAGGTTGATGGCAATCTTAACAACTCCAATAGTCTCATCATTAAACCCACCCTGATAAGGCAACGTTACTTCCTTAACATCCAATTGGTTATGCTGCTGGTCCCGTATAAATGGCTTACCGATATCAAGGCAATTTTGGTTATAGATCGTTTCTTCATTCGGCAACGCACGATCATTCATAACAGGATCGCTATGGGCGAGAATGATGTTGTCCTTACTTTCCACCGATATGTATACTAATTCCGGAACTCGGGTCAGCATTTGTTCCACTAATAAACGCATTTGGTATTTACCCGAAAAACTGACCTTATTGATCGATTGGCTCATCACCATAGCTATTGTACTCGATAGCCGGTCCTCTTCCCTTTGTTGGAGTTTATTAAACAAAAAAACAGTGATTCCAACTGCCATTAACATCATCAACAGTACTATAGCGCCGAAACTCAATGCTATTTTTTTATCAAATTCTTTAATACGTTCTGATTTCATCTGTTCCATGCTTGCTCCATTACTCGCGAATGATTTTCAGATTCCCTAACCACAATGGGCGACTGCTTACCCATGGCTTTTGAAAAGATTTAGGCACCGGTCCCATCCATCCAGGATAGGAATCAATCGTCTCACATGTAATCGGGAATACCGGGACCAAAGCATGATAGGGTGGATTCTCTCCGTTTAAGATACTATAGGCTGTGCGCAACGCTTCAGCGCCCAATGGGCCACAAAATTGCGCGGCATCAATCACCGTTAGCTTATGATTCTTAATATTATCCACCGATTGAGGGTCTCCATCTATGGTGGCGATCATAATTTCCGTTCGCCCAGCCAGCAACAACCGTTTTACGATAGTTAACCCGCCCCCATCATTTACTGTAAAAATTACATCAATCGAACCCTTATCAGGAAAATCTTCTAAAATCCCCATAGCTGCTTTCTCTCCTGACACCGGCTCAACCGCAGAATAAGATTTTAAAATTTGGTACTTGCACTTTGCTTCTGTCAACGCATCTAAAAATCCGTTCAATCGTTCGACGGTCGAGGAAACATGAGGGTATTCTACCAAAACTAATTTTACAACCCTATCTAAAGGAAATTTTGAAGCAATATATTCCCCATCCAAATAGCCCGCCTCATAATTGTCAGAAGTACGATAGGCTGTTAATGAACCATCACTAATATACTGATCATACGCCACTACAGGGATTTTTTCTTTATTAGCGCGAAGTAGTGGCGCTACTAATGCGGCATTGTCAGTGGGTTGAACAATTATGATATCTACTTTTAAATCAATTAATCCATTCATTTGTGAAATTTGGTTGCGAATCCCTTCTTCTCCATCTCCTGCGACCCTGCGAATTAGTTCAACATTAGGTTTTCCACTTTTCAAAGCCATGCTGTTAATTAATTTCGCTTCCTGTTCCAAACCCTGGCGCATAGCAACTTGGCCGGGGATGCTCATTGACCAGTATAAAACCCCAATCTGATATGTTTTTTGGGGGGAAGATAATTGACCAAATATTTCCGAACTCAAGCAAAAAACTATAGCCACCAGGATAATATAATATTTCCCGTTGCCGATAAATCCTTCAATCATTCTATCTTCCTCCATTTTATGATCCTTTGTCATGCTCATCCTATCGATAGAGTCAACCAGCCTCTTAGATTCAATCCAATTATGTGTACTCTATATAGAATATTTAACTACTTTTCTTCTTTTTGTCAATATAAAATATGTTTTATATTATATAAATTCTCTAAAACTCTAATTTTAGACACTCCTAAGCTAAGACTTAAGACCTTAATCTCCCAAGAATTCAATTTTTCCAGAATTTTAATTCCTCTAATCACCACCACCACTTACCGATCTGTCTATAGACTTATCTCATTACATATACATTTTTCTTCTAATTTGGAATTAAAATCTATTTTTTTCTTTATTTTCTTGATTTTAACTTTTTCTTATATTATATCCCTGATGGTTATCAGCTTGATTAATTTCAGATTCAGACTGCCAACATCATCAGTTTACTAAATATGCTTTCCCGAATCATCCTGAGCTACCGCTGATTTATTCATTACTTCGAAAAAATTTAAAAAGGAATTGTGATGCCAAATTTCCTCCCACAAGTTTTTCAATATCAATCTCATAATAACACTTGGTTGTATTTTAAAAATACAATTGAAATAATATCCACACAGATTCCCTCGGAGGTCATCCCCTGTTTGAATAAAATTGAAAACTTTGCATTTCAGGGATTTCATGTTGCAGGCTTTCTCTCTTATGAAACCGCGGGAGTCTTTGAACCGCGAATCCCGGTTTTCCAGTCCGATGGAACTCCGTTGATCTGGTTTGGAGTTTTCCGGGAGACTGAAACCATCAAACAGTCCCCTCCCATTGATTTTTTACTTCCGGATCTTCAATGGGTGCCTTCGATCTCTGAGGAAACTTATAACAATCATATTGAAAAAATTCGCCATTATATTAAACAGGGCGAAACCTACCAGGTTAATTATACGTTTGCATTGCAAACAGAAATCCCCCGTTCTCTAAATCTATTTGATCTTTTTAGATATGTAACTTTTTTTCATCCGACGCCCTATTCTATGTTTTTAGAAACTGAATCGCAAATTATTTGTTCTTTTTCGCCGGAACTCTTCTTTTATTTGCAGGGAGATAGCATTGAATGCCGGCCGATGAAAGGAACGGCTCACCGCGGGAAAACAACTTCTGAGGACCAGACTCAAGCAAATGAGCTTTACAATAGTGAAAAAAACCGATCCGAAAATATCATGATTGTGGACATGATTCGCAACGATCTGGGTAAAATTGCAAAAATTGGTACCGTTTCTGCGCCAAAATTATTTGAAATTGAGCGCTATAATTCTCTTTTCCAAATGACTTCCACCGTTCGAGCAAAAACTTCATCTTCTTTAAATACGATTTTTAGCGCCCTGTTTCCTTGTGCATCCATAACCGGCGCCCCCAAAATCAGAACCACGGCAATCATCCATGAACTTGAGAACAGACCTCGCGGTATTTATTGCGGCGCAATGGGATCAATCCGTCCCGGCCGTGAAGCGCTCTTCAATGTGGCGATCCGGACCTTGGTTATTGATAAAAAAAATAGAAACGCTACCTATAATATCGGCAGCGGCATCATCTGGGATTCCGAAGCCCGTGATGAATTCCAGGAATGTTTACTAAAAAGCCATTTCCTTTCAGAACAAATAGCTCCGTTTGATCTATTGGAAAGCCTGCTCTACTGCCCCAAAACCGGCTACTATTTACTGGATGAACATTTAACTCGTTACCAGGATTCCGCTAATTATTTCGGCTTTACGACCTCCTATGAAGAAGTTAAGGCTTACCTACAGGGGATATTTTCCGAAATGCCTTCCTCTCCGGTTAAAATCCGTTGCGTTATATCACGTCAACGTCATATAAGCCATACTATTTCACCGATTCGGATCGAACACCAGCAACTCACCTTTCCATTTGCAAAAGAATCGGTTGACCCTAACAATCGGTTTCTTTACCATAAAACAACCCATCGGCTGATATATCAAAAGGCGTTGGCCAGTCAACCCGGTTACACGGATGTTCTGTTGTGGAATAAAAATGGCGAAATTACCGAGACGACCTGCGGAAATATCGTGGCTCAAATACAAGGTAAATTTCTTACTCCCCCGGTTAGTTGTGGCCTGTTACCAGGTACCTTACGCGCTCATCTGCTGGAATCCGGTAAAATTTCAGAATCCCCTATTTTAATATCAGATCTATCAAAATGCGACCATATCTGGCGCATCAACTCTGTCCGCGGTTGGCAACGAATTAATGTGGATGCTCATAACTGATCCTGAACTTGACATGCTGCATTATTGCATCACGAGGTGAAGTTGGCAAAAAGCCTTACAAACTCCAAAGTCTCAAACTCAAAGCTTAAACGACAACGATAAGAAACCCCAATTAATATTGATGCCAAAATCACCGAAGCCATCTTTCTGGGCTTGATCGGCCGTGCGGTTCGCACCCGGAGTCTCTCTTCATCAGGAGTTTCGTTTTCATTCGCGACAATATGGGGCTAATAGATTGCTTGGCAATCTGTTGAAATCTAAACCCTTTATCAGCCTAAGCAACTACTATTGAATGATTTAATATTCAGACAGTTTTTCTTACAATCTTCTTACATTTGGGTTAGTTGGGAGTTAATTCTTTAGCAACAATTTCTATCTGTTTATTTAATCCTTTAAGATACTCGGGATCATATCCATGCTTATAAGCAAGTTCATAATAGTGTTTTGAATTATCTACATTCCCTTTTTCAAGCCAAACATAAGCTAAACAATAAAATACAATTGCCTCCTCAGGTCTTAATGTTAAGGATTTCTTATAATAGTATATTGAAGAATCTAATTCATTTAAAGCTCGATAAGTAGTTGCTAAATAGAATGGAACTTCAAAATTCAGACTATCCTTCATCCCGACTAAATATGAAAAAACCCCAAGCGAATTCGGATAATCCTTAAGGTTATAGTAACATACACCCGCTTTGAAAAGATAACGATTATTAGCTGTTAGATCATAAGCCTGCTTGAATTTCTCCAATGCTTCCGCCGTTTCCCCCCGATCACGATAGATGACGCCTAATTCATCCCGAGCGGTCGCTTGGGCATAATTTGTCCAGTTCGGGGTGTTGATCATCATTTCAAATCGCTGAACCGAAGCAGTTTCTGAAGCGTTGACCCATATCCAGGGAAAAGTATGCATCATGGAAATAATGATACACATTTTCCCAAGCAGCATGAAATCCTGTTTATATAATTTAAACAAGGAGATCACGATCAGCAGTGTCATGGGATACGTTCCAATGGCCATGATATCCCAATCTCTGGCCGCTCCCAATTTAAAATCATATACCAGCAAAAACAGCATTGGGCCTATTGACGATAAAAGCAGAAAAACCAGCATAGGAGACTTTTTTTTCCGATAATGTCAATAATATTCTACTTAAGCAAATTTTGCGTGGCTAAATGAGTTAAATAGTTCTGAATACAATGGACCAAATCACAGGTAGTTAGTAAGACCGCTCAATATTTACCAAATCAAATTTCATTCCTGATCTAATTTTAAGGCCTTCAAATGTAAATTGAATAAATTTAATGAATTTAGGGTAGTTGTATAACCCCATCTAATCTGTTTTATATTTTTTTTGAAAGTTACTATAAATATGAGGTCAAAAATAACTACGGTCCTCAAAGCTGAATGTTTGAAGACCGTAAACCGTTGGGCGATACTGGACTTGAACCAGTGACCCCCTGCATGTCAAGCAGATACTCTAGCCACCTGAGCTAATCGCCCTTGTTCTGTATAGTATACGAATTTCAGTATTAAAAGTCAAGAATTTTTTTTATATTCTATGAAAATTATCATTAGAATCTGTTCCAGAAATTCTCAGCTAACGTTTAATTCACTATTTAGTAATCAATTACATTTTAACTATTAAATACAGTATCACCCTGAACCAGGCTGGAAAAAAAAATTGATCTGGTTGAGGTTTACAATTTTTGTATAACCTAGAAATTGCAAGTCACCCATAATACACTTTGAAAACTTTACTTTCAAATTACTTTTTAAGAGCCCCTGAATGGAAATGCGGTGACCCAATAAAACATTCTGATTGGTTATCGGGCAAGAAATTATCGGTTCATTACCAAATCAACTTCAATTTTAAAGTAAAAATTAAATTTTATTGCTTTTTTTAAAAAAAATGTTATATTCACACCCATGATGTTAACTATTTCTTCCACGGACTCATCTGTAAATTCACTCTCAAACTCCAAATACAATCAGCATTTTTGGATATTAGTCGGTGGGTTAACCCTCATCAGACTTATTTTAGCCAGTGTGATCAACTTAGTTCCCCAAGAGGCCTACTACTGGCTATACATTCAACAACCTGCGTTAAGTTATTTCGATCATCCACCTCTATGCTCCTATGGAATCGGTCTTTTCACTCATCTATTTGGGAATAAAGAAGTATTTGTTCGATTATCAACACTACTGTTTTCAATAGGAACGCAATGGGCCGTTTTTGAACTTTCTAAAAAAGCGTTCGGTAATGTTAAAATCGCCTTTTGGTCCGTTGTTGCGCTTAATTTGACGATTTTTTTCAATATTTCAGCATTTTTCGCCACCCCGGATTCGCCATTATTGTTTTTTTGGGCATTGTGTATGCTTTTCACTTATCAAGCTTTGTTTCATCATAATACATGGGCCAATTGGATATTAGCCGGAATTTTTGCAGGACTTGCAATGTATAGTAAGTATACGGCTGTTTTTCTTTTTCTGTCAGTTTTTTGCTATTTTATAATTTCCCCGCATAATCGGTCCCGGCTTTGGAACCTAAAACCCTACATTTCAGTCATAATCTCTTTTTTGGTTTTCTTCCCGGTCATTCTTTGGAATGCCAATAATCATTGGGCATCTTTCCTTTTCCAAACCTCGCATCGTGCCTCGGGAGCTACAAAGTTAGGCTTTAAATATTTGCTCCAGCTTGTTGCCAGCCAGTTTTATGAATTAACCCCGTTGTTTTTCATTTTGCTTTTTACAGTATCAGCAATCATAATTAAAAATTTTTGGCATGAAAAAAAGGAACGATATCTATTTTTTACTTCATATAGCCTTCCCATGATTATTTTTTTTGTCATGATCAGTTTAACCACATTAGTCAAGATGAATTGGTTGCAACCTGCATATCTGGCCTTAATTATTCTTATTACGGCTGTTTACTACGAAAAATGCAAACATAAACAGTCTTTAAGAAAAAAACTTAAATTTGGCGCTATTATCAGTCTTTGCTTGATAATACTAAATCTGGGAATTATACTTTTTCCCATTGTTCCCATAAAAAAAGGAGATACTTGGAATGGATGGGGTGAACTTTCAACTGAAATACAAACACTGTACCAGGAAATGTCTGTGAAAGCCCCTGTTTTTATTTTTGGAAACGAATATAAAATCGCTGCGGAAATGGCCTTTTATTCACCCTATAAAGAACTAATTTACGCGCAAAATATTTACAACCAACCTGCTTTGCAGTTTGATTTTTGGAAATCCCCTCATCAGTTAATTGGACAAAATGCAATCTTTATGTACTCTGATTTCGCCCCTATGAAAAAAATTGAAATTTTAGATTCTTATTTTCAAAAGGTGATACATTATAAGACAATCGAAATTAAATATTGGGGTTTTACATTTCGCCGTTTCTATCTTTATAAATGTTATAATTATATGGGGCCTGTTTACGATGATTCAAAACTAAATTTAAGCTCATTCTAAGCTGTCAAGGTCCAACAACGACGCATACAAGCATGAATTTTTTCTTTAACGTCTTTTGGAAGCTGAAAATACCAATTACTGAACTAAATTCCTTTTACCCTTATTCTGCAAGTAAAAAACGACTTGACAAATCCAATGATTTTCATTATTTTTAACTGTTTATTTTCGTTATTAGCGAACTCTTCTTTAATAATTACAAACTGAATAACCATAATGAATTATCAATCCAGAAAGGAAAGACCATGAAAGTCGGTTATATTGGGATAATTGGCAAACCAAACGCTGGAAAATCTACTCTTTTGAATACAATTATCGGCGAAAAACTATCAATTGTTACCCCAAAGGCGCAAACAACACGCAAGCGAATTATCGGAATTTATTCCACTTCGGAAGCCCAAATTATCTTTATCGATACTCCCGGGTTTACTCTTAAAACCGACAAGCTGAATCAAAAACTGGTTGAACAGGCTAAAGGCACTATGCAGGAAGTCGATATTAATCTTTTGTTAATTGATGCTTCTAAATACATGGCTTCACTGGAAGCGGATATTTTATATCAATTGAATACATATAAAAAACCAACTTTTTTAATACTCAATAAGATCGATAAAATTAAAAAAAATTATTTGCTACCTACTATCGATTTTTACCGCAATCAGTTCGATTTTGAAGAAATCTTTCCCATTTCAGCTAAAACAAATGACGGAATATCTCATTTAATCGAGCAAATTATAAGTTACTTGCCTGAAGGTGATGCAATCTACTCTGAGGATCTTCTTTCGAATCAACCTCAACGCATTTTTACTGAAGAATTTGTCAGAGAAGCCATTTTCCAGCTACTGAAGGAGGAGATACCCTATTCTACTTATGTCGAAATTACTCAGTTTTCTGAAAGTGACAGTGATACTAAAAAAGTCGAGATTAAAGCCGATATTTTTGTCGAAAAAGATTCCCAAAAGAAAATTGTCATTGGGAAATCCGGCAACATGATCCGCCAAATTCGGGAATATGCCCTAAAAGAGATACAAAACTTTCTCCAACAACCGGTACAACTTTCACTTTGGGTCAAAGTCGATAAAAACTGGAGAAACGATGCCCCAGAAGATAAAATATAAAATTTTTTTTATAGTACTTCTTGTTTTTTTTATTGATATTAATGCTGAATGGGATCAATGGCAAGCGATTACCTCTAAGAATAGTAGCTATGATCTCTTCGTATCCAATCCCATTATTTATCTGGCTACCAGCGGAGGGTTGGTTGAGTTCACTCCTTATGATACTTCTTTCCATGCCTTTCTAAACACTGATGGTCTAACTTCTAATTTTGTAACCACCATTTTTAAAGATTCCCACAACCAATTATGGGTAGGCAGCTCAGGTAGTTATTTGGACCGTATTACTCCATCTGGTAATATTTATCACTACAATAATTTCGATGGTATTTCTGAAATAATTTATTCCGTCATCGAAGATACAACCCACGAAGCGATTTTTGTTTCTACTAATCAGGGGATTTCCGTTTTTCATAACTATCACTTTCAATTTTCAATAACCCGCCAGAATGGTTTGATCAGCGACATTAACTCGGACTTACTGATTGATTCTAATTATTTATATGCGCTCTCTGAAAACGGATTGGCTTATGCTCCACTTGACCAAAATTTACAATTGCCATCTTCCTGGACACAAATCTCCCAAATTGGTACTACTTCCATCAACCAGTTTAACCATATCAAGCGGGTTGGATCAAGCCTTTTCCTCCTTGGCCCGAGTAAACTTTTAGAAATTTTAATTGATTCCCAATGGATAATTCAAAACAATTGGATAACCCCTTACGATTACCAATTAACTGATTTTGTTGTATGTGGCGATACCGCTTATTGTACTGGGATCTATGGTATTTATGTTCAGCCCATCCACAACTATACACCCGTATTTCACCGTATTCTCGATTGCCTACATGCAACAGCCATTGAATCTTCAGACAATAACACAATTCTCTGGTTTACATCGCTGGAAACAGGCATCAACCAATTTGCAATTCAATCGCAAAAACACTCAATTTTCACCAATCCTGACGGACCCGTATCCAACAATATCTACGATATAGCATTTGAAGAAGATGGAACCATCGCCGTGGCTTGTGGGGATGATGTGGATTATACGCTAAAACGGGGTGGGGTTTCATTTTATAGAGATAACCAATGGCTCAACTATCAACTTCCTATAAAATATCAGGATTTTAGAGCGGTATGTATCGACCAGAATAATAACTATTGGTTTGGTTCACTCGGAAGCGGTGTTATACGTTGTCATTTCAACCAGGATTCATTAGTTTATTCTGTTTTTGACTCTTCCA
>CAZWDO010000004.1:134090-160376 GCA_964632485.1 uncultured bacterium
TTAAGTGGTAAAGACCCTGGATTTGTACCCATCACTCGTATTGTTAAAGATCAATATAATAACCTTTGGATTGCAGATTTCGAGGTAGGGTTGTTTATTCCTGTCAATCCCGATCAAAACGAATGGATTTCGTTTGGGGTTCTGGATGGAATGTTATATTCAAAAGAATTATGGGCATTGGCTGTTTATTATAATGATGTCTGGGTAGGTACCCGTAATAATGGAATTTTTCATTTAAACTATGGACGGTCCATTCAATATCCTGAAATACAGTGGACGGTTACTAACCAGGGAAATGAAGATGATTTACATTCCAATGATATCCTTGACATTGCCATCGATGGATTTGGCAATCCCTGGGTTGGCGCTGTTTCCGGACCAATTTTTCGATATGGAACTCAATGGTATGTACCTTGGGAAGACCCCGAGGATCAACTGAAAAGCAAAATTAATTGTATTACAATCGACGCTTATAATAACAAGTATTATGGAACTGCGGATAAGGGAATTATCATTGCTATCGGCGACACTTTGAGCTGGTTCTATTTCAACACACTAAACAGCCCTCTCCCCAGCAATCTGATACGTTCCATAAAAATCAACCCCTATACGAATCAACTTTATGTGGGAACCGATAAAGGACTTGTCATTATTTCCGATCCTCATTTAATCAGTAGCCAAACTCTTGATAGTATAACCGTTTACCCCAATCCCTGCCGTTTTCATGATTATATTGACTTGGAGATCAATTTTTCAAAATTAACTCCTTACAGTAAACTCTATATATTCACCCTCGATGGTGAACTAATACGATCACTCGCCACCCAGTCAGGTAATATCGGTCACATTTCATGGGATGGAAAAAATGAGAAGGGCAAATTGGTCAATTGCGGCGTGTACATCTATCAAATTATTGATCAGAACCAACAAGTGAAAAGTGGTAAACTAATTATCAAATGATCCAGTTTTTAAGTAAAGATCCAATTCCTGCCAATGATTACGATATAATTTTTAATCACCCCCTTGAAATTTCCAACCATATTCGTCAGCTTTCAGAAATTAATATTCCCTTCGATACTTTCTTACTTTTTAAAGAAAGCAATCAGGTTAAAAAAGAAAAGGCCTTTGCTTTTTTTATTCAAGCCAACAATACGGATTTTCTAACTGATCAGCTTAACCCAATCGAGCTGGGGGATACAGTTCAGAATTATCTAAAAAACAAGGCCTTCCGTATCGCGAACGGAGAACAGGAAGATAGTAAGGATTATCTTCAATTTATCTATGAATTAGAAACTATCCGCTACCTTTTTTTTGCGCCCATCCAAAGTATTGAACACTTTAGATATCGGCAGGAGTATATTCCTGTTATTCGATTTTCATACCCAAAGCTGATTAAGAAGCATGATTTTCGCAATGAAAACCGTCTTAATCTTACCAATTCCAACCCTGTGAGCATCAAGTTAAGTGATAATCTTGAATTACGGTTAATTAACATATCCTGTGGCGGCATAGCTACTCAAAACACCGCCGATACTCATTTTTTGATCGGTGATTTTATGAATTTTACGCTGGTTTTACCCAATTTTTCGGAACAACTTCTGCTCAAAGGTGAGATTCGCTATTTAAGCGCAACTCGTATCGGCATTAAATTCCACCCTTTTCAAGTAACACGAATGGAACAGTTACTATTTCGGAAAAAAATACTTATTATACGTAAATTTATTCAAGAAGAAGCGAAGCGTTTAATCCTTTCTCCTCCCCGTTCATCACTTCAAGCCACTCATTCGCCTAAATCCGCCAAACTTAGAGAGCTAATCGCCGAACAAAGCAGCTCTCAAGAAACTATTCGCCCTCATTATTACGAATTAAATAAACCCTTTATTTTATTAATTGACAATAAGCCCGATCATCGCTATAATGTTTTAAAATTGAAATATCAACTGATCAAATCTTTATATACCCGCGTCGAGACATTGCTTCGATTGCATACCATTCATCTGATACTATTTAATCCCGATTTTACAAATTTTCGCGCTATTATTCGTTTACTAAAATCAAATCCTATGTACCATTTTATTCCAAAAATACTTCTTACTCAACAATTTACCAGAGATTTTATTATTTCGATGCAAAATGAATTGAGTTACCATAAAATACTGAAATTCCCATTTCATACAACCCAGCTATTACACTCCATTGATAACGGGCTTAACTGCTTTAAGTTATCCCATGAAATGGAGTTAACTTCTTTTCCGGCGCATTTGCAAAATCTTAAGTACCTTTTCGTGTCCAATTCGCCTTCAATTATTTACGGTCTATCACTGTTATTCTATGAGCTTAAATTGGATCGCTTTTATAGTGAATTAAATGGAAATAAACTGATCAGCGCTATGAATCAAACCGATCCTGATATTTTAATTCTTGACAATTACCTAAACGATATCAATTCACTTCGACTTTGTCCCATTATCAAACGGAATCCCCGGTTTAAAAAAATTAAAATCATTTTAATGATCACTCATCCTTTGGCCGATTATCTTGAAAAAATATCTCATTACCAAATCGATCGTTACATTTTTTATCCTTTTCAGGGTGAAGATATTTTAGATATTATTCAATCGTTGGATTTTGAAATGTAAAACTACTTGACAATTGTATCTAAAGAGGTTATTGTTAACTTAAAGGTGTATAATATGAATTTAAAAACTGAACCGAGCAATGCAATCATTAATAGCTATCAGATCAGTGATCATGAATTTCAGCTTTTTGCCACTATGGTATATGATCGATTTGGCATCCATTTAACCGAACAAAAAATGAGTCTGGTTTCAGGACGATTGCAAAAAAAACTTAGAGAACTTTCTCTTTCTTCTTTTAAAGAGTACTATGAGTATATCATTCATGACAAATCTCAACAATCATTAATTGAATTGATCAATTTACTTACAACCAACCACACTTTTTTTTTCAGAGAGAAAACGCATTTTGATTTCTTCATCCACCAGGCTCTACCGGAGTTAAAATCCCAATTAATTTCAAATAACTTACGGGACTTGAGAATTTGGAGCGCCGGTTGCTCTTCAGGAGAGGAACCCTATACGCTGGTCATGCTTTTAATGGAATTTTTAGGAACTGATTATAGTCATTGGGATGCAGGGTTGCTTGCCACTGATATTTCGGAAAAAGTTCTATCTTTCGCTAAAATAGGAATCTATCCGGAAGATCGCGTTAAAGACTTACCTCCCTTATATAAGCAAAAATATCTGCAAAAGCTTCCAAATCACCAATGGGAAGTGATCGCCAAAATTAAGAATGAGGTCACTTTTCGCCGATTTAATCTAATGAATCAGCAGTTTCCATTTAAAAAACAATTTCACATGATATTTTGTCGCAATGTCATGATCTATTTTGACCCGCCAACCCGTCATGAACTCGTCCAACGTTTTTACCAGCACCTGGCACCAGGGGGGTATCTTTTTATCGGCCACTCCGAAACACTCGGACGCGAAAACAACCTTTTTGAGTATATTAAACCCGCTTTATATCGAAAGCGGGTTTAATATGACACTGATGAAAAAAATTCGTGTTTTAGTGATTGATGATTCCGCTTTAGTTCGCAATATTCTTACTAAGGGACTGGGACAAGACCCTTGGATAGAAGTTGTAGGATCAGCGCCGGACGTATTTATTGGGCGCGACAAAATTATAGAACTTAATCCTGATGTGTTGACTCTCGATATAGAAATGCCTCGAATGGATGGAGTAGAATTTCTTCGGCGTCTAATGCCCCAATATCCTCTCCCTGTTGTCGTTGTTAGCTCTCTCACCCAAAAAGGGAAACAGATTACTATCCAGGCTCTGGAAGCCGGAGCCGTTGATTTTGTCCCCAAACCCAGTTCCAATGTTGCGGAAGGGTTATCCCAAATGATGATGGAATTACGCACTAAAGTGAAAATAGCATCCACCGCGAATGTATCCATTTGGAAACACAAAAAAAATCAAACCGATTCATCAGCTACAACCGTAAAGGCGATGAATTATTCATTGGCCGAATCCACCGACAAGGTTATTGCCATTGGGGCATCCACCGGTGGGACTGAGGCTATTGCCAGAGTTGTCTCTGATTTTCCTACCAATATGCCGGGTGTCGTAATTGTTCAGCATATGCCCCCAGGCTTCACAACCATGTATGCCGAACGGCTTAATCGCATTTGCCGTGGGGAAGTTAAAGAAGCTCAGGCAGGGGACCGCGTTATGCCCGGTCGAATTTTATTGGCTCCGGGTGATTATCACATGTGTGTTGTCCGCTCCGGGGGTCAATACCGCATTGAACTAAACCAGAATAGTAAAGTTAATGGTCATCGGCCCTCAGTTGATATTCTCTTCAACTCCGTTGCGCAATATGCCGGCAATAATTCACTCGGTATTATTTTAACCGGAATGGGAAATGATGGCGCCAGAGGTATGAAAGCAATGTACGATTCTGGGGCGTATAACATCGCCCAGGACGAAGCGTCATCTGTGGTATATGGGATGCCTAAGGTAGCCGTTGATTCGGGAGGTGTTAATAAAGTCCTATCTCTAGATCAAATTACACCTGAGCTAATCCGCATTTTAAACCAAAAGGATGTTATATAATATGGCTCATGTTCTTGTCATGGGAGATGGCAGTTGGGGTACCGCTTTTGCTCTGCTACTTTTAAGTAAAAATCATCGAGTGGCTTTATGGAGCTATTTTCCAGAACAAGCCAATACCATTCGCCGCGAAAACGAAAATAAAAAATTTTTGCCAGGAATAGAGATTCCGGATTCGATTTCTATTCTTCATCGTGAATTAACGGTCGATTTCCATCAATTTGATTTAATCGTGAATGCCGTTCCCACTCAATTTGTACGTCCGGTTTTTCATTCCGTTTTTTCTCAAACGAATTCAATAATTCCTATTCTTAGTTTGTCCAAAGGGCTTGAAATATCAACCCGGCTTCGTGTAAGCCAAATCCTTCATCAAATAACCCCTAAATCGCCTGTGCTGGCTCTATCCGGACCATCACATGCTGAAGAAGTCGCTCAGAAATTGCCAACGGCCGTTACCTTAGCAGGAAAAAATTACGCGCTTCTTGAGTATTGGCAAAATGAAATTTCGACAGATTACTTTCGAATATATACCAATTCTGACCTGATCGGTGTAGAAATGGCCGGCGCTTTAAAGAATGTGATTGGTTTAGCAGCCGGAATGGTCGATGGACTCGGATTCGGTGATAATACCAAATCCGCCTTGATTACCCGGGGATTAGCTGAAATTACCCGACTCACCCTGAATATGGGAGCTCAACAAGAAACTCTGTATGGACTTAGCGGTTTAGGAGATTTGATTACGACTTCAATAAGCCGACATGGGAGAAATTGGAAAGCAGGATTTATCATTGGTCAAGGTACTAAATTTCAAGAGTATGAAAAACAAACTGCTATGGTCATTGAAGGCGCTTATACTGTTAAAGCCGCCATTCAATTAGCGAAGGAGTATTCAATCGAAATGCCGATCACTGAGCAAATTTACCAGGTTATCTATGAAAATCTCTCACCCAGAGACGCTGTATTAAACTTAATGACAAGAGCTTATAAATCTGAACGCTTTTTAGCCGGTGGATGATAGAATTCAGGAATATAAAATGTATCCGCTGAGTCCAAATCCTGGCAAAACAGATCGAAAGCATTTAGAGAAATAGCATATTCCTTTATCAACTCATATTCATCTAATGTTAATGGCCGGTTAATCATCTCATAATTTTTAGCTAAAGCAAACGGCGTGTATTGAGCCATTAAACTAACCAGTATTCTATCCTTAAAATTCCTGGTCAGAAAAGTTAAAATTTCTTTTGAACTATCTAAATGGCCTGGCAACACCAAATGCCGAACGATTACCCCACTTCTCATCAAACCCATATCATCCATAACAAATCTACCTGTTGCAGCAACCATTTTTTCTATCGCTCGTTCCGCTGTTTTGGGATAATTAGATATTTTTGAATAGATTTCTGCTAGGTTTGCCTGGCTATATTTGTAATCAGGTAAAAAAATATCAATCCAGCCTGATAATTCATCGATAATTTCCGGGGTTTCATAGCCATTCGTATTATAAACAAAGCGAATATTTTTTTGTTGATATTTAATAGCCTTAATAACGCTCAGAATTAGCGGCGCATAAGGTGTCGGTGTCACTAGATTTATAAATTGGCACCCTTTTGCGTTTAACCCGATGATAATCTCCTTCAGACGAGAAAGACTGATATAGTAACCATCTCCGGATTGACTAATATCGAAATTTTGACAGAAAACACATCGGAGGTTGCAATGCGAAAAAAAAATATTTCCTGAACCATATTCACCTGTAATGACGGGCTCTTCAAAAAAAAAAGGCTGGAATAAATTGATTTTTAAATATAATTCTCCTCGGCGATATAAAACAGGAGCCCGGCAAAACCCGGTTTCTTTAAACCTGTTGACTCCGCAAGAGTGGGGACAAAAATTGCAGTTTTTCAGCCTTTCGATCAATTCCTCCATCACACTTCCCCAATTTCCTCCACCAATGCATTAAACAGAGTGATGATATCATCATCAGCTTTCCGGAGGCGTTCTGCCAAAATTTCCGCTAATCTGCGCATGACCATCATTCCAACATAATGATCAGTTCTACAGATTTCTCCAAATTGTTCACGTCCCAGGACTAAAAAAGTGCAATCACTTTCACAAACTACCGTTGCTGTCCGACGACTATCTTCCAGTAGTGAAATTTCTCCAAAAAAAACATTTTCATGGTCTTCCAATATGACTACAGTATAAGGATCACGGGCTGACGTATGCTTCACAATCCGCACAGAACCCGAAAAAATAATATGTAATGAATCGCCCAGATCCCCTTCCTTGAGTACTATTTCCCCCTTTTTACATTGTATAATATTAAATAATTTTGCCAAACGTTCCAAGCGTTCAACGTCCGTCTTTATAAAACTAAAAAGTTTGATGTTCGATAACCGTTCAATAATTTCTTCAATCATTCCGCTCTTTATTTCCTTTTAAGATAATCAATTTACTGCCTTTGGGTATTATATAATCTACTCCTGGATTAAAAATCGGTAGATTACTGGTTAGTACCTTAACTTTTTTTAAATTTTCCACTAACCGTGAAATATTCGGAGTTTTTTGAGCATCTTGAATCGCCTCACTTTTTCTCTGATAAAAATTTCCTGTATTCTCAAGTACGCCTATTAATAACCCCTTTTCATTCTGTTGCTGATAAAGTATTAGTAGCTCACCAAATTTTTTGCCAATCCAATCACCCGGCATTTCGCCAACCTGAATCCCAATTTCAGCCATTTGATTTAATATATTGGGAAATCCATCGTAAACAAGGCTGTTGGCAAAACAGGAACATAGTAAATCCTTGGCAAATACGATTTCATCACAGTTATTCTGTTTTAAGTAAGGAAAAAATTTTTCATCCTCAATCTCCGCAACTACATAAATTCGAGGATTTAAGCGCTTTATCGTCATTACCGCCATCACAATTTTTGGATCCTCCAGCACCGGCGATTGATTTTTTTTCGATTCATGTAGTAAAAGTATGCGGCTTGCAGTTTTGACACCCGCTCGGATCAATGTATTCTCATCCATATAATCCCCATTAATAAACCGTAAATCATGCTGTTCAAATTCTGCCATTAATGGCTCCATTTCATCCTGATGAGCCGTATTGATCAATACCAATGAGACGCCCTCAACCTCCTGAATGGAAAAAAACCGTTTGATAATCTCATGTAATTCACCTTTCCATCCACAAATAATAATATGGTCTTTTAATTTTTTCAAAACAGCTAATCCTTTTTTGCGTTGTAGATTGCGTTCAACTAAAAAAGAAGCGATCCGGCCAGTTGTTATACTGAGCAGACCAATCCCTAAAAACATAACTAATATCCCGATTAAACGTCCCCAGGGTGTAATCGGATATCGATCTCCATAGCCAACGGTGAAAATTGTTACAAAAAACCACCAAATAGCATCCCAAAAGCTATGAAACAAAGTATTCCCGCCATGATATTCAATTTTTAATACTAAATAGGATGACCCTATTGCGATTAACATTATTACCAAAGCTAAAATAGCATTATCATTATGGAATAAACTGCTGAATTTTTTTTTTAATATTTTTAAGCGTTTTATTTTTCTCATCTATCTAATCTACATTATATAGTCCATAAAATCAATAACTTTTTATTACTTTTTTTACTTTTGTTTTCATTTTATTATTTACCGCTTGACTCTTTATTTCATACTTTTTTTTTACTGCTTTATTTAAAATTTTTTCTTGTAATACTAACAGTAATGATTATATTACAATCAATTTTATTACTGGTATTTTCGATTAAATTACTTTTTAGAAAACTGGAGGATATATATATTTTCTTTTAGATTAAAAATTAATGATCGTTATTTATTGTGAGTAAACGATAACCTCTATTTAAATTAGGAGTGACTATGATTTTTTTAAACGGTAATTCACTAACAATTGAGCAAGTTGTTCAAGTTGCCCGCCACTATGAACCCGTTAGTATTGAACCCGGCATAATTGAAACTATTAATCGGTGCTCATCCACTGTTGATCAATTTTTAGAAGAGGAAAGGATCGTATATGGAATTACTACAGGATTCGGCAGTTTTGCACAAATTACAATACCTCCTGAGAATGTTCGCCAGCTTCAGGTAAATTTATTAATGTCCCATGCATCCGGGATCGGACCCATTATAAACGATGATCAGGTACGCGCCATGATTTTACTACGCGTCAATGCATTATGCAAAGGGTTTTCGGGTATTCGCTTAACAACGCTCGAACGATTACTTTTTTTTCTCAATCAAAATATTTTACCTCGCGTACCGCGCCAGGGTAGCGTAGGAGCCAGCGGAGATTTGGTGCCTCTCGCTCACATGTCCCTCCCTTTAATAGGACTGGGAAAAGTAAAATTTCAAAATGAAATAATGGATGCTAAAGAGATGCTTGATTATTTCAACTTAAAACCGATTGAGCTCTACGCAAAAGAAGGGTTAGCTCTGATAAACGGTACTCAACTTATGACTGCTGTTGGAACTTTAACTCTCTATGATTCTTTAAAATTAGCTACGCTCTGCGATATTGTTTCTGCCTGCTCAATCGAAGCTTTAAAGGGAACTGACACGCCTTTTGATCCACGGATCCATGCTTTACGTCCCCATAAAGGGCAACTTCAGGTAGCCGAAAACTTACTAAAGCTTTTAGATCATAGTGAAATTATGACCAGTCATAAAAGCTGTCAGAAAATACAGGATAGTTATTCATTGCGATGTATTCCCCAAGTCCATGGCGCTAGCCGAGATGCCTTAACTTATATTAAAAACGTTTTGGAAATTGAAATTAATTCCGTTACTGATAACCCAATAATATTTCCTGAATCCAATGAAAGCATCAGTTGCGGTAATTTTCATGGACAACCTGTTGCTCTTGCCCTTGATTTTCTTGCTATCGCATTGGCTGAATTTGCCAATATTTCTGAAAGACGAATTGAAAGGCTTGTTGATCCGGCTTTATCCAATCTTCCTCCGTTTTTAACTCCCGAAGGAGGTTTAAACTCGGGATACATGATTACTCAATATGCTGCTGCTTCCTTGGTTTCTGAAAACAAAGTCCTGGCGCATCCCGCTTCCGTCGATTCTATTCCCACATCAGCCAACCAGGAAGATCATGTCAGTATGGGTACCATTGCTGCCTTCAAAGCGCAAGAAGTATTTATCAATACACGGAATGTAATCGCCATTGAACTATTATGCGCCTGCCAGGGTCTTGATTTTATTTCAGAAAAACCCGGTTTAGGCATACAATATGCTCATAATTTTATCCGGAAACAAATACCCACCTTAACTCATGACCGGATTATGTCCTACGACATTGAAAAGATAAACCAATTAATCCAGAATTCAAGCATTATTGAGGAGGTTATCCGTGGAATCGGAATTTTATATTAATCTGTTAAAAAAGGTTTTTCAACTTTCTAAACAAGCTTGGAGTCCTTATTCTAAAATTCAAGTTGCCGCAATATTAATTACTGAGGACAATCTTTTGTTTGAAGGAGTTAATGTAGAAAATAGTTCGTATGGATTAACAATTTGCGCAGAAAGAAACGCTATTGGACACGCAATTGCTCATGGATATCGAAATTTCAAACACATTTTTTTATATTCACCCCAAATACCCAACATATTACCGTGTGGGGCTTGTCGCCAAGTACTGGCAGAATTTAATCCTTCTATTCCTATTATTACATCAGATTCTAACTTTAATTTTCAAATCATTCAGCTAAACGAAATTTTTCCAAGCTATTTTTCATTAACTAATTATTCAAACTAAACCTAAAAAAAATGTAGATCGTTATTAAATTTTCGTTTTACCGATTTTTATAACTCTTTTTCATTTTTATTAACAAGAGTTATCGCAGCAAAAAGTAACATAGTAAATAGTATGCTGCCGAAATACAAGGAACCGGTAACTTTTGCATCTGCAGCAAGATAGAAAGCAATCGATCCAGGAATTAAAGTTATAATCGCGATTAAAATCCAAGCAATTACTTTAGTAATCATGATTCCTCCTTTGTTTTTATTAATAATAATATATTTATCTCTGTTTGTCAATATTTTTTATCACAAGATTAATTCTTTTTCAAATTTTACTGACTGATTATTACATTTTAAAAGAATAGTATTTTGATAATAGCGTGGTAGTATTGGTAAATCAAAATCTAGATTAATCTTTTTATACTCATTTTGAGCCAGAGAATAGATTTCATTATTTTTAGCGTAATTTATTAATCCCTGTTTTGATTCTCTAACTTCAATACTAAAATCATTTTTTGATAAGATCAATTTCCCATTTCCCATATTTTTAATAATTAATTCGCAAGACAGTTGATCATTTTCTTTTTTCCATTGCCCATCGATCCAGATTTTACCTCCCTCATCTACTTGTGTGAATTTGCCAAATCCGTTTTTTTCAATTGAAGGAAATATTTGATTTTCAGTTTGGTTAGTTATAAATGTTTTTTTCTTTTCTGAATAATAAAAAGTAATCCAATCTGTCTCTTCAATCGGGTTCTCCCACTGATAAACCAAATAAAATTTTTTTAAGCGCATTATCTCCTGGGGTAAAAATAAATATAATAGCTTTTCAGCTCTTTTTTTAGACCCGTAGGGGGTTACCAGTTTTTTTGATCCCAAAAAAAGCGGTGAATATACTTTATAATCTGTTTTTATATAAACAGTCAATTCATTTAATTTTTTTTTCATTTTTTGATCCCTGAAAAATAATATTTTATTTTTATCAATTCGGGAAATCAATGACGGTACATCCAATGTTATTATAATTAAGGGAGATCGATCCCATTGTAAAGGATGATAACCAATATAGTAATCAAATTCCATTTCAGTAACGGATTGGGGTAAGGAAATTTTTTCCTGATCAGGGGAAAAAAATACTGCTTTTAGCCCGTTCATTTCACTTAAACTTAATGAGAAAAAAAACAAAAATAATACTATTATTAGAATACTTTTGCTCATGGAATATCTCCCTTTCTCCAAGTATATACGACATGATCATCCCATGTGGCTACCATTAGTTTTAGCCATTCAGTATCTTCATTTTTCATTTCTTTTGGAAAAATTAAACCAAAAGTAATTTCCCAGCTAGGCTCATCATATATATGACCATCTGCATGAATGGGTTTATACTGAGGATGTGTTCCTTCACCAATAAGTTCAGGCTTACATCGTTCCATTCGATCATTCATTAAAACAAAACTTTCACGTAAATCAATCAATAAATTTTGCATTGATTTTGAACGGGCTGTAATATTGAACCAAATATGATTTTCCGCATATTTTACATAACGTCGAAGGGAAGACTTTGCAACTCCTTTATCAAATCCTTTATCTCTTATATAGTTACGATAGTACTGATCAATATGATCCGGAGTATTATATTCAATAATATATGAAATTTGACGATCCTTATTAACTCGATCGTATAATTCACTCAATTCAGTATAATATTCACCTCCATAGTCATAATATCGATGAAAACAATTCAATGTAAAAATCGATCCAAAAACAATGATCCATCCTATATAACGCATAATTTCTCCTTTGAATAACGTTTCTTTAAAATTATGCATTTTATATGCCAAAAAAAAAAGCCTTCTTCGAAAAGAAGGCTTTAATATGGAACCTATTTAGTTATTTTTCGTCATCCTCATCAACCCACTCTTCATCATCTTCATCGTCCCAATCCTCATCATCTTCATCGTCCCAATCCTCATCATCCTCATCGTCCCACTCTTCATCATCCTCATCGTCCCACTCTTCATCATCCTCATCATCCCACTCTTCATCATCCTCAACTAGGTCCTCATCTGTTTCCTCAGCGGATTTTGCAATCGCTTTATAGGAAATAGTCTCATCCTCCTTAATAACTAACCAATTTGCATTATTAACGAATTGAGTTATCGAAACATGATTCAGTTTATTTGTTTCATCAAGATATGAAAACATACTGATATTGTTAAGAACATCAGTAAAAAATAATTGATTACTTTCACCGGAATTAGAACAAGTTAAATGCTGCATAATAACTCCTTTTTAATTTTTGCTAATTTACTATATTTCAATTTGAAAGTCAAGACCAAAATCTATTCTATTTATCAAAAATCTTTAGGTTTCAAAATATAATATTGAGTAACATTTCTAATTTGAAAATTTTTATTTAAAGAATTAATATTAAGTTAAATTTATAGTAATAGTTTAAATATTTATTATAGAGGCTTAAAAATGTTGATAAATTTTTAACCTGCGTGTTTATAGAAGATTAGCTCAATTCAATTTTTAAAATTTAGAATAGTTGTTAACATTTTAAATTTAATTGGAAATTTTTTTTATTTTGCCCACTGAATAGGCACACTCTATACACATTCAAAACAGGTGATATTATTGTAATTTTATATTGGAGCTATTATTATAATGTGGATAGTATGTTAATAGAGTGATATTTGATTTATAATTTTTTAAAAATAGTTACTGATTAATTTCTATCAGATGAATTATATGTTCAATTTGTTTTTTAAAATCATTCGATTCATTCATCATTTTAGCAATTCGATCACAGGCATTGAGCACTGTTGAATGATCACGACGGCCAAATTTCATTCCAATCGTAATTAATGTTTCTCTTGATAATTCACGAGAAAGATACATAGCAATCATTCGAGGAACGGCTATATTAGTTTTTCTTCCTCTGTCTAAAAGATTGTTTTGATTAATATTAAAAAAAGAGGACACTATTTTTTGAATCATTTCAATTGAATATTTTTCATTTTTTCTTGGAATTAAATCTTTTAATACCTCTTTGCACAGATCAAGTGTAATAGGCAGATCAGATAAGGAATAGAAAGCGCTTAGGCGAGTAATAATTCCTTCAAGTTCCCTGATATTATTTTTAAATTGATTCGCTAAATAATATAACGTATCCTCATCTAAATTAAAATTATGATTTTCCAGTTTCTTTTTTAAAATAGCAATTCGTGTTTCCAAATCGGGAGGTTGAATATCAACCACTAGTCCCCATTGAAAGCGTGTGATCAAACGATCATTTATATCTTTAATTTCATTAGGAGCTCGGTCAGAAGTTAGGACAATTTGTTTTCCTGCTTCATGAAGATGATTAAAAGTATGAAAAAATTCAACTTGAGTTCCTTCTTTGCCAGATAAAAAATGGATATCGTCAATTAACAGCAAATCTATATTATTAAAATAGCGATTAAAATCCAATATAGATTGTTGTTGTACTGCATTTATGAAAAAATTCATAAATGCTTTTGATGAAAGATAGCAGATATTTAGATTACTATTTTTTAATAGGCAATAATTGCCTATAGATTGTAAAAGATGAGTTTTGCCCAAACCTGAGGAACCATAGATAACCAAGGGATTATATGCAGCATAGTAGAGAAAATCAGCAACTTTTTGGGATGCTGCAAAAGCAAATTGGTTACAATCCCCCACTACAAAATTAGTAAAAGTATAACGGTTGTTCAATTGACTTTGCATTGTAATTTCATTTACCGGCGGTTCAAAGAAATTCATTTTTTCCTGAACAACGGGAAATTTTTCTTTAGGAATATCTTCCCCTTTAAAAATAAGTTTTAAATTTTTACCGGTTATTTGCGCCAGGGTTTGTTGGATAATGGTATAATAATGTTCTTGTATCCAATCCGCAATAAACTGATTTTTTACAGTTAAGTAAACTTTTTCATTATCCATATTGTCAAGTTCTACTTGGCGAAACCAAGAATCTACAGTAGCCTTAGTAATTTTATTTTCGAGCTGATTTAAACACGTTGACCAAATTTTTTTATACATTTTTACCTTCTTTAGAGATCATTGATAATAAGAAAAAAAATTTAAAAGTCAAGCCTTTTATTTCAAAAAAAAATATTGAGTGTATGGGCTTTTTATCATTGACAAACCAGTTTTTTTTTTATATAATTAAAGATTAAATTTAAAAAAAGGAGTGTTGTATGTTAAAAAAGTTTTTTGCTGGCATGGTGTTAATTTATTTTATGTCGACAATTTCCTTAATGGCGCAAATAAAAATTGCCTATGTTGATATTATGAAAATCAGGGAAGAATATCAGGAATTTAAAAATGCTGAGATAACATTTCAAAAGGAAATGGAATCCGTTCAGACACGAATCAAAAATAAGGAAATGGAGATACAGAGCCTCCAAAAAGAAATAGAAGCTCAATCAATGTTATTATCAGAAGAAAAGAAAAAGGAGAAAGAGAAAAAATACGGTGAATTGGTTCAGCAGTATCAAAGTATGGTACAGGAAGAACAAGAAAAGGCTTCACGCAGAGAAGGTGAATTATTAGAACCCATTCAGAAGAAATTAAAAATTGCTATTAATAATGTAGCTGTTAAAGAGGGATTTGATTTTGTATTGGACATCTCCAATCTATATTATGGAAAAGATGCCTGGGATGTAACCAATCAGGTTATTCGTGAATTAGGCAGCGTTAAATTGCCTCTAAATAATAAGTAAAATCTATATGTTCCACGTGGAACATTGATATAGATATGTCTGCTTATGTTATTAGTGCGCATCAACCCAATTATCTGCCTTATACCGGGTATTTTAAAAAAATATCCATGGCGGATCAGTTTATAATTATTACTAAAAAAAAAATAAATCACAAAAGCTGGCAAAATAGGAATCGGTTGCTAAATCAAAAGAAAATTGATTGGCTTACGGTTCCTATTTTAATTAAGAATACAGTAAATGAAAATTTATACAATATTCGAATTAATCAGGATCTAAATTGGCAAAACAAGCATTACAAATCGATTTGGTATAATTATCATCGGTATCCATTTTTTTTTGAAATTGAGGAATTTCTTAATCAACTCTACAATAAAAAAAAATGGCGCTGGTTATGGGAATTGGATTGGGAAATTATTAAAAATTTAGCGCATTTATTACATATTAAAACTCCAATTATAACGGATGAGAACATTGAATGGAGTACGAGCAAAACACATTTTTTAGTTGAGATCACAAAACATTTTGGGGGAAATACGTATTTATCCAGTCCTAATGCCTTGCAGTACATAGATTCTAATGTTTTTTCATCCAATCAAATTTTTCATTTATATATGATTTATCGAAATGATTTAATGAAAAATTCAGAAAATAATGAACCTAAAAATCTCAGTATTATTGATCGCTTGTGCCGTTATGGGATAGATGCAACCTATAAACATATCTATCAAGAACATTATTATTTTCAACAAATTGATCAATTGTGGGAAGTAGCGCATTGAAAAGGATTATTGATGAATAATTGGTATAATGAACTCAATCAGGTTTCCTTAATCAATGGCGACATTGAACTTGAAAATCAACTTAGACCGCAAGGTTTAACTGATTTTACAGGGCAACAATTAGTTTTAGACAAACTTAAAATTTTTATTGAAGCCGCCCGCCAACGGAATGAACATCTCGATCATATTTTGTTCCACGGTCCTCCGGGTTTAGGTAAAACAACTCTAAGCTCAATTATAGCCACTGAGATGGGAACACAATTTAAAGCCACAACCGGTCCTGTAATGGATAAAGCGGCAGATTTAGCCGGTATTCTAACCAATCTGCAAAAAGGCGATATTCTGTTTATTGATGAAATCCATCGGATGAATCGCGTTGTCGAGGAATACCTGTATTCGGCTATGGAAGATTATTGTCTTGATATTATGATTGATAAAGGCGCCAATGCCCGTTCAATTCGGATCCAATTAAAACCGTTTACGCTTGTAGGCGCTACGACTCGTATCGGATTATTGACAGCTCCTATGCGCTCACGGTTTGGAATTATTTTACGTCTGGATTACTACGATCAGGAAGCGCTAACTAAAATTATTCTACGCTCGGCTGATTTGTTGCATATTGCTATTGAGCATAAAGGCGCCCAGGAAATTGCAAAACGGGCCCGAGGGACTCCTCGTATTGCTAATCGTCTTTTAAAACGGGTACGTGATATCGCCCAAATAAAAGGCAATGGAACCATCTCCCATCGCCTGGCTCAGGAAGGTATGGATTTGTTGGGGATTGATGAATTGGGTTTAGATGAAATGGATAAATTAATATTGACTACTATCGCACAAAAATTTAATGGGGGACCCGTAGGACTTTCGACTCTTGCGATTGCGGTCAGTGAGGAAAAAGAGACGCTGGAGGAGGTTTATGAACCCTATCTCATTCAGTTGGGCTTACTTGAACGTACTCCACGAGGACGATTGCTGACAGTCTCGGCTTTCAATGTACTTGGGTTACCTGTCCCTGGTCAAGGACGATTGTTTTGAAGAAAAAAGAATTATTATTGCATATTTGCTGCGCTCCTTGCTTGATTGTACCTCATCTTTATCTGAGTGATAATTTTAATATTCGGGGATTGTGGTATAATCCAAATATTCATCCGCTTTCGGAATATTTAAAACGCTTGGAGGCGCTGGAAAAATTTTCCTTAGATAAAAATATTGAAGTTATTTTCCAATCTGAGTATGCTCTTTTTGAGTTTTTCCAGAAATGTGTCTTTAGGGAAGAACAAAGATGTTTATTTTGCTATGAACAACGCTTGCTAAAAACGGCCCGGATTGCCAAAAATGGAAACTTTGATTGCTTTAGTACGACATTGCTACAAAGTCACCAGCAGGACCGACCCTTAATTATTCAATTAGGCATGGATATTGCCAAAAAATTTGATATAGAATTCTTCTGCTATGATTTACGATCAAATTGGTCAGAAGGTGTGGCTATCTCCAAAGAAACAGGCCTGTATCGACAGCAATATTGCGGTTGTATTTATTCGGAGTATGATCGGTATAAGCAGGACTTAATGAAAAAAAAGGAATTGTTGCGAAATGGATCTAACAAAATTTGATTTTAATTTACCATCGGAATTGATAGCGCAATACCCGGTTGATAAACGAGACCATAGCCGCTTGTTGATCGCTCATAAAGATACATTAACTATTGAACACCGCTTTTTTTATGATCTACCGGAATATCTGACAAATGAAAATTTATTGATATTGAATAAGAGCCGCGTAATCCCGGCACGGTTGTATACAAACGAAAAAAATGGACAAAACCAGCTTGAATTTCTCTTAGTAAAAAAAACCAACGATCATTGCTACGAAGCGATGGTTAAACCGGGAAGGAAAGCGAAAATAGGACAGCGCTTTGATTTTTCTAAAAAAAACTCTATTTTAACAGGCGCCATTGAGGCAATTTTAGAAAATGGAAATCGAATCATTAATTTTCAATCGCCTGTTGAAATTGAAAAATCAATTCTAGCCTTAGGCCAAATACCACTACCTCCCTATATTCAACGGGAAGTGCAGTCTATTGATACCCATCGATATCAAACTGTCTTTGCTGAATATGACGGATCGATTGCCGCTCCGACGGCAGGTTTGCATTTTACTTCTGATTTAATCGATAAGCTGATGATGAATGGAGTTGGAATTGATTATATTACCTTGCATGTGGGGCCCGGGACATTTAAACCGGTAAAAACGAAACAGATTGAAGATCATGTCATTTCGCAAGAGGAGTTTTTTATCGAATCCGATGTTTTACAGCGTTTAAGAGAAACAAAAAAAAACAAAAATAAAAAAATTACGGCAGTTGGAACAACAGCAACTCGGACTCTTGAAACATTAGCGCCATGGATTCTTAATGATAATGAACTGGAACAAATTCCTCATAAAACTGATATTTACATTTATCCACCATATACATTTGGTGTAGTTGATCAACTAATCACTAACTTCCATCTACCCAAATCATCGTTGTTCATTTTGGTATGCGCGTTTTGTGGACTGGATTTTGCGCATCAAATTTATCAAGAGGCGATCGCTAAACGCTATCGGTTTTATAGTTACGGCGATGCAATGTTAATTTTATGAAATTGACAGATATTACTAAAAGTATTCAATCGGGTGTTCATCTACTGTTAGTTAGCGGTGAAGAATGGTTTCTTAAACAAAATGTCGTTAGTCATCTAAAGAATACATTGCTTAATTCTGAAATGAAAGATTTTAATTATTCAAAGTATTATGGTGAAGAAACGAAGTTGAAAGATTTAATCGCAAGCTGTCAAACTATTCCTTGGAATGATGCATATCGATTAGTGCTTTTATATAATTGTGACGCAATGAAAGAATCTGATCAAAAAAATTTGATGGAACAACTTAAATATATCCCGGCCGAAACCATTATAATTATGGAAGGGAAAAAATTTTCGGTGGGTGTTCAAAAAATATTTAAGCAGCAAAAGAATGCTCTCTATATAGAATTTAAAAAGTACTATGAATCAAAAATTCGTGATTGGTTGGTGGATCGAGCTTTTCACTCCTACAAACGAAAACTGACACCGGAAGCCGCATGGTGGTTAACGATCATAGTTGGGACAGATTTAAGCATTCTTGATAAGGCGTTAGAGAAAATCGATATCTATTTGCCGCCGCAAGCCTATATTGATCAGGCTGTGGTCAAAAAATTATGTGAAATCAGTAAAACCTATAGCATTTTTAACTTAATGGATGCTATTGTTGAACGTAAAGCGGGATTTGCTATTACAATTTTAAATCATTTGCTTCAGGATGGTATGCAACCCTTAGTTATTTTTACAATGTTATATAAATTAGTGGGGCAATTATATGCCGTCAATGAGGGTATTCGGCTAAAGTTATCTGAAAGTGATATGATGCGTCAAAGTGGAATTGTGAGTTTCAATTTTACAAAATACGCTAAGCGGGCAAGCGAAATTAGCGCTGTTCAATTTAATAATATCATGCTTTTATGTATGTCATGTGATTTAGCCTATAAATCAGGTTGGAAAAAAAATAGTTATTATCTTGAACGTTTAGTGTTGGAGTTGGTGTTTCCTGAATTAGTTTTTAACTCTATTTAGGAAGGTTTGTGGATCCAGAGGCTCAATCTCCTGCCATTTGTGAATATCCATTTCCTTAAATGAAAGTAATTGAAGAAGATCATTCTTTTGATTATCATCGATAATAACCAGATGTTTAAAATCAAACAGAGTTCCCAAGGCAAGCATTAGATCAATTGTTGTAAAAAAGAGATCGCTGAGGGCGGCAATTGCAATTTGAGCATAAATAGGAAGTTGAGATAAGGCAATTGTATTCTTAATCTGGTGGGTGAATGACGAAGTAATTTTAGACTGGTTACAGATAATAACAAAAAAAGCATTAGTCTCTTCACTAAACCGTTTAAAATACTCGATCATCGTGCTGAAAGCAGGTTTATAACTTGTAATTGGCTGAGTTAAGTTTATAAAGATTAATGGCTGTTGGGTTTGGTAACCGTTTTCAAGAAGAAATTGGGTTGCCTCCAGCAAAACGGTTCGTGAGGGATGTGTATGAACGGTTTTGAAGGTTAAACGGTTGTAATACATAGCATTCAATCTATATTGAAGTAGTGCTGCGGGATGGGAATAATTAGAAGGATCAAATTGATAAGAAACATTATAGGTTGGATTGGCAGCATCAGCAAAAATTGAAATTTTAAAATCTGAAAAAATATTTTGAGCAAAAAAATTTGATATAAGTGAATTCGTATGATCGAAATTAAAGAAAAGAGTAGGTGACTTGAGATCAGTATACAAGTTAAAATCAAATTTTAGATGATTTGGCGCATCTGAATTATAATATAATGGCTCATAAAACTGTCGAAATATAAAATGTAAGGGCTTATGAGATATGTGTTGAAAAATAATAAATTTTGATTTTGGATAAAATGCGCGCAGCGCATTGAAAGAGGGTAAATATAAAATAGAATCCAAAATTGAAAGAGGAAAAAAAATAAAAATGGTTTGGTTGTCCAGAAAAAAATTTGAAAAGGAAAATTTGTGTGGTAAAGTGGAATTGGTAAAATTGGATTGAAGAATCATTCAGGATGCACCATTTCTAATAATCTTCGATATTCATTATCCGGATAGTGAGAAATAATTGATTGAAATTGAAATGAATCAATAAATCCCATACGATAAGCAATTTCCTCAGGGGCGCCAATGAGTATCTCTTGTATTTTTTCCTGAAGATAAATAAATTGACGGACCAATTCAATTGATTCTTTTGTTCCAGTATCAAACCAGGAAATCGCGCGTCTTAATTTTACTGCCTTTAGTTCTTGCGTTTCCATGTAGGACCGATTTAAATCGGTAATTTCCAGCTCACCACGAGCGGACGGTTTTAATTTGGCGGCTCGTTCGATAACAGTTGAGTCGTAAACATATAATCCAGTAACTGCCCAATGAGAAATAAAGTTCTGTGGTTTTTCAACCAATGCGATCGGTAAATCCTGCGAATTAAACTGAACAACCCCAAACCGCTCAGGATTAACGATGTGTTTAGCATAAATCAGCGCTCCAGATTCAAAACTTTGGATAGATTGAAGAAAATCTACAGGCCCAAAAAAAATATTATCCCCTAAAATTAGTGTGACAGGTTCGTTAGCAATAAATTCTTCCGATGATGTAAAGTTATTTTGTTTGGGTATGAGAAAAGCTTGAGCCAATCCCCCGGGATGACTTTGTACCGTATAGTGAAGATTGATTCCCCATTGGGGAGAATTGGCAAGGCAATGTTGATAGAGATCAATGTGCTCTGGAGAAGAAATAATAAGAATATCACGGATTCCGGCCATCAACAAAAGGGTTAATGGGTAATAAATCATGGGTTTACCGCCAATATCCAATAATTGTTTGGATATAATACGAGTTGCAGGATAAAGACGTGTACCCGAACCTCCGGCTAATATGATTCCTTTCATAAGTGATCCTTTTCATTTCTGGATTGGTAGAGTTGTGAAAAAATATCAAAAAAAGGAGTTAAATAATTCCGCCATTCATGGGGAATAAAATCAAAATTTGAACCCCGATCAATTATCTCCCAAAAATCTTCTTGTATAGTATCGAGTTCCTGGCAGATAGCCTGGATGCGGCTGTATGGCTCATCCATCATGTCTTTAGCGATTAGTTGAGCTTTTGCCTGGTTATTGATGGATAAATAAAAGGTGCCCAATTTAATTTGCGCTTTGCGAACACCCCTGAGTGACTTATCTTCCTCTCCGCTTTCCTGGGGCTGATCAATGGTTAAAAAAAGTGTGAGCAAATCATCGCATAGTGGTGAATTCAATCGTTCAGCTTCAACACAGATGTCTGAAAAGTCGTGGGCAGCGGTTTCCAAAATAAAACCAATTTTCTGCTGATAAAATAGAATGCCATAGTATTTGAAGTATTTTGCAATTTCCTTGACATAATAGGCTTTGGTAGTTGACAATAAGTAGACAGCTAATTTTTTATACTGAAAAAAAAGATTGTAGGGAGTGCGTATGTCTCTAGAATTAAAGCTATTACGTAAAAGTGTGTTGAAGTATTTAATACAAAGGTGAATCGTGTAGGGGTCTTCACATTCAACTGCTTTTTCGGCGATAAACCGTAAAGACATTGCAATCATATAATTTACATCTCTATTTTGAGTGACGCATCGATGAAAAAGAATATTGTAGTGTTTAAAAACCTTATTTTCTAAAATGATTCGTTGGGTAATAATTTTCTGTCGATTTGACTCTGAAAGAGCAATAAAGTCTGTTTTCTGAGCTTCATAAGGCGAAATCTGGAAAAAATAATCAGGTAATTTATGCTTAATGGTTAAGAAATATAGGACCATCTCCTTCAGAGCGGATATACATTGAATGCCGAGGGATGTATCACTGCTTTCAATCGAATTTAAAGCAATATCATTAATTTGTTCAATAGCGAGCATAGTTTGTTTTTTTATATTATCGATCTGGCTTTTGGAACAATTGGAGGAATTAGCTAAAGAAGAGAGCTGATGTATTGAGATTTGACGGATTTTATTGATTACACTCTCAGGTTTAAGGAATTGAAAAATATAGCCGAAATAAGGGATAATTACAATAAAGCCCAACGTTAGTCCGATCGTGTTCAGCAATGCAGAACATGAAAGATTAAGTCCGTAACCGGCAAAAAAATAAAGCCAGAGGGAATGAATATTCAAAATTATAAAAAAGCTGATTATCGAAAAATTGATTCGATCGGCAATAAATAAATCAATAATGCGGCTACTGTATCGAGTAGCCGCCAATTCAACAATAATAGCAACGACGGTAATAATTATCGCCAGTACTGCTGCAATCACTTCATTAGATGAAGAAAGCGCAGAGAGGATTTGGTCGGCATTTTGGCTAAAAATAGTAAAATGAAGAGAATTTTGGCTTAAGTAGTAATCAATTATAAACGTAAAAAATGAAAAAAAAGCGGTTATTAACGTAATGATAATTAAAGGAGTTAACCAGGTCGCCAGAAAAGATGACTCTTTATTCATATAGGAGATTCAATAATTTAATAAAAAGTTGGTTCAAATCGAAGGGTTTGAGAATAGTCTGCCCGAGAGGAGTTAAGCGGTCGAAGAGGGCTGGATCAATATTGTCCGATACTAAAAAAATGAATCGTAAAGCGCTTCTTATTTTAATCGATTGATGAATAAAATCGCTCATTTCGATGGTTATATTATCTAAATCAATCATAATGACAGATATAGAGGAGTTATCGTTAATGGCACGAAGAGCTCGTTGGAAATCGTCAAACAATAAGTATGGAAAACGCTTTATCCCGAGAAAATACGTAATCAGATGTGTGAGTTCAGTTTTATTATGGATAATCAGGACTTTCGAAGACGATTGAGAGGAAACCATTAAGGGGGTCCAATTAGGGGATTGAGGTTTCTCGGGTGATGATTGATTAATATCCATGATCATTGTGGTATCAGTATAATTTTTTAAGACAATTTGTTTAATCTGTGAAAATTTACGAACTAATTGGGTTAATCGTTCTGTTTGAAGAGAAATTTTCTCGATAGTATCATTGAATCCATAACGTTCACTGTAAATATCGAGTAGCATCGTAAGAGCGCAAAGCGGTTGGTTCATTTCATGAGCGACAGCGCCCCCAACCGCTAACGCAGTTTGTAGCTGTTGAGTTTGTATTTGCTGCTGTCTGATGAGAATTTGACTAATTTGACTTTTAACACGCGCTAAAAGCTCGATTTTTTTGAAAGGTTTTAATACAAAATCAACAGCGCCAAGATCAAAGGCGCGTTTAAGAAAATCAATATCGGAATAAGCCGTTACGACAAGGACTGAAATCTGCTCAATGGATCGATTTTTGTTAAGCTCTTCCAGAACTTCAAACCCTGACAAATACGGCATGCGGATATCAAGTAATACTAGCTGGGGTTGTTCCTTTTCAATTAAAGCCAAAGTTTCTCTGCCGTCCATCGCTTCTATGATTTCAATGGCTAATTCGGTCAGATAGGTTCTCGCGATAATACGATTGGCTGGCTCGTCATCAGCAATAAGGATTTTAGGTCGTCGTGTTTCCATGTTAGTTACCTTATTTCAATTATACATAGATTTATTAGGAATGTCAACTTTATTTTATTTTTAGGAGTAAAAAATTTTTTACTTGAAATTTTCCTGTTTTTTAATTATCGTTAAAGATAGATGATCCTACTGCGGAATTATTGAAGTCGGTGAACCCGGTATTACTTGGTTCATGTCCTTTTGGATTTGATCCGGGACAATCGGCAAAAAAAATTTTTGAAGGATTTCATCCGTTTAATTTGATGATAAGTTAGAGTGGAATTCTAGGAAAAAGGTAAAAATTTGGAAAATATTGAACCCAGCAAAATTAATGAGTTAGTCGCGTTATCTAATCAACCTGTCGTTATTGTGGATTATTGGGCAAGTTGGTGCGCTCCCTGCGGAGTCATGAATTATGCGCTGAAACATTTAATGCAAGAAAATCAAAAGATAGTTCAAGTTTTTAAAATTGATGCTGAGAAATATCCGGAATATCTTGAAAAACAAGATATAGTCAGTTTACCGACTTTGGACTTCTATTATCATGGAAAATGGAGGGAACGGGTCGCTGGAGCGCGTAAACCAAGGGAATTAGAAGAAATTATTAACACCATTATCCTATCAGCTCAGGGGGATTAAAATGAAAGGCTTTGTATCTAAAAAACAAACGGCCCAAGAAGGCATTTTGCTGGAAACTGGTACCAATGAGTTCGAATTGATCGAATTTATTCTGGAAGATCATTCCTATGGAATTAATGTTGCGAAAATCAGGGAGGTGATCGAATTTCCGGAACATATTTATCCAGTGCCAAAAACTCATCCCTGTCTGGAAGGAGTAACCAGCATCCGAAATGAAATAATTTCAATTATCAATCTTAAAAAATTTCTATCTCTTAAGGACGATGAGACAACAAAAAAGAAAAAAGTAATTATTACTGAATTTAATAATCTGAAAATGGGTTTTGTTGTTGATTTTGTGACTAGAATTTATCGATTATCCTGGGATAAGGTATCGGCGCCTGATCGAACATTGACGGGGAAAAACGCTTATATTACATCAATTGTAAAATTAGTTGATAAGATTATATTGATGCTGGATTTTGAAAAAATAGTAATGGAAGTTAACCAATCTACTATGAATGAAGGCGATATTAGCAAAGTCCAAGTAGATTTTGATCGATCGATATTCAAGGTTCTTATTGCCGAGGATTCTGAAACAGTGAGAACAATGATGTTGAAAAATTTAGCGCAAGCAGGATATCAGGTTGTGGAATGTACTAATGGAATGGAAGCCTATGATAAAATTAAGGAATTGGGTAAAAATGTGGATTTAGTGATAACTGATATCGAAATGCCACAGATGGATGGCTATACTTTATGCCGTAAAATAAAGGAAGACAGACGGTTAAATCAAATTCCCGTAACAATATTTTCTTCACTTATCTCACCTGATATCCGGAAAAAAGGGGAATCCGTTGGCGCCGATGCTCAAATAACTAAACCCGATTTGCATCATTTGATTGAAATTGTTGATGAGCTTATCCGTCAATACGTGATTAAAAGGGCAAAATAAATGAAAGTTTTTAAATGGTTTTTAGCGCTTATTATAATTTGTTCATTGAGTGTTTTAACTCTAAAAATGGTTCGTTTTTCCAGCAAGCGGGCAGCGCAAGAGTTCGATCAGTTTGTATTGAATTCTATAGGTGAAGAGTTTAAGTCAATGCGCTATGATAAAATCCGGTTTGGTTTTTCCTGGGGCCCTTTTATACAACTAAAAAATGTATATCATAACTCTTTTGGTTTAATCCAGGAATTGCGGTTATATTTCCCTATCCAATCTTATTTTAGCGGTTTTAGGGCTCCGATCGGGATTAGTTTGAATGAAGCGGAATTAACCTGCAATCTTTCTAATGGGCCCTCTTCCCTCCGGGAACTATTGAAAAAAATAATGGGGACTTCTGTCCAGAAAATCATTTTGGAGAAAAGCCGGATTAAACTTTTTCTCCTGGATGAAAGCGCGGGCATAATCATCCGGATTGAGCAAATGCGCTTTCAATCCGAAACAGCATCGGGGTACTTAGAACTAAACGCCCGGACAGATAGTATATTTTGGGAAAAAGGGCAGCAACTTTCTGCATTTACACGGCAAATCTCTTTAAATCACAAATGGAGAACAGCTCCCAATAATCCT
>CAZWDO010000004.1:160386-282210 GCA_964632485.1 uncultured bacterium
TATGAAACAGTCTTAATGGTTGATTCATCAGAGGTTCCTTGCGCAATTGAAGGAAATGATACGCTTTGGAAGATGAAAGCGAATCTGGCAGGACAGCAAATGCAATTGGAATTTAGTGGTGATTCAATTTCATTAAGGCTGGAAGGAAACTATCGGATTTGGGGTGACTATAAAGTGGATATAAATTACTTGGGTTCCAGCAATGCGCCATTTAATTTAAGATTCATTTTTCATCATCTTTATGATATAAAAAAGGATTCCCTACAAGGAGAATTGGGTGGGATTTTAGAATGGGTGCACCGAAATCAACAGGACAGTTTATCGGGTGAAATTGCGTTTAAACATTTTGGAGATAAAACTGCTAAAAAACCGTGGCAACTGAACGGCCAGTTAACTATACAAAATAATCATTTAATGATAAATAATTTTGATCAAAGTTTAGGTGGTAGTTCTTCTAATTGGCAGGGAACGCTTTCAAATCTCAACCAGTTGGTTCGTCAAATAATCAATGGAGAGAGAAGTAGCCCTCCGGCTGTCTTAACTCTTAACGGTAAAGCCCAATTGTGGGTTTTGGACGAAATGTTGGATTGGTTCGATGCCCATCATCTGAATCCGATTCAATGTATTCATCGCTGGCCTGAATTGGAAATGGATATCAGTTTGGAACCCCTGGAATTAGCGTATCGGCAATTATATTTTTCTTTGCCGATTATTCGTGTTAATCAAAATGCCAAAAAAATTGAGTGTATGATCCAGCCAAAAAATGAAAAACTTGATTATATGATCAAATATGATCTTGATTTTAAAAATTCTGAGAAAATTTCATCTGACTTGTATTTGGTTATAAATCGGGCGGATCTTGCCAATTTGTTGGAGAGTCTCTTTAACCAGCGGTTTGGAATTCGAGGAACCGGGCGTATGAATATCACTCTCGTTTGTGAGGGAAATAGTAAGACACAACGCTACACCCAAAAAAATATCACCGGTAAAATTGAATTATATACTGGATACTTTGCTGACGATCCTCTATTTCGCCAAATTTCGAATAAAACAAGTACTGATTTTTTCAATATGTTCAATTACCGGCATGGGAATCTATCATTTAATGCAGATTTAATTCTGGATAATTGGGTGGTTTCTGATATGACGATTGTCGGGAATAGTTTTGTTTTAAAAGGGAAGATTGATATCCAGGACAATCTGTGGATTTTTGATGGAAACCTGCGAATTCTGAATGAATTCTATAAACAATGGGAAACATTCCCGGGTTTAGAAAGAGATTCATTGTATCAGATTTTTATAGCGCCCATCAGCGTTGAATATAGACGCAATGATTGAAAAAGTGGGTTATCTGATTGAGTATGGCGGTTATCGTTTAGTCTCGTTTGTTTTACGATTACCCTCATTAACAACGCATTGGGGATTGGCAAAAATATTGGCTTGGCTCAATATTCGAGTTTTTAAAATACGGACTCGTGTTGTTGAAAAAAATGTGACAGAAGCGTTTAAAAATTGGACCCATTGTCAGAGAATCGATTTTATTAAAGATTATTGGGTTCATCAAATCTTCTTCTTTCTGGACATGGCCACGACTCAAAGCTCACATTTTCCGTTACTTAATAAACGAGTCTCCCACAAAATGGGAAGAGTTGAGTGGCCAAGGTCTGAAATAAGCTCTATGAAAGCAGCTTTCTCACAAACATTCAAAAATTCAGGTAAAGGAATATTCTTAGCGGGTCATTTTGGTAATTTTATTCTTGCGACTCGTTATGTGAATTTCAATGTATGCCCAATTGTTGGCATAGTGAAACGCCAAAAGAATTACCTTATCCATCGGCATTTTTATAAGAAATTTCAAGATGAAAAATTGCTGGTATTGGAATCCCGCAGTCATCTTAAAGATATTCTCACTTTAAATTATCCGGAACCCTATTGGATGGGAATTATGTTCGATCAGCGCGCAGGGAGGTCGGGTTTGATGATTGATCTGCTTGGAAGACCTGCCTCAACAGCTCGAGGTTGCGCGCATTTAATCAAATCATATAATTTGCCGGTTATGTTTGGCCATATGATGCTAAGGCCAGATTTGAATTATTGTATTAATTTGGTTGAAATAAAGTTTGAATGCAATTTGGAAGAACAAGAACTGCTAAAATATTTTAACCAGATATTAGAAACCTTTATTATAAAGTTTCCGAAAGAATGGTTCTGGGTTCATAAGCGTTGGAAATAGGTTTTTAAAAATTGTCTGTTAAAATTTATAGAATTTTCTTGACAAATTAACTAAATAAGCATAAATTACTACTGATGATTGCTTTGTTTAAAATAGGCCTGCAAACTGAGATTTAATTAATCAGGATATCCTGCTGGAAGTTGAATTCTAACCGCTGGTTCAATTTCAGCGGAATCGAGATGCTTTTATCATGAAATTTATATTTTTTTTTCTGGCATTGTTGAGTGTCATGTTATCAAAAGGAGTAGTAGATAGCTTAACCCCACCTGATTTGACTGAAAACAGCCAAGAGTCATTAAAAAAACTGTTGTTTTTGGCTAAAGATTGTAATAGCAGAGATTCCGACAGCGCATTATTATATGCTCACCGCGCCGTTGAAATGGCAGTTCATCTTGGTGATATCAAGAACCGGGTGTTAGCTATTGTTGAAATTGGTCTTTTTTATGAAAATCAATCAAATACTGATCTTGGAATGAAATACTATGATCAGGCTTTGATGTTAGTTAAAAACAAGGGCATGGATAGCTTGTCGGGTTTATTGGAGCTGCGAAGAGGCAAGCTGTTCAATATTATTGATAAAAATGACGAAGCGGAAAAGGCTTTTCAAAAATCGATTGAGCATTATCGTGCCGTCTTGGATTCGGCTGGATTGGCGAATTCACTACGTGAACAGGGCTTGCTGTTTTGGCGTTTAAGTGAGTATGAGAAGGCAATTAAAGCGTTTGAACAGGCATTAGCCATAAATTACCAAATTGGGAATAAAGAAATGGTGGCCGCCAATTTGAATAGTATTGGTGTTATGTATTGGCAAAGCGCTAATTATGAAAAATCATTAGAGTACTATCTGCAATCTTTGGAGATGCGACGGGAGTTGGAGGACCTCAAGGGAGAATGCCTGGTTCTTAACAATATTGGATTAGTGTATATAGCATGGGATAAAATTGAACAAGGCCGAATTTATATTTATCAAGCCTGGGAGAAAAGCCAAACACTTCAGGATGACCTATTAGTAGCGGGGTACACAACGCAAAATATGGGTTCTTTTTGGGAAATAAATGGAAATTTAGATTCGGCGTATTATTATTATCAGCGCGCATATACTGTTTATAGTAAAGGCGTTCCCAATAATGGGGGGATTACCATGTCGATGAACTCAATTGCCAATATCCTCAATCTGATGCATAAGTACGATCGCGCTTATGAGCTTGCAAATGAAGCTCTCGTGCTATCACGGCATGCGAACAATAAGGAACGGGAAGCCAACTCTTTGAAAAATATAGCAAATGCGTATCGAGGGAAAAAAGACTACGTTCACGCCATTGAATACTACCTGGCAAGTTCAACTCTCGCTAAAAACATCAATCAACGAAGACTTTTACAGGGAATCTTGCTGAAAATTTCTGAAACATATAAGGAAATGGAGCAATGGCAATCCGCCTTTGAATATTTTCAAAAATATGTGGATATAAAAGATAGTTTGTTCAATGAAAGTAATAGCCGGATTATGCAGGACATGCAGATCAAATATGAAATGGAGCAGAAGGAGAAGGAGAATTTTAAGCTTCGTACGCTTCAGGAACTTCAAGAGGCAGATTTGAAACGTCAACGGCTTCTGATTATGCTTGGCTTAATAATATTAGCGTTAATAATATTGTTATCAATCATTCTACTCTATATTAACAGGGTTAAAAGTTCGGTAAATGAACAATTGACAAAAAGCAACAGCGAAGTAAGCTATCAACGGGATATACTGGCAACTAAAACTATTGCTCTTCAGGATGCCTTAAATAAAGTAAAGGTTTTAAATGGTTTATTACCAATTTGCGCGAACTGTAAAAAAATCAGAGATGATGCAGGTTATTGGAAAGAAGTGGAAACCTATATCGGTGATCATGCGGATGTATCTTTCAGCCATGGGATTTGTCCAGATTGCATCCAAAAACTATATCCTGAATTGGAAACATTGCGTAAAAAAAATAGTGAAAAAATTCATTATTCTCCTTCAAGTGGAAAAAAAAATGATTAGCTTGATTGGAACATCTGAATAATTGCATGGATCCGTTCTGCAATTTGTGAAATATCAAGAACTGCTTTTTGGCTTTCATCAAGGCTGATGTGAGTGTCCTGAATGAATGTTTTAACTCTGGCGGTTTCTTCAGCGATCGATTCGATTGATAAAGATTGCTCTTTTGAATGAACTGAGATTTCACGTAGGCTATTGGTGATAATCTCTATTTTTTCTATGATATTTTGGAAAATATCGCCCATTCCTATTACAAGATTAACACCAGCATCCACTTTCAGAGTAACCTCAGACATATTTTTAATAACATGTTGAGTCTGCTTTTGAATCTTCTTTATTATCCCATCGATTTCTTTGGTTGCCTGTGTCGTTCGATCTGAAAGTTTCCGGACTTCATCGGCGACAACAGCAAATCCGCGGCCATGCTCTCCTGCGCGGGCAGATTCTATGGCAGCATTGAGCGCTAATAGATTGGTTTGATCAGCTATATCTTCAATTACAACTATTATCTTGCCTACTTCCAATGTTTGCCTTCCAAGGCTTTGAATCTGATCGGCGCCCTGATTAACAGCGCTCTGCATCAAACGAATTTCTGTTAATGTCTCTTTTACAGTAGTTCCGCCATTTTCTGCAAAAATTGCAGTAGTTTGAACATTCTGAAAAGTGTTGTCAATATTCCGAGCGATATTGAATCCAGCCTCAGTAAGTCGTTGGGTTGATTTAGCAGTCCCTTCAGCAATTTTCTCTAATTCCTCGGTTTGATAAATAATTCCTGTTGTTGTATCGACCAATTCGGTGGAACTACTGGCAATGACTTCTGCTTCATTTTTCATTTGGAGGAGTACCTGGTTGTTGCGAATTATATCTGCAATCTTGCGGTCCTTTTCAAATTCAGCAGATTTAAGCGCAAATTCTCGGCGGTGTTTAGTCGTGCGATAATAGAAAACACCACTGATACCACCACCTCCAATTACTATATAGAGAATATAGGCCCAGATTGTCTTCCATGGAGGGGTGATTATAGTTATGTTCAATGATGCGCCGGTTTCATTCCAAATTCCGTCGTTATTAGCTCCTTTAACATAAAATGTATAATCACCATCACTTACATTTGTATAGCTGGCGTAATTTCGATGCGTATTTTTAATCCATGATTTGTCAAATCCTTGCAGCATATATTGATACTCATTTTTTTCAGGTTGAGTAAAATCAAGGGCGGCAAACTCAATCGAAAAAAAGTTTTCATTATACTTAAGTTTAATTTCCTTAATATCATGAATAACTTGATTACTGGTGTATTCTTTATCAAAAATTTTGAAACTGGTGATAATTACCGGGGGGATGTAGGGATTTTCTTGGATTTGATTGGGTTGAAAGCGGTTAAAACCATTAATTCCACCAAAATATATGTATCCATTACTTGATTTAAAATATGCATTCCCGTTAAACTCATTACTCTGCAAACCGTCAGTTACGTCAAAACAACGAAATGACTGGTTTGATTCATCGAATTGCGCAATCCCTTTATTAGTGGATAACCAGAGTTTATTCTCGGTATCAACAACAATGCCATAAACAACGTTATTGGGAAGTCCATCTTTTTCAGAATAGTGGCGCAGAGTTTGACCTTTCAAATTAAATTTGGAAAATCCCTTGCTGGTTGCTATCCAAATTTGATCATGTTGATCCTGAATCATCGCATAAATCGTGTTGTCCCTTAAACTGGTTGAGTCTTGTGATTGATATTGAAAATGAACAAATTTCTCTGAATCGATATTCAAAACCGAAAGCCCGTTGCCGTTTGTGCCTATCCATAAGTTCCCCTGCCGGTCATAAAGCAACGAGCGAATATTATTTGCGATAATAGTCCCGTTGTCGCCTTCTTGATGAATATATGAAGTAAATGTCTCTGTGAGTGTATTAAAACGGGAAAGTCCACCATTAGTTCCAATCCATAGGGTGTGTGGGGGGGTAAAAGCAAAAGCCCATATTCGGTTTTGGATAAGGGAGTTTTGGTTATTTGGCAGATTTACAAAGCGTGTGATCTGATTTCTGGCAGGATTTATTTTATTAAGGCCTCGAGAGGTTCCGATCCATAGGTTCCGCTCCATATCTTCTTGAATCGCCCATACTGAGTTCCAGGTAAGAGAGTTTGAATTGGCAGGATCTGCGACAAAGTGAATAAACTTGCCGGTAGATGGTTGATATTGATTCAATCCGCCACTGCAACCAATCCATATCGATCCTTGGTAGTCTTCACCAAAACACCAAACCAAATTGTCAATTAAACTATTGCTATTAAAAGGATTTTTTTTATAGTGTTCGAATTTGCTAATTACTAATTTATTAACACCCCCTCCATTGTTACCAACCCAGATTAATCCCGAGCGGTCCATGAAAATTGAAAGGACGTTATTATTGCTTAAACTGAAAGGATCGATCGGGTTATTATTAAGATTTAAAAATTGACGACTGGGGATATGGAATAGCAGAAGCCCCTCATCAACAGTCCCGATCCATATCTGGTTATTCAGCCCTAAAATTCCAGTCCGGAAAAGGTTGGCATTGGGAAGGTCTTTGAAAAAAGGGTGAGTATCAAATGATGTGAAGGTTTTGTTTTGAATATCAAATAAATTGAGTCCTCCGCCTTCAGTGCCAATCCAGATATTATGGGTTGAATCTTCAATAATAAAACGAACGCTATTATGGGAAATAGATTGTGGATTATTAGGATCAGATTGGAACCGTTCAAATTGATCACGCTTGGGATCAAAGCGATTAAGGCCTTCTGCAGCGCCAATCCATATTGTTCCGGTATGGTCTTGAAAAATTGAGTAAATCGAGTTATCAGATAAAGAGTTGGGATCATCCGGTTTATAGATGTACTGAGTAATTTTTTCAGTAACTGTGTCAAACCGTTTAACTCCAGAGCCATCCGTTCCTATCCATAAGTTACCCTCTTGATCTTCATAAATATAGTTTATTCCATCACGTTCTAACCCCGGAATGCGGTAAAATTGATCGGTTTCGCGAATAAATCGGCATAAGCCTTCAAGAGTGCCTACCCAGAGCTGATTCCGACTATCAACAAAAAGGTAATTAACCCAATTATAAGAAAGTGAGTTTGGGTTTTCGTCATTCTTTTTGTATACCTTAAAAGTATATCCATCATAACGGTTTAGGCCATCTTCAGTTCCATACCAAAGAAAGCCATAATGATCCTGAATAGTGGTGTAAACAGAACTTTGAGATAAACCCTGTTCAATAGAAATGTGATGAAATTTTACCTTGTTTAAAATTGTTTCAGTTTGACCCTGGATTGTTAGTATCCAACTTAAAATTGCTATCCAAAGTAATACAAATTTCATAATTCTTCCTCTGGTTGAGTAGATTAATCAATTATCAATATTGTATAAGACTATCCGACCACCTGATTTTTACAACTTCGAATTAAACAGATAACAAAAAGCAAAATTTAATTCACCATTTCCCAATCGATTATCGGTTGGAGGCTGTATTGTCAAAACTCATTTAAAAATGGCAAGTGGTTAAATTGACAAACTAACCAAATAACCTGCATTTCCATATTAATATACACCAAGATCGCATATAGTCAAGTAGAAAAAAAAGCATTCAAAAAATAATCATGCTAAGATCGAAAAATTTATTGTGTTCATACTTTTAGCAGTAAATAAATAGGAGTTAGAACAGAAGATTTTATCATTTATAGGGTTATCGTAAAAAAATATCTAATTATGAATATTAGTTAAAAAAGATAAAAAGTAATTGACAAGCCGACAAATCGATAGTATCTTTACATTAAAGATTAATTATCGGTTTTGCTATTAAGTTGATGCCAAAGTCTGAAAAAAATTGAAAAGCGCTGCAGGAAACGAGAGTGCATTGGAAAAAAAATTTCGCTCTTATGGCAAATTGCCTGCCCGGGTTGTCTTGGTACATGGAGGGCCCGGGGCCATCGGTTCTCTGGGTTCATTGGCTAACTGTCTGGTAGAAAGGGATATCGATATTTTAGAGCCATATCAGACTAAATTTTCTATATTTGAACTTGTGTTTGAGCTGGCTGAACAAATTGACCGGTATGCACAATCCCCGATTATATTAATAGGGCACTCCTGGGGAGCATGGTTGAGTTTTCTTTATGCTGCTAAGCGCTCTCATAAAATTTGCCGGTTGGTTTTGTTAGGAGCCGGGCCATTTATTGAAAATTACGTGCATCAAATCCAGGCGACCAGAATGGCCAGGCTTTCTGTTAATGATAAGGAACGTTTTCAAAAAAAACTCCATCAATTATCAAAAACCGTAGGGGAAGAACAACGGTTGATAATGCAAGACATTCAGGAATTAGTAGATCAAACCGATAATTTTGAACTCATCGCTCCAAAAGATCCAATACTTAAATTTGATCATCAACAATACAACCATATATGGTTGGAAGCAGTCTCATTAAGAAAAAATGGAACTCTTTTAGCAAATGCAAAAACAGTCAATTGCCCCGTTATCGGTATTCATGGAGACTATGATCCACATCCAGCGGAGGGAGTTTCCGAACCTTTGGGGCAAGTTTTACGTAACTTTAACATGTTGATCCTTCCCGATTGCGGGCATTCCCCCTGGTTGGAAAAGAACGCGAAAATCGCATTTTTGGACATTCTGGAAGCAATTATCAAAGAAGCGATTCTAAATTCTGGCGCGGACCGGGCTGATGTAAATTGAAATGTCAAATCCTTAAATAAAGGAGTATTGCCTATATAATAGACATTAAAAAATGCTCCTGGGAAGAGTGTTTCCAAGGAATAAAATGCTCAACTTTAATTATGAGAGAGAGATCTGAAAATGAGAACATTGATTTTATTTGCTACAAAGTATGGCAGCGTCGAAAAAGCGGCGGGTCTTTTAAAGACAAAGTTAAAAAGCGAAGTTGATATTGTCAATCTAAAAATTGGACCAGTGCCAAGTTTGGATAATTTTGACGCTATTATACTAGGAGGATCGATATATGTTGGAAAAATTCAACATGAATTGTATGAATTCTGTAAAAATAACATTGAGCAATTACTAAGCAAAAAATTGGGTCTTTTTGTATGCGCAGGGCAAACCGAACTGGCTTTGCAAGAAAAGCAATTGGCCCACGCCTTCCCTGCTGAATTGGTTGCTCATGCCTGCGTAAAGGAAACAGTTGGAGATGAGATAATATTGGAACGCATGTCACTAATGGATCGGTGGGCTGTAAGATTGATAAAAGGAATCAAATTAAGTTATTCCAATATATCTGATGCCAACCTTGAGCGAATTGCTGAAAAAATGAATGAATGAGGGCCCAATGGTGAACAAACTCATAATTGCCAACTCAATAAAAAAAACAAGTGATACTATTCGGGTTATCATCACAGACTCAGGAATCGGCGGTGTTGGTATTGCTGCAGAGTTATACCGTTTATTGAATGAAAACCAATCATTTATAAAAGCAGAATTAATCTATTTTAATGCTCTATTTGATGAAATGAGTGGCTATAATGTTCTGCCGGAGTGGAATCAAAAAATCTCACATCTAGATACCGCATTTCAAGGGATGATGCGATTGCAACCTGATATAATCCTTTTAGCCAGTAATACACTTTCTGTATTATTTCCACATTCGCTATTTGCCTTAAAGCCAACTATTCCGGTAATTGGATTGATTGAGATTGGTGTGGATTATATACGTGAATCACTTGAATATTCTCCAAAAAGCCAAGTAATTGTTTTTGCAACTCCGCTTACGATCAGTGAAAGCGTTTTCAGGGAAAAAATAATTCATTTTCTCCCTTCGGAACGAATTATTGAACATTCATGCCCTGGTTTGGAACATGCCATCGGTGATGGTGACTATTCAAAAGTACTTAATTTGATTAATCGATATGTGGATGAGGCGTGCTTAAAATTGAATTTTCCTGATGAGGGAATTATTGCCAGTTTGAATTGCACCCATTTTGGTTACTATGTTGGTGAATTTGAATCGGCCCTTCGTAGAACAACAACGAAAAATGTACAATTGCTCAATCCCAATATCCGATTGGCTCAAACCCTGGTAAAAGATACAGCGGTTAAAGAGGGAACTACGAATTTGTCTATTCAGTTTTTATCAAAAGTTCCCTTCAGTAAGCAGGGGATCAATTCAATACTCCCTCGCTTGGAAACCATTTCTATTCAGACGGCCAATGCTTTTGCCAACTATTCTTTGATTCCTGATCTTTTTTAGCCATGAGTGAACCCATACAAGGGAGGATGATAGTACAAAGCAGTAAATTCTGCTATTAGTTTATAGAAAGGCTATGCCAAAGAAAATTGATGATGGCTACCATGATGATGGTTGTGAAAAAAAATATGTTTCAGCGAAATTGCAATTTTAAACAAGCTTGGGTATTATAATAAAAAACCTTGACAATTGCCTTTTTTCGGGTATAATATTAGTTAGATTAAAGATAAGGTTCGAAAATCCGACCCTGATTTCTTTGTGATGGAGATATTTCAGTGTTCAAAATTTATGAAAAATTATTATGATGAGAAACTTAATTGTAATATTTAATCTTATACTCATGTTTGGATCTATCTCGCGGGCCTTGGATCCGAATCGTAAAATAACTCAATATGTTTTAAATAATTGGCAAACAGAACAAGGGTTACCGCAAAATTCAATTATTGAAATCTACCAAACTCAGGATGGTTATTTATGGCTGGGAACTGAGGAAGGGCTTATCCGCTTTAATGGGAGTCAATTTGAAAGCTTCAATTCATCTAAAATAGGTTTTGAGTATTCAAATTACATTTCCTGCATGTATCAGGACCGAGTTGGAAATTTCTGGATTGGCACTTACGGTGATGGACTGATTTGCTATAAAGAAAATCAGTTTAAACTGTTGACTAGTCAGGATGGCTTGGTCAGCAACTATATAAGTCGAATCCATGAAGATTCAAATGGGGTGTTATGGATCGGGACGGAATTTGGCTTATGCGCGTATAAAGAGGGTAAATTTCGTTCTATTACAATGAATTCAAAGGCATTTGTTGAATTAGTGGGTTCTTTTTACGAAACTTCCGATGATAGCCTTTTAATAACAACAAATAAAGGTGTTTACTTAATGCATGGAGATTCACTCCGGCCTTTTTGGAGCGAGATTGCTGACTATACACAGGATATTCGAGATATTATAAAAGATTCAATAGGGAATTATTGGATGGGGGTTCATGGTCTTGGATTGGTCAGATATGATGGAAGTCGGGCTTCTGTAATCGTAGATTCCGCGAAAGGGTTGCTCAGCAACGATATAATGAATCTTTATAAATCATCGAACGGAATGGTATGGATTGCCACGCGGAAGGGACTGAACCGATACTATCGGGGGGAAATCGATTCATTAACTGAATTTGATGGACTTAGTCTGAATGATATCCGTTCTATATATGAGGACCGTGAAGGAAATTTATGGATTGGAACTTATGGGGGAGGGCTGAATCGGTTAAAAGATGGAAAATTTACCAGTTTTACGACTCGTGAAGGCCTGTCTGCAAAGTTCATCTGGTCACTTTATCAAGATTTTGATTCATCGATTTGGATAGCTACCCATGGGGGGGGATTAAATCACTTGCAACATGGAAAAGTAACAATTTATACCACTCAGGAGGGCCTTTGCAACAATTTTATTAGTTCCATTGCGAGAGACCCCTTAGGAAATCTATTAGTGGGCACCCATTATGGAGGGCTTAATGTTATATTGCCCAATAAAATGCGCCATATCACTACGAAAAATGGATTGCCGGCAAATTCGATTCGGGCTCTCTTCAAGGATAGCGAGAATACTATCTGGATTGGTACGGGGGGCGGTGGGCTATGCCGTTGGAAAACTGACAGCAATTCATTTCAGACAATTTCTGTTAATGATGGACTGTGTGATAATTATGTCCAACAAATTTGTGAGGATACTTCTCAAAATCTTTGGATAGCGACAAAGGGGGGATTGAATCGGATAGATCTCAAAACTCGCAGTGTTAAATCATATACTACCCAGAGTGGTCTGCCGTATAACAATCTTCGCTGTCTGTTTGTTGATGATGAAAATAATCTTTGGATCGGGACAAAGGGGGGAGGACTGATTCTGCTGAGTGGAGATAAATTTTCTTTATTTACGACTGAACATGGACTCTATGATAATACGATCTTCGGTATTCTCAACGATAACGAGAATTATATGTGGTTTAGCTGTAATCGGGGATTGTTCAAAATTCGCCGTACCGAATTGCTGGCGATATCAAAGAGTGAGCTTAATTCTGCATTTTGTATATCTTATGGCCAGGGTTCAGGAATGAAAAACCAGGAATGCAATGGAGGAGTTCAGCCTTCTTGCCTAAAAAGCTATACTGGTAGCCTTTGGTTTCCAACAGTCGATGGGGTTGTAAATTTCAATCCTGAAAAAATGCCTTATAATAAAGAAATCCCACCTGTATTTATCGAAGCGATTATTATTGATCGTGATACTATATATGGCAATAGCCCAGTAATATTTAATCCGGGTACTGAACGCTTTGAAATACATTATGCAGGTTTGAGCTATATGGAATCTAAAAAAAACCAGTACAAATACAAATTAGAGGGATTTGATACAGATTGGGTGAATGCTGGCAATCGGAATATTGCGTTTTATACGAATATCCGGCCTGGCGTCTATTTATTTCGTGTTATAGCATGTAACAATGACGGATTATGGAATGAAGAAGGCGCTGTAATTTCAATTCGCATCCAATATTTTTTTTACCAAACCCGGTGGTTTTATTTGTTGATGGCGCTTTTCGTGTTTGTTTTGGGAATGGCTCTCAATTCGTTACGAATTCGCCATAAAAAGTCAAAAGAATTAGAAAGTCTGAATAATCAATTGCTGAATGCTAATGAAGAATTGGTTAAAGCGAATCAAGTGAAAGATGAACTACTGCATATAGCGGCGCATGAAATGAAAAACCCTTTGCAAATTATTTCAGGTTTCGCCCAATTGATTGGAAAAGTATCTGAAAAGAGTTCAATTCAAGAAAAGGCGCAGAAAATATTTGAATCTTCACATCGTATGAAAACGATTATCGAGCGGTTACTTGAATCGGCTGCTATCGAAAGTGGCACTGTTCAACCAAAGTTGACACGGTTTAATATCCGGGAAGTGATTGAGAAAGTAGTTAAAAACAATAGCGAACATGCCCAACAAAAACGCCAGTGTTTCAAATTTGAAATCAATCAGGACGTAGAAGTTTTAACTGATAGGGAATTACTGGTGGAAGCCGTGGATAATCTTATTTCTAATGCGCTGAAGTTTTCACCCTTTGATACAGTGATAACGACAAAAATAGAATGCTTCGTGAATGAAATTCGTATTCGAGTCAGTGATCAGGGTCCGGGGATTACGAATGAAGACCGGGAAAAAATTTTTGGAAAATTTACTAAATTAAGCGCGCGACCAACTGGGAATGAGGTCTCGACTGGATTAGGTCTATCGATTGTGAAACAAATAATGGAATTGTTAGGCGGCAGGGTTGAATGTGATTCGCTCCATAAAGGTGGGGCTAGTTTTATTCTGATTTTAACCCGAACTAATGAGAATTGAACTTAAAAATTCTTATAGAATATTCTGTTTGCTGAGTTTTCATGGTTTATCATGCGATACAAACATTTTTATATACTTAACTTTAATTGTATAGATTAGTATAAAAAAGATTGTGTCAAAGTTCTACATTCTGATAGCGCGAATGTCAGGGGAAATAAATGGTTTTAAATATGTTTGAATTGCTTCTCGATCATAATTTTAAGGATAGTACGGTCAGTTTCGATCATCCCCTGGGTGGAAAGCTGGCCAATATTTTTCATAGTTTGCTCCGGGGTTTGGGCGATAATTCCATCCGTAAATTTAACGTCGAGTCCATGCAGGGAAAAAAGAGCGGATTGAACAGCCGTCCCGGCTGCAGTTGCCAGTTTGAGAGAGCAACTGTTTTTAGCGCCATCACAAATTACACCAGCCAGGTCCTCGATTAAATTTTTTATAGCTCCGGCAATATGGTGAATTGTCCCTCCCATGAGATAAGTAATCCCGCTAGTGGCACCGGCGCCGGCAGCTATTGAGCAACCGCAGACGGCAGACAATCGGCCCGTATGCGCTTTGATATAAGCAGTTATTATATGGCTTAAAGCAACTGCTTTTAGCACTCGATGCGGGTCGTCACATTGAATATATTTACGAATGGCTATAATAGGCAGGATGGCAGTCAGGCCGTGATTTCCACTCCCGGCAGAACTCATGGCCGGTAATTTAACGCCTGACATACGGGCATCCGAAGCAGCAGAGGTCATAATACGCGCCTCTAATATCATATCTTTTTTTAGCAATTTCTCGCGTGTCAATCGTTCCAATGTGAGACCGACTCCCAATCCAGGCCCGAATGTCAAACCATAATCCGAGAGTTTTAAATTGGTGGAAATTCCCTCTTCAATGAATGCTAAATCGTCTGCATCAAGGTCGTCGAGTAGCATGATCAATTCTTCTAACGTGAGCGCGGATATCCATTTCTCTAATAATGAAAGTTGACTTTGCGATCGTTCAGTCCGGCTTAAAAGAGGATGCTCGGTAATTGGAATCTTATTGAAAATCAACTGAGTAATATTATTATGCACGTCTTCAATGACGGCTTCTGCTTGATTAGTTTGTGATACAAGCAGCACACGGATAAAAAGTCCTACATGGTCACGTAAAAGATTAATCTTAACTTTATTTTGCCGGATTAACTCGCGGGCAGTTATTAGGTGATCGTCATTAATTGGGTTTAAAACTTCCAGTTTCAAATAGGGATTGCCACCTATTACTCCTAATGCGGCAGCTAAATCCATTCCAGATTCTCCTTTAGCGCCAGGTATCGAAACTGCCATTCCGTTTTTATAAATGTTGGGATCAACCCACAATTCAATAGATTCTATTGGCTGGCCTTTAATCAGATCTGCTGCGGCAGCCGCTGCCAATGACACTGCCGAAGGTTCTGTGCAGCCTAATGCAGGCGCAACTTCAAGCTTTAAAATATCTTTAACGGTGAATGCCATAAATAATCCTTTCAGTTTATAACGTTAAGTACATCAAATTATTATCGTAATTCCTGTCACTTTAACTATATTAAGAGTAATCAAGCGCAATCTGATGAACCTCCAATTGACTTAGGCTAAGATTCCGTATTACCCAAATTTAAGTAATCAATATAAATAGAAAAAAAATAAAAATCAAGAGAACGAAGGGATTTTTAAGTAATTATTTAAACTTGAATAACAACATTATCGTAAAAAAAGAGAATTTCATTTGCATCGGATAAATTGAGGAATTCTTGAGGCCCCTGGCACTGAAAAGAAAATAGGTCATAAGGGTGTAAATTGACTCTAAAAGTAATGAAAGAGATTGAAATAAAAAATTAATAGGGCAAATGTGTAGTTTACTCCCAAAAAAAAATTTAAACTATTGCAAAAAGGAAGAATTTTTATTATTTTGACAAAGGGATTAAATAAAGATCCTCATAGCGCTGAATGTGGCAGGCTCTGAATTAACATTTTTTTATAGATAGCGGAAGGAGAATTTTCAATGACTTCAAAACCTTCGGAAGCAAAACTGGGGAATTCTGATTTGATAGAAAATGAATTTTCTGACTCCTCTCCACATCAAATGATGCAAAAGCAATTATATGAGCAAAAAGCGTATGCTGAAAAACTTTTAAATATCATCCCCAGCGCAGTTTATACCGTCGATGAGCAACAGCGAATCACCGGGTGGAATAAAATGGCAGCGTTGATTACTGGCTACACGGAAGTTGAAATAATGGGAAAACCCTGTACTTATTTTGCAGTTTCACCTTGCCGGGAATTTTGTGGCTTACTCTCCCGGGAAATCCCCAAGCCTCTGACTAATAAGATTTGCTCTATTCAAAATAAAGCGGGAGAAATTCTTTATATATCAAAAAATTTGGATGTAATTCGGAATGAAACTGGCGATGTTGTTGGTGGCATTGAATGTTTTTATGACATTACTGAGACAATAAGGATTGAGCAGGAATTGAGAGAAAGTGAAGAGCGTTATTCTGCCATAGTAAACAGCGCGCCCCAAATCATTGTTATTCATAGGCAGGGAATAATTATATTCATCAATGACGCTGGCTTGAATGCTTCAAAATATAGCCGTGAGGAAATTATTGGGAAAAATGTGTTTCATTTTTTAACAGATGAATCCCAGAAAATTGCGTATAAAGCTATGGAAAAACGGGAGCTGGGGGAGAGCGTCGACGATTATGAAATTGAGTTTATAGTAAAAAGCGGAATGATACACACCTTGATAGTAATATCAACATTGATCACCTTTGAAAAAGCCCCTGCTTCACTTGTTGTTCTTGTTGATATCACGGAACGTAAAAAAATCGAGCGCGAATTGAACAGCAAAGAAAGAATTTTAAACGCAGTCGCCTTGGCGATAAAATTCTTGTTGGGAAACCGAAATTTTTTTGAGGCAATTGAAAATGGATTTGAACTTCTGGGAAAAGCAATGGAAGTGGATCGGATTTATCTGTTTAAAAATGAATCAGATGTAAATGGGTTAAGCAATTGCATCCAGAAAATTGAGTGGAATCTGGGTAAACAGAACTCTAAGCTGGCTGCTCCTGAATTTCAATCTATTCCATCTGAGATTATAGATAATTTTATTAAGCCGCTTGAACAACATCAGCCCATTTGTGGGATTGTGCGGGAATTCAGTGATGGCCAAGTGCGTGAAATGCTTCAAGAACGGCGAATTCTTTCGACTCTTGCCCTCCCGGTCTTTGTTCGAGAAAAGTTTTGGGGATTTGTTGGAGTTGAAGAGTGTAAATATGAACGGCAATGGACTGAAGGTGAGTTTTCAAGTTTTAGCGCCTTTGGCAATGCGTTGGAAAAGGCTATTGAACGAAGTATGATCGAAGAGGAACTCGAACTTGCCAAAAAAACCGCCGAAACAGCCAATACTCTTAAAAATCAATTCCTGGCTAATATGTCCCATGAAATCAGAACGCCGATGAATGGAATTATTGGCTTTCTTGAATTGCTGAATCGTACTAATTTGTCTTCTGTCCAACGGGATTACATCCGTGAAGTCAAATCCGCTTCCGAGATTCTATTAGTACTAATCAATGATATCCTCGATTTTTCAAAAATTGAAGCGGGAAAGCTTTCAATCGATAAAATTGATTTTAAGCTTAGAACCGCTATTGATGATGCAGTAAGTCTTATCGCCCCCCGTGCCCATGAAAAACAATTGGAACTGCTCACGTTAATTAAATCCAATGTTCCGGAAGATGTCGTTGGCGATCCAGCCCGATTACGGCAAGTTTTAAACAATCTATTGAGTAATGCCATCAAGTTCACAGAAAAAGGGGAAATTATTTTGACCGTTGAAACTGTTACTAAAAATTCAGAAGAAGCGCGAATAGCATTCCATGTTAAGGATACTGGAATTGGCATTTCCAATGAAATTCAGAAGATTCTCTTCAAACCCTTTATCCAGGCGGATGCCTCTACAACCAGAAAGTATGGCGGAACTGGTTTAGGATTGGCAATCTCTTATGAATTAGTAAAAATGATGAAAGGTGAAATTGAAGTAGAAAGCGAATTGGGCCAGGGATCAATATTTACTTTTAAAATTCCTTTCCAAATTTCCAGCCCGCATTCAGATTCCGGTTTTGAGTTTCATTTGCTGAAGGATACCCGAATTATGGTGGTTGACGATCATCTCAATAACCGTATGATTCTCAAATCGTACCTTGAAGAAGTGGGCTGTAAAATTTTCGAGGCGCAAGCCCCAGAGGAAGCGATGTCGACAATAATATCGCTGTCTCAAACATCGGAGCGTATTCACCTGGTGCTGGCAGATTATCAAATGCCGGGTATGACGGGATATGAATTGGCAAATGCATTGCGGGCGATTCCATTTTTAAAGAATATAAAACTGATTTTATTGACGTCCGCCGCTCAGAAAGGTGATGCTAAAATTGCCAATGAATTAGGTTTCTCCGGTTATCTGTCCAAACCTGTCAAACGTATGGAACTATTGAATATGGTCAGTATTGTGATGGGTTTTAAAGAGGAAGAACCCTTGCATCCATTTGTGACCCGTTATTCCATTAAGGAGGCGTTGGATAGCCACAAACCTTATATTTTATTAGTTGAGGATAATGACATGAATCGTAAAATCATTGTGACGATGCTTAATGAAAATGGAATTGCCTGTGATGTTGCGATTGATGGCCAGGAAGGCCTCTATGCTATTCAAGAAAAAAATTATGATATTGTCTTGATGGACTGCCAAATGCCTGTGATGGATGGCTATCAAACTACTGAACGAATCCGTGAATGGGAAGCAGAAGAAAAGCATACAGTTATCATTGCCATGACAGCCAATGCAATGGAAGGCGATCGGGAAAAATGCATCCAGGCCGGAATGGATGAATATATTAGCAAACCAATTGATTTCGACCGCCTTTTCGAATTAATCAGGAAATATGCGCTTCAAAATAGAAATCAAGCTGAACATTTTAAATTGGAAAACTGTAAATTAAAGATGAGTTCCAGCAGCAGAATTAAAAAGGAAAAAATCGATATTCTCTTTCAATCGTATCTGGATACACTTCCTGAAAAACTGGATCAAATTGAAAACGCCCTTAATTCTAACGCATTTGAGCAAGTCCAGTTTATTGCGCATCAGATCAAGGGCTCAAGCTCGATGTTGTACCTCGATAAACTTCAGAAACTATCAACGGACATGGAATTAGCCGCATCTTTCGGGGATAATCAGAAATGCCGGGATCTATTGCGTCAGATGAAAAACAAATCAAATTCATGGGCCGCGCATTGAGTTCGACTTATAACGCTATTTTTAAACTGAGCTAAAAATTGGAGCTGAATAAAAAAAACTTGACTTTTAGCACAATGTTTATTATTGTTAATGTGGGATTTAGTGTCAACGGTTTGATTTAACCATCGTTTATAGACACTGAGTTTATAATAATTACGAATCCGGCGGATTTGTATCAATGTCTTTTAATCCGCTGAAAAATGACAATTTATAAACAGACTCGTTCTACGGTGGGATTGATCCCGTAATAATATAGATGGCAAGAATTTAAAATTACGTTGGTGATATGCTAATATGACAAGGTTTATGCTTCATGTAAGTACTCTGGTTTGTTTATTGTTTATTAGTTCTTTTTGTTTATTTGCCCAGCAAACAGAATATGAAGTAAAATCGGCCCAGCTCAAGCAAATTGCCAGTTTTATTACTTGGCCGTTTGAAAAAGATTCTACGAATCCCAAATCATTTTTTGTTGTTGGCATTCTGGGGCAATCGACGTATAATCATTATAATTCCAATATTACTGCTATAAAGACGATAAAAGAACTGCCAGTACAAGTTTTGCAGTTTTCATCGGAGCATGATATCACTGATTGTGATTTGCTTCTTGTCGGGAAATGCAGCGCTGAAACCATTATCAATGCCTTAAAAAAAGTTAAGGACAAACCGGTATTAACGATTTGTGATGTAGATGACAATATGAAATATGGATTGATGATGGGTTTTTATATTAAAAGTGGAAAAGTGCGTTTTTACGCTAATACCAAACAAACACAGAAAAGCAAACTCAAATTTAGCTCAAATTTGATTCGTCTGGCCAAACAGGTGGAATCCGATTATGATCATTAATTGGTTGAGAAAACGCTCGATTAAAGACAAGATTACCTATATGATGTTAACAATAGGTATCTTTTCGATTGGTCTGGGATTTTGCATTGTGATTTTTAATGATATTGCGATTTTTAAAAGGGATATGGTCAATAATACGCGCCTAATATCAAGGGTGATTAGCAACTATAGTATTTCCGAGTTGATGTTTGACGATTCGGATGCCAGTTATCAGACGCTGAAAAAATTAGCAAGTGTTCCCATTATCAGCCATGCGTTTATTTTTAACCAAAAGGGAGAGCTCTTTGCCCGGTATGATAAAGGGGATTCAATTGCTCCTCCTCTACTGGTCACTTCAAGTCCGGCATACTATAAAGATGATCGACTGTATGTTTATGAACAGATTGAATCTGATCATGTAGTGTGGGGGACTATTTGCCTGGTTTCTACGATTGAATCGCTTGAACAGAAAATTAGCCGCTATATCTTGACAATGTTAGGTATTATGTTGGTTATTATAGTTCTGGTTGGGATTCTTGCAAAAAAATTTCAATCTTACATATCTACCCCAATTCTGCGTTTAGCCGAAATTGTCAGAAAAGTTTCGCAAACCAATGATTATACGATACGGGCAAAAACGGCAAATTCTGATGAAATCGGATACCTCTACTCCGGTTTTAATAACATGTTGGAAAAGATTGAAAACCGTGAACGGGAATTGCATCAGAATCAGGAAAAACTTCATGCCTATTCCCTGGACCTGGAACGCAGCAACCAGGAATTGAACCAATTCGCCTATGTTACATCTCATGATCTTAAAGCTCCCTTAAGAGCTATTGCGAATCTATCGGAATGGATTGAAGAAGATATTGAAGCCCTTTTAACTCCGGATACCCGGGGACAAATGAATTTGTTGCGCAGCCGGGTGCATCGTATGGAAGCCCTCATCCAGGGGATTTTGGAATATTCCCGGGCAGGTCGAATCCGGAACGCACTGGAAAAAGTAAATTTAACACAATTGTTAGAAGAAACAATTGATTTGATGGACCCCCCAGAGCATATCAAGATAACGATCGGGGCTGATTTGCCCGAGCTGCTGACGGAAAAAGTACGATTGCAGCAAGTCTTTTCCAATTTGATCAGCAATGCTATTAAATATAATGATAAGGAAATCGCGCGAATAGATATTCAGATGGTAAACCAGGATGATGATTTTTATTGGTTCTGTGTGGCAGATAATGGACCAGGAATTGAACCGAAGTACCATGATAAGGTTTTTGTGATTTTCCAAACATTACAGTCCCGGGACAAATTTGAAAGCACAGGAGTAGGCCTCTCTATTGTCAAGAAAATTGTAGAGGATCAGGGCGGGATGATTTGGATCGAAGGGGACAAGGGAGAAGGCGCTTCTTTTATTTTTAAATGGTCTAAAAAAACGGATACAACCTATAATTCAGAACATAATAAGGAGGATAAAATAGATGAATCCAGGAAAAATTAGCGTATTGTTAGTAGAAGATGATAATGTAGATTATATGAATGTAAAACGGGCATTTAAAAAAAATGAGCTGACCTACCCTTTATATCGCGCCGAAAACGGGTTGGATGCTTTGGACATGTTGCGGGGAAATCGCCAATCGGAATTTTCCAAACCACCTAACATCATTTTACTGGATATCAATATGCCTCAGATGAACGGAATTGAGTTTTTAAAAGAACTCCGTTTAGATCCACAATTAAAAAACACGGTGGTGATTATTTTAACGACTTCAAATGATGAAAAAGATCTTTTCGATGCCTATAACTTGGCTGTTCAGGGCTATATACTCAAGCCGGTTACTTTTGATGCCTTTCAAAAAGCGATCGCTACGTTAAATGATTATTGGATATTGTGTGAAACCCCGGATTTGATTTATGGAAGATAAAATTTACAATCTGCTAATAATCGATGATGATGAAATCGATAGAAAAATAGTATTTCGACATCTAAAAAATACACTTATTAAATTTAAAAAATATGAAGCTTCTGATTGTGAAGGGGGATTTGCAATAATAAAAAGCCTTAAAATCGATTGTATTTTTTTAGATTATCAGCTCCCCTATGAAGATGGTTTGGATTTTGTCAATCGCCTCAGGGAAAAAAAAATTATGATCCCGGTCGTTATACTGACCGGCCAGGGGGATGAGTTTATTGCGGTTGAATTGATGAAAGCCGGCGCTAATGATTATCTAAATAAAAATGCGCTGACTCCCGAACTTCTGCAACGGAGCCTGCAGTATATTTTAAAGGTTACAGAGACAGAAAGGGAGTTGAATAAAGCCCGGAATAAAGCTCAAAAATATCTTGATGTGGCTGCCGTTGTATTATTAGTGATCGAGGCTGATGGCCGGGTTTCATTAATAAACAAAAAGGGATGCGAGATACTGGAATATGAAGAGTCTGAAATCCTTGATAAAAATTGGTATGCCAATTTTGTGCCATATTCAAAGCAGCAGGAAATCCGAGATTTTATGTCACAAATGTGTTTGTCTGAAAATTCACAGGGAATGGAAATTGAATATGACGTTTTAACGAAAAGCCGGACTAAAAAAATAATTTCCTGGAACAATGTCGCATTATTTGATGAGAATGAAAATTTTGCGGGGATTTTGTGTTCCGGTGAAGATATCACAATTAAACGGCATCTGGAAGAACAATTAGCTCAACTCCATAAAATGGAAACTCTGGGGAATTTGGCCGGGGGGATTGCCCATGATTTTAATAATATCCTGGGCAGCATCATTGGTTATATTTCGTTGATAAAGAAACAGATTACATTAGAACATACATTATTTAAATATATTGACACTATTGATAAAAGCGCAAATCGCGCTGCTGAGTTGACATCAAAACTGCTGGCTTTTTCACATGGTGGGAAATATCAAATGGAAATCATAGACCTGAATGAAATTATTCGGGAAACGCTGGCTATTGTAAGCCACACCATGGATAAATCCATAAATATTGAAACTCGGTTATGTGAACTGCCTGTCTTGATTAAAGGCGATGCCAGCCAAATCGAACAGGTTGTTATGAACCTTTGCGTAAACGCGGCCCAAGCGATGGAATCCCAAGGAGGACTGCTTTTAATCGAAACCCTCTCAACTTATATCGATAGCCAGTTGCTGATTAATCGTATCCAAACCGTTCCAGGGCAATATGTGCTGATGATTGTTTCCGATACGGGCTGCGGTATGGATTCAGAAGTCAAAGAGCATATTTTTGAACCCTTCTTTACTACTAAAGAAAAAGGAAAAGGAACGGGTTTGGGATTATCCATGGTTTATGGCATTACTCGCAATCATAAGGGTTTTATCGATATTTATAGCGAATTGGGGAAAGGCTCTACTTTTAAGGTATATCTCCCGCTTTGTTTGGAAAAAGGAGAACCGGTGGCTTTTTCTTCTCCCAGAGAACAAAACCTGAATGGTGTGGAAACCATTCTGGTGGTTGATGATGAAGAATTCCTGCGAGAATTGGCATACGATATTCTCTCGGCTTCTGGCTATACGGTATTGACTGCTGCCGATGGCGATGAAGCTTTGGAATTGTATTCTAAAAGAGTGGAGGATATTGATTTGGTTATTTTAGATATGATTATGCCCAATAAAAGCGGATATGAAGTTTTTCAGGCGCTTAAAAAAGTGAATCCCAGTGTCAAAACGATTTTAGCTTCGGGTTTTAGCAAAACCCAACAAATCGAAGAATGCTTAAAGACCGGGATCATCAATTTCCTGCAAAAACCTTATACAGCTATTAGACTCCTCGATGCCGTGCGGAGCGTGCTGGATTATAAATGTTGAATTTTTGAAAGTGAATCTATGGCAAATCAGAAGTTCGCAACACAAAGAGAAGATTTTTATTCTGAAAATTTGATCAATAGTCCATAGAAAAAAATAATACTTGACGAATCCTTTTAAAAGAGTTATTTTTAATCAATGAAAATATCAAAAAATACCCCCCGGATCATCTTCCTGTTATTAATTTTATTGCCGGGTTTGGCGCAATATTTGAATGCGTATGAGATGGAACAGTTATTGAAGCAATTATCTTTTGAAAAAATTACTATTGAAACTGGACTTTCACAGAACAATGTTTTTGCGATTATTCAGGATCGTCAGGGTTTTATGTGGTTTGGCACAGAAGATGGACTTAATTGCTATGATGGTTATAATTGTAAAATTTATCAGAACATCTACGGTGATGAAACCAGCCTTTCCGACAATAAGATACTTTCATTATTTGAAGATCATGATGGCTATCTATGGGTTGGCACAAAATTTGGTGGATTGAACCGGTTTGACCCACTGACTGATCAATTCACTCATTACAAATACAACCCGGAAGATTCAAATTCTCTAAGCAGTAACCAATTTATTACGGCAATCGTTGAAGATAGCAATGACTATTTGTGGGTTGGAACTGAATCCGGATTGAATTGCATTGACCCTTCCCGGAAAAAAATTGAAAGACTGCCTCTGATCAATTGGACTCAGGAATCATTGAATGCAGATTTTATCTGGTCGCTTTTCATTGATGAGGATGGCTTTATATGGGTTGGCAGCAATCACGGCGTGAGGAAAATCGATCCGAATACCAAAGAGGTGACCCATTTCAATGACCGTCCGGGCAATCACTATTATATCCCAAATACAATGATTCGCTCGGTTTATAAGGACCTCCGGGATACACTCTGGATTTCTTCTATTGATGGCTTGATTATTTATGATTTGGCAGCGAAGAGTTTTCGGAAACTACAGCATGATCCTGCTGATCCCCATTCCCTTATTAATAACCAACTTCGATTTATCATGCCTGATAGAAAAAGCGACAGAATATGGATAGGCACCAAGGGCGGCCTTGAACTTTTTAATCGTTCCACGGGTGAGTTTCTGCATTTTCGCAAGGATGATTCTCGCCTGACCAGTTTGGGGCAAAATTTTGTCTATTGTCTTTATCAGGACTCATTAGATAATCTTTGGATTGGCACGATTGGCGGTGGTGTAAATAAAGTTAACCGTAAAAAAGAAAAATTTCTTCAGTATGTTCCGAATCCCCATTTTGAAGGGGGATTGAATGATAAAGATGTCTTAGCGCTTTATCAGGATAATCAAAATTATCTTTGGCTTGGAACTTCAGCAGGTGGTCTGAATCGGTTAAATCGCGCGACTGGCGAGTACACATATTTCCTGCAGGATGATTATAATCTCAATATGTTTAAACAGAATGAGATAAAAGCAATTGTCGATGATGGCGCCGGTCATCTGTTTTTAGGTTCGAAACAGAATGGATTGATTATATTTAATACTCAGGATTTTTCCTATCAGTATATCCGTTATACTGATTCCAATTTGAACTTAGGGCGCGCTAATGAAATTTGGAGCCTTTACCATGATGGTTCAGCGCTATGGATCGGCCAGGTTGGAGGGATTAAAAAATTTAATTATGAAAGCGAAAAATCAGAATTCTTTGAAATTAAAATCGTTGATAATCTTCGTAACAGTATTTATTTAACCAGTATTGCCGAGGATGATGATCATTATCTTTGGGTGGGGACCTATGGCGGCGGTTTATTGAAATTCGATAAAAAAAAAGGATGGGTAAAAAGATTCCTTAACACGACCAATTCAGCAAATTCAATTAGCAATAATCGTGTGATTTCAGTTTTAGCGGATGGGAAATATCTTTGGGTTGGCACTCTTGGTGGTGGACTGAATAGGCTTGACCGGGAGACTGAGCGTTTTGAAATTTGGCGGGCAAATGAAGGTTTGCCTAGTAATGATGTGGTGGGTATTCTTAAAGATCCTGCCGGTTATTTGTGGCTTTCGACCAATAACGGTCTGAGCTGTTTCGATCCTAATCGTGGAGTGTTTCGTAATTATAGTATGACCGATGGGCTCCAAAGTTATCAATTTTCCGATGATGCTTGTTTTATGGCCCCTACAGGTGAGATGCTGTTTGGCAGCGACAATGGGTTTATTAGTTTTTTCTCGGATAGCGTTCAGGATAATCTGCATATTCCTCCGATTGTTATTACTGGTTTTCGTAAATTCGATAAAGAAATGCAATTTGAACGCCCAATCTCTAAAATGGAGCAGATCGGCCTCTCCTATCAGGATAACTATTTTAGTATTCAGTTCTCCGCGTTGGACTATATGCATTCTGCAAAGAATCATTATGCTTATTGGCTGGAAGGCTTTGATAAGGATTGGATTTATTGTGGCACCCGGCATGAGGCTTCCTATACGAATCTGGATGGAGGAACCTATATTTTTCATGTGATCGGGTCAAACAATGATGGCGTTTGGAATCAGGCAGGGACCTCCCTTAAAATTGTAATTAAACCGCCGTTCTGGGAAACGATTTGGTTTCGGTTAGGCGTTGGATTGCTATTAGCGAGTGTTTTGTGGACAGGCTATCGTTTCCGAATCCAGACGATTGAAAAACAGAAAAAACGACTTGAACTACTGGTTGGAGAGAGAACTTGCGAATTGGATCATCGGAATCAGGAATTAGTTCAAATTAACAAGATTGTCAAGTCGATCAATATGGAACTTGATTTCCGCAATTTGCTGCAATCGATTTTAGATGAATTAAGTGACTTTGGTTGTATTGAAAAGGCCTCTGCCTTGATTTATGACCGCGAGAAAAAAGTCTATTGTTTTGTTGCCAGTTCAGGATGGAAAATTGATGATTTAGAATCGATCAAGCTTACCGAGAAGGAAGCGGAAATGAGATACATACAGAATGCAGAAAATATCAATCAATGTATATTTTATATTGAAAATATTGTGTCCCGACCCGCATCCGAGAAATTCAGCCATCTCCCGCTGCCGAAAGCCATGCTCGTGATGAAAATGATCGTACAAAATCATACTGATGGCTATCTGATTTTTGAAAATATGCGGGATACTCAAGCTTTTCGAACTTCAGAATTGAAGCTGTTTCAAGATCTTTATGAACATCTTCTGGCTGTATTTATCAAATCATTGATTCTGGAAGAGCTCAAAGCCCTTAATGAAAAAAAGAATTCCTTTCTGGGGATGGCAGCCCACGATTTGCGAAATCCTCTTTCTGGAATCAAGGGCTTTATTCAGCTTTTTATTACATCTTTGAAATTTGACCAGTTTGATAAAATGAAGGGGATCCAAGATCTGGAACGAGTTTTACGCGTTGTTGACCGCATGAGTAGTTTGATCAATAATCTCCTGGATATTTCGGCTATCGAATCCGGGAAAGTGTTATTAAAAAAATCATGGGTCAATTATTGTGAATTGATTGAAGAGAATATAAGCCTTTATTCCCGTATTGCTCAACAAAAAGATATTGAACTGCTATATGAACCGGATTCCTCGATTCCGCATCTTTCCATTGACCGGGTACGAATTGGGGAAGTCCTTGACAATTTGCTTAGTAATGCGATTAAATATACGTTTCCAGGTGGGACAGTCAATGTGAGTCTTAATTTTAATGGTAAAGAAGTGATCACTTCTGTGAAGGACAATGGTCAAGGGCTGTTGGAAGAGGATTTGGATCATATTTTTAAATCATACAAAAAACTCAGCGCCATGCCGACAGGTGGGGAGACCAGCACCGGATTGGGTTTGGCGATTGCCCGCAAAATTATTGAACTCCATGGTGGCGCAATCCATGTGAAGAGTATTAAAGGTGAGGGCTCCACTTTTTGGTTTTCATTACCCTTTTCAAATAAAGTGGATTAACATGATGATTCCAGGTATGGCTTTCTGGTGTGATGGCCTCTGCCAACACCCATAGAGTCCGCTAACCCTGCAGTAGGAGCTTTTTTAGGATGGCTTTCCCCCTATAAAGGGTTTTCGGTTAATCTCCCTGATATATAAAAAATTTACTGAGGGACCTTTAAGGGCGAATTTTAAGGATATTAATATATTTTAAAAATAGCAAAATAACAAAGAATATTCCCATTATATACTTTATAAACACGATCGGGTGTCATATTGATTTCCCGTAGCTCATCCATTTCCGGGGATAGTATCCCAACAGTAAAACCTTTGAAATCCTGTTTAAGCTTATCATTCAAACGCTGAAAAAAATGACGCGTCATAGTGCTTCCGGGTTGAACACGCCGGCCGTATGGTGGGTTGAGTATCATAACACCTTTAGTGTGTATGGGCTTGTACTCAAAAATATCCTCCTGGGAGAACTCAAGAAATGATTCTACTCCCGCGCGTCGGCTATTCGTTCGAGTAAGATTGTAATTTCGAGAATCCCAATCATTGGCTATAATAGGCGCGCTGAGAACCGGTAGGACCTTTTCCCTGGCTTCTTGGATAATGGCTTTGAATTTATGAGAATCATAATCATTCCAGTTTTGAAACGTGAATTTGGGAGTCAACAGGCCGGGAGCTTGCTTGCTGGCAATCCAGGCTGCTTCAATCGGGATTGTCCCAGCGCCGCACATTAAATCATAAAACGGAGTAGCGCCATCCCAACGAATATAACGGATTAAGGTTGCAGCCAATGTTTCACGTAATGAAGCTTCCGCTCCTTCCGGACGATACCCGCGTTTGTTTAGAGAGCGGCCGGAACTGTCCAGGCTGACCTGGCATTGGTTGTTTTGAATGTAAACATTGACCACTATTTCCGGATGATGTTTGTCAATATTCGGCCGTGTCTGGCTATGCAAACGAAAGTAGTCACAAATAGCATCTTTTGTTTTAAGTTCGATGAAATGTGAATTGTTGAATCCTGAGTTTCTAATGTTGGCTTGTATCAGTAATGAGCGCTCGGCTGAAAAGTAATGGTCCCAAGGGATCTGATAAAGTTGGTCATAGAGGGACTGGTTGGATGGAAGGTAGAAATCTGCAATCGGCAAAAGGACCCTGATCGCCAAACGGGAATAAAGGTTAATCAAATAATGGAAAGTCATATCACTATGAAACGCCCAGACCCCGCCATTCGAAGGCTTAACTGACATTGCGCCAAGTTCGCTGAGTTCGGTAGCCAGTAGATTTTCGGAATTTTTGCCACAGGCGATAAAATAACGGTACATAATTTTTCCCCTTTCAACTTCGACGAATAAGTTCGTTCAGAAGCTCTCGCGCCGCTTCTTGAGGGCCATCACTTTCCTTGCCGGGGATCCCCAGCCGGGTGCGCATCTGGCCAACAAACAAATCGTTTTGAAAAAACCGCTCAAAAAATTGAACTGCCAGCGTCTCATGCTCCGAGCGGTATTGAACCGGACCGAAAATATTGGCAAAATATGTGTGTACAAGCCCGGTAGTCGTGGTAGTCCCCTTACTCATTACCGTACCCTCGCGAAAAATTCGTAATGATTGGTCTACCGTTAAAATCCGTTCAATAATCGGATGGTCATCATCGATTTCTTCATAATTGTTAGCATACAGGATAAAATCAACGGGGAATCCTTCGCAGACAATGGAGTAAGTGGTAACCGGAATAATGATACGGGCATTAACCTGGCTGGGATTCATAATAATAGTGCGATCAATTTGGCCAAAAGCGAAACCTGATTGCAGGTCATCCAATCGCAGAAAAGCGCCGGTTTCAGTACCATACCCGATAATCGTTCCTTTCTCGTCGATCTGCAAAGAACCCATGTCATCAGCAATAATAATAATGTCCTGGATCTGATCGGCTGCCAGAGTGCGAAATGCTTCTAAAGTTTCAGATTTTCCGGCGCCTGTATCACCCATCAATAAAATGACGAATGAACGGTTCCCCTTGAGAATAATTTTGATCAATGCGCCATGAAAGGGAAGGATTCCGCGTTTGATCATAATTATATTATGCAAGGTCAAGACCATTTTTTTTAAATAACCAAAATATCCGAATTCACTATGGCCGGGTACTGCCGCAATAAACAGTTCTTGTTCAGGCTCTTCATAGAATACGGTTGGCGGTGTTCCCAGGTTGTCTAATACGTTCCCAGGGACTCCATATAAATAAACTGCATCGGGTTTGCGATCCAGCTCGGAACGATCTGCTAATTCAAATAAATTGGCAAGAGAAAATCCCAGTTCAAAAAATTGCTGGTGAAAATAAATATAGATGAGCAAAGTTCCGACTTTTGCCGGATAACATATCCATTCATCTTTTTGGGGAGAGAAAAGGCTTAATGGATTCTGATCAATTTGCTTAAATTTTCCCGTCCGCTTGTTGGAGGGCGTATTGAGAACCATAGGCGGATAAAGAAGAATCTGGCTGATCACCGGGATCATATTAAGAGGGGAAAACAAAGGGTGTTCAAACGGGGTCGGTAGTGGCAGAGCAATGGCGGATACTTCTGCTCCTGCGGCGACCTGCCTGTAAATACGAGGATGGCTACCCGTAATATTTTCTTCTATATCACGATATACTTGACGGATCAAATGCGTTAACCGCTCAATAGTGTCGTTGAATGTGCGATATGGTCGCTTATCCAGCGCATCTCCCTCCGAATCGCAAATCATGAATCGATCAAAACTTCGCCAGTAATTGTATAAATATTCAACTAATTCGCTGAATATGGCCTTGTCAGCTAAAAAAAGATTGGCGTCCGGCACTACATTTGGAACCAGATGCGACGGCATTTTTATTAAGAACTGCAGTGTTGAAATAAATGTTATTATGGTTGAATCATCAATGGGTTTTTCCCCGAGAATACTGACTAAACGTGATTGTTTAGCTTCCAGTTGTTTTAGCCCCCGTTTGACGACGGTGTAAAAAAGATCACTGTTGAGTAGTTCATCGGGTGTCTCGCAAAGGTGATGCTTGACTCGAAATATCGCTTTATTTCCTAGAATTTTATGCTGGACATCCATATTTTAATCCTTCCTTTTCTATAGTTTAGCCTGATATATAGCAAAAAAATAGTATTTTGTCAACCCCAAAAAGTTAATAGATCATTTCCACTCTCATCACGTATAGTAAATTAAGAGAGTCCAAATAAATTATTAAGGAGTATCGTAAAAAAGGGAAACAGCGCTTTTCAAATGATTGTAAGCATTATTATCAAATTCATGGAAGCGAATCGCCATTCCGTTAGATTCCCTGCGGATGATTGTGCCTTTAAAATTCATCGGCAAGCTGAAAGTTTTTCCGGGAAGGGAAATGGTGATATCTACCGTATTATATGGCTCAATTGTGCATTCAGAATACACATACATCCCACCCATTCCGATATCGCGAATTTGTGTCAGTATCGTTTGTTCCTGATAATGGATAATAGCGTCAATGTTGATTGTTAACCGCCCGTTTTGACGTTTATCCTGCGGTTTGTCCATTATGTTTCCTCTTCTTTTCACTTTAATGAATGCGTGTTTTGGTGTTGAGTATAAATTACTTTCATCTGAAGCTGCTACACTTGAACGAAAGTTCAATTCTTTTTATAGTATATATTTAAAATAGAAATAAATCAAGGGAAAAATATCAGGAAAGGGTTTTTCCTGGCATGCCGGAATTTGCTTATTTAAAACTGCTCAAAATATTAATTAATAATTCGCTTTGTCATCAAAATTTTGAGATGCAGAGCATTGCAGCTTAAAGAATGCAGTGCCAGTATATTATTTTTAAAAATTTTTTGCAAAATTGGAAAAACCACTTGACAAATTAGATTTTATTAATTAATATTAAGAATGATTATTATTATCAAATAGGAGATCTATGAAATACCGCAATAGTCAGCAGCGGGAACGCATCCTTGCGTTAGTACGCTCTACAAAATCACATCCGACGGCTGAATGGATTTATCAGCAATTGAAGCCCTTGTACAACACATTGAGCATGGGCACTGTCTATCGAAACTTAAATATTCTTGAAGCGCAAGGAGTGATCCAGCGGATTTCCACCGAAAACGGAGTGGATCGCTTCGAACCCGATGTTCATCCCCATTATCATTTAATCTGTGAAAAATGTGGAATAGTATCAGATATTGAGATGCCCCATAATTCGGAATTAAATATACAGGCTGAACAGTTGAGTCAATATAAAATAGACCGGCACCGCATTGATTTTTTTGGACTTTGTCCCAAGTGTAGGGATAATCTTTAAATTCATTGGGAAAACGTAATATGAGTGAATTACTTAATGAAGGATGATGGAAAAAGGGATCTCATGTGTGAGGTTTCGAATTGAATAAGTTTCAGGTTAACTGTTAGTGAGTGTTTATTCACTAACCCAAAGAAAGGATTCGTATGGAAAACGCAACTAACGCTCAAGCTGTTGCCATGCCTCGAATTGGCGACAAAGCGCCCACTTTTAAAGCCGTTACTACCCAGGGAGAAATCAATTTCCCGGAACAGTATGCCGGTGGTTGGGTAATTCTCTTCAGCCATCCTGCTGATTTTACCCCGGTATGCACCTCTGAATTCATAACATTTGCCTCGCTTGAAGACCAATTTGCCCAAGCCAATTGCAAGTTGGTGGGACTTTCGGTGGATGGATTGTACAGCCACATCGCCTGGTTGCGGACAATCAAAGAAAAGATCGAATATAAGGGCATGAAGAACGTAGAAGTTAAATTCCCTTTGATTGAAGACATTACCATGGAAGTCGCGAAAAAGTATGGAATGATTCAGCCGGGAGAAAGTAATACAAAAGCGGTCCGCGCTGTTTTCTTCATTGATCCGAAGGGCATCATTCGCGCCATTATCTATTATCCATTGAGTCTGGGCCGGAACTTCGACGAGTTACTTCGTGTTTTGATGGCTCTTCAAACCGCTGATGCTTTTCAAATCGCGACTCCTGCAGACTGGCGTCCCGGTGATGACGTTATAGTGCCACCGGCCGGATCCTGCGGCGTTGCCAAGGATCGGATGGAAGGTAAAGAAGAGATGAAATGCTATGACTGGTTCTTTTGTACTAAAAAATTGGATAAAGATACCGTTTTGGCCAAAATACAGAAGAAAAATTAATTTAGAAGGTTGGCCAAGTTCCTCGGTACACGGGTAAATACCCGTTTTCAACGCATTTAGTGTAAACGGTCGGAGTGTCCTTTTCGATCCGGCAATTGCATGCAGGATTCATAAGGACACCCAGTCCGTTTGCGAATAACTCCGATTAAACAAGATTTTTTGCTGAGATTTCCTGTTTTTATGGTTTGCATTTGTCGCTTCGTCCGGCGCAAACCCCGCCAAACCCTACGGGCTGGAATTGCAGTTTAACTGAATGTTCGCGCACTTGAACAAGTGGATACGGCGGACAGTGGTTGTGGTGAGCGCGATCATTTCCACCCCTATCATGATCAATCTCGCCATTGTGTAGGCAAAAAAAAATTAACAAAATGAGGTTTACGCAGAAGTGTCAGATAATAAAAAAATATAACGCTGGTATAGATCTAAAATTTGATCCACAATTTTTGTGAAGTTTATTTAAACTCCGAGTTAGAAGGCTACTATTCGGAAGAATTGTCAGGGGCAGATGGATTTTAATCGATTTTATAGGAGGCGCTCTTTTTTCCACCTTTGTTGCAAGTCGTTTTAACAGTGAATTTATCGCCTACTTTAGCGCCGGCTATTTTGTAAATGAGTTCACTGGTTATATCCGTGTCCTGACGCAATAATCTCTGATCGACAATCAAAGAATCATTCAACTCTACTTGCAGTTCATTGATGAAATGCTCTTCTGGGTTTTTTACTTTGTGCTCAAATTCGATCGTCAATTGGCTCAACCGTTTATCAAATCTAAACTCAACTTTGGAGGCCGGGTGAGCCGCTATGGCGGCCACGCTGCATAACCATATCGACATAGTTACATAAAGTTTCATCGATTCTCCCTTGAAATGGATTTAAGTATGTTAAAAAAACGAATAATGGTTAAAGCCAAAAAGGCCATACCGATTAGCATAAACGCATTGCCTGTTGAGAGAGAGTTCAGCGCCGCTTTCCGGATTTGAAAAACGTGGATCGAATCCATTGCCAGTTCAGGAATAGGTGTAGAATGGCGAGAAAGTTGAATGCCATGCCAAAAATTTCATGGATTTCGCCAACTGTTTCGTTGTATCGCAGAGTTCCCGGAAAAAACTTATAGATGGCGATGCTACCGGCGACTCCAATAAAAGCGATGATTAATCCCAAATTAACAATTTTCAAGAATTTTTGCTTGCTCATATTTTATGCTCCTATTCAAAAAAATTATAGTCCTGATGTGTGGACCAGTTGAGCAATTCGGAATTATAAACCGAATCAAAGTTTTGTGAAAAATCGCACGAATCAAATGGCGTTAACTTTGTTCCCAACTCAAAGTGCAAGTGTCTTATTTCGCTGCGCCCGGTATTTCCCATCACGGCGATGGGTTGTCCGGCATTCACGGAATCACCTACAAGAACATAGAAATAGTCGGTATAAAGATGTGCATACCGTGTAAATACGCGGTTGCCGTGGTCGATGATGATATGATTGCCCCAGCCTGCCCCGCATTCCCGGGCCGTGTTGTTGTGAGCGAACATTGCGCTTTGCTGACATCCCATTCGGGCATAGACAATTCGCCCGTTGGCGGCGGCTTTAACGGTTACTTTGGGAATTGAAGAATTGTTATTGACATAATCCACTCCCTCGTGCGAAGCATTCCGACCGGGAGTGCCGCTAAAAGGGACTTTGTAGGTAAAATCCGCCGGCCTGCTCCATTGGAGTAATTCGCATCCCGCGGGCACCTGATGACCTGTTTTCTGTACTGCCGTTGGATCCTCGCGCGAATCGCTGACATATCTGCATCCCTCAAAATCAAATTCTATCGTCTGACCGGATTCTATGCTCTGATTCAAGATGGAATCATTAAAAAATGATTCTTTATACCCGATAAAGGAATATATATCCGAAGTTGGCCCCGGTTTTGGCAGTTCTTCGGGATCGTTTGCCGGAATCGTTGATGCGTTTCCAATAACTCTGATTCTGGTTTCTCCGTTCCCTTTGCCAATTTTGGTTACGCGTATTGATTTGTTTTGTGTAGAAGTGATGGCATGGATCAGATATATCCCATCGCTGATATTCCCCGGATTAAACTGGAACTGCCAGGTTCCTGCTTCCATCATAAAGTTGGATTCTGAAATTAATTCGCCTAAAATGTTGTGGACTTCAACTTTTACATCTTCTTTTCTGCTCAACCCCATTAAAAAATTGGTATAATCGTTAAAGCAATTGGGAAAGTTTGCGCTTAAAGTTAAAGCCGCTTCAGGGACATATTCTGATTCCTTCAAATCAACCCAATTTAAATATAATGTATCTGTCCCGATGAGGGTTTTGCTGATGTTAAGAGTTATGTTGTGGACGAATACGCTATCCAGGTCAATTGCCGACAAGCTGGTTTTGTCTTTTCCTTTGAAAACCACATAATCGGCCGTTATAGTAGTAAAGAGGGCTACTATGGGCATTAATATCACCAAAAACAAATAGCGCATTATGTTCTCCATTCTTTCAAATTCAAAAAATTACTAATGGTATCTTCGCTAAAACTATTAACTGTTGGAATTATATCAAATAAATAGCTAAAAATCAACATGAATCTTGAAAGGGTTGAAAATTTTTTCAAAAGAGTATTTTAATAAATTTGAAAGGTTTAACTGGAAACAGATATATTTAATCCCCTGGATATAAATTATCTATACTATGATTTTTGGTGTACCTGTCAATTTGAGTGTTTTGATTCAGGTAACGAGGAAGCGTAATAAAAAAAAGAATTACTTTCTGTTGAATAATGTCAGGGATATAAGCTTTTACTCCGATTATCAGGGAATCGGTCGAAATTGAGCCATCGATTCAATGTCTCAGTGGTTCTGATAATAAGTATCGGACCCAAAACCGACCATCGGTTTTGGCTTTGGAGCAAATCCAAGTTTCTGTTTGAAAAAGAGAAAGAGCTTATCTGTTATACTTTTTTCGGAGAAAATCCCTTTATTCTGCCGGAGCGGGATTAATTCGTAGCGGGATTGTTGGATAAATGATGTAGCTGTTTTGAGTAAAGGATCGATATAGGTGCGCTTGTTGCGTTCTACGTCGGTCATCCAATCACTCAATGTTGACATATCTTTAGTCAAAATAAGGATAATATCACTGGTGGTCGCACAACTGAGAAAATAGCAGCCCAACAGGGGCGAAGCGTTAAATATGCTGGAGCAAAGGGTTTCTCCGGGATTTTTAAGCAAGGCATTGGCGGCGCGGGCGCGTTTGTACTCCAAAGAAACTTCAAATATCTTCTGGCACATTTGCTCGATAGCCGCGGCAGCAGCAATGGCTGGACCCGTTCCCGCGCCGAGATCGGCGAATAAACCCGCCGTAGATGTTGCAAATTGGATTGATTTGACGGCTCCGGTAGCCAAATGACTGCCTGCTCGTTCTGTAAGTAATTTTTGAACCGCTTTGGCCGCATTGTAAGGATCCCCCGGCAACAGAAATTGAGCCTGTTTTGTGACTTTGAGGGCCTTATGAGCATCTACTGCAGCCTGGCCCAACTCTTTGGCGGCTTTGTATCCGCTTACGACCTGTCCAATAATCGGTAATGCCGTACTTAAAAACTCTTTTAATACCTCAATTCCCAACTCACCGATTATAATGCCGATATCCGCAACATCAAATAGTTCAAACAATAATTTGAGTACTCGATCAAATCCAGGAATTTTCCATAGTTTCGGCATATTTAGTTCTGGAATATCGATCGCATGTAGATTAATATTCGGTAAATTAAATTTAGGCAACTCCGGAAAATTAAGGTCTGGAATGTTAAGGGCCGGGATAGTAATGCTGCTTAATTCGATATCCAACCATTGTGTTGGAAATTTAGGGACTAACTTGAAATCTACTCGCAACAACCATTCCAGGTCTTTAAGAATGGATGGAAAACTAATGCCGGGGATTTGCCCTAAACGCGCAAGAATTGCTCTTAAACTTATGTTCGGTAGCATATTAAGCTTGACTCCCCATCCTAAGGGCGCCAGATGAATCTTTAAAAACTCGAGATCAAAACTCGGTAAATCGCCCAGCCGAATATCAGGAATAAGATTAATATCGAATGGGCTGGGTAAACTCAGGCTGAAATTGGGAATTTCCCCAAATTGCAAGGTTTTAAATTCCTTGAGGTGAAAAAACTTGAGTAGGTTGAAATTTGGTTTAGGAATTTGCACATCAGGAATATTGATCGTTGGCAACACACTTTTAATACTATTTTTCGCTTTTTCGGCCTGCGCTTTAATTTCTTTGGCTGCTTTGGCGGCGTTTGATTTTTTCAATACTAACTGAGTTCCCTTAAACATTTCGTTGAGAGCTTGTCGGCGAGATTCATCAATGAGCTGTTTAGCTTCTCTGATAAGCCTCATCTCTTCGGCTTTAGCCGCTAATTCTTCACTAAATGTTTTACCCATAGTAGATTTCTCCTGGGGGTTAAGTTTAAATATGTTGTTAAAATTGGTTAATATAGCTTATCCGGATGAAACACCCCAATGCACCTATTCGTTTCAAGATAATAGTTGGTCATTCGTTGCTAAATGTTTTAGTTTTTGGGACTTGATCATTTATTCCCCAATCGCCCGGCGCTAAGACGGAATAGTATAAAGTCGAAACTATTGCCGAGCAGGTTGCCGATACGGATTAACCTTAAGATCACATTAATTTGCATAGCAATTTGTTCTCCATACTGATCCAACAACAGTGACAAAATATCCGGTTCGGGAACTCCATTGTTTTCCGCCCAGTTCTGGGCATAGCCTAAAGCGACATATTCTGTTTCAGGGCAATGATCTACCACACCTGATAAAAATAAATCCACATCTTCTTTGGTAAGACCACAAGTTGTGGCAACCCTTCGATGAAACCGCGCGCAATAACGACAGCGATTCGCCGCCGTTACTACCAGCATCAACCGCTCACGAAAGGCATGTGAAATTTCACTGCTTAAGAGAAGTTTGACTAAGATGGGAGGGTTATGAACCACCAAACCCAAGTCCTTAAGTAATTCAAAAATATTCCGGTAATATCGTCTATTGAATTTATGCATGGTTCATTCGGGTCCGACGTTCAGATTAGCCTCAAGAATGGTGACAGCCTGGCCGGCAATCAATACCCGATCCCCTGCGACTTTGATTTTCAGCAGCCCCCCTCTTTCAGAGACCTGGTAAGCCACAAAAAAATCTTTTCCCAGTTTCTTTTGCCAGTAAGGACCGAGGCAACAATGCGCAGAACCGGTTACCGGGTCCTCAAAGATTCCCACTTCCGGGGCAAAAAACCGCGAAACGAAATCGAATTGTTCTGATTTTGCGGTAACAATTACTCCCCGCGCCTTGAGGTTCATCAACTCTGAAAAATTGGGGTTCAAATTTTTAACAGCGTATTCCGATTCCACTTCTATAATATAATCGAATATACTTTTTCCCACATAGAGCGCGGGAATGTTAAATGCTTTTTCCAAAGCGTCAGGTATTGGAGTATCTATCGGCGGAGTGGCTGGGAAATTGAGCTCAATCCAGCCGGTGTTATCTTGTTGAGCCACTAAAATGCCGCTTTTAGTAAAAAAACGCGCGGGCGTTTCTGGTTTTAAAAAACCCCTTTCCCATAAAATATGGGCGCTAGCCAGTGTAGCATGGCCGCACAGGTCAACTTCAGAGTTGGGCGTAAACCAGCGAAGTTTGAATCCATTTTCGTGTGGAACGAGAAAAGCAGTTTCTGATTGGTTCATCTCCTGAGCTACATGCTGCATCCAGCTTTCAGATAATTCGCAATCGTGAATACAAACTGCTGCTGGGTTCCCCTTGAATGGCTGGTCAGTAAAAGCATCAACCAAGTAGATTTTCATGCAGGCTCCTTTTTTAATTGATGATAATTTATGGATTACTTTTTTATAAGTACTATAATTGCGTTTTGATTGAGTTTTTTAGGATAACTCTGTGATTTTGAAATGGATTTTGCAACTCCCTTAGCGTTTATCCAGACTGGATCGCAAGTCATAAATAATTTTAGCGTCCATCCAATATATATCTGAGTTCCCATTTTGGGGGATGGTTAATAGATTTTTAAAAAATTGGGCGGTTAATCGCTGGGGTTGCTGATCGGCGGGCAATCCCCTGGTCGCCATAAAAAATATGTATTGATTGTCGGGAGAAACATAAAACGACCATTCCTCGCCTGTTGGCGAATTGATATTGGGTCCCATATTAATTGGCTCCTGCCAGCTATCGTCGTCATTTCTGAAAACGATATAATAATCGACACCGCCAAAACTATCAGGCATTCCAAGCGCCGGCACGACAATATAGCTTTCATCCTGAGCAATATAAGCATTGAATCGATTGGTTCCGCAATTAACCTGCTCAGGGAGTTTTTCGGGAATAGTATATTGTCCGTTCACCAACCGGGAACGATAGACAAAATGAATACGCTGACCCGCTTCAGCCCTGGTAAAATATAGAGTGCCATCATGGGTTAAAGACGGATAAAATTCTCGTCCTTCCGTATTAATTGGCGCTCCCAGATTGTAGGGTTTCCCCCATTCTCCGTTCGTCTTTTCGACTACCCAGATATCTTCATCGCCCGGAATGTCGCTGCTATCCTTGGGCAAGTTAGAAAGAAAGAACATTTTCTGGCCGTCATAACTTAAACAGGGTTCCAAATAAATATATCGAGGATCGTTAGCAAATGCTGCAGCTTCGGGTTTTGTCCATATCCCATTGGTACATTGGGTAAAAAGAATTGTCGAATAGCTGAAGTCCATGGAATGAAGTCCAAAATAGATCTCTTTCGCGTCCGGGGAAATGGCAACATCCCGATTGGGCAAGCCATCGGAAATAATTCCCGGAGCAAAAAGTTCGGGAGTTGTTCCGGATATTTTTTGACCCAAATAGGGCCCTTTTAAAACAGGGAATTTTTGGAGATGATTCATTTTCTCCTGGGCGAAAATTGGATAAATGGATAATGTCCATGCAAAGAAAAGAATTAGTTTAACTGTTCTCATAGTGTCTCCTTTTTTGGTATTTACCTGAGTTTTCATTGGGAATGAAACTAAGTGTAGGTTTTATGCATCCGGATGAGCGATATTCATTGTATCAGAGCAATTTGCATGAAAAATGCATTTTTTTTATCCCTATCAGCGGCATATAACGCGCTTAGCCATTTTCAGGCTCAATTCCTTTCGAGCCTTTATCCAATTAAGTCTGACGAAATTAATTTCAAGCTTGCGCAGTCAGAAAAAATAGTTTTGATACTGTGATGAGAATTGTTGGATACCGCTCACGTATGGTTTAAGCAAAATATCCGATTTCCAATATTACTTGATTTTAACCAAGTGATTGCTAATCAATTCTTTGATAAATATGCTGATATCTACGTTACAGGTTGGCTCATCAATTTGATATTCATTTACCAACAATCTGCAAAGCTCACTCAAAGTCGTGGGCGCTTCTAAAAGCTCCCATATTCTGCTGCCGATATCGTCTAAGGTGTAATAATTGCCAATATCCAGATTCATCAATACAAATTGGCTGTCGATCTGAGAAAAAATAGCTTGGGGGTTTCTGCAAATAATCGATTCTGGGGATAATACTGAATTTTTCATATTCGCTCCGCTAATTTTGAAGTTAATGGGTCAGATCATTTTGAATTAAACTAATCTGCTAAAATTTCATCTTACAGCCAGAGTATCAAAATGCTGGATGAAGGCTTCAACCTGGCGAATCGTAGTCGGATCAACATCTTTTCTACTTTTCATTTGTTTAAGATATTTGAGTCCATCAGAAATTTTACCCGTATTGATAAGAGACATTCCGGTATAATATAGCCAGGCTGTGTAATTAATATCAATTACTTTATCCTGATTTTTATAAAGAATTTGATAGGCCAACTCCGGTCTTTGAAGTTTAAGATAGATTTTCCCTAAAGCGGTAATGGCGTATTCACAATTGCAGTCATTCAACGCAAAATTAGCTTCCTGTTCCGCCAAATCGAACCGCTTATGCTCAATTAGTATTCCAAGGTATTCTTGCGAATAGAAGCATTGTTTGATATGAGCTGATTCTTCCGGAAAAAAATGAAAATAATAAAATAAAAAAATAGTCGCTCCAATAGAAAGAATAAAATATGGTTTCTGCAAAAATGGTTTGCCTTTAATAAAAAGAATGCATTGATGGATGTAAAACGCGGCAGGTATCGTAAGAGCCGCTACGATCGGCAGGCGATACCTGCTTGTAATCAGGGTGATTATAAAAGATAACGAAAAAACAGTAATCCAAATGATCAGCAGATAAATTCGGGGATATCGGCGAAAAGAGAGTATCAGGCCAATCAGCCCAAGTGGAAAGAGGATGCTCATTCGAACTGGAAATGCCTGGATGAATCCCGAGATCTGATAGAATTGGTAAAAATCGATATTTTCAGGAATTTCATAACTGGAAAACCAAAGATACGCATCCTGAGTTTTATTTTGCAGCCATCCTTTAAAGTAATTCCATGACGTTTTATTTTTGATCGCTGGATGTAACCTCTGATCTCGTTCGCCGCGGTTCATATATTTATAGACATCTCCTCCCACGCGCTTATTGAGATCATTTTTGACTTTGCCAATATGGTTGAATAAATTAAAATGATTGATTAGCCCTAACTGTGAATTTTGGATCAAAATCCGGTTGCTGCGCCATCTGAACGGACCCAGTATAAGGAATAATCCCAAAAGAAAAATCATTAGAAGTTGTACTATTTGTTTCTTCCCATGTCGCCTAAACCAAAACACAAGCAAACTCAGAGCTATAATAAGTAAAATGTAGAAATTGAACCGAAAACAAATTGCCAAAGAGAATGTTAAGCCATAAAGAAAAATAATTTTCATAGAAACAGGCTCTCGGCTTTTGCTCTGTAAATATATTTTGTAGCTGATAGCGAGGATGGATAAAAATAGAAAAACAGCAATCGATTCTCTTAACAATAATAATTCATAGACCCAAAAAATTCCCGAAAAAATATAAAGTATCACCGCCAGATATGCGATGGAGTAATTTCTATAAATCGAATGGGCACAGTAATAGATCAGATAAACATTGGCAGCGCCTAATACAATTTGAAAGACAATTGGGACAAAAATACTTTTTGACTGAAAAATGATAATGAATAAACCCAACAAATCGGGATAAATATGTTTGAGGGATGAAAAATCGGAATTGATATGAATAAATCCTTCCCTATATCGCTGAATTCCGGATTGATACCAGTGGATCATATCTGTGCCCTGATGAAAATTGTAGTGAAGGAGCATCGTTTGGAAATGAGTAGAAACTAAATAGATAACTCGTGCGCATAATGCTAATAGAAAAAGTGAGTGGATGGTTATCTTAGAATTATTAAATTTTTTCATGGCCTTTTTGCTCTAAAATAGTTACTTTGATTATAAAAGAGTCTAAAACTTGATTTAATGATTGCAAGCGCTTCAGCTTTCAGATATAAATTCGCAATAAATATTATGCTGAGAAGCTTCATTTGAAGATAGGGAATTAAAGTAGAATGTCAGTAATGGCGAAAATTGCGTATCATAAATTTTAATTATGGTGTTTAAGGACGCAACGGCGCCAAACGCCCAAAAAAAATTGGAGAATATAATATAAAAAAAATAGGGAATTCGGTAAGCGTAGTATCTTCCAATTTCTATAATCGGTTCGCAAATTGAATAAAATGTGAGATTTATAAGCAATCCCCTTTTTTAAATCCATTAAATATATCATATTAACAAATAAAGACATAGCAATGTCTGATGGAAAAGTATGGTATTGTATGAAATTCAGGGACTTTTTTGCTAATTGATGGGCATGGGAGCTTAAAATGCGGGTAGATTGTAAGGATTCAGGTATTTTTAAATTAAATAGGGAATGACATAGTAATAATGTTTGTCCAAGAATCCTGTCTAAATTGTATTCGGTTGAAATATCTAATATTTTTAGCCAATTAATCTGAGTATCTTTTTTTATAATTTCAGTTAAGTCAAGTATCCATTTAATGGAAGACCATCCATGTTTTGCGCCATGAACACCCAGAAAAAGAAATAAAAATTCCGTATCAAATATGTTTATTTCTTTTTCGCCCAAATAAACGGGATTTATGTAGCGTTGAAGTTCCTGAAATTGGATTGGAAATAATTTCGAATCATTAAATAAACGCCAATGAAGTTCAATGATCAAGTTGTTGGTTGAATGGCGATAATTATAGGTATGGTATATTTTATAAAATTCTCTTTGTTGGTTTTTATTTAATGCAAAATCAGGAAAAATACGTTTATAACCGAGTTCGATTAGTATGTGATGAGCATTTTCAATATCGTTATCCGAAATTAAAATATCCAAATCGATTGATTTTCGCAAATTGTAATTTTTAAAAATTTTATAACCTAATAGTGGCCCTTTTAACGCGATATATGCAAGATTCGCAATCCCGAAAGCAAGGGCGATGCGATTTAATTCGGAAAGCAGTAAAAAATTAGTTTGGGTGGTAGTATGGTAATCTTCATGCAATTTATATAATAATGATGCAGGAATAGATTTTTCTTTAATTTGATTTAAATTTAGCCATACAATGGGTTGGACGGAATGAATCTGTGTCAAATGATAAAATCGTGTCCAATTTATTCGGTTGGTCAAATTTTTTAAAATATTGGGTTGATAGTATTCTCTGTGGTGGAAATGCAGACAAGAAAGTAAAAGTTCAATTTCGGGAGAAGCCTTTAACCTCAATAATTTTTTCATAGGTAATAGCAATAGTAATATTGGGGGCAGAATTTTAAATTACAAATTTTTTGAACATAGCTGTCGCTCGGTGAATATAATTAGCCAATAGATGTATCTACACTATATATAGGTGTTTTCCAATTAAAAATCAAGTAAATAAATTTGAAAATTGAATAGTGCGCAAGATTTAATGGATTGGCCTACTATTTGAAATTATCATTGCAGATACGAGTATTATCAGTTTTGATAATTTTTTTATTGCTTATTGGCCTCAAATCGTGTATTTTAGTTGAATATAGAGTTGGCATAAAAAGTGCCCTCCTTATTTATGGCCAAAAGTGTTTTTCCCGGGAAGAAAAGATCAACTCACAAACAAATTAAGGAGAAAAAAATGCGAAATCTACTTACAATCCTAATGGTTCTCGTATCAATGCTTGGAAACATAGCTGTCGCATCACCCAGTACTGAAAGTAGCGCAGAAACTGAAGTTATTACCGATTCTGCAATGGAACGTTTACAAATTGAGGCCCAACAATTGGAACAGGAGCGATTGGAATTTGAGCAATCCAGCCAGGAAATGGAAGTAGAGCGTCTTCTTATGGAGCAGCAGATGCGAATTGACTCGTTAGAGATGCGGCTGGAGAAAATGGTTATCGAGGAAATGGATAACAACCCTTATGCAACCGGGGAAATATTGAATTGGGGAACTGGTTGGAATTTAAAAATACAATATGCTACGACTAATCAGCGAAGTTTTGAAATTGGGTATTTGCGGTTCTTGAAATCAACCAAATTTTTCCGGACAAAAGGATATCTGGGAAATCGGGCTGGAGTTCGTGTTGGTTTCGCTTTAGGGGTTACCTCATTTTATGATGAAATCGTGATTAATACTAAAAACGAGACAACCTATGCCTCTTCAGGCGCCATCTTCTCTGGTAAATTGGGTATGGCAACGCCGGTATTGCTGAATTTTATCAGTACCTCCCATTATTTTGAACTACTCTATGTAATTCCTTCTGAGAATGGAGCGAATCTTACTGCCAACAAATGGGGGTTAACCATGGGCCATGAGTTGGAATTCTGGATTACAAAAAAGTCAAATTTTATTATCGGCTTAAAAACAGGCGGGGATTTTAGCGCGGTTTTACACACTGGTGATAAAAAAGAAAATGTGATTTTACCCGATGAAGTGAGACCCTATTTTGGATTTAAGTTTTACTTCTAATGAAAAGGTAGATTAAACCGATGATTTACGAACTGATAACACGATTTTTTGGCAGTGGGATCGCCTCTATCATCTATTTTCTTGCCATGGTAGCCCATTATGACACTCCGATTCTTGAAATCGAAACCCAGCTTCAATGCCCCGTCACGGATGAAATTGCGAGTATTGTCAAGAAGGATTTCACATTTCGTATCGAGTATTACGGTTCCGTTATTATTAATGATAAAAAAGCATTCAATACGAAAACAGTAAACGAATTATCATACCGTGACGGGTGGGTTATAAATGGAGAAAGTGTTGCAGAAAATGAGATCCAGGAACGCATGGGCCGGGTTTCCCTCCAAATTTCATTGCCTGAACTGAAAGAAAATGATGAAATATTGGTTTTTATCAAAGGAACGATACTTCCCGATGATGAGTTTAAAAAATCAACAGGGCTGACTACTCGCATCCTTTGGAATTACTATATCCCCCGAATCAAGATGGTTTTCGTCTATCAGGCAGGGAGAATGGCGCCGAAATGAATATTAAAAACCGGTTTTTATTTTTTTTCACCCTATATCTATTGCTGATCATCATGCTCATTAGCGCGCTTGCCATCTACTTTATTGAGGGCACGTTCGCCTTGATAGGCCAAGCTTCCAATGCTGCTCTTGTATCGGCGATGTCGGGACGAATTCTTTTAAAAACCGGGTTAACTTTTTTATCATTAATTGTTCTAGTAATAGCCTCTTCAATTCCCATTGGCTTATGGCTGATGAAATTGATATCCCGTTCCTATTTGAAAATTTTTCAGGATTTGCATTTTATTGCCCGTGATAGGCTCAAGGTTGAAAGGCATCTTAGCCTGGAGGATACTGAACAGACTGTTTTAGAAAAATATCTGCGCTTGTTGATTCTTGATCAGGAAAAACTAAAGGATTACGAAATGATTAAATCCTGGAAGGATGGAGCGCGAATGTTAATGCATGAGCTAAAAAACCCATTGACTCCATTGCAACTTTCCATTGAAATGTTGGCTATTTCCCCTGATTTAACTCCGGCGCAAACTGAAAATATTCAGGTAGTTTTAAGTTCAGTCAAGGATATGGAAAACATTTTTTACTTCTTTAAAAAGTTTGTAAATATTGAGTTTAAACCTAAGGATATTATTCAGGTGGAGCCGGTTATGCGTGAAATTATTGCCCAACAGAGAGTGCGGGGGAATGAGTTCCCCATTCGGGGTGAATTTCCGGAAAAAAATGTATTGTCCCTTTGTGAGCCGACTCTTTTGAAGATGCTTTTTAATAATCTGATCAATAATGGCATGGAAGCCAATCCTGGCGGATTCTATCTGGAAATAAAAAAAATTGATAATGGTTTTATTATCAGCTTTGTGACCCGTGACCGAAGAGTTGGGAACCCGGCCCAACTCTTCCGCCTTGGGTATTCGGATAAAGATGAAAAACGGGGTTTTGGTCTCTTTCTATGTAAAAAAATATCTGATTATTTGGATTTGAATCTGAATTTTGTTGAGGAAGAATACCAGCTTGCGTTTACAATTAAAATTAAGGAATATCTGAACGAAAGAGGTTAAATGGAATTAATTTATCTTGTGGATGATGATGAAAAAATTTTAGAAAACATTCAACGAATTTTAGCATCCCAGGGGTATTCGATTGAAACCGCCAAAAATGCCTCAGAGTTTTATGCAAAAATTAAAGAAAAACCTCCCGCGGTCGCTATTTTAGATATTTTTTTGGGTTTTAATCAACCTGATGGCGAAGAGTTGCTTAAAAATTTATCGGAAAATTATCCAAATACACAGTGTATTATCATATCCGGTGAAAGCGATATTCAAAAAACACTATCCTGTTTACGCAATGGAGCGCTTGATTTCCTGGAGAAACCCATATCATTAGCCCGATTGTTGACATCTGTTCGCAACGCATTAAATATTTTTAACAGTAAACAGTCTATCCAATCGCGATTTCAAATCCTGGGTGAAAGCGCAGCAATCCGGCAACTAATTCCATGTATCAAAAAACTGGCTTCCCTGGACGAAAGCGTGTTGATCCTCGGAGAAAGCGGCACTGGAAAGGAATTGGTTGCTGAAAACCTTCACCTCTATTCCAGCCGTTATACTCGTTCACTCTACAGGATTAACTGTACTGCTTTGAGTCCAAATCTTATAGAGTCTGAATTGTTTGGGCATAAAAAAGGGAGTTTTACCGGAGCCACCAGCGATAAAACCGGTTATTTTAAAATTGCTGATCATAGTACCTTGTTCATTGATGAGATCGGCGATTTTGATATTAATTTACAGAGTAAAATTTTGCGAGTACTTCAGGAGAAGAAAATCACACCGGTAGGCGATACAAAAGAGATCACAATGGATACTCGCCTTGTTTTCGCGACTCATGCAGATTTAGTGAAGTTGATTCGGGAAAAACGATTTCGGGAAGATCTCTACTACCGTATCTCTACTTTTGTAATCCATTTGCCTCCATTACGAGAAAGACTGGAGGATATCGATATCCTGGCTTCGCATTTCCTGTCTGGGTTTATTAATGATAATAAATTGGCGTATAAGGAATTTTCCATATCGGCCCTTGATAAGCTCAAAGAGTATCATTATCCGGGAAATATTCGGGAACTTGTTAAAATAGTAAAAAATGCCGCCTTTTTCAGTGAAAATGAAACCATTCAACCGGAAGATATTCATTTTAGTCACAATGAAACTGCTGAGGATATCTGGCAGTTGACAAAAAGAATGTATTTTAAAGAAAGTAAATATTTATTTGAAAGAGAATTGATCTTGAAACGATTGGAACTATTTGATAATGATATTAATAAAACGGCGGAGAGTCTGGGTATGCTCAGGAATAATCTTTATCGCCTTTTCAACAGATATGACATCGACTGGCAAGAATGATCTGTTTGAATAATATCCATCGATTTTAACATGCCCTGGAATTATTAATTGGAAGGAATAAAAAAAATCGAAAATTTTAGCGGTTGTTTGATCTGCTAATCATCAGTGAAAGGAGTGCAAGCATGTCCCAAATCATGACACGTAACCGAATTGGAAGGACGCCTCTGGTGCGGGCAGTTCAGCTTGAAAAGTTGACCGGTATTTCCGAAATTTATTTTAAACTGGAGGGGAACAATCCATCCGGACACAGTGAAGATCGGCTGGCCTACTTGATTATCCGCGATGCATTGAGTAAAGGGAAAAATACGATTTGTATGGGAACATACGGTGTGATTGGAGGGTCGTTATCTGCGCTTGCCCCCATATTCAATATTAAGTGCAAATTTTATATCCCCAGCCAGGAACCAGTTTTAAGGAAGAAACAGTTTGAGAATGACTATGTACAGATCATCCCTTTTGGACGGCATTATCAGGATTGTGTTGAAGAAAGCCGGCGAATAGCATTAGAAAACGATTGGTATAATGCGACGCCAGGCCAGGAGAATAATACGATAAATATGTGCGCTTTTTCATTTATGGCTGAAGAGCTGAAAGAGCAAATGAATGGGAGGGCAGAAATGGTTTTTTGTCAAACCAGTAATGGATTTGCCATTTCAGGGCTTAACCTGGGATTTCGTGAACAGTGGATCCGGGATGAAATAGAAAAAATCCCACGGATAATAGCGGTAACCACTGCTCATGGAAATGCCATTTATGAATCATTCCGTCGGAACATGAAGGATTTGGTGGTGTTGGATACGTCCCAAATCCATAAAACCCGCATCAATCAATATCTGGTTAATCCCCGCCCTCTGAACGGGCAGGATGCTTTGAATGCCCTTTATGATTCTGAAGGAGAAGCTATTAGTATTTCGGATCACGAATTATTGGAGTTCACGCAGAGTTACAAAAAAAGAGATCATGTAAAAATTAGCAGTTCAAATTTTTATCCAATTGCCGGTTTTATGAAATATGCGCGCAACGGGGGTCTGAAAAATGGAAAATATGTGATCATTCTGGATGATGGGCATATTGATATCGAGATTCGTTCCTTACATGAGAGTGATTTTCCCAAGCCCATGGACCATAAACAGGAAATGCTGGATCAATGGTTGGGGCAATACTCTGATCCTCAAATCGAAATTAGTGAGGCGCTTAAAAATACCTTGGATAAGGGGTTTGTTTTTGGCGCATATCTGGCCCAGGAACTCGTCGGCATTGCTGTGATTATTAATACCGGATTTGCGCATTTTGCTACTAATTACCATCTTGCTTATGTCGCCACTCGAAAAAATGTTAAAGGCCGAGGAATTGCGACACAATTATTCCACCGTATGATAGAGGAAACTGGTGGAAATTTATCGTTGCATGTTGATTTTGAAAACCATCGCGCCATTCGTCTTTATCAGAAAATGGGTTTCAAAAAGTGTTATGCGCGAATGATCCATCAAATAAAAGCCCATTAATCAATCCTTATACAGATAGGCTAATTTTTTTCGAATGGATAAAATTACTGAATGAGCCCTTTGTAGAAAAATTATTCAAAATGGGTGGGTAAAAGGGATTCTGGCTGCGCCGCTTGTCTGAATTCGGGATTCTGTGTATAATATCAGGTGGTTATAATTAGAATTCTCTTCTTGATAGAAATTGCAAAATAAATAATTATTTATATAAGCAACTATTTGCCTTTCAGGCACATTATGAAAATTAATTTTTTATTGTTTTTTAACTTATTGCACTGCAAATTGTTCAAGATCATGGTTTAAAAATATAAAAAAACATTTATTTTTGGTCTTGACTTTCGCGGATAATCGTTTTATTTTATGTTTCAAATTGAGAGAGCGCGAATGAAAAATAATGAAAATATTCGAAAAAATACTTTGCCGGGGAGGAATAGGTGCGCGTCGCAAAAGTAATCAAACGGGACGGCAGGTTTATGCCTTTTGATCAGGAGCGGATCGCTACGGCGATCTTTAAAGCCGCGAAAGCGGTGGGTGGCGAGGATCGAACGATGGCTGGTAAAATTGCCATGGAGGTGACCCGTATTGCTCAAACGACGTATGGCGATGTTGGCGCGGCTTCGGTTGAGCAAATTCAGGACCTGGTAGAAAAAGTATTGATCGAGCGCGGTCATGCCAAAACTGCCAAGGCTTATATTTTGTATCGAAAGCAACGCTCAGATATCCGGGAAATTAAAGGGACTTTTTCCGAAATGGAAAATCTGGTGGATGATTATCTGGGCGGTGAAGATTGGCGTATTCGCGAAAACAGTAACACTACTTTTTCTTTACAGGGCCTAAATAATTATATTTCATCCTCTATCACGGCCACCTATTGGCTGAACAAAATTTATCCACCCGAAATTCGTCAAGCCCATGTCGAGGGCGATCTACACATTCACGACCTGGGTTTGCTATCTGTATATTGCTGTGGTTGGGATTTGCGGGATCTTTTGCTCAAGGGATTCGGAGGGATTGAGGGGAAAGTAGAAAGTTCACCACCTAAACATTTTCGTAGCGCTTTGGGCCAGATTGTCAACTTTTTTTATACCCTTCAGGGTGAAGCCGCAGGCGCCCAGGCATTCAGCAATTTTGACACATTGCTCGCCCCCTTTTTAGCTTATGATAATCTGAATTATACAGAGGTTAAACAAGCGATTCAGGAGTTTATCTTCAATCTGAATGTGCCGACTCGGGTAGGATTTCAAACCCCTTTTACAAATTTAACGTTCGATTTGTCTGTGCCGTCGATATTTAAAAATGAAGCGGCGATTCGGGGAGGAAAACCCACTGAAGATACTTATGGTTCATTTCAAAAAGAGATGGATATGATCAACCTTGCATTTATGGAAATAATGATGGAAGGTGACGCTTGTGGACGTATTTTTACTTTTCCGATTCCAACCTATAATTTGACCGGGGATTTTGACTGGGAGCGCCCGGTTGTCGTTAAGTTAATGCAGATGACGGGGAAATATGGGATTCCTTATTTTGCCAATTATATCAATAGTGATATGAAGCCGGAAGACGCTCGCAGTATGTGTTGCCGCTTACGGTTAGATAACCGGATGCTGCGCAAGCGCGGCGGCGGGCTGTTTGGAGCGAATCCTCTGACGGGTTCCATCGGTGTTGTTACTATCAATCTACCGCGAATCGGGCATGTTTCCCGTGATGAAGCAGATTTTTTTCAACGGTTGGAGCGGGCTATGCAGTTAGCTCGCGAGTCACTTACGATTAAACGGAAAACCCTTGAAAAGCTGACTGATCACCAACTTTACCCCTACGCCCGTTTCTATTTATCCGCGATTAAGGAGCGTTTTGGAGAATATTGGAAAAATCATTTCAATACGATCGGTATCATTGGAATGAACGAAGCTTTATTGAACTTCATCGGAGTGGATATTGCCGATGAGGATGGTGTCGATTTAGCCCGGCGTATATTGGAGTATATGAACATGCAGTTGCGCCGCTATCAGGAAGAGGATAATATGCTTTATAACCTGGAAGCCACTCCCGCTGAAGGAACCAGCTATCGATTAGCAAAAAAGGATAAAGAGCTCTATCCGGCGATTATTACCAATGGTTCGGCCAAGCCCTACTATACCAATTCCACGCAATTGCCCGTAAATACGCGATTACCGTTATTTGATGCGCTTCGCCATCAGGATCAATTGCAGACTCTTTATACAGGGGGAACAGTTTTCCATACATTTATCGGTGAGAGTATCGATGACCAGTCGGCTGTAAGGGAATTGGTCCAAAAAATTGCGCAAAATTATAAAATGCCCTATTTTACCATCACCCCCACTTTTTCCGTTTGCCCTATCCATGGCTATATCAAGGGAGAACATTATAACTGCCCGCTCTGCGAAGCAGAGGAACGGCATAAAATTTTATCAGAAATCAATGATTTAAAAAAGAGTATGGAGGCAGTATGACAAATGTTGAACAAAAACAGGAAAGAATCCGCCAACTTGAATTGCGTTTAAAGGAACTGAAAGGTTCGCATTGTGAAGTTTATAGCCGTATTGTAGGTTATCATCGCCCCCTCGATAACTGGAACGATGGTAAAAAAGAAGAGTTTAAAGCGCGTTTTAATTACTTGAAAACTCTATGATAGTTGCGGGGTATGAACCGGTCAGCCTGATCGACTATCCCGGCCATATTTCAAGCATTGCATTTCTCTACGGTTGCAATCTTCGTTGCCGTTACTGCCACAACCCACATCTGGTAGTTGGAAGCCTGCCTCCTGATCGCCGTGTGGATTTTATTGATTATCTGGCGCGAAGTGAGATTGAATATGTAGTCATTACGGGGGGTGAGCCTCTCTATTCCAATCAAATTATAGATTTTATCAAAGAAATAAAAACAGAGTCGCCCCTTAAAATCAAATTGGATACCAATGGTTTTTTCCCTTTAGCGCTGGAACGGTTGTTGGAAAAGGAACTGATTGATTTTGTTTCTATGGATGTTAAGGCTTTCAACCAGGAGGATTTGCAATTCATCACCCGCCGGCGGGTACAACTCGAAACGTTTTACCGTAGTTTGGCTTGCCTGACTGCTGCGCGGATCCCGTTTGAGTTGCGTTATACCCAATGGAAAATCTATTCGGCTCGTGAAATTAACCAATTCCGGAAAAGTGTGGGTGGGTACCCATTAAAATTTCAATCCCTTCGTGAAAATTGCCCTCTTTTGGATAAGCGTTTTAAACCACTATTTGCTGATCAGGGAAACCCAATTAATCAGGTATAGTTCTGGTTTCGGAATCCGCCAATGGGCCCCTGGTTACTTTGCAGCTACTCAGAAATGGATAGCAAACAGATCGCTGAGTCTGGTTTATATATTACAAATCGTTAAGATAGCTATAAATATCGGCAAAGGAATGAAAAATATTGTTTAAATCGCAAATTCGACCATGCGAAAATAATTTTTGGACAACACCCTGATCCAGTGGTAATACTGCGGTGTGGGAGCTTTTAAGCAATGCCGGAATGGTCTGATTTTCGAAAGTGATTCGCAGCCAGGAGCGGTAGCGCTCGGGTATTAATGGAGGCTGGTTTGACAAGTTCATTTTTAGATAGTTCACCCATCGCGCCATGCGTAGTAACGTCAGCTTGGAACTGACGGTATAGGTTCCCTCCGGGGGATAGCATACGGTCGAACGGTAGTAGTCGTTATCCGTAGGAAATTCCAATCCAAGCGACTGGGCCAATTTTTGACCTGGTGTGAGATAAAAGATTGAAGGGCCCAGGACCACAGGCATATCCATCAAAGTTTTTAATGTATCGATATCATCATCAACCGAATGATCAGGAGCGCCGACTATGAAATAAACTGTTGTACGTAATTTGTGCTCGATGATAAAGGGCAGGATTGCTTTCAGGGGTGTAAGATCGGCCGGGCGTTGCCAATGTTTCAGATTTATTCGATGGCTGGTTCCAATTGAAAAATTAATCGATTTGAATCCGGCATGTACCATTAAATTTAATGTTTCTTTTTTTAATGCATGATAATTAATTCCGTTCATGGCGGTGAATGTGAGTTGATAACGTTTTGTCAAGGGGATGATTGCATTTAATAGGGAATGGAAATAGTCCAAGTCATAAGTTAAATTATCATCTTCGAAATTATAGTGGAAAATCTTATATTGAGCGATACAATTATCAATTTCCCGGATTAGTGAGCGGATTGAGCGCATTCGGTGATGATGACCCCATAAATCGGCGCTGGAACAGAATTTGCATTGGTAGGGGCAGCCGCGTGAAGCGACAATAGTAATCAACTGTGGTGGAGAAAATTGATCTGTGAACAAGTGTGTCCGATCGGGTATTGGCAATTCATCAAGCTCCGCAACGGGCATAGATGGATTTTCTACCCATTGGCCTCGCTTGCGGTACACACTATTGGGGATACTATTCAGTTTCCCCTGTCTGTGGATCAGATAATCTGCGATGGGTCCAACGGCGGGTTCGCCTTCGCCAATCACCCAAAGATCGATCGGAAAATCAGGCATAGATCGATGAGCCAGCCATTGCGCCGCTATTGCATGGCCCCCTGTCATTAACTGGATTGATGGGTAGCGCTTGCGGATTTCTGAAGCCAGTTCACCTACTGACGATAAGTACGCAGTAAAAAGCGCGCTGATGCCGATCAGCCGGGGTGTATGGATATCGATCCAGCCAATTAATTCAGCCAGAGGACGACCAAATCGAAAAAATTGACGATATAGCGCGGCCGGAGAATGATCATTGACGGCATACTGCTTATCCAAATGGGCAAAAGAACGTGGACGTGAAATTGTTTGGCGATGATTTCCCCGTAGAAAATCAAAAATTTCAACCTGATATCCCCGTTGTTGCAAAACGGCTCGCAGCATCATCAACCCCAGAGGTTGCGCGCGAATTGATGTCTGATAGTAATCGCAAAACCAGGGCTGTATCAGTAATATATCCATCCGGGATTCCTTTTTATAGTGTTGTTTCCCTATAGTTTCTTTGATAAGGCAAAACTAATATACCAAAATTTTAAGAAAAATTCAAGATCAATCGAAAAAATGTTGACATAACGCAAAATCCAACTTATATTTAACGCATGATAAAAAAAGTTTTAATAGCTCTTTTGCTGCTCTTGATTGTTTTTTGTTTTTTTTGGGCGGACTGCTTAGGATTTTATATCAATATGTTCAATTCCCGGCGACCTAAAAAAGGTGATTTTTGGAAAAAAGTGGCAAGTTTTTCCAGTAGCGATTCACTCAAAAATGAATGGTTTGAAATCGATAAATTGCGGAGTCTGGCTCGCGAAAAAGGGCGGCAGTATCTGATTGACGTCAATAAGGTGGTGCAGGCAAATGGGCAACTTGTCCTTTCCAAGGACAATCTAATACAACTTTTTACCAGTCTGCCCCCATCTTATAAGGAGATATATTTCAATAATTATGAGTTTATCTATCTCTATACCCGACCTCATTGGGTGAAAGCGGCCCTGGCTATGCAGGATTCTCAACTTACTCTGTTCCTATTGCAAGGTGATGATACCGCTTTAAAGGAAAAAAAAGTTATTAATGGTTTATTCCCTGAGGATTCAACGCTTTTTCAAGACCAGAATGATGAATTGATTCTTTGGGAGCAGCTCTATATTATCGAGGATTCGGTTCAATGGTCGGACTCATTTGCTCGGTTTTGCGAGAAAATCTATCGAGGTTATATTCAGAGGCAGCGAATCGCGTTAGGAGAATCATTTTTTATAACTGACAAACTGAATGAAATCGATTCATGTTTTATGACGCTGGCTGATACGAACTGGTCAATTATTTTACGCGCTCGCCAAAATAATGAGGTTTCCTATTGGCGTCAAGGGATTTCTTCGACAGATGGCTCCGCGCTTTTCAAATTACTTCAATCGGAACCCTGAGGTCAGTATGAAAAATAAATTATTAATTTATGGGCTATTGTTTCTTCTAATATTCTTTAGCATTTCATTTGCTATTTTTACCTATTTAATATTGCAATGCCCTCAACTTCCCGCTTCAATTCAGGAATTAGGCAACCACCGGGGAATCCGGATATTAGCGGAAAATGGGCAGGTAATCAACAAATCGGAGAGTTCGATCTGGTTGGAGAAAAATAGAATTTCTCCTCTTTTTTTCCAGGCCTTACTGGCAGTTGAAGATCATCGGTTTTATCATCATCATGGTATCAATTTTATACGATTTTTCCAGGCAGTTGTTTATTACAGCTTGAAAAAAGCGCATCTCTACCACGGACATGTCGCCGGAGGCAGCACGATTACCCAGCAATTGTCCAAAAATTTATTTTTAAAAGCGGATCGGAGCGTGAAACGTAAAATTTTGGAACTGATTACAGCGATACATTTAGAGTATCGCTATTCTAAAGATGATATACTGACGACATACGCGAATATTGTTCATTTGGGTACCAATCGGAATAGTGTTCAGCTTTATGGAATCGAGCAGGCTTCATTAGCTTTTTTCGGCAAATCGTGCAGTCAATTGGAATTAAATGAAGCCGCATTGATGGCGGGATTGCTCAAAGCGGGTAGTTATTATAATCCGATTCGCTACCCAAAGCGCGCCAACCAACGCCGGAAAGTAGTTCTCAAACGTATGTTGGATTGCGGATATATCAATCGCGAACGATATCAGGCTATAATCGAAGAGGATATTGACTTTGGACAAGCCAGCCATGAGAGAAACGGAGTTGATTATTGTGTTGGTTTTGTGCGGAGCAATGTCCTTAAACGATTCGGCTACGATTTGTTTCAAAATGGCAGTCTGGTTGTTTATACAACCTTTAATTTAATCACACAGGAATATCTGGCGGATGCGATTCAGAAAAATTTAGTAGAAATTGATCGGAATCTGGGTTTTAAAATTCCGTATGACAGCGCAACACCAGAAATGAAAAAAAAATATCCCCAGGTAGCGGCCATTGCCGTCTCGGTCCCGGGAGGCGAAATCCGCGCTTTAGCTGGGGGCAGAAATTATTATAACAGTGATTTCAATCGCGTCGTCAATGCGTCTCGGCAATTGGGTTCCGCTTTTAAACCACTGAACTATGCCACTGCTTTTAGTGAAGATGTCATTACGCAGTACACAACTTTCAAGGATGAACCCATCGTGTATATCTTCAATAGCCAAAAGTGGATTTCAGCCGAAGAGTTCCTGAGTCGGCTGAAATCCTTTTTCCCGGAAGAAGATATTCCACTCACCTTTACAGAAGTTGAAAGCTGCCGAGAATGGTTAAATGGTTTCTGGGAATCGATGGAAAATCATCCTGCCATGTCGCAGGAAGCCAAAGAATGGTTGAATTTTGGGCATTGGCAATTCTATGCGCCCTCGAACGATTCACGTACTTTTAGTTATGAAGAAATTGATTACAAAGAGGCGCTAACCCGCTCACTCAATACAATCAGTGTTCAAATACTCGCTCAATATAACATGGATCGTTTGGTGGAATTAGCCCGGAGCCTCGGATTTAAAAATATACCGGGAAAAAGCCTGTCGCTTGCGTTGGGCGCTCTGGACGCAACTCCCTTACAAGTTGCCGGCGCTTATCTGATGTTAGCCGGTAATGGATATTTCACGTACCCTTACGCCATCCGAAGAATTCTTGATGGCGAACAGCGGACAATCAACATACCCTATTATTTTCACCAGAAAATTCTTAACAGTTGGGTCGTGTATCAAGTGCGCCAGGCCATGGAAAATGTCGTTGACCATGGTACCGGCTCTTTTATTCGCCGTTCGGGCTATACCCAAAAAGCGGCGGGAAAAACTGGAACTTCTTCCAATCATACCAATGCCTGGTTTTGTGGATTCACTCCCAATTTAGTCTGTATCGTATGGGTTGGTTTTGACGATAACCGGCCGTTGGTTTATCAGGGGAAAAGCTATTATGGCGGATCACTGGCATTGCCAATATGGCTCGATTTCATGAAAAATGCCGTTCCCGATAATACAGAACTAAATTTTCAGGAAGTTACTGATGATGATTTTGATACATTTTATAAAAATCGGATGTTAAATCCCAGTGATTCATTATTAAAAATTAAAATACGCAATCCATAATGCAGACCAGAGAGCGTTGCTGACGCTCTCTGGCTGACAAAGCTTTCAAAAGGCCTTGAAAAAAGGGGGAAGCAAACAATTAACACAAGTGGAAATCGGGTACGCCGCCTGGAGAACCCAATCTCCAACTGTTTATATTTGCATTTAACGTGCCGGATTTAGAAGATAGCTTGTGATGAATTTGATTTTATGTTTGATAATTAGAAATATTAACCCCCATATCTGCATTCTTCTCTGGCTATAAAATTGAATAATAATATATAACATATTGTAAATAGGATAAATAGAGTACCCGTTCCTGTCTAATTTCCGTTTCTTGGGTTGAATCAGTGTAAGACAGATAGGCTAAAAATTTTTTTTTAAAAACTTTTACAGGTTTTATTTAGGCTTTAAAAATGGTGATATTTTTGGGCCCGAGGAAAAAAAATTAACTCAGCCAAGTAAAAGAGTAAAATTTTTTTACTCGGACAGGCGAGTATTTTTTTTTATATAGCGATTCTAATTGACAATTGAATCGAATTTGCTTATTTTATGGGGGTTGCCGAAGAGGGGATTCGAACCCCTACTCACTTGCGTGAACTGGACCCTGAACCCAGCGTGTCTGCCAGTTTCACCACTTCGGCAATTGAATCGCTATTATAAGCAATTTTTTCCAAGAAGTCAATAGGATTTCCTAAAAAAAAATTAAAAGGAGTGAATTTATGTCGAATACTGATAAAAAAGATCTATTCCGCAAGATTTTGACTAATAAACGGGCGTTTTATGATTTTGAGATCATTGAGCGTTTCGAGGGAGGGATCGTTTTAATGGGCACTGAGATCAAGTCTATTCGCAACGGCCAGACCAGTTTTAAAGACAGCTATATTGATGTAGTTAAAGGAGAATTGTTTGTACTCAACTGGATGATTAATCCCTATGACAAAGGGGGATATGTCAACCATGAACCTGAGCGGCCGAAGAAGCTTCTCTTGCATAAAAAAGAAATAACACGTTTAGCAGCAAAAATATTGCAAAAGGGCTTGACTTTAATCCCACTTTCGTTATATTTTAAAGGTCAACACTTAAAGATGGAGATTGCCTTAGCCAGTGGTAAAAAGCAGTATGATAAACGCGATGCAATTACCCGTCGTGAAGCGCAGCGGGAAATGGAACGCGCTTTTAAACATAACCGGTAAGTGCTTTTTTATATTAACACTTTGGACGGTTCTCCTGCAAGCGAGAACAAGAGTCAAAGTGGGGTCGGAAACCGTTCAGTTGGAGATGATACCAGTTGATGGAATCGAATATATTGCCTGTGATCAAATTATTACGGTTTTGGGACCTTTCCAAAAAATATTCAGTACAGAAAATCAAAAAATAGTGTACCATTGGGAGAATCATGAACTGGTTACTGCCTGGGGGCTTTATTTTTATCGGCTCGATTCTCAGTCGTTTACCACACTTTATCCCATTCAGTTGCAAAATGGACGGATTTTAGTAGCGCTTCGTGATTTCAAGACGTTTACCCATCATCTATGGCATGAATGGCAATTGACACTTCCACTGGAATTTCTGAGTGAGCAAGTTAACCCGAATGCCCCGCTGGAAATAAGGTCCGTAACTCTGGAAAAGAAATTAAATGGTTTTTTGCTTCAAATTGAAGCGAATCGCCCTTTTCGTGAGCAAAAGGATTTTGACTATTCTCTAAGTGAAAGCTATTGGATTAATTTTAATTTCTTTAAGGCGCAGACAAAATTGAGCGAGGGAGTTTTAAAAAAATCAATCGATGAACCGGTAGTAAGCATCCGCATGTATGATTTCAATCAATCGCTGCAATTATCCCTGCGATTTCGATTTCTCCTGGAAAATATTCAATTAAAAAATGATAGTTTGCATAATCGATTGATGCTGATTTTACGTCAACCGGCAGACTCAATTCCAATGACATACATGGACATTACTTCGGACGACAGTTTGTCGTCCCAACCGATAGACACCAGTTCAATCCTTCAGCGGCATGGAGATATCAAACGGATCATCATTGATGCCGGTCATGGCGGCGACGATCCAGGCGCTTTGGGGCGTTTGAACACCCAGGAGAAAAATATAGTACTTGATATAGCCCTCCGCTTAAAAAAATTATTGGACCAGGAAAACGTTTATGAAGTCATTCTGACCCGAAACCGCGACGAGTTTGTGGCGCTTGACAAACGGCGACGTATTGCGAACAGCAGTGGCGGGGATTTGTTTGTCAGTATTCATTGCAATAGTGTCGGGGGCGCTCGGCGTAACTCTGCCCGTGGGATAGAAACTTATTTTTTGAGTATGGAAAAAACGGATGAAGCGCGTGAAACGGCAAAACTGGAAAACAGTGTGATTATTTTTGAGTCCGAAAGCGACCAGGTTCTGCATACGGATACACTTAAAAATATTGTTTTTGATATGCTGCATAACTCTTATCTGCGCGAAAGCAGTGACTTGGCCAATATTATACTGGAGGAACTGGGTAAAAGCGTTCCCTCCGTTCCCCGCAAAGTGGATCAGGCCGGATTTTTAATACTGAAAGGGATTTATATGCCAGCGATACTGGTTGAAGTTGGATTTATTTCCAATCTGGAAGAAGAACGCAATTTACTTAAAGCCAATTACCTTGGACAAATCGCCTTGGGATTGAAGCGGGGTATTGCGCGTTTTATCAACCGCTATCATTAAGGAACAAAAAAGAATGAGTTGTGAAAAATGCTATGACCGCGGATATTATATTGCTGAGACGGGCGGGCCTCAGTCGCAACGCGCGCTTTCTCTTTGCGAATGCGTACGGGAACGGTGCCGTTGTAATGGTGAATTTCCATATCTCTATTACCAGAATCATATTGCCATTCAGTGCGAGTGCGCTCACTTCCGAAATAAATTCGCTCAGGTTGCCCGAGCCTATCAACTGGCCAATATCCCTAAAAAATATCAATTTAAATATCTACCCGATTTTAAGGCGGAACCCAATACTCCGTTAGAAAATGTGAAGACGATTGCAAACTACATGATAAAAGATTACCTTCCGAGCGCCACCCGGACTGGTTTATTTCTTTGCGGAGGCGTAGGCAACGGGAAAACACTTCTATGTTGTATCATTCTCAATGAATTGATTTTTCATTATGCCATCTCCGCCCGCTATATGAATTTATCCTACCAATATTTTCACCGTATCCGGGATACTTTCACAGAAGGGAGTGAAACTTATGGCAAAGCCATGAGTTTTATGGAGGATTTTGTTAATCAGAATCTGTTGCTGATTGATGATATGGGTGTGCAACGCAATACGGATTGGGAAATGGAAATGTTATACAATTTAATTGATCGGCGCTATCAGGAGGAACGCATCACCCTGATCACGACTAATCAGAATCTGGAACAGATGAAGGATTTGTTTGACGGCCGTATTTTTTCTCGTATTAAGGAAATGTGTACGATTGTCGAGTTGCAGGCTGGAGATTATCGGGAGTCGTTGGCTACCAAAACATTCACAATTAAGGATGATCATGAACCGCTCAAACGGAAGAAAAAATAATGAATTGCGGCCGATCCGGTTTGAAGTTGATTTTATGAAATTTGCTCAAAGTTCGGTATTGAGCTGTTATGGCGATACGCGGGTTATTGTGAGCGCTACCCTGGAGAATGATGTCCCTGCTTTTTTGAAAGAGCGCGAGGAAGGGTGGATCACTGCCGAGTACGGATTGTTGCCGGCTAGTTGCGGCAAACGCATTCAACGTCCGGTCAAAGGTATCGACGGACGATCCCAGGAGATTCAACGATTAATTGGACGGACGTTGCGAGTGGTGGTTGATCGGAAATTGTTTCCGGGTTGTTCAATTGTCATTGACTGCGATGTTTTGCAAGGGGACGGAGGAACTCGCACGGCTGCCATTTCGGGTAGTATTTTGGCTGTGCGCCGGTTATTTGATTCACTTCTTAAAAAAGGCGAGATCAGTGAACATCCGGCGCGGACACTTTTAGGGGCGGTTAGCGTGGGTATCGTCAACGGCAATATTCTTCTCGATCTGGACTATAGTGAAGACTCACAAGCTGAAGTGGATATGAATTTAGTCATGACGGAGAAAGGCGAGTGGATTGAGCTACAGGGAACCGCTGAAAAACAACCGTTTAGCCACCAGCAATTATCCGGTATGCTCGATTTCGGAGAGCAAGGAATTAAGGAAATTATGGAAATTCAACGTCAAGTATTAACCTGTTGTTAAGGAGAATATTTATGGTGCAAAAGAAGAAAGCGATGGCTACTGAGGAACTGGATTTGCTCTATGAGAGTGAAACGATCTATATTTACCGTAACTGGTGCAAGGGTTGCGGAATATGTATCGCCTTTTGTCCAAAACAAGTATTAGCTGCCGGCCCGGACGGTAAAGTTTATATCGCCCACCCGGAAAAGTGTATTTCGTGTGGGATGTGTGATATTCGATGTCCCGATTTCGCCATCACGGGACTTCGTAAGGATCAATCCGGAAAAAAACATTTTTAAGGAGATAAACAGTGAATGGAGAAAGCAGACTCATTCAAGGCAATGAAGCATGTTCAATAGGCGCTTTGATTGCCGGTGTGCGGTTTTATGCGGGATATCCGATTACGCCGTCGACTGAAATTGCGGAATATCTGGCCCGGGAATTACCCAAACAAAACGGTGTGTTTATTCAAATGGAAGATGAAATTGCCAGTATTTGCGCATTAATTGGGGCGTCTTTGGCCGGATATAAATCGCTGACAGCCACCAGTGGTCCGGGTTTTTCCCTGATGCAGGAAGGAATTGGCTATGCCTGTATGACGGAAGTCCCCTGTGTGATTATCAATGTGATGAGGGGTGGGCCCAGCACCGGCTTGCCCACGAATGTTGCCCAGGGTGATGTGATGCAAGCCCGTTGGGGAACTCACGGGGATCACGAAATTATCGTTTTGTGTCCCAATTCGGTCTATGAATGTCTGACAATGACCGTCCGCGCGTTTAATCTGGCGGAAAAATACCGAATTCCGGTGATCGTACTGCTTGATGAAGTTATTGGGCACATGCGTGAGAATATTGTCATTCCCAAAGAAGAAGAAATTGAGGTAATCGACCGCGTCCAGCCGACTGTCCCCCCTGAATGGTATAAGCATTTTGAATTGACGCCGACGGGGGTTTCTCCCATGGCTAATATCGGTGAAGGCGTTCGTTATCATGTAACGGGTTTAGCGCATGATGAACTGGGTTTCCCCGAAAGCCGCCCCAATTTTATCGCGGCTATGTTGGATAAAATGCATAATAAAATAGAGCATCATCGGCGTGATATTGTTGAGATTGAAGAATTTATGATGGAAGATGCGACGTGCGCCATCGTTGCTTATGGATCTGTCTCGCGCGCGGCGGAAAAAGCCGTACTCATGGCCCGTAAAAAACGTATCAAAGCCGGACTGGTCCGTCTGAAAACGATCTGGCCATTTCCGGATCACCAGATCGGATCTGCTATTAAGGACCTGGAGGTAGTCTTGGTCCCTGAACTGAATATGGGGCAGGTCGTTAATGAAATCGTCCGTGTTTCGACCCATTCCACTCGAGTCTACGGATTGAGTCGTATTGATGGCGAATTGATTACACCAATTCAAATTTTAGACCGTTTACGCGAGGTGAAATAATGGCTATCCAATCATTGAAAACAATCCATAAATATTTGCGGCATAACAAAAAATTTCCTCACGTCTGGTGCGCGGGTTGCGGCAATGGCATAGTGCTGGGGGCTATTATCCGGGCCATCAGCACATTGGATATCGGGAAAGATGATATCGTCATGGTTTCCGGTATCGGCTGTTCTTCCCGTATGCCGGTTTATGTGGATTTTAATACCGTTCATACCCTGCATGGCCGGGCATTGCCTTTCGCTACCGGCATTAAATTAGTGAAACCGGGGAAACATGTAATTGTTATCACCGGCGATGGGGATTGCCTCGCCATCGGCGGCAACCATTTTATCCATGCTTGCCGGCGTAATATTGATATTACTACTATTATTATCAATAATAGCACCTATGGTATGACGGGCGGGCAGTTTTCTCCCACGACTCCTGAAGGGAAAAAAGGTACGACTGCTCCCTATGGCAATTATGAAGCTTCTTTCAACATTGCGGATTTATCGATTGCTGCCGGTGCCAGTTTCGTGGGACGCGGCGCGGTCTATTATGCTACCCAATTGAAGGATACGATTCAGGAAGCGATCCAGCATAAGGGTTTTTCCGTAGTGGAAGTTATTTCGCAATGTCATACTCTCTATGGACGCCAAAACAAGGAAGGCGGCGCCGTGGAGATGATGAAATGGCAGAAAGAACACGCCGTTAATGTCAAGGCGGCCGATAAAATGACGGAAGAACAAATATCCGGCAAGTTCAGGATCGGTACGCTGCATCGTGTTGAAAGCGTTGAATATACAGCAAAGTATGGTCAATTGCTGGAAAAACTCAGCAATAAACCCATGGCTCCCAAACCGGTTGAAAAGGAAGAGATTCAGGATGAAAAACAACAAGAAGAATGATACCGCTGTCATTGATACGTATTATGAAATCCGTTTGAGTGGTTCCGGCGGACAAGGGCTGATTCTGGCCGGTATTATTCTGGCCGAAGCCGCTGTTTTAGATGGTTTCAATGTGGCTCAAACCCAAAGTTATGGCCCTGAGGCCCGGGGTGGAGCCAGCCGTTCCGATGTTGTCATCAGTAATCAGAAAATTTTTTACCCCAAAACGAAAAATCTGGACCTACTGCTGGCTCTGAACCAGGCTTCGTGCGATAAGTACTTCTTTGATTTGAAATCCAAAGGCATTCTGATTTTGGATACAACCAACATTTCCAATGTACCCACCTCGTTGGCTTTTGCCTACCCGATCTCAGAATATGCCCGTGATAAATTTAATAATCCCATCGTCGCGAATATCATTTCATTGGGCATTATCCAGGGGTTAACCGGCATTGTCCAAAAAAAATCGATGCTCATGGCTATCACTAATCGCGTACCCGCTCAAACTCATGATTTGAATACCCGAGCCGTTAAATTCGGTATGGAACTGGGTATGAAAGACGCCGCCCGAGCTATGGATATGCTCAATAATCTAAATGAATAAAAGGAGGAATGTCGTGAATATTTTAGCGCTCAATTGTGGATCTTCGTCACTTAAATACCAGGTGTATCATTGGGAAGAACGCGATATTCTGGCTAAAGGAGTTGTTGAACGCATCGGACTGGAGGGTGCCTTTATCAATCATGATAAAAAAGGGAAAGATAAAGTTAAAATTTATAATAACTGTCAAACCCATAAAGACGCGCTTGAACTGGTTTTGCGGACATTGACTTCTGAAGAAAATGGTATCATGGATAACATTAATGATATTCATGCGGTCGGCCACCGAATGATCCATGGCGGGACTGCCTTTACCAAATCCGTGCAGATCGATGGTAAGGAAGGTTCAGTCCTCAATAAGATGCGGGAGAACTATAACCTGGCGCCGTTGCACAATCCACCGTCGGTATTGGGCGCTGAAGCCGCTCTGGACCTTCTTCCCTCTGTTCCTCACGTGGCTGTGCTGGACACAGCGTTTCATCAGACGATGCCGGCGACTTCCTTTCTCTACCCCTTGCCTTATGAATGGTATGAAGAGATGGATGTCCGCCGTTATGGATTTCACGGGACTTCTCATTTGTATGTTTCCCGCCGCGCGGCGGCTTTGCTCGGGAAAAAACCCCATGAAGTCAACCTGATCACCTGCCATATCGGTAACGGAGTCAGTTTTACTGCGATTAAAAATGGGCTTTCCTACGATACGAGTATGGGATTCACCCCTCTCGAAGGTTTGGTGATGGGAACCCGTTCCGGTGATTTTGATCCGGCGATTATCCTTTATATAATGGAAAAGAAAGGGTATTCATTTCAGGAAATGTCCGATATTCTTAATAAAAAGAGTGGGATTTTGGGGTTGACCCAGAAATGGGTCGATCAACGTGATCTATGCGAAGCCATGGATCATGGGGATGAGCGCGCCAAATTGACCTTTGATCTTCAAGCCTATCGCGCTAAAAAATATCTCGGCGCCTATGCCTTTGCTTTGGGTAAGGTCGATGCTATCGTTTTTACTGCCGGTGTGGGCGAAATGAGTCCTGAACTACGCGAGCCCATCCTTGAAGGATTGGAACCCTTTGGCATTTATTATGATAAAGAAGCCAACTGGAAAACCAAAAGCCGTAATCGGGAATCAATCATCAGTAAACCCGATTCGCCGATTAAGGTCTTTGTTATTCCCACTGATGAGGAAATCGTGTTTATTGAGGATGTAGTCGCCATTATCGATGGGAGCTATGATACGCATGATAAATTCGAGTATACCTTCCAACGTCCGGACTATGTGAATAAGATCCGGCAGGAAGCGTTGCAGAAGGAATTGAAAAAAAAATAATTTAAATTGAAAATAGTTAACTGCCTCGCTTGCCTTTTTTTCAACATCTTACTATTTTTACATCGTATTCAACTGCTGACGGGATAGGTTGATTGCCTATCCCGTTTCAATTTGTAGTCATTCCGGAACTGATCTGTTTGATTGGCTTCGGAGGAATCGATGAGTAACAGTTAACCACTAAACGTAAAAAGAGGGATTGCCATGTCGAGCAAGGGCGCAATCATGAAGACAATTGAACAAAAGTCAGAAAAACTGGCCGTTTTAGCTTTAGGGGGAAATGCCATTCTCCAAAAAGGGCAAAAGGGTGATATACATGAACAATTTGAAAACACACGACGTTCCATGGATCCAATTGTCGAGTTGATGAAAACAGGGTATAATTTTGTAATTACACATGGTAATGGTCCCCAGGTGGGTATGATTATGCTGATGGTGGACAAGGCAAAGGATGAAGTTGCGGAAACTCCGCTGGGAGTGGCGGATGCCATGACCTGCGGTTCCATGGGATATATGATTGAGCAGAGTCTTCAAAATGTGATGATCCGGAAAAAAATGTGGCGTAACATTGTAACCGTGCCGGCCCAGATTATTGTAGATCCTCTGGATCCGTCAATTCAGGATCCCAGCAAACCAATCGGGAAGTTTTATACCGAAGAGGAAGCGAAAAAACTTCAAATAGAAAAAGACTGGGTGATGAAAATGGATGCTAACCGCGGTTATCGGCGTTATGTTGCTTCACCATATCCTATTGATATCGTTGAAAAGGAAGCCATTAAACATTTGATTGAACAGGATTATATAGTCATCACCGGTGGGGGCGGCGGTATTCCGGTATATTTTGAGAAGGACAATACGATTGAGGGGCTTGATTGTGTGATTGATAAAGATTTAGCCAGTATGAAGATCGCCTTGGCCGTTGGCGCTCAGACTTTGATTGTGATTACCGGAGTTCCCTGTGTGTCCGTACATTGGGGCAAGCCAGACCAAAAGGATTTGAAGCGAATGACTCTGGCCCAGGCCCGTTATTATTATGGCAAAGGAGAGTTCCCGGCTGGATCGATGGGACCCAAAATTTTGGCGGCTATTGAATTCGTCCAGGCGAACCCCAAAAATAAAGTGATCATCACCGATGTAGATCATCTGATCGACGCGGTGGAAGGCCGCGACGGTACTACTATCGTCGCTTATTAATACCAACCGTTTTAAACCCAAACAAGGAGAGGCTCAAATGGCCAAGAAAAAAGTGATCATCTGCGGCGCTGCCGGCCGGGATTTTCACAACTTCAACGTAATTTACCGCGATAATGCGGAATATGAGGTCATCGCTTTCACGGCGACCCAGATTCCGAATATCGACGATCGTAAATATCCGGCAGAATTAGCAGGGTCTTTGTACCCCAGCGGTATTCCGATCGTAGCCGAAGATGAATTGGCCGATTTGATCAAAAAACATCAAGTGGACGATGTGGTATTTGCTTACTCAGATGTAACGCATACTCATGTCCTCCAGTTGGGTTCGAAAGCCTTAGCGGCAGGCGCGAATTTCGCGCTGCTTTCCCCGACCAAAACGATGATCAAATCGACTAAACCGGTAGTTTCCGTATGCGCGGTGCGTACGGGATGCGGAAAGTCGCAGACATCGCGCGCTGTTTCCGATGCGCTGACGGCTATGGGAAAAAAAGTGGTGGCTATTCGCCATCCCATGCCCTATGGCGATCTGGTTGCTCAAAAAGTGCAGCGGTTTGCCACGACAGACGACCTGGCAAAGCATAAATGCACCATTGAAGAGATGGAAGAGTATGAACCGCATATCGAACGTGGGCGCGTAATCTACGCCGGCGTCGATTATGAGGCAATTCTGCGGGAAGCGGAAAAAGAAGCCGATGTGATTTTGTGGGATGGCGGGAATAATGATACGCCTTTCTATCAGTCCGATCTGGAAATCGTCGTAGTGGACCCCCATCGAACGGGACATGAATTGAATTATCATCCGGGGAATACCAATTTTCTACGCGCCCAGGTTATTGTGATTAATAAAATGGATAGCGCTGATTCTGACGAAGTGGCTAAACTGGAAGCTAATATTCGTAAATACAATCCACAAGCGATCGTGATTAAGGCCAATTCCCGGCTTGATGTGAGCAATCCCGAACTGATTCAAGGAAAACGCGTACTGGTTGTCGAAGATGGCCCGACCCTTACCCATGGAGAAATGAAATATGGCGCCGGGGTAGTAGCTGCCCATAATTTTGGTGTACAGGAGCTGGTAGACCCGCGGCCCTGGACAGTGGGAACGATCTCGGAAACTTTCAAGAAATATCCCGGTATCGGAGTGTTACTCCCCGCGATGGGGTATGGTGATCAGCAGATCAAAGATCTGGAAGATACGATTAATAAAGTTGATTGTGACGCTGTCATTATTGCCACTCCGATCGACCTCAACCGTTTGGTAAAGATTAATAAACCAACCGTGCGGGTGGGTTATGAGCTGGACGAGATCTCTCAGCCGACGTTAAAAGACATTTTAACAAAAAAGTTTAGTTAAGCAAGGGGATAAGATGGCAATCAATGTGACCGGTCGCAGCTTGCTGACCCTATGTGATTATACCACGGAAGAAATCCGTTATCTGCTCGATTTATCAAAAGATTACAAGTCGCTTAAACGTGCGGGGATTTTCCCTAAACGTTTGTCGAATAAGAGTATCGCTTTGATTTTTGAGAAAACATCAACCCGAACCCGTTGCGCGTTCACTGTCGCCTGTATTGATGAGGGAGCTCATCCCGAGTTTTTAGGTAAGAATGATATCCAGCTCGGCGCCAAAGAAACGCTGGCAGATACCGCTCGCGTGTTGGGACGTATGTTTGATGGCATCCAATATCGTGGATTTGACCAAAAATTAGTGGAAAACCTGGCTAAATTTTCCGGCGTTCCCGTTTGGAATGGTTTAACTGATCTTTATCACCCCACCCAGGCTCTGGCCGATATGATGACAATCGAAGAAAATTTCGGCCGATTGAAAGGCATCAAGCTGGTTTATTGCGGTGATGGACGTAATAATGTGGCCAATTCATTGCTGATTGCTTCGGCTAAGTTAGGATTGCATTTTGTGATTGCCGCCCCGGGAAATCTGTTTCCTGATGAGGAATTGCAAAAATATGCCCAAGCAGAAGCTAAAGTCTCCGGGGCTGTGATTGAGTATGAAACCGATGCGATGAAAGCTGTCAAAAACGCTGATGCGCTTTATACTGACGTTTGGGTATCTATGGGTGAAGAAAACAAACCCGGGATACAGGAACGGATACAATCACTTTATCCTTACCAGATCAACAGCGGATTAATGGCCGGCACGGGTAATAAAGACACAATTTTCCTGCATTGCCTCCCGGCGCACCATACAAATGGCGTGCACGATATGGAAGTAGCTGAAGATGTGTTTGAAAGTCCCCAATCCAAAGTGTTCGATGAAGCGGAAAATCGTCTCCACACGATTAAAGCTGTCATGGTTGCCACTCTGACCTGAGCAGGGTCCGCTCTCCGGATTCCCGAATTAGCGAATGTCCAGAGTCATTTTGTGTGACTCCGCACGCTATGCCAAAATGAGTCTAGTTGCTTCGGCGGATTAATTCGAAGCGATTTGCGCCGAGTTAAAAGAATGGAATAACCGGAGAAATAATACTGTTTATCAATAGCGGGGAGATTCAAAACATCTCCCCGTTTTTTTTAAATAAAAAATTTCTTGACAAATCAATAGCTCTTCGTTATTATAATAATAACTACATCCTAAAGTTATCATACTAAGTGTACATTGACCATGCGATAGCTATATATTAGCGAATTTAAGTGTATAGTGGGAAATGAACGGAAGGAATTATAAAATTACAATATAGAAGGGTAACGATATTTATGGATGACGGTGTTGGCGATCGTAGTGTAGAATTGATGAGCATTTCATCAATCAGATTAATAACAGGAGTTTGTTTCATGCAGACTTTAAAGAAAAATAGAGGACTTTATGGCCCAATTTAAAAAATTCGGCACTTTTGGGGGTGTTTTTACACCATCAATCCTTACTATTTTGGGTGTGATCATGTACCTGCGCTTTCCCTCCATAATTGGGCAGTCAGGTTTAATAAATACTTTGGGGATTATCGTTATTGCTCATATCATATCATTCACAACGAGTTTAAGCGTCGCTTCCCTTTCAACTGACAAGCCCGTGCAAAATGGCGGGACTTATTTTATGATATCGCGCAGTTTGGGTTTATCCATCGGCGGAACATTAGGCCTTGCGCTTTTTGTGGGTTTATCATTTAGTGTTAGTTTGTATTTAATCGGTTTTGCCGAAAGCTTTTTACAGTACTGGGATTTGAATAGTTCTATCAACACCATCCGAATTGCAGGTACGATTGTATTATTAATCGTAACAACCATCACCTTTATCAGCACCTCGCTGGCTATTAAATCGCAGTATTTTATAATGGTGGCAATTGTGCTTTCATTAGCTTCCATTTTTTCAGGGACTCATGAATTTTCTCCCAAGGTGATTAACATGACTCCCCTTCCAGGGGCAGCGCCATTTATGCTATTATTCGGAATATTCTTCCCTGCGGTTACTGGTTTTGAAGCGGGGGTATCGATGTCAGGTGATTTGAAAAATGCAAAAAAATCGTTACCCCTGGGGGCAATTCTGGCAGTAAGCGTTGGCTTTGTCGTTTATATTAGCCTGGCTTTATTTTTTGCCTTAACTGTTGATGCCAATGCCCTGGCGAATGATCCGCAAATTTTATTTAAAATATCGCTTGTCCCGGCACTGGTCATTGCCGGTATTTGGGGGGCCACTCTTTCCTCGGCTCTGGGAAGTATATTAGGGGCGCCGCGGATTCTTCAGGCCATTGCCATGGATAAAATTGCTCCCAAGATATTTGCCAAGGGGACCGGAAAAAGCAATGAACCGAGAAATGCATTGATACTGGCTTTTTTTATTGCAGAAGCCGGAATCCTGATTGGAGAGCTGGATGTTATTGCTCGCATTGTGTCCATGTTTTTTATTACAACCTATGCCTTTTTAAACCTGGCATCGGCTATTGAAAGCTGGTCAAGTTCGGATTTCAGACCCGCATTTAAAATTCCGAGGTTTGTTAGTATTCTGGGAACTTTATCCGCATTTATCGTAATGATATTGCTGGATTTTATTGCGCTGACAGGCGCAACAATTGTACTCGGGATGCTTTATTTTTTTCTGCAAAGAAAGGAATTAATATTGGAAAGCGGGGATGCGTGGAATAGTTTTTGGACAAATCTGGCAAAACGCGCATTGCTAAAACTGAGTATGCAAAAAACAAATAAGCGGAATTGGCGGCCGAATATTATATTATTTAGTGGTGGCGCGCAGGCCCGGCCACATTTAGTTGAAATGGGACTTTCATTGACCGGAAAACTGGGCGCATTAACTGATTTTAATCTGGTTAACAACTCTGATCCCGGGCAAAGCGATCTGTTATCGGTATCTTCAAAAATTAATAAAGACGTAAATTATTTTAAGCGACAATTTTTATGCAATAATTTGGAGGACGGCATCCAAACTGTAACTAACGTTTACGGTTTCAGTGGTTTTGAGCCCAACACGATATTGATGGGATGGAGCAGGAATTCAAATAATTTTGATTTTATTGCTAATCTACTTACCGATTTTAAAAAAAAACAGTTGAATGCTGTATTTCTTGATTATGACAAAGAATCAGGTTTTGGACAAAAAGAGAGAATCGATATTTGGTGGAATGGTAAAGGGCGCCATTTAAGTTTCGCGTTAAATATCGTTAAGTTTTTACAATCTGATCCAGCCTGGATGGATGCGGAAATAAGAATTTTAGTTATCAGTAATAACTCTTCATTAATTGGCAAAATTTATAGAAATATTGCAGAAATATTGGATGAAAAAAGAATGAAAGCTGAAATTAAAATTATAAATGACGACTTCGGAACGCGTTCAAAAGATGCAATTATTTCGAGTGAATCGATGAATGCCGATTTGGCGGTATTAGGATTGCCACAAAAAACAAATCCATACACCCGGTATGATGTTTTATCCATTAATCCAATATTGAAATTACCAGTAAGTAAATTAATCCTGAGTCCATCCGAAGAATTCGAAGAAATCAATCTAGTTGGCTTATCAATAAAAAATGAAAAAACAGAACAGCTTATACCTCAATTTAACGAAATGCCTTCAATCCCAATGATTGAAAGCAAGATTTTAAAGGACCGGTTGGATATACTTGACGCTGATTGCTTGGAAATAACTGCTTCCTTTATCGAAAAAGGAATCAAAGAAGCTGTTAGCAATCAGGAGATGCTGATTAGAAATGTTAAGGGATCAATTGGGCAATGCTTTATGAATCTTGAAAAAGAGATTACCGGTTCAAAAAAAGATGAATCAGCAAAAATTTTGAGAAAATATCATCAATTGTATCTCCTCAATATCAATGCCATCATTAAAAATAAAAATGAAGAGATCATTCGAGAGATAAAAGCCTGCCTATCCGATGCTATTAATCATTTTTCAGCGCGAGTCGAAAATTATATAAACGGATTGTCTGATACCCTTCTTGTTCCGTATATTTTGACATCTGAAAATAAGGATAAGAATTATAAAGTTCATTTTCAGAAACTAGTATCTTATCATTTAAATTTGAATTTAATGCCGGAAGTGAAGAATTGGCTCAGGACGTTTGAAGATGTAACTATAAAAATGTTTACCGATATCAAGAAAATAATCTTCAGAGTCAATGATATTTTTGAAAAATTGAAATTGAATCCAGATATCGATATCATTTCAATACAACGACAAAGCTTGGAAATTAACCAGGAATTTGAAGGTTTTGAACAATTTTTAAAAAATTTTACGGCACAATCTGTTTCCTTGCTGTTATCAGCAAGTCGGGGAGTTATCATTCATATCGCTGAAGATCTTTTAACTCCGAAATCATTATCAAGAGCGAAGATAAAAATCCGGAAGAAATTAAAAAATTCTGTTGAATACTTTACTGTATACCCGGAGGAATGGGAAGTTGGTATCCGATTAATTAATAATACGTTAAATCTTGATGCATTGGTTCTCTCAGACCGAGAAATTATTAAAAATATCATTCAAAAAGGCAATGATAGAGTACAGGCTTTACTAATTGAAAAAGTGATTAAGCCTATTGATTTATTACTTGAAAACATAGAGAAGGTTACCAATTTGTCAGATTTGGATATTTCACCCTTGCGATTTCCAGATCAAATTGAGATAAAGAGTGTATTCCATGAATCGTATCTTAAAATAGCAGAAATAATTGGAACATTGCCTGAAGAAATGTTGTTGCCGGAAGCGATCGTTATTGACGCCGATGCTATTCAACTAAGTGATTATAAAATGGTTAGTTTAAACTTGCACCGGGTTGGCCGGTATTATTTTGATACACTGTTTTATGAGCCATTTTACAGAGAAATTGAACAACTTGAATCTATAGCGAACAGAGCAATTATTGAGTGCAAGGAAGCGAATAGCATGTTAAAATTTAGGTTAAATAACATTCATAATAATAATGAAATTGCAGATATAGATCAATCCTCTCCGGCTGTTTTTTTTAAGAAAATTTTGCTTCAAATAAATTCGGAGAAAGAAAAGCTGTTAGTGAAGCTACAGGAAATTGAATATAATTCAGATAATTTTCTAAGTAATGCTTTTTCTAAATTATTTTATCATACGATAATAGACTCAGAAGATACAATATCGGTCCAACAAAGAGAACTGACGGGGAAGAGATTAGTCGTCAGCTTCTCGAGAAAAATAAATTATATAAAAACAAAACTTAGCAATTTTGTTATATTAGTCCTTAACAACGCATCCAGTGGTATTATTTTCTCCAGAAAATACATTGAAGCGAGAAAAGTCAAGCGCACTCAAATAAGCCAATTATGGGATGTTGTAAGGAAGTTGATCCCGGACTCCAAGATTTATAACCAAATACCGGTTTTTTATTGGGCTATTTAGCAGTAGTTCTAAAGTAAACGAGGAATTTCGGGTTATAAGAGATGAGGAAATGGGACAAGTCCAACGCGCCTTGTTACGTCATAAAGAGGGAGTAAATGGCGCATTATTGATAAAAGGCGTCCATGGTTCGGGCAAAACAACTTTATCACAATATATTGTTGATTGTTTTTTTAAAAAGGCCAATACTTTTTGGCTAAATGCGCCAATAAATGGTTCAGCCCAGCCCGAAGATTTTTTAACTGTATTACGAAAGGCCGTTGGCAGTGAGGATGATCTTTTCGGAATCTTAAATGATATGCCCCCAGAAAGCGTAATTGTAATAAATGACCTTGAATTGTGGTGGGAAAGATCAAATACAGGATATGGAGCTCTTAAAAGTATTATGGATCTTGTAAACATTTACGGGGGGGAAATTCTTTTTATTATTAATTGTAATATTCATGCGTACTCTATAATCAATAAGGTTTTTCCGATTGAAGACAATTTCATTTCAGTAATTGAATGCGCTCCATTCAATACAAAACAATTACAGTATATGGTGATGAGCCGTCATAAATCAAGCGGTATTGCTTTTCGATAAAAAGAAAGAAATGAAGAGGACTTATCCCAATTAAACCTGTCATTGTTGTTTAATGCTTACTTTCATTTTTCTCAGGGTGTTCCGGGGATAGCTTTAAATGCTTGGATAGCTAATATTACAGCAGTTGATACCGAGTTATTAACCATTAAAAAACCAGTAACTCCGAATGTTGATCTTCTTGATACTGTTGATCCGGATTGGCTGGTTGTTTTTGCATTATTTATTCAGCATAAAAACATTGATATTGAAAAATTATCGAGGATAACAGATTCAAACTATGAAACGGCTGAAAAATTAATGAATAATTTGATTAATTCTGGAATTATTGTAGCGAAAGGGAACCAAACATTTACTTTTGAGAGAAACATCGAACCGTTGATTGTTAATTTATGTTTAGAAAAAGGAATAATTTAGCTGGATAATCTATGATGATTCGCGTCATTTTAACATGCTTAGTAATACTATATTGTGTTCAGATTCTTAAACTATATTCAAAAAATAATTCCCTATGCCAAAAGCATTAAGCATCATATCGCCTATTTGGTTCCGATCCTCGAACTGGTTGTATGGATCGTATACGCAATGTGGTGTCTTGAAGCAATGTATCGGATTGAAAATTATTCTGGTTTGATAATGATCAGTTTTATTTTGGTACTCTTTGCTATTCCAGCCAGATTTTTAATGCGTGATTTTCTGAATGGGATATTTCTAAAGGTACAACGAAAAATTGATGTGGGAGATTATATTCAATTGGAGGGAATTGAAGGTAAAATCAAACATGCTGGTCATTTTCGCCTAGAAATTCAAACACAGCAGGGAGATATCAGGGCTATTCCATACGGTCTGATCGGATTGGGAATTATTTCCAAACCCGGCAATAATCTGAACCTGAATAAACGATTGCTGGTTTTCAGGTTGCCGGATTCATTTAACATTGAGATGTTGCTTCCTGAATTAGAAAAAGCCTTGATGAATACCCCCTGGGTTGCAGTCTCACAGCCACCAATCATCGAAACGGTTACTCACGAAAATGGTGAACATATTATTGAAGTGCTTGTATTTACTTTGAAAAAAGAGCATTCTGATAAAATCAGTAAAATGGTAGAAAAAAATTTCAGGTCTGATAATACTGGATGAAATTACATGTTCTGATTCGCCGTTGTTTATTAGCAAGACAGCAATTTAGATTATCTAACACCTGAATTTTTAAACTTTTACTTAATTTCAAATAATTCTTTATCAGAGTGTTACCATCTTTATTTTAGGCAGCTTGATAGCGTAAGAGTCCTGTTGTTGGATTCTTTTATAAAACGTTATATGAGAGATCAGGTGTGAGGAGTATTGATTCTCCTCATCTTGTAAATGTTAATTATTAAAATGGGAGATCGATTATGCCGACTCTGTGCAGTAAAATAATTTCTATTCTGTTATTTTTAATGGTTTTACTCAATGTCGTGCGGGTACCACAAAACCAAGCGGAGACGGCCAACCATTGGCAATTGGTATGGAGTGATGAGTTCACGGGTACCCGGCTTGATACAAGCAAATGGAATGTGCTGATACGCGAATGCAGTAAGCATAATGAACTTCAATATTATGTTCCTGATGAAGTTTATGTTGAAAACGGGCTATTGCGTTTGCGCAGTCGGTTCCGAAAATTCGGCTCTAAAGAATATACGAGTGGCAGATTAGATACAAGAGGAAAATTTGCTCCAGTCTACGGACGTTTCGAGATTCGGGCAAAATTACCCTCAGGAAAGGGCCTTTGGCCTGCCCACTGGCTCTATCCACAAAATCGAAATTGGCAGATGGAAATTGTAATGTCAGAAACTGTTGCCAACGGGAAAGAATACTTAATCCCCGAAGAACGTCCCTGGTATAGTGAAATTGACATTATGGAATTTCTTGGCCATGAGCCGAGTATTCTTTATGGAACACTCCATTACTACACATTCGATGGTCAAAAAAAAGCCAGTTCTGGAAAATGGAATGGCCCGGTTAATTATTCCCAGGATTTTCATAATTATACGCTCGAATGGGAACCTGATTCGATTCGCTGGTATATCGATGGTCAGCTTATTCACGCGACTACTGAAGGTATCCCTCATACCCCGCATTATCTGATATTAAACACAGCGATTGGGGGAAGTTGGCCTGGAGACCCGGATTCGACGACAATCTTCCCTCAATTCCACGACATTGACTATGTCCGGATTTATCATAAAAAACATATTTCTAAGTGAATCTAATGGAAATAAAAATAATATACTGTCTAATCAGCATTTTATTTTTAAGCTGTAATACGGATAAGTTCATGAACTATCAATATTCAGATGGTAATAACAATACTTATACAATCACGTATGAAATGATTAACTATTATCCACTTGGCAGTGAATTGAGTTCGAGCGGAAACTACAATGGAGGGTGTCGCTTTAGCAAACCTTTATCTAAAACTGATTATCAGCAGATTCAAAAACTTTTTCAAAAAGCCATTAGTAATAAATCGATACATCTTAAAAGCCGAGTGATGATGTCTGGACTAGTCAAAATTGAAAAAGACGGACAAATTTATGTCTATATTTTACAACCCGGAAGTCAGGAAAAAATTGCAATTGAGGAGTATTTGGCTCTCTTACATTGAAAATTGTTACGCTTTTAACTGGAATAGGCAGTGGATATTTTTCAATTCTCATTCAAAAAGGAGTATCTAATGATCATTTTTACTGAAAAAAGTATTCATAAGTGGGTTTTCTGGAGGAAAAAGGGGAAATTTGTATTTTGCCTTTCTTCGGGGTTTCTGTTCAGCATTTTCTATTCTATAGCTATACTTACAACAAAGTGGGCGCTTGGCAGGGAAGATTTTATATACAGCGCTCTTCAAAATGCGTTCTTTATGTTTTTCCCCATGAGTTTTCTGAGTATAGCTCTATGGTATGAGAATGAACGTCGGTATAAAAAATATCTGGGAAAAAAAAGTATGGACACAGAAGCTTGATCAACGGCTCATCATTCAAGTTGCAGGAACTTTAAATAAAAATTAGCAATGACATTAAGTGGGGTTAATAAAGTTACATTCTAATGCGCGATTTTTAACTTATTGCCTTTCACAAAGCTTATTTCTGAAAATTTAAGTGAAAATTGGGAATGAGAAAAGGATCTGGACACTTAATACTATCTTGCTGGGGATGAACATGCTAAAAACTGGAATAATTGGCGCTAGCGGTCCAAACTGATTTGCTGTTGCATTTCCGGCTATCGTTTATTGCATCACTTTGAAAGAAATAGAAATTGAAGTGAATTATTGTATCAGCTTTTTTATCCCTATTTCTAACTCGAATTATGAATAGTAAAATTGTTGCAAAAAGAGAGGTTTAAATGAAAAAATACTTAAGCATCATTCTGGCGGTACTAGTCTTAAATACCTACGCTCAGACTTATTCCTTGACTTCGCGGCTTTACGATGATTCTCAACCGGGGGTGGTCACGATTACCATGGAGCCGGACGCGTATCAATGGATGTTTGAAAATCCTCAAAGCGATTCCCTTCATCGTTGTACATTTCATTTTACCAATGCGCTGATTGATTCAACAGTTGAAAATGTTGGTATTAGAATCCGAGGCAACACTTCGCGGGAGGCGAATAAAAAGTCATTAAAAATATCATTTAATGATTTTGAGCCCGGGCGCGAATTTTATGATGTTGATAAAATGAATCTTAATGGAGAACATAATGATCCTTCGATATCAAGAGCCAAACTTTGCTGGGATATTTTTAACAGCGCCGGAATAAAAGCAAGTAAGGCCGCTCATTGCTACATTTATATTAACGGCGTTTATCATGGAGTCTATGTTTCTGTTGAACATATTGACGATGAGTTCCTTAAGAAAAATTTTAACGATGATTCAGGCAACTTGTGGAAATGCCTCTATCCCGCCGATCTTGTCTATAAAGGCTCCGCGGCGTCAAACTATTATTTCAGCGATGGATTTCCCGCCTATGAACTCACTACAAATGAAGAAACTAATGACTATACACAACTTGCCCGTTTTATAAATCTGATTAATAACACCCCATCCGGAAATTTTCAGGATTCGCTTGAAACTATTTTTAACTATGCAGGTTTTCTTGAGTATCAGGCCATCAATTTTCTTACGGGAAGCTGGGATGATTACTGGTGTCTGATGAACAACTATTATCTCTACTATGAGCCTTCTGAAGGAAAATTTACCTGGATTCCTTATGATTATGATAATAGTTTTGGAATCGATTGGTTTAGTGTTGACTGGGCATCCACAAATCCCTACAGCATTCCTCAGGTCAGCGGAGGCAGTCGTCCGCTGACGGAAAAGATGCTGAATATCAATCAGTATCGTGATCTATATACTCATTTTATTCAATTCTACCGAAACAATATAATTAATCCAACAATGTTAAATCTTAGAATTGACTCTCTTAAAAATCTTATATCCAATGGCGCTTTTGACGATACATATAGAACTCTGGATTATGGATTTTCTTATAATGATTTTTTAAATTCTTTTACTACATTGCATAATCAGCATGTTAAATATGGCTTAAAGGATTTCGTCCAGACTAAACATAATTTTACCGGGAGTCAGCTTTCTTATCAGGGAGCAGATCCCATAATCTATAAAACATCGTTTTCAACGTTTAAACCTGATGCCGGTAGTGAAGTTAGCATTAACGCCGCGGCTTTCGACAGTGATGGTATTGATTCAGTGATTCTTCAAATATTTGATACGACTAAATTCCTTATTTCAGAGGTCCCTATGATGTTTTTTCCTGTTTCGGGGACAACTATCGCTGAGGAAGCCGACAACTGGACTGGTAGATACTCAATTTCTGAATGGAATACAACAGTATATGCTAAAATCCGCGTTAAGGATAGTAAGGGTATTTCTTCTATTTATCCACGCGCGTCCTATTATGAAATAAAAACTCCGGCGCATAGTGTTCCTGATATCGTGGTAAATGAATTTCTTGCTGATAATGCTGGTGTAACGCCCGATCCTGCAGGCGAAAATGACGACTGGGTCGAGCTTTATAATAATACAGGGTCCCCGATTCTCCTTACGGGATTCTATATGACCGATGATATGACCAACCCCACCAAGTGGCGCATGACAGATGAAAACGTTATAATTCCCGCTAAAGGTTTTCTGGTGGTGTGGTGCGATGATGATGCCGGCCAGGATGGAGTGCACGCCAGTTTTAAACTTTCAAAAGGCGGTGAATTTATTGGAATCGTTGCGGCGGATGGCGTTACTTTTGTAGACTCTCTATCGTTCGGTGAACAATCGACTGATGTGTCTATGGGACGATTCCCGGATGGTTCATCGGAATGGATGTTCCTCTCCCCTACTCCTGGTGGGGCGAATCAGGCTGTTTCCATTCATGAAAACCTGTTTACTGAAAAATTTGACATAAAGGCTTATCCCAATCCATTTAAGCAGACAGTAAAAATCAGTTTTACGCTTAAGGCAAAATTGGATGTTTCGGTTGAGGTATTCAGTATTCTGGGTTGCTCTGTTTACAGTACAACAATGGAAGCGCTGGAGCCCGGGGAGCATAGCCTCTTTTGGAACGCAGGCAGTATCTCCTCTTCCGGAATCTATTTTTGCCGGATTAACGCTGGAAACTATAACGCTGTATTAAAGTTTATGCTATTAAAATAAATTCATTACCAGGGAAGAGTCCTCGCTGGACTTTCTGGCTGCTTGGCAATTAATAATTTGAGCGTGTTCATTAGAAATATTTAGGCAAAAATAGTATCTGAGAAAAACTTAGGGAGAGCAATATGGCTACCGACCGCACTAAAATTAAACCAATTTACTTGATAATTGGATTCCTGTTGTTTTCTAACCTTTCATCACTTTATGGCGCATATCTGCAGAATAATCCGGTTACTATTTTTCAACCAGACGGTGAAAGAATTAACTGTTATGAATCAGGAGATGAGTTTTACAATTTTTTGCACGATCAGTCGGGATATGTAATAATAAAAAACCCTGAAACTGGTTATTTTTATTATGCGGAAAACAACAGCGCCGGCGATTTGGTTCCGACAAACTATTTAATTAATAAGATTGATCCCCGGCAAGTGGGACTGGAAAAATGGATTATGATTTCCAAGGAAAGATATGTTAAGTCTAAAGAGGAGTACATAAAAATTTTTAATAATCAAGAAAAAATCAAAATCAAAGCTCCCATATCAGGTATGATTAATAGTATTTGTATATTGATAAAATTCTCTGATCAGACTGAATTTATTTCTCCACGATCATTTTATGATGAACGGTTTAACGCAATGAGCGGAGTACAATCGTTAAAAAGCTACTATGATGAAGTTTCCTATGGAAATTTGGAAGTAAATACGACAATTTATCCTCAATGCGCCTCAACTATAAACCTATCATATAGTTCCCCGCATCCGCGAATGTATTTCAGTCCGTATAATTCGGCAAGCAATCGTCTGGGCTATAGAAATTTACGAGAGGCAAGGTTAAGAGAACACTCATTGCTTAAAGATGCTATCGAGAGCATATCATCCCAAATTCCTGCAAATTTAGTGTTAGATATGAATGGAGATGGTTATAACGATAATCTGTGTATAATACTCAGGGGTGAGAATGGCGCTTGGGCGGACGTCGGATTATGGGCTCACAGTGGGGTTTTAGATACGTATGAAATTAGCGTAAATGGCGCTAGGTTCTATAATTATGCCATCCAACCGGAAACTCAGAATAATGTTTATACTTTATGCCATGAAATGTTTCATGTTTTAGGAGCCCCTGATCTTTATACATATTTCAATTACGACAACCCGGTTGGCAGTTGGGATATTATGGCATCATCCTTTGTTCACATGGGCTCTCATATGAAATACAAATATAGTAATGGCTTATGGATTAGCCAGGAGACGGAAATCACTCAATCCGGAACCTATACATTAAATCCCTTAACATCTTCAAGCAATAACTGTTATAAAATAAAATCTCCATATTCCGATGATGAGTATTTTATTCTGGAATATCGCTTAAAATCCGGAATGTACGAACTAAATGTTCCCAACAGTGGATTGATTATTTATAGAATTAATAAAACAGTGTTTGGCAATAATTATGGTCCGCCATACGAAGAATATATATACCGTCAACATGGCAGCCCCTTATCCCAGGGGAATATTAATAATGCCAATTTCGGGCCAACTTCGGGTAGAACAGAGTTTAATGATTTTACAACGAATCCTTATTGCTTTTTGGAAGATGGTTCAGCCGGGGGGATTTATATTACCAATATAACTGAACCCGGAGCAACAATTTCTTTTGATGTTGTGATTATAAACTGCAAAATAAGTTCACCAGCAAATAATGAAATTATAACTATCAATTCCGATGTCAATATTGAAGTAACTCCATCCGATAGCAGTAGTGTTAGTCAAATTGAGTTTTATATTGATAATAATTATATATATACTGATAGTACTTTTCCGTTTTCTTATCTGTGGAATACATCGGCCGGGTTTAACTCTGGAATCCACTATATCAAAGTAAAAGCTATTGGTTCAAACAATGTGAATAAAGAGGATCAAATTCAAATAGTATTAACGAACGGAGAACCAATATTAACTCTAACGTTTCCAGAAAATAATAGTATGGTTAATGCCGGATCGGAAATAATGATTTCGGCTGAACTCATAGATCCATTGCAAACAATTTCGCGGGTTAGTTTTTATGTTAATAACGAATTAATTGAGTCAGACCTTCAAACCCCATATCAATGCCTTTGGCATACAATAGGATGCATGCCCGGGATTTATAATATCCAAGCAATTGCAATGGATAATGATAACATTGTAAAAATAGATGAAATTAAAGTATCGATTATACATGAGTTGCTTTTTGAAGATTTTGAAGGAAGCTGGCCCCCGGCGGGATGGAGTGTCAATTCATCTGCCTATGGTTGGTATCAAAGTGATAAATTTCCCTACTCCGGTGAAAAATCGGCGGCAACCAGAAATTATCATGCTGCGGGTGAAGCGGTTTTAACAACTCCTCAGATTAGCATTCCAAATTCAGGAGCCCAACTTGATTATTACTGGATTGATCGGAGTTTGGATGTGACTTTAAAAAAAGCAATGATTGCAGGCCATGATTCCACATTTTGTGAAATATCGATAGATCAGGCAAACTGGGAGAAACTTTCTGTGTTATCAGCCCCGGATGCCCAGATTGAGTATTCACATGTGGTAGTTGATCTGAATGCGTATGCGGGGCAACAGGTTTATATACGATGGCGGGATATTTCCGATGAATCCTTATATACTCAGGGGAGTTCGCTGGATAAAATCAGAGTGGCAGCAGTAATGACTGGAATTGATGAAGAGAAAGGTGAAACAGCGCTGCCAAAAATAATAACTCTTTATCAAAATTTTCCGAATCCATTTAATTTTACAACGACGATTCGATATTTTTTGCCAGTTGGACAATATGTGAAAATAAGGGTATTTGATATTATAGGTACTGAAGTTGCTGTAATAATCAATAAAAACCTCACAGCCGGATTGCATCAAGTTGTATTTAATGGAAGTAAACTTGCTGTGGGGCAATATTTTTATAAAATTGAGGGAGAGGGATTCTCCGGCGTTCGAAAAATGATATTGATTAAGTAGATGAAAGCGCAATTTTTTTGGCGGGTTTCCGATCCCGTCACTTCGTTTTGAAGGTGTTGCGTTATGAAAATGATAAAATATCCGGCAAAGGAGGAAATAAAATGAAATTTCAAATCAGACAGGCGAAATCAAAATATATCTTCATTTTGTTTATTTTTTTTGTTTTCAATTGTTTTCAAAATTATATCTATGCTCAAGTTTCAAGAGCAGTGGTGGATGAAGAATTAAAATCCGTTGAAAAAACGATTAATGATGTTTTTGGCTGGGCTGTGAATAAGGATTTTGAATTGTTTTTCAACACAATTTCAGACGATTCCTGTTTTGTCAGCGTAACACCTTATAAGAGAGTTAAGTTTGGCGTGCAAGCTGTGAAAAATGACACAGCATTTTGGGCAAGTGATAGTTTTAAAGCCATCCGACATGAGCTGTATGATTTGAAAATTAATTTTTCTTCAGATCGAAACGTGGCATGGTTCTATTGTATGGTGGATGATATTAACACATGGAACGGTGAGCCGGCGAATTGGGAACAAGTAAGGTGGACAGGTGTCCTGGAAAAAAGAAACGGGACATGGCGAGTAGTCCAGCAGCATTTTTCCTGGCCAAAAGAAAATTAGATGATCATTGAAAATGGAGTTTTGATAAAACAATACTGAATCCGTATTTTGCTCTTTTAAAATTAAACTTGCAAAGTGAGAGAAACGGTGTATATTATGATTAATATGCAAAAAGGAGCGTGATTCAATGCAAAAAAGGGTTGAGGGAGACATAACAGCCTCATGTAGGGTAGCTTATTTTGGGAGTTTGATTCTATGAAGTTTATAGGTAAACTGGAAAACGAAAGGGAAGGAGAAATGCAAAATATTGTTAATTACAGCAAGGTGTTACGTTGTTTATATTTATCAATTTTTTTGTTTGTCATTCTTGTCATTTTCCTTCAAATTCCGGTATTTTCCCAAACACAAAATTCCGGTAAGAATCTGGATAAAATTACGATCAGTCTGAAATGGTATCATCAGTTTCAGTTTGCGGGGTACTATGCTGCAATTAGCCAGGGTTTTTATGCCGAAGAGGGATTGGATGTGAGGTTGACGACGCCCGAAAAAGGAGCGCTTCCGGTAGAATCCGTGGTAAAGGGCATTTCTGAATATGGAATATCCTCCGCTGACCTGATTAAATCAAGAGTAGCTGGGATGCCGATTGTGGTAGTGGCTGTCATTTTTCAGCATTCTCCGATTATTCTTTTGTCCCGAAGTGATCGCAATCTTCGCTATTTGTCGGATTATGTCGGTAAAACAATCATGGCGAGCGATGATGATTTGCCTGAAATCAAGGCAATGTTTGTCAAGGAAGGAATTGATCCTGATTTCATCCATTTTATTCCCCATACTTGGACGATAGAGCCTTTGATTAGTGGAACGGCGGATGCTTCTGTCGATTATTTGACGAACGAGCCCAATCTGCTGCGCATCAGCGGTGTGGAACCCTATATTATCCAGCCCATTGATTATGGAATCGATTTCTATGGAGATGCAATTTTTACTACTGAACAGGAGATTAAAACTAACCCCGATCGGGTTAATGCTGTTAAAATGGCCACGCTTAAAGGGTGGGAATATGCGCTTGAGCATATCGACGAAATGATTGAACAGATTTTAACTATGCCGGGAGTCACTGAAAGAGGCGTAACCCGGGAACATTTGCGTTATGAAGCGGAGCAAATCATTAAGCTGGTTCAACCGAAATTGGTTGAACTTGGGCATATAAATCCTGCAAGATGGGAACGAATGGGCAAGGCTTATGCTCAATTTGGTGGAATAAAAAAAGATTTTTCGCTGGATGGATTTATCTATAGTCCGCAGGAAGATCATTTCCGTTATCTGAAGCTGCTCTATGTTTCCTTTGGTTTAATTGGTTTCATCACGCTGATTGCCATTATGATTTTATTTTGGAATCGTCAATTGAGAGCGGCTGTAAAACGGCGGACATTGGAGTTGAAAAACAATCAATCCTATCTTCAAAGTATATTTGATGCCTGCCCGGACGCTATTTTCATTCATGATGCCGAAACAGGTGAGATACTGGATATTAATCAGTCGATGTGTAAAATGTTTAAATGCTCCCGGGATCAGGCGCTTGAATTGGATGTTGGAAAACTTAGCCAGGGGAAATGGCCCTACACTCAGCAAGCCGCGCTTGAATGGTTGAAAAAAGCGGGGAAAAACGGGTCACAATCGTTTCAATGGCTATCAAAACGTTTGGATAGCACACTTTTTTGGTTGGAAGTCAATATCAATTTCTTCACACTAAGTGACGGGTCGAAACGTTTTCTTGTTCTGGCCCGGGATATTACGGAACGTAAGATTACTGAAGACACCTTATTTCAGGTCATTGAAAAAAATCCAATGTCAATTCAGATCGTCGATAAAAATGGATTTACATTGAAAGTCAATCCCTCTCATACATCGCTTTTTGGCGCTATTCCACCACTTTCCTATACGGTTTTTGATGATCAGCAGCTAAAAAATTTCGGGCATGATGGGTTAATGGGGTTGGCGCGAGAGGGAAATGCAGTGGTATTCCCAGATTTCACTTACAATGCGCATCATGTGAATCCGGATTTTCCTGATCAGCCGATATGGATAAAAATGATTGTGTTCCCATTGATTGATATGAATGGCGAACCGTATCAATATGTTTTAATGCATGAAAATATAACGGAGCGGAAATTGGCCGAAAATGCGCTTCGCAATAGTGAGGAAAACCTCAGAACAACATTATCTTCCATCGGGGATGCAGTCATTGCCACGGATGCAAAAGGCGCGGTTGCCCGCATGAATCCGATAGCGGAACAATTGACCGGTTGGTTATTCACAGAAGCGAAGGGAAAAAATCTCAAGGACGTGTTCCATATTGTCAGCGCAGATACTCGTCAATTTTTAGAAGATCCATCGGAAAAAGTATTGGCAACCGGGGAAATGGTTGGATTGGCCAATCATACGATGCTAATTTCTCGTAGCGGCCTTGAATATCAGATTGCGGATTCGGGGGCGCCGATTAGGGATGATAGCGGGAAAATAACGGGAGTTGTGCTGGTTTTCAGAGATGTTACCGAGGAATATGCCCTTCAGAAACAAATATGGCAAAGTCAGAAAATGGAGGCGATCGGTCAATTGGCGGGTGGAATCGCGCATGATTTCAACAATCTGCTTGGCGGGATATTTGGTTATATTGATTTGGCCTACTACGCCAATAAAGACGCCAAGGTAAAGGAATATCTTGAACAGACACGGAATACGTTAAATAGAGCCCGCGGTTTGACACATCATCTGTTGACTTTTTCAAAAGGGGGAACCCCTGTAAAAACCACTGATCATCTCTTCCCATTTGTCGAAGAGAATGCCCGGTTTGCTCTTAGCGGTTCAAATATCTTATGCCGGCTGGAAATATCGGATAACCTCCTTCCCTGTTCTTATGATAAAAATCTTTTAGGGCAGGTTATTGACAATATTGTAATTAATGCGAAACAAGCAATGCCAATGGGCGGTGATATTGTAATTTCCGCTAAAAATGTTTCCATATCCGAACGTAATTATTTAAACCTGCCTGAGGGTAGTTATGTAAAACTATCCATCAAGGATAGCGGTATCGGTATTCCAAAAGAATTACACTCTCGCATATTCGATCCATTCTTTACCACTAAATCTACCGGGCATGGGCTGGGGTTGGCAACCTGTTACTCAATAATAAAACAGCATAACGGTTCGATTGAAATCGAATCGGAACCCGGAAACGGTTCAACCTTTCATGTCTGGCTGCCGGCTTCCACAGAGATTGTACCTTTGGATGAAATAAAATCAGCCGATTTCCACGAAGGAAGCGGGACTATTCTTGTTATGGATGATGAAATTGTTATGCGGAAAACTATAGGGGAAATGCTGCAATCGTTTGGATATAATGTAGTATGTAAAGAAAACGGCCGTGAAGCGATTAACTATTTTCAGGAGGCATTGAAAGCGGAACGTAGATTGACCGCTATGGTATTTGATCTCACAATTCCCGGCGGTATGGGTGGCAAAGAAGCCGTCAGAGAAATCAGAAAACTAAGCGCTGATATTCCCGTTTTCGTGGCCAGTGGGTATGCGGACGACCCGGTAATGGCGAACCCGAAAGAATACGGGTTCACGGCAAGTATTCGCAAACCTTTTATGATAGATGGACTTGCAAAAATGCTAAATAGTTTCTTGAAATAAGTGATATTTTAAATTGGCAAGAAACTATATATTTAAGGCAATCAGGAAAGTGGGGATTATATTGTTATTGATTTTAAACCGTATTTTACTAAAACGATTTAACCCCATTCTTTTTTTTTAATTAGGTCATTTCATTTTACTCCTTATTAATTTTTCTTATTAGAATTAACGACTTTCCGTTTAATCGGATTTGGCGGTCATACGGAAATCCTTTAAAATATTTAAGTCTTACCAAGCTTTACCTTTTCAACAATTAAAATTGAGAAAGAGCGCAAGAGAATGAAAAATCTTAAACTAATTTTTTGGATGTTATTATTATCAACGATTTTTGGAGAAATTTTTTATGCCCAGGATTGGGCCAATCTTAATTGCTATCGAAAAGAAAATGAAAGCATTGGATTGCCGTCATCAAAGGAAAAGCGGATTGTATTTATGGGCAACTCAATAACTGAGGGCTGGAAAAAATTTTGCCCTGATTTTTTCTCAGGCAGGCCCTATATCAATCGCGGGATAAGCGGACAAACAACACCTCAGATGTTGTTGAGATTCAGAACGGATGTGATCAACCTTAAACCGGCAGTTGTTGTAATTTTAGCGGGAATAAATGATATTGCTGGTAATACCGGACCTTCAACATTAGAAATGATAGAAGATAATATAATTTCAATGGCTGAATTGGCAGCGGTTAATGGGATTAAAGTTATCCTCTGCTCGGTTTTGCCCACGGTTCATTTCCCTTGGAAACCGGAGCTTAACCCGGCAGAAAAAATAATTGCCTTGAATGAGTTGATTAAACAATATGCGGCAAGAAACGGGATTCTTTACCTTGATTATTATTCCTCAATGGTTGATGAACACAAGGGTTTGAAAAATATGTACACGTATGATGGAGTTCACCCAAATGAAGCGGGATATAGAGTTATGGCGCCCCTTATAGAAGAGGCGATTGTAAAAGTAGTGCCCCGGAAAAATGATTAATTCCGCATTTTTTGAAAGGAATAGCTTATGGCGAATATCCCACCCCCGGTCTTATTAGAAATCCCTGAAGCCATCCTGGCAAAATGGCAGAGCATTATTGATATTATGGCAAAAATAATTAATGTGCCAGCGGGTCTGATTATGCGCATAATCGAGACTGATATTACAGTATTTCTTGCCAGTCGGACAGGTAATAATCCATACACAGTCGGCGCGGGAGAATGCTTCAATAATTCTGGATTGTATTGCGAAAAAGTGATTAAAACAAAAGAAATGCTTCTGGTTTCTAATGCGCTTTCTGATGAAAATTGGAAAAATAATCCGGATACTAAACTCAATATGATTTCCTATTTGGGATTCCCCATCATTTTGCCGGATGAAACACTTTTTGGCACGATATGTATTCTTGATAATAAAGAAAATTGCTATTCAGAATTATATGTTGACTTGATTAAAAATTTTAAAAGTATTATAGAACGGGATCTTGAATTAATTTACATGAATCATTCTCTGGGTGAAAAGAATAGACAACTCAGTGAATATTTAGCGGAAATTCAAATTTTGCGCGGGATCCTGCCCATTTGCGCAAATTGTAAAAAAATTCGGGATGACAAAGGCTATTGGAATCAATTGGAAGAATATTTTTCAAAATATTCAGAGGTTCAATTTTCTCATGGCCTTTGTGATGAATGCGCGGAAAAACTTTATGGTGAAGAAGATTGGTATAAAAATTGGAAGCAAGCGCGATAGATGCCGATTATTGACGGCAAGCAATTTTGCCGGGATATAAGAGTCTGGCCGCTATTCAATTTATTTTGAAAGGATTTTAAACATGAAAAATTTTTTTATGATTTTAATTTTGTACTTATTTATTATTTCGCTACCTGTTACAAAGACTCTTTTGGCGGACTCTGTCGTTTTAACAAAACTCCAGGAAATTCAGATTACGCCCACTCCCACGCATTTTACCGGTGATTTTTGCCGGGTCTATTATGATTCCATCTCGAATTCTGTCATCGTAACCTATGGGGGAACTAAAATAGGAGGAATTTCCGGTTCTCCAAATGATAAAGAATATGTATATAGAAAATATGATACAGCGTTTGTGTATAGTAATCAAACGGGAGTGCTACCCAATTTTACCGGGGCCTCTGATTATGCAATGGTTAGACTTCATAGCCGATATTACCATCTTACGGGGGCAAAAGACGCTTATCAATTAACCAAATTTGATAATAGTTTCAATTTTCTCAATAGTGTTTTAATCAGTTTACTGCCAAATAACAGCAGTAATGATCAACTATTTAATGCGGTGAACAATAAGCTTTATTTTGCGTCGTTGTATGATACTTCGGCTGCCGGTGACAGCCCCGATGTGCTCGCGCGGTTTTTCGTATATGATACACTTTTAAACAGAATCCAGGATACGATACTTACAGACACAACCTTCATGCCAACAGGTGGAAGTATCATTTATAATAACAATAAATTACATATTGTTGCCAGCGATCAGTTCGGCAGTCCCAGAGACCATTTACCCAGCCATATGTATGCCTATCAATATAGCATAGACTGGCAATATTCAGGGAGAAAATCCCTTGACACCAGCGGACAGTGGTCGCAGGGTTTGATATATGATAGCGGGTTTTATTATGTGGCCTACCATACCCCCGGATATCATGGTGTTGGCGACATCGCTGTGGGAATTTATGACTCGTCCTGGAATCTTGTGCATAAAGAAATGATTACAAATTATCATGCGAATTTCGACACAGTTGTAGCGCAAAGGCCTTATATCATGAAACTCAATAATAAATTGTATATAAGCTATGATATAGAGACTTTTTCCATGGGTACTTATAATAGAGATTGGCAGGCAGTCGTCGCTGTTTATCAGTTATCTTTTAATACACAACCTGATACGTTGCCAAATTTTTCATTCTATTACGTATCGGGAGCTCAAAATTCTCATGGCATCTGGTTAGCTTCTCAGAATGGATCGGGAAGTTGGGACCGGGGTTCAAAGGTCTTTTTAAATGACGCTTTTGATGGCGACTGCGTGGATCCCGATGTTGTTAAATTGAATGATGGCAGATACCGGTTGTATTACTTTAAAGGCCATTTTGTAACTCCACCCGTACCCAATGATACTCTGCATAAAATTTATTCCGCTATTTCTTCTGATGGAATACACTATACGATTGAAGGCCTGGCATTTGAACATGAATTTATTACGGATCCATCAGTTGTTTGCATCCATGATAGTTTGTTTTTAATGGCCGCCATTAAAAGTGTCCATGACACAGGCTATGTGGTTATTGCGAAAAGTACCAATGGCAGAATTTTTAACCAGGTCACTATGTTAGCCAATGTTTCCATTCCGGAATTGAGCGTAATCAATGAACATACCATCCGTTTGTATTCGCCTGGAATGGGTGGGGTGGTCAGTAAGGTATCTTATGACCAGGGAACAACATGGCAGGATGAATCCGGTCCACGATTAGCATACCAGGGACTTGCCGCTGATCCCAGTGTGACACAAACAGAATCAGGTAAATGGATCATGCTGGTTAAGGGTATCACGGATAGTAATGCGCCGGGAATAGCCGGTCACAAGGTTATGGTAGCGACAAGTCATGACGGCAATACGTTTACCATGATCAATGACATGATATTGGATAGCGCAAGTGTGCCTGATATCGTTGTTTTATCTTCCCCCACCACTCAAGTGGGAACAACGGTTATTGATCATAATTTGAAAAGTTTCACGTTATACAACAATTATCCTAATCCCTTTCAACATGGAACCACGATTACTTATTCACTTCAATCCGCGGGGTATGTAGTTTTAGTTGTTTATAATATATTGGGACAGAAAATCGATCAGCTTGTGAACCAATATCAAACCCCAGGCAATTATAGAATTCATTTTTCCGCTGATCAATATGATCTCTTTTCAGGTGTTTTATATTACAAATTAAACGTAGATAAGCATTCACAAATTAAAAAAATGGTATTTTTAAAGTAAAATTTTTATGACTGGTGGTGATTATTTTAAAGGTGATTAGGTAAACTATAGCAAAACAAAACAAACTTAAACTGGAAAATTGGTGCCAATATGATATAAAAATAATGGATGGGACATTAGCGAAACCGTAAAGAGTAACGGTTTACCAACTATGACGGGAAAAACTTTATAACAGGAATACAAAATGAACGACGTGTTGAAAACGGCAAAGAGTTGCAGGCACTATGCCATGTGTAAGATAGATTTTTTGAATACCGGATTATGTGCATCAGGAACGGAAAAACAGTATGTCAGTTATTATCCTCAAGGGAGAATGGACCTCTATGCCGCCCTTGTAGAGAAGAAAGTTCCTGTAACTGAGAAATGCGTTGAGATTGCCGAAAGCTGTAATCTGTGTGGTAAATGCGATTATCAGTGTTATTTTGTAACTGAAATGAAGCCCTCTGCCGTGATGAAGGCGCTGAAAGAGCATGTGAGACTATACATAGAAAATGGCGGGGAAGTGGTTATTGGAGAAACTGACACTATTCTTGAGGGGCTTAAACAAATCGTGGGAGATTATTGGGCAACGTCCGACCGCGCTGTGGCGTTAACCTATTCCCATGATCCGTGCCCGGTCGCGGAACCATGTATGCCGGAATATGTCATCATGCCGGATTCGACCGCTGAAATTTCGGCTGTCGTTAAATTTTTGCGTCATTATAAAATCCCCTATACAGTGCGAGGGAACGGATCCAGTGTGATGGGCTTTGTAATGAGCAAAGGCGCGGTTATTGATCTGGGAAGAATGAAAACAATCGATTTTGACGAGAAGAACTGGCTGGCTAAAGTGGGTCCCGGAGTTGCCGCGTTCGATTTGCAGAAAGCTTCTGTAAATTTGGGATATAGGGTGAATGTAGCGGAACCATCGGCGTTGGTTTGCGCTAACATCATGTGCTCAGGGATATTTTCGACATTCTCAGCGAGTTACGGCACTGCCGCTGATAATTATATCGACGCAGAATTTGTTGACGGCAATGGAGAAGTGTTCAGACTGAGCGATAAATCTGCCCCGAACATCTTTGCATTTGAGAAGGTAGATGCGGCAGTCCCGGCAATCTGTTCGTGCGCCTATATCAGGCTTCACCCAGTCACTTCGGATGAAGGCGCGGCGTTTGTTCCATTTGACTCCCTTGAAAAGGCGCTCAATTTTGCAAGAGAGTGCGCCATGCGGAGGATCGGTCTGGCAATAGGCGTGCTTGGTGGAGAATATTTATCGGTTTTTCTCTCTCCAACAAAAAAGCTGGCCGCGGAAGCGAAAGGTATATTCAGAGATAAACTCGGGATTAAATACCTGACGTTGGTGATCGGGGATAAATATGCGCTGAGTTCGCTAAAAGAGATGGGATACAACTATTTTGACAATCGTATGTTCCGGATACTGAGTCTGGGCCTTGTTTCATTAACCTCGGCGAAATGGCTGGATCTTCTGGAAGAGCTTGGCGGCGAAGAACCGTTTTCGTACCTTGGTCTCAAGCGGTTCCCCGATCTTGCCGAGACGGCGCTGATGCCATCCCCCGCTCAGCTTGTCCGCGATGTTGATCCTGAACTCCGGCTGTTTTTTGAGGAACTATACTCAAAACCTGAAATGACCGATCCCGTGTGGTTAAGCATGTTCAGGATTGTCAGCTCGCGGATGGGGCGCGAGAAACATGCGCTGGCCATGATTATCTACCTTCCAATTGATACGGCGCTGATTGAGGAGATATGTGGTGAGTTTAAACGCATTGCAGACAGTTATGGATTAAAGAATGACTATGGTTTTATCACTCCTCTTGATAATGGAAAACGTTGTGTGTTTGAGTATGATTATTACCTTGATCATAACGATCCGGATGAACGGATAAGGATGCGGCAGGCAATGATGGAAGCAGGAATTATGATTGAGAGGTATTCAGCGGAAACAGGGACAATTACCTGGATACGATATGTGTTTTGCCGGGGGTTCGGTAGAAAGGAAAATTTTCTTTATTCAACTGCCGGTGCGGAAAAATGATCGATATGAAAACGGTTAAAAATGAAAAATTTTTAATTACCGGCGCAACCGGTTTTTTGGGAAGCCATATTATGGCAGGGCTTCTATTGAAAGGTAAAAGTGTTGTTATCTTAGGCCGTCCCTCGGGGGGGCAATCGCTAAAGGCAAGAATCAGTCGATTGCTAAATTGGTTTGGGATCGGACATCTTGAGCGATTGCTTGAATTTTATGAAACTGATTTTCTGAAAATCAGGTTAGGACTAAACGAGAATGAATACGAGGATTTAAGACGTCAGCATTTTAGCATCATTCACTGCGCGTCGGATACCAGTTTTACAGAGAATAACCGCGAGAGGGTGATGCGGTCCAATGTTGAGAGTCTTAAAGAGATTATGAATTTTGCTCAGAGTAGTAAAACTTCCTGTTTTCACTTTATCAGCACTGCGTACGCGGCTGGCATTGATTACATTGAATGCCCGGAGGCTCCTGTGATTTCGACACATTTCACCAATGTTTATGAGGAGAGCAAAGCCCGGGGGGAATGGGAAGTGTCTGCAAGATGCCAGGAGAAAAGAATTCCCTATACAATAATCCGTCCATCCATTGTATATGGAGATTCTGTGAACGGGAAATCACTCCGATTCAATGCGTTGTATTACCCGGTCCGATCACTTCAACATATTCGAGATATCTATCTTAATGATCTTAGGAATAATAATGGGAAAAAATCTGCAGAATGCGGTATTTATATCAATGATGAGGGAGCGCTCCATCTTCCTGTCAGGATATTCATTCCAACTGAGGGCAGTATAAACCTTGTTCCTGTGAATTATTTTACAGAGACAATGCTATCGATCATTGAGAAATCTGAAACAGGAGCAATCTACCATATTACCAGCAATCATCCTGAAAGCATCGTGAGACTGGTCTCATATACAGAACGGTTTCTAAATATTGCCGGAATTGAGGTAGTTGTGGGAAAATCATGCGCGGAGGAAATGAGAAATCCGCCTGAGGAGCTCTTCGATTATTTTATCAAAGCCTACCGGCCTTATATTTCGGATACACGCAACTTTACCAGAAAAAATATGGATAAGGCTGTTAGTGGAGTTCTCCCGCCTGATTTCAGTTATGAAATTTTTAGGAAGTGCATGGCTTATGCTGTTTCCACAGAATGGGGTAAGCGTCTTTTTAATGATTAGAGACAATCCTGGCTATCTATAGTAAAGTGATTGATTAGCGCCTTTAACAGATTATCAAAATAATTTAAAATATTAACCCGAATATTTAATAACTTGTATTTTATTTTTTTATTGCTATCTTTATTAATGATCAATAATCTTAAAAAAAGGATGAGCGACAATGCGTAAAAAACCTTATTTTTACTTGAATCGATGCCAAACCCTGGCATTTATTTTTTTTGCGCTGAATTTTTTGCTGTTACCATTAAAAGCTGCTGATATTACACCGCCGACTCAAACGGTCCGTTTGCTTTTTATTCATCATTCCACCGGTGGAAATTGGCTGGCCGATCCCAATAGCGAGCAACCCTATGGAGGATTGGGGCTGGCATTAATGGCCAACAATTATTTTGTCAGCGCCACCAATTATAGCTGGGGCCCGGAAAGCATTGGTGATCGTACCGATGTTCCCAACTGGCCGGAATGGTTTACCGGCCCGAATCGATCCGATTATATGTCCGCTATCTATAATGAGACGGATCAAAATATTGGAGATTTTGGCTCGTGGTCGCGTTTAGCTTCCAATCCGGGTGGCGAGAATGAAATTATCATGTTCAAATCATGTTTTCCCAATTCCGATGTGTATGGTACGATTAATGACGATGCCTATTCAGAACCTAATGATTGGGAGTACTCCATCGCCAATTATAAAGCAGTGTATAACAATTTACTGACCTATTTCGCTACCCGGCAGGATAAATTGTTTGTGGTAATTACAGCGCCACCCATGCAGGAGGGCGATTACCTGTCCGGTGATCAACCGGTAGCGGAACGGGCGGCAAATGCCCGCGCTTTCAATAACTGGCTTCTCAATAGCTGGTTGGCTGCATATCCACACCATAATGTTGCCGTTTTTGATTATTATAATATATTAACCAGCAACGGGGGCAGCGCGGATGTGAATGATATGGGAAGTGTTTCCGGAAATCATCACCGCTGGTGGAATGATACGATTCAACATATTCAAACTGTTAATAATAATTTTGCAGCATATCCCAGTGGAGATAGCCATCCTTCTTCTGCCGGACATATTAAAGCAACCATCGAATTTGTCCCGTTGCTGAACTATTTTTATAATCAATGGAAATCTGCTACTCTTATCGCTTCAGCGCCGGAATTGAAGGCGTCCTCAGCTACTATTTCTTCCATTGCGTTTCCGAATCCTTTTAATTCGCAAATTACAATTAGCTACAGAATCACTGCCGAATCACCGGTGAGTATTGATATTTATAATAGCAATGGGGAATGGGTCCGCACTATTTTCCAATCATTATCTCAATCCCCCGGAACTTATCAATCGACATGGGATGGAGTAAGCCATAACCATAAAATCCGATCTTCCGGGTTATATTTTTACACAATCCGGACAAAAGACGCCACGCGCGTTAATAAAATTTCTTTAATAAAATAACCGGCACCGGAATCGGTGAACTGGCTTCAAATAGTAAAAGACGGGACGCATTCCTTACGATGTAAATAATTTGATAATGCTCTCTATACGAATCAAATAGATGATTTGTTCCTGTCCACGTCGAATATTGTGAAAATGATGGCTAAGACCGGAGGGTTATATGAAAGAAGCCAACGATCAGAAAGAAATTGTAACTGCTCAGGAAGTGGCTAAAATTATTCAGCAAAGCGCTTATGGCGAATATGATCAGTACCATGACTGGTCGCCTTCCTATACGCTTCAGAATAAAGCTGATCTTTTAGAAAATATGCTTAAGTGTTGGGATACGACTGAAGAGAAAGGCAGAAAACTAATAGTTCAGTATGTTCGGACATTGATTAAGGAATCCGGAGGTGGTGTTAGTATTATTACGGATAAGCTGCTTAATTTTGGCGGGCACTCCGAAATTGTCAAGATTGTGGATGAATTTTTAAATTCAGGTGTCTTCAGCCATGCATTGCTTAGTTCCATGAAGAATTATCATTTGAGGCAGGATGATTGGTTGTTAAGAATCAGAGCTATTACTGCAGAACGAAAATTTATTGACAATAAACGTAAAGTAAAAAATCTTTATAAGGAAATCCAGGGACTGATTTTAGAATTAAGTTAGCTTTAAAGGAATTCGGAAATTATCTATGATGAAAAATTGGACAAAACACCTTTTTTATATTGCTATTTTTACAATGGGTACCAGTGTAATAATGAGTTCTGTTTTGAATGCGTACAATTTACAACATGTAAAATTGCAATTAAAATGGAAACATCAGTTTCAGTTTGCCGGTTATTATGCGGCTGTAGAAAAAGGATATTATCGTGATGCAGGATTAGACGTAGAGATATTAGAAGCAGAGATCGGCAATGAGCCGATGGATGTCGTGATTGACGGTAAGGCTGAATTTGGTGTTGGAACAAGTGATGTTTTATTATACCATGCAATGGGGAAGCCATTAGTTGTCCTCGGCGTAATTTTTCAGCATTCGCCACTGGTTCTGCTATCTCTCCAAAATAGCGGGATTTCCAGTATTCATGATTTGATTGGAAAAACTGTTATGATTGAACCCCATTCAGCGGAATTGTTTGCGTATCTTAAGAATGAACATATTGATCTGGGAAAACTTAAGATTGTTGAGCATTCGCTGGATCCACAAAATTTAATTGATCATAAAGTTGCAGCCATATCTGCGTATTCAACTAGCGAACCATTTGATCTAATAAAAGCAGGTTTGGAGTATAATATATTTTCTCCACGTTCCAGTGGGATTGATTTCTATGGAGATTGTCTGTTCACAACCCAGTTAGTTTTAGAAAAAAATCCAAAGCTTGTAGAAAGATTCATATCCGCATCGTTTAAAGGGTGGGAATATGCCATGCAGAATCCGGATGAAATCATTGGCGTAATTCTTGAGAAATACTCCAATCAAAAATCCCGTGAGCAACTTCGCTTCGAATACGAAAAGATGGAACAATTGATAATTCCTTCTTTGATCGATATTGGCTATATGTTTGAAGGAAGATGGTTGCATATTGCAAATGTTTACAAACAACTGGGAATGATACCCGATGATTACAATATGGCCGGGCTGTTGTACTTTGATGTTATAAAGCCTGATTTTAAAAAGTATTATTTAGCTATTTTACTTATTGCAAGTGTCAGTTTGATTATTTTAATAATAGCCATAAACTATAAAAAATTAAATAATCAACTGTATATTGAAAATGAACAAAGAAAAAAAACAGAAATAGAATTGAGAGAAGCCCGGGAAGAAGCTAACCGCGCGAATTCGGCAAAATCGGAATTTCTTGCCAACATGAGCCATGAAATACGAACTCCTTTAAATGGGGTTATTGGGTTTTCTGATTTGCTATTAAAAACTTCATTAGATAAAAATCAGCAGCAGTTTGTTGAAAATGTAAATATTTCTGCCAATGCATTGTTGGGTATTATTAATGATATTCTCGATTTTTCAAAAATTGAAGCGGGGAAACTGGAGCTTGAGTTTATCGAAACCGATATAATTGAACTGATGGAAATGGCCATTGAGATTATCAAATATCAGGCTTCCAGAAAAGGACTTGAACTATTATTGGATATCCAACCCGATATGCCCCGCGTAGCTGTTTTAGATCCAGTGAGGCTGAAACAAATTTTAGTAAATCTTTTAGGGAATGCTGTAAAATTTACCACATTTGGTGAAGTAGAATTGAAGGTGACTTTCACTGAATGTGATCAATCCAAAGGGAAATTTTGCTTTTCTGTTCGCGATTCAGGGATTGGCATCAGTGAAGAACAGCAAAAAAAACTTTTTAAATCTTTTTCACAGGCGGATAACACCACTACTCGTAAATTTGGCGGGACAGGGCTCGGACTTGTTATATCCAATTTGCTTGCTGAAAAAATGGGAGGTAAAATTGAGTTGATCAGCTCTTCTGGTAAGGGATCCGTTTTCTATTTCACAATTGAGACTGAATTCAAGAGGGATACGAATTTTGATTTTTCAAGTCTAACTAATATTCATCGAATATTGGTCATTGATGATAATGATACTAACCGACTAATTTTAAAGCAAACTTTCGCCTATTGGGGAGTTGAATTTACTGGTTGCAGTGATGGATTGTCAGCTATTAATCTTATTAAAAAATCTGAAGCGTTTGATGTGATGATCGTTAATTATCATATACCTGACCTCAATGGACTGGATACTATCAGAATGATATGGGAACAATTAAATCTGACTCATGAGAAGCTGCCGGTTATTCTGCTGCACAGCATAGCCGCTGGCCTTGATGTTTATGAGAAGTCAAAAGAATTAGGCGTAAAATTTCATCTAACCAAACCCGTAAAATCCAGTGAACTTTTGCAATATTTGAAAACAATTCATAGTCAGGCACAATTTAAAACTGAAGAAAATGAAAAAGGAAAACAGGATTTAACTTATCGACCGGTAAATACTAAAATACCGTTGATACTAATCGCCGAAGATGCGGATATGAATGTTTTGCTGCTTACTGCTATTTTAAAAAATATAGCGCCCAATGCGGTGCTTTTAGAAGCTAAAAACGGTAAAGATGCGTTGGCTATGATGAAAACAAAAAAACCGGATTTGGTCTTTATGGATATCCGGATGAGGGAGATGGATGGAATAGAGGCAACTATGGCAATACGGAAATATGAAGAAAATGCAGGGGGACATATTCCGATAATCGCATTAACTGCCGCTGTTGTAAAAGGAGAGCAAGAAAAATGTATCGATGCCGGGATGGATGATTTTTTGACAAAGCCCATTGACTGTTATGCATTAAACAACCTTCTCAATAAATATCTGGCTGAGAGCGCTGATGAGCGTGAGATCTATTTTGAAAGAATAACTGAAGATGAATCGAATCAACATTTTGATGAAATTGGATTGCTGCAACGGTTAGACGGTAATAAGGAAGTGTTTCGAAAACTCATGGAAATAACGAACACGCAATTTCCTGGATATATAGAATCACTTGAAAAAGCGATAGGTCAATTTGACAGAGAAGAGATTAAAGAGGTAATTCATACTCTTAAAGGCGCTTCCTGGAACATGCATTTTAAACGATTGTCGGAACTTATCGAGAAAATAGAAATAAGTGTTGGGGATGGCATGGATGAACTTAATGAAATATTTGTTGAGATGAAAAATGAATGGGAGAAAATTAAATCTATAATAATGGAGAAGATATTTAATAAAACTATCTAATGCCCGTTGTTCATTCAATTTTAACTTAATCACAATATAATATTTTAATTTCCAGATTACATGATTAAAAGGAGTTTGCTGAATATGAGCAGGATTGGAACGACTATCTTTTTCCTGATGTTTATGCTAATTTTTTCTATAGGCAAGGCTGCGGCTGAGCAGTGGCCAAGTAATCATGCCGTTTTAAATCAAACGTTGAAAAACGCTCCGGTCCCAATTTTTTATGGCCTAAATGAAAGTCACAGTAATAGTTGGGCGCAGACTGCCGGGAATGGTATAACCGGGGTGGTATATTTCCAATATGGCGAAGAGAATTGGGGGTGGGGAAACCTTGTCTATCAATCTATACTGTCGGATGGAACTGTAAATAATGAAGTCGTAACCGTTGGGACCCATCTGGAGATTTCTGTGTTGCTATATGATGCTGATTCCAATCCCCATATTTTTACGGCCAGTTCAACAAATACGGATCAGCTCATCGATCATTATTATAGATATATGGAGAACCAGTGGACTAATGAAACGATTCTGCATTTTAATAATGAGGGCGGGAAATTTATTTATGAACTGTCCGCTGACAGGGGGCCGAATGATTCTTTTCATTTATTGGCGCTCAAGACCCGTTCCAATCCCGATTCGGATGATTATTATTATGCCTTTCGCAATTCTCAATTATATCATATCAGCAACTCAAGTGGAGATTGGGTTAAAGAGTTAATCAATCAATATGATATGGTTTATACGTTGGATGAATATTCGAAAATGATGAACCGCCAGGATATCAAAATAGACAAAAATGGCGATGTTCATGTTATTTATGGTGAACAGATCAATGCCCTGACGAATTTTTCTCCCAGCCGTTTACAGTATGCTACCAACCAAAGCGGCCACTGGGTTGTGGAAACCGCTTTAAATTACGTAGCGAATTCGCGCGATGATGCCGGATGGTATTCTTCATTGTGTCTCGATTCAGAAAATCAGCCACATGTTTCCTGTTGTTATATCGGGCGGGTCTCCTCAGGTTCCGCTATGTATGCTAAACTGATCTATCTCAGCCGTTTGGGCGTTAATAATTGGCAGTCCGAAGTAATCGCTGAAAATGATGACGGATATTATGGCCGGGATGGCCGTGATTATACCGGGGGGCTCACTCATCTTGTCTTTGATGATAATAACACCCCTCATGTTATTTTTTCCGATATCGCTTCATCACATGCCGGGATGAACTATTTTAATCTGGGAAATATCCGTTATGCTGTTAAAGAATCAGGGGTATGGAATATTAGAAAAATTTATCAACAACCTGTGCCGATCGGGAATTATAATGCGACTGAAATGTATGATATGTGTTTGCTCATTTCCGATAATTCCAATAAAATTCAGGTGATCGGCCAGGAGCTGGAGATTTTAAGTAATTCTAACTACGAGTGCCGCCTGGCGCAGTATTTGATAACCGATGCTACCTATCTTGATGCCGGAGAATTTTTAAAACAATCTGATCTTCTTTATAATTATCCCAATCCGTTTAATCGTTCCACTATGATTAAATTTTCCCTGGCAGAACCCGGTGAAGTTCAGTTGAATATTTATAACTTGGCAGGACAAATGATCTGCTCGCTGGCCAAGGGATATCTACCGGTCGGGGAGTATGATGCCATTTGGAACGGGTTAAATAGCAGAGGAGAACCGGTCGGGTCTGGGATCTATATTTATCATCTGATATCAGGAGAATTTTGTCTTTCGAAACGTATGCTGTTCCTTTATTGAATCCGGGAAAATCCGGTTTCCATTCCAAAAAATTGACCTGATTAAGTTAATTAAAGAAAGTGTTGAAGCCCATATAGATCAAGCAGAAAAAACAAATTCGTTTATACTTCCAATATGAACTATCCAATCGACAAAACTCTATAGCCATAAAAATGGAATCATGGTTTATGATTCGTTTACATTCAATAAATTTTAACCCGAATGAGAGGCTATTATGAAAAAGTTTCGTTTAATTTGCTTGGGGTGTTTGATGTGTTTATTCCAGATATTAATATCATGTCATCCGGCAGATACCACGTTTAATGTTGCTAAAGAAAAACAATTTGTTGAAAAGGCGATCCGCTCAAGCATCGGTTGGGCGAAAGAGAAGGACATTGATTTGCTGTACAGTGTTATTGCGAATGACACAAACTATTTAGAAGTAGATCCGAATAATCGGGTGGTGAAGGGATTTCAGGATTTTAAGAAATCGGAAGCCTTTTGGATGAATCCTGATTTTAAAGCGATACGCTATGAAATAAATGATCTAAAAATAAACTTCTCCAAATCTGGTGAAAACGCCTGGTTTTTTTGCGTGCTCGATGATATTAATGAATGGAAGGGAGAGCCTGCCAACTGGGAAAATACAAGATGGACAGGCGTGCTGGAAAAAAGGAACAATAATTGGGTAATTGTTCAGATGCATTTTTCGTTTGCTGATTAACGGATATCCATTCCCGTAATTTTATGAACGGGAGGTCACGCATTAAAAGGGATAGGATAGAGATCCGGAATCGGCGTTGGCAATTTTAGCTTTTGTTGAAGCCAAATATTCGGCGAACCCGGCTTATTAAAGCAAACATAGAAGAATCTGCCCCGACTTTGACAAAATCGAGTTGATAAGTAATTTCCATCAAAGTGTACCCAGGCAAAAATAATTTGAAAGAAGAACATGCTGTTTATAATTAAAAAAAGTAGTGTAGAATTTTTGTTTATTTTTTTCTTTATACTGTTTTTTCAATCGTGCGCACAGGAGGATACTCTCCGGAAACCGCCGGCTCAAGAGGATACGTTAATCGCTCTTGATAGCTCTCGCTCATCGGTTCAGGGGAATATTGTCAATCCCGATGGGCGAACAATTGAATCCCGCTTTACTCCCCCGATAGGATTTGAGCGGAAATCTCTCGAAGAGAATTCGTTTGCTGCCTGGTTGCGCTGCCTACCGTTAAAACCTCATGGGACCCCTGTCATCCTTTATAATGGGGAGAAAAAGTCCAATTTAGATGCCTATGACGCTGTGGTGGAACTAAGGATTGGCAATAAAAATCTCCATCAATGCGCGGACGCTGTCATCCGATTGCGCGCAGATTATTTATGGCAACAAAACCGCTATGATGAGATCCACTTTAATTTTACCAATGGATTTCGTGTCGATTATTCCCAGTGGATGCAGGGGAAGCGGATCATTGTCAATGGCAATAAAACTCAATGGGCTCTTCAACGCGCTCCCTCTAATACTTATCATGATTATTGGGGATATCTGGAAACCATATTCAGCTATGCGGGAACGCTATCGCTTTCCCGGGAATTGATCCCGATGGATATTGAAGAGTTGCAAATCGGGGATGTTTTTATCCAGGGAGGTTCTCCCGGACATGCGATTATTGTGGTGGATTTGGCGTATAATCCATCTTCTCGCAAGATAGTATTCCTTTTAGCGCAAAGCTATATGCCTGCGCAGGAAATACAGATTTTAAAAAATTTGCAGGATGAGCAATCAAGTCCCTGGTATTCTCTGGAATTCGGTGACTTTTTGGTGACTCCTGAATGGACCTTCAAAAAAACCGACCTAAAACGGTTTGATGCGCGACTTACCGAATAAGGTAATGAATGCCCATGCGGTTATCGCTTTTGGAATCTGCTTCCGGTCAGTAATGGCGGAATCATTTGGATTCAAATGCTGTCTTTATTCAAGACAGGTATATTACGGAGTAAAGCATAGTTATTGATTTATCGCAAAAAATAATAGAAATGAGGATGAAAAGATGAGGCTGAGAATAGGATTGCTATGGGTAATGGAATGTTGGCTGGTGTTAGTGATGGCGCTTAGCGCGCAAACGCAAGTTACAATCGAAACGACAAATGGGGGGCCTCAATTGATGGTTAATGGTGAAATTACGCCGCCCCGGATGTTTTGGGGTAGCCAAGGCAGCGGGAAAATTGCTATCGGCGCCGACTGGGTTGATACTTCCTATGAATTTACGCCGTCTTTTGCGGCCAATGCTACTTTTCATTTTCGTTTCGGTAAAACAGCCGGCGAGATTTGGTTGGCAGATTTCAGAATCATCGATGCAGAATCGGGCGTTGAGGTGTTTCCTTCCGGCAGTTTTTCAACCGAAGAGGGATTCTCCGGTTCATGGAATATTTATCCTCCGGATGAGAGTAATACAGTGGGTGAAGTTGAAGTCATTGATTCTTCCTTGCATGTAACTTTAACCAATCCACCGGCGGGTTCCCCCTGGCCTGATTTCCATTTTTGGAGCGATCTGACGCAGCTTCCGGCGTATAAACGCTATCGATGCTGTTTTCGCATTCGCGGAGTTCCGGATCGAGAGGTTTTTCCTGCGGTTTATCATGTGGATGGCGGTTGGACGTGGGTAGGCGGCCCTCCCTCGCCATTCAATGAGGAGATTAAGTTAGCGCGGGATGCGAAAGTGAACTTTATCACCTTTGGCGCTCCCAACTGCTGGTTGGCTCCTGAAAAAGACACGAACTGGGTGTCATTGGACTATCTGTGTCAACAAATTATCGCTATAAATCCACAAGTTTTGTTGATTCCCAGAATCGGTTTGGATGCGCCGAGCTGGTGGACGATAAAGCATCCCGAAGCATTAATGGTGTACGAAGACGGGAGTTATGGTACAAAAGCATCGGTATCGGATCGGCAATACCGAGCGGAGGCCGCCGCTCATCTTGAGCGGTTGTGCCGACATCTTGTAGAGACTTTCCCAAAAAATATGGCTGGAATCCATCCCTGTGGACAGAATACGGGGGAATGGTTTTACGAAGGAGCCTGGGGAACAAAACTCAGTGGTTACGACCCGGCCACTCTTGATGCATGGCAGGCGTGGCCCCGCGGAACTTCGGCAATTCCATCCCCTGCCGCCCGGAGGTCAGGAACGCAACGCGCTTTGCTTGATCCGGTCGTTGACCGAAAAGTGATTGATTTTAATTCGTTTTTGCAGGAAGAGATGGGGGATTTTATCGCCACTTTGGCGGCAGCGGCGAGACGGGGACTTGGTGAGCAAAAACTTGTTTTATTTTTCTACGGTTATCATTATGAATTCGGCACTGTCTGGAACAGCCCCGCCGCCAGCGGACATTATGCCCTGTCTCGTCTTCTGAAATCCCCAGATATTGATATACTCTGCGGCCCTCTTTCATATTTCGATCGGCATTGGCTGGGCAGCGGGCCGGTGATGAGTTCCGCAGAAAGTATTGCCGCTGCCGGTAAACTTTGGTTTAACGAGGATGATACCCGTACTTATCTGAATACAAACCTTGAAGATCATGCTAGATATGGCGGACTGGCGGATCTATCCCAGACTCAATCCGTGTTGCGACGGAACCAGGGGCAAGCTGCTTTGCGGGGGTTGGGTTCCTGGTGGATGGATCACGGAGCCGGAACTGGCGGCGGGTGGTTCCTGGACCCTGAAATTTGGAAAGTCATGGATCAGCTCTATCCGTTGGATCAGGATATGCTCCTCCGTAAAGAACCATTTAATCCTGAAATTGCCGCTATTATAGACGAGAGCAGTGTACTGCATCTGGCTGGAGGTTCGACTGTAATCGGTCGGGGGTTGCTTTATGAATCCCGGGCCGCATTGGGCCGTTGCGGCGCTGCTTATGGACAATATATGCTCGAGGATGTGTTGGCGGGTAATGTTTCAGCGAAATTACAGATATTTCTCGCTGCCTGGGCGCTGACTCCCGAACAGCGGCAGCAACTCGTTTCTTCTCGGGCGTTCGGTACGACCCGGGTTTGGTGTTATGCTCCCGGTTATATTCTGCCCGAGGGATGCAACGTCGCTAACATGCGCGAAATCACGGGATTTAGCCACTATGCGTTAGAAATTACTTCAGCACGAGTGACACCCACTGCTGTGGGTATGGCGATGGGTATCGATTCTGCATGGGGACCCTCCCAGTCAGTTCGTCCGTTATTTGCAGCCGAAGCCGATTCGGGTGAAATCCTGGCAGTATATAGCAATGGAGCGCCAGCGGTTACTTTGAGACGCAGTGATCAGGGTCTTGATGTTTTTGTCGGTGTTCCTCAATTGACGCCGACACTGATTCGCGTTCTCTCTCGCCAGGCTGGTGTCCAATTGGTTGCGGATGATGATGCCGTTATCTGCGCAGCGGAAAATTATCTCTCCGTTCATGCCCTTAAAGACGGGCCGCTTACCTTGAAGTTTGGCAATGAGAATCTGGTAACGGATGCTCTGGATGGATCGCCGGTAGGAGATGGCCCGGAATTTGATATCAATATTACGGCAGGCGATACGCGTTTGTTTACCTGGGTCGAAAAACTTGCAGTTGCTACCAATTCTTCCGGCGCTTCGACGGCGAATTTTCTTTTCCAAAATATTCCCAATCCATTCAATCCCTTGACCCGGATTTATTTTTCACTGTCCCGGCGGGAACATGTTACGTTGACGCTTTTTGATGTGAATGGCCGAAAAATAGCTGTTCTTCTGAATAAGGAACTAGTCCCGGGCGAGCATTCCATTGATTTCAACGCCGCTGAATTGTCCACTGGACTCTATTTTTACCAAATCCGAACCAGTAGTTTGATCCAAACCCGCAAGATGTTGTTAATAAAATGAATATAGCGACCAACCTGCAATTGCAATCGGATATCAGAAAACTAGTGCATTAAGACACCATTTATTAAAATAAAGAGCATTCAGAAAATGCCAATCCTTTATTAAAGTGATACGGAATAAATTTTTACTGTTAACCCCTTGGATGGACTGTTTAAAATGTTAAAATTATTAATGCCGATATTTTTTATAATGATGGAGCTATCTTTTACGCAAGGCGCCTGGCTTATCCGGGGGCTTGTCAGGGATGTTGAGACCGGCCAGGGTCTCGCGGCGGCTAGTATTCAGATTGAAGGTTCTTATAAGGGAGCCATTACCAATGATGACGGGAAATTTTTTCTCAATATGGAAAAACTTCCCGCCACTCTGCTGATCCAATATATTGGCTACCATCCCCAAAGTGTCTCCATTGATACCCCGGCGGATAGCGAATGGGTGGTATCCCTCACACCAGCGCCGATTATCATGCGGGAAATAGTCGTGGATGGAGAAGATCCCGCCATCAAATTAATGCGTAAGGTCATCGCTAAGAAAAAGGAGTGGTGGATTAACTTGCTCACCTACAAAGCTGAAGCCTATACCCGGATGAACCTGGCAAATGACAGTTCGATTGTTGTGATTAGTGAAACTATTTCCGAGTTGTATTGGGATCATACCCAGGGAGCCAGGGAAATCATAAAATCCAAGCGTCAGACAGCAAACCTGGACCCAAAGATGAATTTCGCTGCTGCCATCGATTTTCCTAATTTTTACCATGATGATATCCAATTGGCAGGATTTCAAATCATCAATGTGATCCACCCCGACGCTTTAAAACATTATCAATTCAAAATAATCGGAGAACGCCGTCTCCATGATCAGACAATATATGAACTGTCGGTAAAACCCGGAAACCGTTTGCAGCCTTTATTTGAGGGAACAATCTCGGTCCTTGATGGGGAATACGCCCTACTGTCGGTAGATTTGAAACCGGCGGAAAATGTAATTTTTCCCATGCCGATCCAAAAATTCGATGTCTATTATAAACAGCAGTTCAGCAATTTTGGGGGCGATTTTTGGCTGCCGGTTTCATTAGTAAGTGAAGGCCAATTCAAAATCGGCTTCACCGGTCTCCAATTCCCTCCTTTCTATTATAAGCGAGTCTATGAAATCCGGGATTACCAGATCAACCTGGAAATGCCGGACTCTATTTTCAAGCAAGACAAAAAGGTTAGAGTTGACTCAGGGGCGGTTAAAAGTAATTCGGGATTTGCCACGATCAATGAGACAACGGTTCCTCTTTCCATTGAGGAGGAAGCTGCCTACGAAACGATTGACAGCAATTTATCGATCATTCAGGCCTTTAAACCGACCGGATTCCTCGCGCGTTTCGCGAAAGTTGAGGTACAGGATAACGATGGGAACTCAACGACCAGTGAATTGAAGGAGAAGAATAAAAAAATTAAATTCACTTATTCTCCTCAATTGTGGTTCAACCGGGTGGATGGCCTCCATCTGGCTTTAAAAAATTCAGTAAAAATCTTGGATAAAATTAAATTCAAGGTATTAGCGGGGTATAATGCCGCTTCCGGTGATTGGTCGTATGGCGGCGGTCTCGAGTTGGGTATAATTAGCTTGGATTATAGTATAAACAGTGATACACGCTACCAATCTGAGTTGTACCAACGATCTGTGTCAAGTCTGGGCCCGTTGCTGGGATACGATGATTATTATGATTATTATAGGAATGAAAAGCTTAGAAGCAGTTTCCGCTATAAGGTTTTCAAAATTAATTCCATGTTCGAATTGGGAATCAATAGAGAAATTCACTCCTCAATGGAAAAGAAAACCGATTATAACATATTGGGACGTAACTATATCCAACGGATTAATCCCGCTATTGATGAAGGCAATCTTCGATCTTTTGATTTGACTTTTCAATATGGTGATAATTTTATTCCTTACGGTTTGATGGGACAAAAACGAGCTGTCGTTACAATTGAGCATAGCTCAAAAGACTTGTTAGCTTCCGACTTTTCCTACACAAAATATCAATTGTCAATTGATTGGAGATTCAGAACTTTCCTGAAAAGACGGATGTTGTCGAATGCCCTGGACGTAAGGATTGTGGTGGGAACATGTACTGGTAATTTGCCGTTGCAGAAATTTGGCATTCTTGAGTCGAGCCGGATGGTTTTTAGCGCGTTTGGAGCGTTCAAATCGGCGACCGGCCGTCCCATTGAGGGAGAAAAGTACTTCGCGGTTTTCTGGGAGCATAATTTCAGGACGGTACCGTTTGAACTCCTGGGGATGATGGGAATCGCGCGCAAAGGGACGGAGATTATTTTGCATGGCGGCTCTGGGCGGACTTGGATAAATAAAGACCGTTTGAGTCAAATGGGATATCTGCCCCGCTATCGGGATGGTTTCCAGCATGAAATTGGGTTATCAATTAACAAAATATTCAATATTATTCGATTGGATTTGACAGTACGGCTGGATCAGAGTGGTTTTTTTATTACCTTCAGCGCTCCCCGTTTTTTTTAAGGCAATCATTGCCGCAAGTAAAGCGAAAAGAGCGTTTTAAAATCGTTAAAATAATGTAACTTTTAAAAATTATGCTTTTCCCCTTGCTAATTTCCACGAAACATTTTAATATACTAATGGTAGTCCATTTCAATTTCAATTTTCATTTCAATTAATGAGGTTATAAATGAGAAGTTTATGTTCATTCATTCAGACTCCCGATTCCTATGAAGCAGGAATAGAGACAGCGGAACGATTGAAGCGTATTAGCCCAGAAGTCGTCATTATTTTCTTTTCAATTCATTATTCATTTGAAGAGTTTTTTACTGCTTTTTATAGTGTGATTCCTAAAGAGAGTGTAATAATCTGGGGAGGGACAGGGGATGGGATTTATTCTCCCCAAGGCATTTTCAATAATGGGATAAGCGCTGTGGGAGTCAACTCGGAAGGAAAGATCAATTGGACAGCCGCAATTTGCGATGATATCAATCTAAGTTCCTCGGCCCGGGCGCGCTCCTGTATTGATAGCGTGATAAAAAATGCGGAATCGCCCATTAAAACAGGAGTGGTTTTATCAGATTTTATCAATGACGGTGTTGAAATCGCTGATAGTATCAGCTCAAAAATTGAGGTCCCCTTTGTCGGAGGATTGACGGGAGATGATTGGCAGTTTAAAAACGGTTTTGTTGTGTTAAATGGTCAGTTTTATCAAAATGTTGTTTCATTTTTGGGTCTAAGCGGCGAATTCAGTTTTGCCTGCAATTGCGCCAGTGGTTGGAAGCCGATTGGAAGAGTTGGGATAGTTAAAGAGTCTGATAGAAATGTAGTTAAATATATAGATGATGAAACCGCTTATGGCTTTATGGAAGAGGAATTTGGATTGCCGCCAAGTGAAGCGGAGCTGGGGGTCATTCCGTTTGCTTCTTATGATGAGACTGGACACTTTTTTTTAAGAACATCATCGAAAATTGATATGGAATCCGGATTTATCACCTGTTTTGGTTCCATTCCCGCGAACACCAAGGTCCAGGTTTGCAATGCGACCAAACAGGACGTTATCGATGGCGCGGAAAAATGCTTGCAGGATCTGAATCTTCGTCAAATAAAACCAATTTTTGGGGTAGTAGTAAGTTGCGGTGGGCGAAAATGGATACTCCAGGACGATATTCGCAGGGAAATTGAGCTTGTGAAAGAAAAATTCGGTTCCGATTTTCCTTTTGCCGGATTTGCTTCATTCGGTGAATTCGGATCCTTCATGCTGGATAATGAAAAATATACGCGATCCTATTTTCATAATGTTTCTTTTTCAGTTTTAATCATTGGAGAAAAAATTTGAAAGCCGCATATTTTTCATTGATTGGGGATAAATACCCAGGTTTTAAACATAAAACTACCCTTGAAGATTCAGAACTGAGACGTTGTTATTTTGCTTTAATAACAGATGACATTGAATCCTTTGCCGCAAAATATGCGAATATTATTCAGAAAATCAAAGGAATTTTACTTATTCCCGGAAAGAAAATTCTGACGGATAAATTGGGAGAAAATTTGAGAGTGATTTATTTTTCTCCCGCTATGGAAGAAAACTTGTTTCTTCTTGCTGAAATGTATCTGAATTTGCTTGAAGATAGTATAAATTTACGATCAAATTATGATCTTCTGAGAATCGAATCGGATCGAACACTGATACAATATAAAAGGCTCCAGGGTTTTTACGAATCAGTTCAAGAAAAAACCAGGAAGGACATTCATTATCAAAACAAGTGGACGATAGGGGCGTTGTTAAAACTGATTGAATTTCGAAACACGGAGCTTTTAAAGAGCGAAATCGAGGATTTTTTAAAAACAATTCTTACTTTCTTAGCTCAGGGTTATTTTGACTTCAAAGGGGTCGCTTTGATGAAGAATTGTCAATTTGTCCCGGAAATTGTTTTATCTATAGGGGATATTGATGAGGCCGTGAAAGAAAAAATTGGATGTAAAAGCGATATTAACTGGATTTCCGTATTTCCGTTAAACATTAGTCTTAGTTGTGAACATCTATTAATTGTAGCCAAAAGCAAAGATTACTTTTTCAAAGAGTATGAAAAATCATTTTTTTTACTATTTTCAGAAATTGTAGTCGCTGCCTACAAAGAAAAGCTTAATGAACAAGCATTATTTATCGCAAAAGAGGATGCAGAATCAGCCAACCGAATGAAAACCCAGTTTATGGCAAATATGAGTCATGAACTGCGCAATCCGCTAAACGGGATATTAGGCATGATCGGTCTCATAAAATCATCCGGGCTGAACACGCTCCAGCTGCAGCAGATATCCTTACTTGAGTATTCGTCCAACTCGCTCCTGAGCATTATTAATGATCTCCTCGATTTTTCAAGCATAGAAAAAGGCAAATTTAAACTTTGCAACGATATTTTTAACCCAGGGGATCTTTTGGAAAAAACGATCAATATTTTTAAAATTCCCGCAAATGATAAGGGGCTCAGCCTAAGATTTATCAACAATATTGGATCAGAGTACCGGCTTAAAGGGGATTCTAACAGATTACAGCAAATATTAATCAATTTTATATCAAATGCGATAAAATATTCTGATCATGGAGAGATTGTAGTGAAACAGGATATCGTTAATGAAAATGATGCTGAACTGACCTGCCGATTCAGCGTTTCAGACAACGGAATAGGTATCCCTGAAGATAAATATGAAGCAATTTTTGCGGAGTTTGTTCAGCTTGAAGAAACCTATTTAAAATCGCATCAGGGCTTGGGATTAGGGCTGGCAATCGTTAAATCGATAGCCCAAATGATGAATGGTAAAATTGATGTAAGAAGTAAGATCGATGAAGGAAGTACCTTTTCAATAGATATTCCATTAAAAAAGATTCCGGAGGATGCTGGAAACTTTGCTTCAACTAATTATCCAATAGATAGCTCTATGAAGAAATATAAAATTTTGGTTGCTGAAGATGACATTATAAATTTAATCTATCTTGAGCAAGCGTTTCTAAGAGAGGGACATTATGTTGATAAGGCAAAAAACGGATTAGAAGTATTGAGATTGCTGGACAAGAGGCAATATGATATCATTTTCATGGATATTGGCATGCCAAAAATGAACGGACTGGAATGTATAAAACAAATCCGAAAAAGAAATATTAAAATTCCGGCGTTTGCTTTATCAGGATATACCAGCAGCAAGGACATTGAGAGCTTCATTCTGGCGGGTTTTGACAATGTGTTATCAAAACCCATTACGATAAACAAATTGCTGTCAACAATATCTTCAGCTTCGGAATACTGGGATACAACGAAAGTTGAAATTTAATCCGTTTCGATGAGTTTGTCAAGAATTTCGGCTGATACTGCGATTAATTTTTTTAGAATATGATATTTGGCTTGATTATAAATAGCTATTTTTAAATATTTGAAAATCAAACATCCCGTTTACTGAATACTACCAATAAGGAGATTTTCATTGAATCCGAACCATTTTTTTTTGTTTATCCTGGCCTTAATTCTGTTTTGTGATGGGTCGAATTACAGTTCATTAATAGCGGGGGAGATGCCTGGAAGAGTTCCCGGGTTTGCCGTAAGTCCGTATTATAATGAACAGGTGGTTACGTTCATGCTTAATCCGGAAATACGCATCCATATCAATGCACCTTCGGCGGAATCGTTTGATGTCAATAAAAGGGTGGGATTAGCGTTATTCGCCTTGCCGAATGGGAACACGATTGAACAAACTGTCGGCAAAGTCACCCAGATTGGCGATGACTGGCATTATGATATTCAGCATATTGGCGCCCAGACCCGGTTCCTTCGGCGGAAAATTGTGGAATACAACCTGGTGACGGTGTATCTTGAGACGACGCAAAAGAGCTGGCCTGCCTGGAAAGCCCAACATCCGGATTATGCGGAAATTGTGAAACGGACGGTTGACAATCTCAGATCATATTTTAGAAAATATCAACCGTTTATCATACTCACCGGGCATAGCGGTGGAGGCCGTTTTATTTTTTCGTTTCTGGAGGCGTTTGCTGAAATCCCTGATTACGTCGAACGTATCTGCTTTCTGGACAGCAATTATGGCTACAATAACTCTTATGGCGCTCAGATAGTCAATTGGTTGAACGCCGCGCCTAATCATTTTCTGAGCGCGCTCGCCTACAATGATAGCGTGGCGCTTTTTAACGGACGTCCAGTTGTTTCGGATACCGGCGGTACATGGAGTCGAAGCGGATTGATGCAGCGCTGGTTTTCCAAATTTTTCAAGTTCACCTCTGAGGAAGATAGTGAATTTACCCGCTATACCGCGCTGGACGGGCGAATTCAAATCCTGTTAAAAAAAAATCCGGAGAGAAGTATCCTGCACACGGTTCAGGTTGAACGGAATGGGTTTATTCATACCATGCTGACTGGCACATCCTTGGAAAACGATGGGTACCAATATTTCGGAGAACGGGTGTATATGGATTTGGCGCAGGATGGCGAACTGCCAAAAAGTAATTTTCAGATACCACTTCGCTCTCCGGACGCAATGACCGGATCGCAGTTCATGCGCTACATTAATGCAATGAGTTTCCAAGACCGGGAAATGGCGATTTTAAATGAATTGCAAACGGGAAATCTGCCTTACTTTTTACGCGAATTTAAAACGCTGGAAGCGACATTTAACGACGCGCAAGGTCTTCCGCATCGAGTATCATATCGAGTGATGCCCGATTATCTGGCGATAGGTTCGGATAGCGATTATTGCCGGATACCCATGGGACCGGGGACAGCGCAACGGACTGCGAATTTTTATGGCGCGAGTTTGCCCACCCGGAAGTTAGTGGACCATATTTATCAAAATGCGGAAATCAAGCTGGCGCCGGTGACTATTGCGCCGGTTGGCGACCGGAATGAACGTGTGGCGACATTCCTTGAGCATAATACAGCCATCGAAGCGCAGCGATTAGCATCAGGCGGCGTTCCGGGGCAGTTGATCGGGGGAATTAAAAAAGATGTTATCCTGAGCGCTAAAATCTGCGATCTCCAACGCCCGGGCCATGTGGTTATCTATGGCTGGCATCAATTAAATGGCGAACCTATTCAACCCCTTACTAACATTCATAGCGCTCGTTATGTGGATTACAGTCACGGGATACGACTGATGGATTCCGAAATCAGGGTAGATGGCGCTGTAAACCAAATTCAGGCAATACTACGTGATGATGTTTTATTTAAACTATTGAGTGATGAAAATGAGGCCATGACTCAGCCCATCTATAGCTTAGATAGCATTATCCCGTAATGAAGTCCAGTATTGAGACAAGTGTTTATCAGGAAATGACCAACAATCCTCTAAAATTCAGCTTTTGTGTTTAATATCTATGGTAGTTTAATTGAAAGAAAAAAATTGCCGACGAGCGAATTATTAATTGTCAATCTTTAGGTTCGTTATGGAAATATAATTTTGTTTATAACTGGGCAAAACCCGATAGTGTTTCGGATAAAGAGTTTGCCGATGGAGGGAAAATATTCCGAAAAATATTGATTTTCATGCTCATAATAAACCGTAACAGAATTTCAATGATTCGATTTACTCTGATGAAAAACTTACAAGGAGAGAAAAATGAAGCTTGCCAAATTTAGTGTTGTTGATTTCAGCAAGTTAATGCGATTATTTGTTTTAGGGAGCCTTCTCATGGTTGTTTCCACCCCTTTCATGCGGACATGGGCGGCAAACATTACTGTTACGAATGTCGCGGAATTTCAAACCGCCCTGGATGTGGCGGCTTTGAATGGCGCGAACGATACTATTCATGTAGCGGCAGGAATTTATATACCTGCTACCACATTGACGTTCTCCTCATGGGAAAATCATTCCCTGACCATCAGCGGAGCCGGAATGGGTTCGACCATACTGGATGGCAATAGCGCAATCCAGCTTTTTTATTTGATTACTTCGGAATCGGGGGCTCATTTAACATTGCAAAATATGACCTTCCGAAATGGAAGCAGCGCTTCCGATGGGGGAGCGCTTCATATCGAGACAACTTCGGCAGCGATTACCATTCAATACTCGGAATTTGCAGATAATACAGCTCAAACTCTGGGAGGTGGCGCGAATGCGCTAAGCGCCTCCGGAGTTATATCCGTTGATAACTGTGTGTTTCGGCGCAATAGCGGCATTGATGACGCCGGAGGATTAAATGCCGGCAATTCCAGCGGATTAATTTCCCTCACCCATAGTCTGTTTGAAGAGAACATTGTCCCGGGAGTTCATCCTGGAGTGCCGGCAAAGGATGGTGGCGGCGCTATCCTCTATATTGATGGCGAAGGCCAGATTGTAATGACGGGCAATACGTTTAATCGAAACGCTGCGGCAGATGGAGGCGGGGGCTGCATGACCTATCTTCTGGGTTCCGGCGTAACTTTGACCATCGATAGTAACACCTTTACCGAAAATATAGCTCAATTGGACGGTGGCGGCTGTTTCACCCGGATCAATGACAACGGGACAATAACTTATAATAATAATAGTTTTTCTGGAAATTCAACCATAACGGCGGGAGGCGCGGGTACGATGATACATTTAAATGCTGGAATTTTAAATTATTCCGGCAATACCTATGCCGATAATATCGCCGGTGAGGATGGAGGCGGCGCCTGGATGTGGATCGGTGAAGGGACTATGAGCGTTACCAATAACACGTTCACGGACAACCAAACCGTAAGTAATGGCGGCGGAGCGCTAATCGCCAATGACCAGGGAACTATCACCCTGGCCAGGAACACCTTTGATTCCAATACGGCGGGCAATGTCGGAGGCGGCCTTTCTTACGCAACGGGCAATGGAACTTTAATCCTTTCCCATAATACCTATTATGCCAATCACGCTTCAGAAGGTGGCGGTATCTATTTCTATTTCGATCTCAGCGATGCCCAAACTACCATATTTAACAATATTCTCAGGAACGATATTCCTCAGGCAATCGCCATGTCGGGCGCGACTACCACGACCGTTACCTATTCCGATATTGAAAATGGCAGCGGGGAAGACTGGTTCGGAGTAGGTTGCATTGATGAAGACCCCTTATGGGCCAACCCGGCGAATGGCAATTTTCAACTGACATGGTCGGGTTTTCCGGTGATAGACAACACAAAATCTCCCTGCATTGATGCCGGCGATCCGTTTTCCCCCTTTGATCCTGACAATACGGCGGCGGATATGGGCGCGCGCTATTTTCACCAGGGCGTATTAAATGCTTTTTCGCTGACAATGCCGCCCGACAATTCATTAGTCACTGTATTAACTCCTCAACTGCAATGGAATCATGCCCTTGCCACCGAAACAGAGAATGTCGATTATTCGCTCTATTACTGTCGAAATATAGCGTTTGACTCCGCTCAAGCCGTTTGTATCCCCAATATCACTACCAATTCATATACTTTTTCAGGCGGCTTGACCGATACCAGTAGTTATTATTGGCGGATTCTGGCTAAAATCGGATCTACTCAGCGAAAATGGAGCGCAGAGACCTGGAAATTCAGTATCAAAACCGATACGATCCCTCCGGTCTTTTCCAATTGGATAAAAAATCCGAATGATCTGACTGAGGAAACGGCGGGAGCTTTCCAGGTTCAAGTGACTATTACCGATAATGGCGTGGGTCTTGGAGATTCCATTCCCAAAATCAGCTATAAAATCGGAAATAACGCTTATTCAGAATGGTTTCCATTGGCTCAATTATCATCATCGTCCGACAGAAATTTTTCATTGTTGACAACATCAACAGGGCAATGGCAATATGATATCCCTGAACCTGCGACCGGATGGAACTCTTTTCGCGGAGATACATTGTACTATAGGGTTCTAAGTTCCGATGCGTATACAAATACGCGAACCAGCCCGGAACAGAAAGAATGGATCAATCGCGTCCTGCGCCCCCCGTTGATTGCCGAGTTGCCGCAAATTATGTTAGACGAAGATATTAGGGATACCGTTTATTTCAAAGACTGGTTTGACTATATCTCCGATAACCATGATGCCGACAGCCAATTAACATGCGCATTGAACTCGGCAAACCTCGGTCTGAAACCGATAACCGCTGGCTATGAGCTGACTCCCCCGGCGGATTGGTTTGGATTGGATACGATGCAGTTAATTGTGACCAATTTAGACAATTTAGCCGACACCGGATCAATCTTAGTAAGAGTTTCATCAATCAACGATTGCCCGGAATTGATGAATCTGCCGGATTCAATATATTTTCGGCAGGATTCCGCTTGTTCGTTGAAGCTCTGGGATTATGCATCGGATATTGAAACCCCGGACTCATTGTTGATCTATGAGTTCAACGTTGGAAATGATTCAATTGGGTATAATTTCAATCCTGGAACCGGGATTGTCCAAATCATGTCGAACGGATTCTCAGGGCATACAACATGGGTCATCACCGTCAAAGATGACAGTAATGCAACGGTTTCTGATACCATCGCATTAACGGTTTATTCCGTTACTTCAATATTGGAAAACGAGAATGGAAAGCCATTCGCTCTGGAATTATACCAGAATTGCCCGAATCCCTTCAATTTGAATACGATCTTTGAGTATGACATCCCGAAACCAACATTAGTAAAACTGAGTATTTATGATATTGAAGGAAAGTGTGTGCGGAAATTAATTAATCAAATTCAATCCCCCGGGAAATATTATATTAAATGGAACGGTCAAGGCGAACACGGCGATAATATCGGAACCGGCATCTATTTTTACCAATTGATGTGTGAAGGAAGAACAATAACCCGTAAAATGCTGATGATTAAATAAGCTCTCTAACGGATGATTTGATCAGCATCGTGAAATTTATCTTTCCGATGCCCGCCGTGTCAGTCCGGAAAAACTTAAAACGATGCTTCGTTTTCAGGCGCGTAAAATTTAACAGAATCCGCTCATCAGGTCAGGAAATGTTTTGTACTGCGATGAGCGCGGCAACAGATGAATAGGGTCCAATATCGATTCGCCGGTTTCGGTGAATATGGCATGATGCTGGGAACTTCCTGGTGTCATTGGTTTGCTTGCGGTATTCGGGTCCGATTGTAAAAAAATTATCGCGGTTCTATCTTGTTGGGATCGTTTTAATAAATCCTGAATGCAACATTAACAAGGAGCGCTTTATGTCTATGCAACCCAATCTTGAATCCGAATGCTGCCCTCTGTTTGATCCGCTTCCCTGGGATGATACGACCCGTGTGTGGGAAAACAAAAAATTCATTAAGGACCGGGTTTTTACTATTTTTTATATGCCGATCAATTTTGGGAAAGTCATGATCCGATTAAACCAAAAAATTGAGGAATGCGGCGCTGCCGTCCCGGATTGGCTGTGTTTATCCGATCATACGTCCCTATGGAACATGGACCTTTATCTGGCCGTAGACAAAGAAGTGCCCGGAGTAGAAACGGCAATTCTCAGCGGAACGTTTTATAGTAAGGTTTATGAAGGACCTTATAAGGATACCGGGAAATGGTGTAAGGATTTTGAAAAGTTATGCGAAACTAAACAGTTAAAGATTAAAAAGTGGTATATGTGGTACACAACTTGCCCCAAGTGCGCTAAAAAATATGGAAAAAACTATGTGGTAATTGTGGCCCAGGTTGACTGATGCCGCGGAACTTGCGGTCGGCATTTATTATTGCCGGATTGAGACAAGCGTTTGCCGGGTAAGCGGGAGGCCCCTGTTGATCAAGTAATGAACTCTAATTCTTTTATTATTCAACTTCTTATGTTATATTGTGCTGACATATCCTCAAAAATTGGAAAGGAAAAAAGATGCCGCATTATGAATTTTTAGAAACATATCAAAAAAAAAATAGTATCGATATTTTTGAATGCTCTTATGAGTTTTTTTCAAATGAACTGCCGGAGGATTTTGTTGATAATTATGATGTAATTGAAATCGTTTGTGATATTCATGAACATTTCGAATCCACCAAAAAGTTTGATAACATGCTAAAATTCAACCAGTTGATTCAGGAGAAGCACTCCGGATTATATCAGGAATGCTTTAAATATCTGGACACGGCATTAATTGACTATTATTGCTATTTGAATGACCCTCAGAAAATAGAAATCGCCTTTTCCAATTTTATGAAGGATCCGCTTAATGATTATGATATGTTTTTATTCTGTTTTAAAAAACTGCTCTATTATCATAAAATCGATCTATTGGATAAAGTGATCCATGAAAAATTTGAAGAAATAGCTGAATCGGAAGATTTGATTTACAGAGCTGAACTTGATCTGGCAGTTTTTAAATTTTATAATATCCTGGAAACATATTATCTGAAAAGCCGAAACACCCATAAGTTCAGAAAAAAAGAGTTCTATGCCGCGATTAAGGAATATGAATTTAAGTTTAAGAAAGAAAAGATTTTCGCGATAGCGGACGGCGCTTTGATGCCGCCGGACACGAAGGAATGTCTGAAAAATTCGTTTAGGGATAATAGAGAAATCTACATGTTCACGTTGATCGTACAGTTTTTAAAATATATGCGCGAACGCAATTTTAGCTTTGCGCTCAGCGGAGCGATTCTGGAAAAATATCTGTTATTTTGGGAAAATGGCAAACAGCCTGAAAAAGCGACTCCAGACGAGTTTTTTTATGCCGATTCAGCTAATTTTGAAAAATTTCTTTCCAGGAATACAAGATTTAACCTAATTGAAAATAATCCTGAATTGATTGCAATCCTATGGGGCGGCGTTTATATCTATGATTTTTTGCAAGCGATCGAGATGATTGGATCGAATGTTTATAACAAATTTATGGAAATCATAAAAATCCAGAAGGGTATCGTTATTAATCAATCCATTGGTTGGTTGTGGAAATATGATTTTGTACATAATTGGGTAAAGCCCGATAGCATATCTGATAGTGAGTTTATCGAGGAAGGAAAGATATTTCGAAAAAGTATCGACTTTAATAATTCGAAATTTACCCGGCAGAGAAAGGAAATATCTGATGAACTATCCAGAATGGGAGAATTGTCCCACTATATAATCTCCGGCGGCAGAAAAGTGGAAGGCAAGTCGCTTTTTTCAAATATTGTAAAAGGACTTGAGGATGATTTGGGGATTTCAGAGGCCAGGGAAATAAAAAAAATTGATAATAATTGGTTCTCTTATCCCGAAAAAACCGCGGATAAGATCGGGCGCAATGAACCGTGCCCCTGCGGAAGTGGGAAGAAGTATAAAAAATGTTGCGGGAAACTCAATTGAATAAATCCGGTTTATACCTACAGTTTCGATGTTACTAAAATTATTAACTGGAGAAAATAATGGATTATAATGAAATCGTTTTAACAAGCAAATGGTATAGTCGATGCATTGATGCTTTCTATTTGGAACGCATACAACCATATATCGATAAACGTGAAAAACTGGAGAAAAAATATTTAAGACAACTTATGAACTGTATAATCAGTTAAGTAAAACCGTTTCTCGATTGGAAAGCAAATGGAAAAGAAAATCATAAACGGACGTGGAGTGAAGCTGCCGGACCCCGCCGGATGATTCATTGTATTAGGCGCGGACGGGGAGAGTGGAACGAATCAGGAATTTAATGCGGATAAAATTCGAGAGAGGTAATGACAAAGATCGGATTAAAACCGGTATGAAAGACGCAATCCACCCCGAGCGGGAGCGATGCGCCATCGACTCGACTGATGTTCCGTCTGGGAATATCGCCGTTTCTCGCATCCGATCACATAACGGCTGGCTCCGATCCCGAGAACGCTGCCGACCACCACATCGGAAAACCAGTGTTGATTTTGATAAACTCGTAGAATTGCGATCATCAATGCCAAAGAATACAGGCCTGCGCTCATATAGCGGTTGTTGAGCCGGTAGCTTAGAATTGTGGAAAGTACAAATGAAGTCGAAGCATGGGAGGATGGAAAAGATCGAAGTAAAATATCGGTATTAAACCATTTGAAATTCCAGGGGTCTTCGGTTTGATAGGGCCGGATTCTGCCCAATCCACATCGCAATAGTATGATCGCGGAACTGGTATAGATCAGGCCTTGGGTGAGCATTCGCCCGGTCAGGCGCAGATCATCGCGTTGGGCAAATAAGCCGATACCGTACATCCCTAATGATAAATAAGCGGCATAGTCGATTTGCCCATATTTAGCGATCATATTCGGAAAATGATCGCCAAGCGTCCCTTTGTAATTTCTATCCACCATTTGCCGGATCGGCTTGTCCATTGTCATCAACAGCATTGAGGCGCTGATCCCGGTTGCCGCTATCAACCAATCGCGTTGGCTAAAGTTTGCCGGCGACGTGACTAAACCCCTGGCATCCTGGAATCCAATCATGATATCATTCCAGGCAACGTGGACGACAGACAGTTTTATTTCAGGTGGATGGTGGTTATCCGCGAAACAGATTGGGGTTCCCCAAAAGAGTATCCATAAAATAACAGGTAATTTTTTCATTAAAATAGATCCGCCTTTTTCCAAATATATGCTCTTTAGAGCTAAAGTCAACACAATAGTTGTAAACCGATTAAATTTCAAATCGTGTTAATGCATAATATGTCTTTTCTTCCCCAACCGCTGTTTTAAAGAACACTGCTGGACGCGGAGCATGTTGGCGGGGAGCTGATCTGATAATTGAAAGGAATGAAAATGGATGCGCTCGAATTAGTAAATTCAGAGAACCTGAACTCTTGGAAATTAATTTGACACCAATTTGTAAACCA
>CAZWDO010000005.1:0-18739 GCA_964632485.1 uncultured bacterium
GGAAATATACTGGCCACCCTTTAAAAGTTAAATAATTTTTATGACAGAGCACTAGATCCATCGTATGAGCTCCTTCCCAAATAAATTATCCGAATAGTTATATCCGCTAATCCATTCTGTTTCAGAAGGAAAACCGGCCATTGCGAAACAGGAAAATGCAAACATCGACCACCTGAGGATCATAGAGAGTACTTCGAAAATTGAAGATTTCCTCCAAAGCATGTTCCAAGCCTAGCGCCGGTCGGTAAGGGCGATGGCTGGACATGGCTTCCATGACATCGGCGACAGCGAGAATACGTGCTCCCAACAGGATGGAATCACCGCTCAAGCCTCGCAAGTAGCCACTGCCATTCATGCGTTCATGGTGCTGACGAACTAACTCCGCCACCGGCCCTGAAAAGGGGATGGAGCGCAATATTTCGAAACCCACATCCGGATGCTCCCGAATCAATTCCATTTCCGCCGGACGCAGCCGCCCTGGTTTTGAGAGGATATCCGAAGGAATATAGATTTTGCCGATATCATGCAAAAGACCGGCGAAACAGATCGTCTCGATATCCTGCTCCGAAAGACTCAATTCGCGATCCACAGCCTCGCTCAAATAAGCTACGCGTTGTTGATGGCCGGAGGTGTAGGGATCGCGCATTTCCAGGGTGCGGATCAGCGAATACACGGTTTCCTTAAGCGTCAAGCGCAACTGCTCATAACTGACACGCAAGCGTTCTTCGTCCCTGAGCTTTTCGCTTACATCCCGCAAAACGATCACTGTTCCCAAAATTTGCTTATGATCATCCACTATAGGCGCCAATTCGCCATTCACTGCCAGCGTCTGATCTGAGTTCAGCCTTTTCAAGGAACTGACCGGCACCAAAACCGTTTGTCCCTTCCTCGTTTCCACCGCCAGTTGCAGCAATGACACAGGTTGGCTCCAATCGCAACAATCCAGCACGATATCCGACGACAAATAGCCATTCGGCTCCTCATCCTCAGGCAATCCAATCAGATGCCGGGCCGCCGGATTGATAAAACGAATCCGGTTTACCAAATCGATCGAAATGACCGCATCTGAAATACTATTAAAGGTTGTGGAAAACCAGCGCTCATTTTCCACAATTTTCCTTTCCAGTTGATAGCGATTCAAAGCTACCTGTATGCAGGTGTGAATATCGCTGCCCTTGAATGGTTTCATCAGATAGCCGTAAGGATTGACTGTCTTGGCGCGATCCAGCGCCTCCTTGTCGGAGAAAGCGGTTATAAAAATAACCAGCGCTTCTCTTATCGAAAGCAGATATTGAGCAGTTTCAATCCCGTCCAGCTTCCCTCTGAGCCGAATATCCATTAATACGAGACCAAATTCTTTCTCCCTGTACGCCTCAATCGCTTTTTCGCCCGAGCCGACAACCTCGATTCCGGAATACCCATATTGATTGAGCATCTCTTTGATTGTCAAGGCAATGATGCTCTCATCCTCGACAACCAGAATTGAAACTTTTTCCAAGTCCAAAACTGCCACCTTTTTTTCTACGATTGCGATTCACTTGCGGGGAACATGCATTCCGCCATTCTATTCACTGCCATGCTTATATTTTTTATGATCGATAAACGCCGGTTGAATCCCATCCCCGGGAAAAAGCAAATGCCGGAACCAAGCCGGCATTATCGAAACCACAACAAACACACCTCATTATGTTTAATCGGCCAAATCCACCGTAATCCATAAGCAAGCGCCACCTTCATTTGTGATTTCCAAATGCCCGGCCAATTGTTCGACCAGCCTTTTAATCAGATTGATCCCCAGGGATTGCATATTCTCAAACTGCATCTCTATAGGAAAGCCGATTCCATTGTCGCGGATCGATAATTCCAACCGCTTTCCAACCTTATGGCAAGAAATGCGAATCCAACCCCGGCGATTGACTGGAAAGGCATGTTTGAAGGCATTTGTAATGATTTCATTGACAATCAATCCCAGCGGAATCGATTGCTGGATATCAACAAATACGCTTGATAAATCATACTGTACTTCGACAGAATCATCTCTGCAATAGATCAACACCAATTCATCGGTCAGTTGACGTAAATACTCGCTGAAATTAATTTGTGAAAAATCCTGAGATTGATATACCTTTTCATGGATCAGTGCCATCGAATTAATACGGCACTGAGTGGAGAACAATCGGGATTGAAGATCAAGATCAGGGCAATCCAATGATTGCAGATAAATCAACCCGGATATGATCTGTAGATTATTTTTAACGCGATGATGAATTTCCTTAAGCAACAGTTCCTTTTCATGAAGCGAATCCTGGATAATCTTGTAATTCTCTTCTTCTCCCCATATATATCCGATCAAAGTCGACCCGATATGTAAGATGATCCATGCCGATTTTGTCCATGAACGAAAGCGGGATACTCGATCGAATCCGATGAATCCTCGCATTCGGCCGTTGCTATGGATGGGATACGCCAGCAAGGATACGATTCCCAGTTGTTTCAGCACTTCTTTTTCTGCGGCCGCTTCAGCCCCCAATTGATCAACATCTTTGATAAATAATGGTTTCCCCTGAGCTAAGCGGTCGTTCCACCAGGGGAAATCAGAAACCGGAAGCGACTGCAAGCGATCCATTTGCGGCATTACTCCGGGTTTTACCCATTCATGGGTATTACTCATCGTCGTATGGGTATTGTTATAACTGAAAAGATAAGCGCGATCGGAACGGGCAAGGCAGCCAATCTTGTTCAAAATATAGCTAATTTTCTGATCAATCTCGCGAGCTGCAATTGTCTTGCGAAAAATATCCGCGACACAATGCTGAAATCTTGCCTTACGGCGCATTTTCAATTCCAGACTCTTGCGCTCGGTGATATCCATTATATTGCCAACCACGGCGGTAATCTTGCCGTACGGATTCCGTTCCGGCTTAGCCGATGTGCGAATCCATTTCCGATGGCCCTGATTTGTTGTAAAAGGGAACTCCAAATCATATTCAAGGCCCTCGCAAACGCATTTATTGAACGCATCCAAAATTTTTAGCCGATCGGCGGGGCGATAACAGTTTACACTGCTGGCGATATGCTCAATGGAACCATTGGGAATCATGGCCGGTTCCAAACCATGCAGTCGGTAAGTCTCTTCAGTCCAGTACATGCGTTGAGTGGAAATATCCCATTTCCAACCGCCGATTCCGACAATTTTCTGAGACATAGTCAAAATACTCTGCGCTTGGCGAAGTCTTTTCTCAATATTCACTCGCAAGGAGATATCAATGATATTTTCAATCACGCCAATCAAATGACCCAACTCAGTGAAAATCGGCATGGCCATAACCAACCAATCTCCCTGACTTTCAGGCCAGTGCACTTGATTCTCCGACGTCATTTCAGCGGTTGCGGGCTTTCCTGTGCGAAGCGCTGTTAAAACCGGACAATCGATACATGGTTCCTCCAAATTCCAAACCCGATAGCATTTACGATCATTCCGAGTGTTCAGCGAATTTCCAGTCGCGGCCTGATATTTTTTGTTAGCCCATACAATATTCAACTCACAATCATGTATAGCAACCAAAACCGGCATGTCGTCCAATAACCTTAAAAGAAAACCGGAATCTCTCATCCAGTGGGCAAAATCTATTTCAGACATTTTTTCAGCCATAGCATAAATCCATCCTTTCTTTAGCAATATAAACAAAGATATCAAGATTATCAAGTCTGGGAAATTAATTGAAATATACTGCCCTTTTTAGATATGGCACAATCGCCGCTATCAAAAAAATGACTTATCCAAAAACGGCAGCATCTGATTCATGTTCGGTTGAAATAATCTTTTCCAAATCTGTTGAATAGGACTTTTTTTATGACGATCAGTTCATCTCCCCGTGTGAGTAGCCTCTCCTTATCAATACCTGACGGATTAAGAAATATCCCTTTTTTACTTTTATCTTGATGTGTTAATTTGTTTTAATGATATATCCAATTGGAATTTGACGATCTTTAGCATCATAGCAGGCTAATATTGCATCTGAAAAAAGAATATTAGATTCGCCATTTTTTACATCCAATTCAGTTTTGCAATTATTTTTTTTACTTGACAAAATTCCAATGATACGCTATACTATAAACATGTGAATTGATTCTTGATACCTTAATATTTCATCAATTGAGGGAGGGCGTATGCCTCATGATTTTGATATGTTGAGAGGGTTTGATTCAGACTTAAACAACAAGGTTCTTAAAGCCGCTCAAAAAAAGAAGCAGCGAATCGAGGAACAGATCACTGCCCTGAATGCCAAAAAAGATCATATCAAGAAAAAAATTCAGCAAATTAATATTTATCGCGCGACCCTTCATTCTAAACTAGCTCTTGCCAACGCAAATCAGCAATTCATCACAGCTCTTCTGACAGGCGCTTCGGCCACAGTTCAGTCATTTTCTAACTTACCAGTGAAAGCCGGGGGAGGTAATAATTTAGCAATTACGGTTTTGATGCAACACCTGGTATCTATTTTTAAGAAGCAAAATGAAATGTTTGGAGATATTTATGAGATATTTCTGTCTGGTGAAAAGGAAAAAATCACCAGGTATGAAGAAAGACTCGATGAAATAAATGGTCAAATTAGCGCTTTTAATGCTGAAATTGAAGAATTGAACCGGGAAATTCAGTGGCGCACACAAGCTAAGAATTATGTTGAAAGAAATTTTACCTGAATCGTTCTTGGCAGTGGCAGCTATTCTCCGATACGCAGGCAAGAGACTCGATAGGTAATAGCATAACTGAATAAGCAGAGAAGTAATTCGTTTTGATCCGGCCATCATGGAGCCAAAGACATCGAAAGAACTCCCAGAGAAACCAGCTTTTCAGATTGAAAGAGCTGTTGCTGCGTATTGTTCAGTCTTTCCAATACACCCTTGAACGTTTCCTTGATCATCAATAAAAATTTTTTATCGGACAATGCGTTGCTTTCCGCCAAACTTTAAAACCGTTGCCGCTATACTGCTTTTCTGTTTGATTTAGCGTCCGCTTTCGCTGTTTTCAGGGTTATCCATTTATCTGGAAGAAAGCAAGGCCACAATACTGGCAAAGGATTCTTCCAGCCATCGCGGAGCTTGTTTCAAGGCATCTTCAAGCGATAGAGGATGCTGGCAGATCGAAAATACCGATTTGACAGACGGCAGATGCCGTAATGTTTCTTCACTGGCAAAATTGGCTCCACAGATAACGATAACGGGTTTACCATGCCTGGCTGCCCGATCGGCCACTCCTTTTATGGCTTTTCCGAACAATACCTGATCATCGAATCGTCCTTCTCCGACAACAACCCAATCACAAGATTTCAGCCGCGCATCGAAATCGATGATATCCAAAAACATCTCGATGCCGCTTTTCAATTCGCTCCGACAAAAGGCGATCAAACCATAACCCAGGCCGCCAGCGGCGCCCGTTCCCGGCGTGTCCGCTTCATCCACCGACAACTGATCTTTGACCGTTTGAGCGAATAGCGCCAAATTCCGATCCAATAGCGCCACATCATCCGCCGCGGCTCCTTTTTGAGGCGCATAGACCCTGGCGGCGCCAAAGTTACCGTAAAGCGGATTAGTAACATCACACGCGACCACGAATTTGACGCAGTCGAGCCTGGGATCGACATGGGTGGTATCGATTGCGGCCACTTGGCCGAGAGTGGCCCCAGTTGGAACAAATGTCTCTCCATCGGCATTCAGAAAGCGATATCCCAAAGCGCAGGCCATACCCGCTCCCGCATCAGTGGTGGCGCTGCCGCCGATCCCCAGTATGATGCGTTCAACTCCCCGATCCAGCGCCGCACTGATCAGTTCTCCGAATCCCAGGGTCGTTGCTGATTTTGTATCCCGTTCTGCCTCGGTCGTCAATTCGAGGCCGGAAGAACGCGCCATCTCGATAATGGCCATTTTTTTTTGCTCAACAAGGCCGAATTCCGCCAATACCGGCTGGAAATAGGGACCCCTTACCCTGCATTGAACAATCCTCCCCCCTAAATTGTGAATCAAGGTCTCAAGGAATCCCTCTCCCCCATCGGATAATGGGCAGTAATCGGCTTCGATTTCGCGAAACCGCTTTTGTATGACGTTTTCGCAAATAGCGCAAAATTGAAGAGCGCTCAGGCTGTGCTTGAAGGAATCGGGAGCGATCAGTAATTTCATCAATACACCTCGATAAAGGTTGAACAGGAGTTTCGTTTTTATCTGCAAAAATAGCGAGTTAATAGATTGCCTGGCAATCTGTTGACGTCGAAACTCTTTGCCAGTGTAATCAACTGCTGTTAAATAATTCAATATTTAGACATTTCAGCATCCGTTTTTGAATATCTTTCTGTTCCGTTAATTTCGTTACCACACGATCCAGATCATAGACAATCGTCACCTCTTTGATATCTTCCAATAACTCAACCATCGTCGACAAACTCATCTCTTCACCGATTCGAGTCAGTTTCATCTTAACTATCTTGATCAACAGATACGACAGAACATTCACAAATGTCTGGATGCGAATCTTCGAATCGGTCCAGTGATAAATCGGTCGGAATTCGACAATATCTCCGCCTTTGAAATTGCGGAAACATTCTTCTACTTTATAGCGGTTATGATAATGAGAAATGATTTCTTCCGCGCTCAATTCTTTGTTGTAGGTAAACAAAATCCGTTTGCCGAATTCCGTTTCTTTCGATATGGCCAGCGCGGTTTTCTTCCAACGAATACTGATTTTATCCCGGGTTCGCTCCACCCGAAAATCCAAATAATCCGAAGCGGAACGGTTCTTGATCTTCCGTTTCTTCAGCAATCGTTCTACAACTGACTCGATGGCGCCCCGGTCGGCATCCGCATGGCTTCTCTCCAGCGTTTCTCGAATATAGGCCTGGGTTTGTTCGATTTGACGATCCAGACCGCCGACGGCTTGAGCGCGCTCTTTTTCCGGTATCAGCAGATCGTAGGCCCGCCAGAATGCATCGCTGTCAATCGCGTTGGGATCAATATGCATGAATTCCGCCAGTTTGGTCTTGCGCAACCATTCGCCGATGCTCGCCTTGCTGTGGTGGTTGCCCACGCGATTGATGGCGGCAATCAACAGATACTACCCCAACGATATCCCGCTTACCTTCTCCGGAACGATCGAATCGACGATGCCGATCAAACCCAATTCCTCGGCGATCCGGTATAAAGCCGCCACTAAACCATATTCGACTTGCGATACGCGCAACGGTTCAGGCGCATTTTTAATTTTACGGAGAATTTCCTCGGCAGTTCCCAGGTAAATGCTTTGGGTAATGACTCGGCTCTTCCCGCTGCCCTTACGTTTGCCCTGCGCCTCAGGATCGATCTTGCCCGAAAGGAATGATGATAGTAGAAATAGTTAGTGTTGCCTTTTTTCCGCTTGATAATTGAGCCGCTCATTAATACAATATAATAAAAAACAAAATAAAAATCAAAAAGTTATTTATAAATATCTTACACGGACATAAATTCCATTTTAACTCATTGATTCAAAAATACTTACACGCTAAAAATTCTTTTAAAACGAAACTCCTGATAAACTTTCAATTGTCGCCTCAACAACCCCCGGAGCCTTCGGCCATGCTGTCGCCGCATTGTTCAAATATAACATATCTTCTTTCTCTGCATCGCTATTTCCTGCCGATCTTTAATCTTTTAACTCCGCATTTTCCTCGTTCTATAATTACTTCCATAATAATATCATCAAAACGCATTGGCAAGTAAAAAAAATTGGAAAAAAAGCATAAATGTGAAAAATGACAGGATAACAGTCATTTCTCACACGGATGCGGCATCCAATTTAAGTTACGCATTCAGTTGCTTCTTTTCCATTTCAATAGTCTCTTCAATTTGTGCTATAATTTCCTCAATACCGGAAATTGAAATAGAATTCATTTGCCTGGTCAATATATCCATTAATTGGACAATTTCCTGGATAGTTGCCGATACCTCTTCCGTATTAGCGGCATTGTTCTGAATTGCTTGATCGATCTGTTCCATACTGTATTTAATCTGTCCAAGTCCATCCGCCTGTTCATGAGTGGATTGAGAAATTTCTTCGATCATTTGTAATGATTGTGTACTACTGGATTTTATTTCAGATAGATTTTTTGCAACACGTTGCACTAACGTATTCATGGAATCGATATTCTTAGTATTTAATTCGATGCGGTTTGTCGTTTCTTTAACGGCTGAAGCGCTTTTTTCAGCCAATTTTCGTACTTCATCGGCTACAACTGCAAAGCCTCGTCCGGATTCACCCGCTCGCGCGGCTTCAATAGCTGCATTCAGCGCCAGCAAATTGGTCTGATCGGCAATATCATCAATCATCTTGTTGATTTCACGGATTTCTTTAAAGGAGGAATTCACCTGATGAATCGCTTTCACTAATTGCTCGACTTGATTATCGCCCTGGCTGGCTAACTGGTTGGATTGCTTGGCTTGCTGTGTAACTTGTTGTGAATTGCCTGCGGAAGCCGATGTCTTATGGGTTAATTCGGTCACATTGAGATTGATTTCCTGTAAAGAAGCCGCTTGTTCAGTGGCTCCCGATGCTAAAACTTCAATTGACTTGGAGATTTCCTGAAAGCTCATTTTGGCTTGATTACTGGTTTCATTAATGCCCTTGATCGCCTTGGTTAAGTGAAACAACGTACTAATATCCTGAACCACTTCCACATGACCAATTGTTTCTCCTTTTGTATTCGCTAAATAATGAGTATCGACTCGAAAATTGCCCCCCATTTGTGAAAAGACAGTCATCGAATGATTATTTCGCAACCGGTGTACTCCACATTTCTCTGTTTTACAGATTGCAGCCCCCCAATTATGGCACGCTTTTCCCAGAATATCCTTTCGCTTTATCTTGAGCATTTCCTCTACTGGTTTATTGATGAAGGTCCAATTCATATTATTGTCCGTTACTGATAGCGGTAGAGGAACATGATCTAATAGTTGTTCATACCAGTGTTCCTTTTCACGGTAATATCGAGAAATGCGTAAATAAAAAAAATATGAAAAAGCCGGAACCATAATGCCGGCAATCAAGAACAGAGTTACAATCACACTTAAAGGCACAGATTCTACTGAAAATAGCAATACTGCCAACAAAATAGCTACTATCAATCCTGTTCCGAATAGATTTGACCAGAAAAAACGCATCATTTACTCCTTTTAAAAATCATTTTCTATAACTACGCAATTCAACAAACAAAACAACATTTTTGGGCGAATATTAATCATAAAATTCTACAATTTTCCCATAGCTCTCCTTGTAAAAAATTAGAAAATACTAAAATCTAAATTTAAAACCAGACAGGGACTCCTGATCGCGCTCGATAGCGACCTTCCCCTTGAACTGCCGAAACATACCATCAATCACCTGTAAACCAAAACCGCATGGATTCTCCAGCATAACCGATTCTGACAGGCCAATGATATCCTGTGAAAACCCTACCTCTATCAGCGGGTGATACGTAAGTAAATTGACATTTTTTTTTGACATTTCCAACGATGGGGAATTAAACATCTTTAACACGGCAGGATTAGCCTCTAAAATTTCTCCCTGGGTGTTAAAATAAAGAAAACCGGTCAATGAATTTTCAAACATAGTGCGAACTTTATATTCAGATTCCTCGGCTCTGACTTTTGCGGCATGAAGATCGCGTTCATGTTGCTTCTGCTGAAGAATGGTATGCAAACCTTCCAATAACAATGTCAACTGGCGAATATCCGTCGAATGATAATCCGTTGATTTATTCGCTACTCCAATCAGGGCAATTACATGATTATCTTCGATCAGCGGCGCGCTCAAATAGTTCCTGATCGCCATCTGTCCGATAGGCAATCCTTTTTTGGAAGGGTACTCCCGCGTATAGTCCTGGATAACCAACGGCTTACGAAGACGGATGACATCACCCCAAATCCCCGTTTGCGATATCCGATAATCAAAAGTAGGATTATCAACCTGACACTCTTTCATCGCGCATTGAGACCAGGCATAAATCCTGATTTGATCGCGCGCTTCATCGACAAATCCAATCAATCCAAGCTCACTGCATGTCAACTCCACTGATCGGTCCAGTATAAACATATAGATTTCATGCTCGGGTAGATTCCGCTTCCCTGACAATTCAAGCAAGGTGTTCAAGCGAAGCTCATTTTGCTGGATTTCAGTTTCCATTAATTTTCGCTCAGTGATATCCTGAACATGGACCATATAGCCTTTGCATTCGTTTTCATTATTCGGAATTGGGTAAATCTTAATATCTGCTGATAAAACAGTTCCATTCCTATGAAGGAATTTGACCTGCTCGTCCCAACCCAGGGCCTTTTGAGAATTTTTTAAGTCAAGGGAATACTGAAATTTTGGAAAAGAATCCGGGTGTAATAAATCACTAAACGGTTTATCAAACAATTTTTCATCTGTATAGCCAAACAGTTGGATAAATAGGCCGTTTGCATATTTCATATAACCGTCATCGCAAATCAATGCGCTGGGTATATTTTGACTTTCCAGCAATGGTTTCAACCATTCGCATAATCCCGACCTTTTACAGTCTGGTAAACCTTCATTAGCGCTCATTTATATATCCTACTTTAAATAGATATTTCCATTACTCCCGAAGTAAACATTTAAATCTATTGTCAACTATCTACTCTATATCTATGATATAATACAAATAATATACAATTTTTATAAAAAGTCAAGTAAAAAAAATAATATAAAAAAAATCTTGACTATTCCATCATGTTATATTAAATTTCATACAATTTGGTTCTTTTATAACCTGTAGAACCTTTTTTCCTATTTTACAAACCATAAAGGAGCGCCTATGCGTGGAATCATCCGCATCCTGCTGCTGTTTGGCCTGATTGTGTGGAGTTCACACATCGCCACCTACGCCCAATCGACCGATACGACCAGCGCCATTGAAGATGAATTGACAGAGTTGCTCAACCAAAAGCATGCCCAGATGGCGGGAGGCACCAGTACTGCCGCGAAATATTTTCAATCGACCCAGGAAGCCCCATCTTCCGTATCGATTTTAACCTCGCAGGAAATTGAAATGTTCGGCTACAATACGTTTGATGAATTGCTTCAAGTGATTCGCAGCTTATATCTGACCTATGACCGGTTTTGGCATTATATCGGCATTCGCGGCTTTGGACGGCCGACCGATTACAATAACCGGATTTTGCTATTAGTCAACGGCCAGACTGTCAACAATAATATATTCGGCGCAGGTCCGTTCGGCAGTAACCTCGCCATTGACATAGCGATGATTGACCGAGTTGAAATTATTCGTGGTCCCGGTTCTGCTCTTTATGGAACGAATGCCATGTTCGGCGTGATCAATATAATCACCAAAACCGGTAAAACGCTCGATGGTGGAATATTCACAGGCGCTTATGGCTCCGATAACCGCCGGCAGGTCTCGTTCAGCGGGGGCAAGCGGTTGGGTGGAATTCAGTTTGCTCTTTCCGCCAATTATGCTGATATCGACGGACACGATTTAGAATTCCCCCCCTTCCAAGGGAAAAGCGTAGGAGCTGATAACGAAGAATATCAGGGAATCCATCTAAATCTTCAGAGTGGACAGTTGAGTTTACAGGGGCATTGGGCCGAACGGGACAAGGGTATCCCCAATGCTCCCTATCGATCCAATTACAATGATAAAAACTGCCACGGAAAGGAAACGAACGGATTTGCCGAAATCAAATACGATTTGGACTGGGGACTGGATAAAAGCCTGATGACCCGAATCTATATCAATCATTTTAAATACGACGCCTTTTATCCATTTTCCCAATTCCCGTTGGGAACAACCTACCTTCCCTTGTATTTCCGTTCCCACGCTCTATTTGAAGGCAATTACTGGGGCGGCGAATTCCAATTCAAGTGGGAAATCGGACTGAATAATCGCTTGACGGCAGGTATCGCTTATCGGGAAAATTCCAAGGTGAAAAATAGTTTCGAATATCTGTTCGATACAGCTCAATACGCCGGCTACGCTGCCATGTTGGGCGCTTACGGCATCACCAACCCCTTTACCGACCCGAACCGGGGCGGGGATTTTCCCTTCTCGATTCTATCTTTTTACGCCCAGGACGAATTCATTCCCTTTGACCAGCTTTCTCTGACCGTCGGTATCCGTCGGGATCAGTATTCCGATTTGGGGCAAAATGTGAAAAATCAAACAATGCCCCGTTTAGCAGCGGTCTGGCACCCTTTCCATGAAACATCCATCAAACTTCTTTATGGACAGGCCTACCGTGTGCCGAACGCAGATGAACTCTATTTCGACAAAGTCGGAATTGTCAATAACGATTCTTTGACATCCGAATTGATCAAAACCTATGAATTTGTTGCTGAACATCGATTCAGCGAGAATCTGAGCGCAACAGCCGCCCTCTATCATTATACCATGTCAGACCTGATCGATAAAAAACCCATCTCCCAATCCGAAGTCCGCTTTTACAATCTGAGTGAAGTTTCAGCGACCGGATTTGAGTTGGAGTGCAACTATAAATGGGGAACCGATGTAGTTGCTTATGGCAATTATCTATTGCAGAAAGCGGAGAACACCACTGACGATCAGGAACTCAGCAACTCCCCACAACATGTGGCCAAACTCGGCGTCGCTTATGTAGTCGCGAAACTTTTCAGCGCCGCTTTTGAACTTCAGTATGAGACGGCTCGTTATACGAAAAGTAGAGAGAAAAGCGATAATATCCTCCTGGCGAACCTCTATCTGAAAAGCAGGCCGTTGGCCCGATATTTCCAGCTCTTTTTTAAAGTAAAAAATCTATTCAACCAGGAATATCAATATCCCGCCGGATTTGAGCATTTTGGCCCTTATCCCTACACCGTGCCCCTGGATATGATTCCCCAGGATAAGTTGACATTTTTAACCGGTCTGCAAATCAGAATCTGAGAGAGGAGAGAACATGTTTAAAAAGTGCTTATTCCTTTTAATGCTCGTCTCCGCCATTTGGGCTCAGTCGATGGAAGTGCCGGTGGACGTTCAGATAAATTTATACATGAAAATTTTAAATTTTGACCGCAATTTGACAAGCCGTACTCAAAACAATATGGTCATCGGGGTTATTTTTCAAACTAAAAATAAAACCTCCGAAGAGGCTAAAGATCAATTCATCAGCGGGATCGCAAAGATTTCCGGAGGAAAAATCAAAGAAGTCAGCGTCCGCTCTGTGGAGATTGATATTGCCTCAAATCCGAATTTATCAACTGCCATTCAGGGAGTCAACGCGCTATACATCACGCCGATGCGGGCAGTGGACATCCAACAGATTTGCACAATTGCCCAATCGCGCAAAATCGCTACCTTCACCGGAGTTGAGTCGTATGTAGAGGAGGGCATCAGTACGGGGATTGGTTCTCAGGGCGGCAAACCGAAGATTCGTATCAATCTGAATTCCGCAAAGGCGGAAGGCGTTGAATATGAAGCCACAATTCTCAAGATCGCCGATCTGATTCAATAATTGTCTGATCCAATCGCCCATGGGTTGGAAATAAACCGAATTATCAATATTAGCGGCTGACAGACGTTAATAATTATCCGGTTTTTCATTTAGAACTAGAACATATCTCCCGCCCGAACTCTTTTTGGGGCGGGAGATACCCCTTTACTCCACTATAAATTCATAATAGATGCCAAAATCATTGGCCGCGCTATAAAGCGACTGCATTTCATTGAATTTTGACATATTTTTCAGGATAGTAGCGGGATTTGTTTCCGGACTGACGCCCAGCGATTGATCGCTATTCAACACCAACTGGATTCCATACAGATTATGAAACTCTTTAGTAAAATCACCGGCAAGGGTTTTGGCGATATGAATCTTCAGTTTGCAAACATCCTCGATGGCATTTACATCTTTATCAACTGTTGATACAGTTTTTTCCAAAAATTCTTTATACAAGGCGACATATTTCCCACATTGTCCATGCAGAACTGAAAAAGCAGGAATCAGACAGCTTCCGCCCTGACTGGTGAGCATAAAACTGCCGTCCACCAAAGACACCCGGATATCCGCCGTGTTCTTTTCTCCTTCAGCCAGAATAAGAGACGAAACAGAAATCACGAACAAAAACGTTAGAAATACGATACGCTTCATTTGACGCTCCTTTTTAAATTTCATCTGCTTTGATTCAGGTTACGAGCTAACTGGAATCACTGTGTTTTATAGTTGCAATTATCATGCCACAAGAAATATGCCAGTGTTATTAAATTGGGAGCTACATATCATAAATATTTTTACACTTTATATAAATATCCTGATTTCGATCTTAATCAAGCAATGAATATCGCCGCCTACAGGATAATTAAGGTCCCCACAGTAACAGTACTGGAAATTAGCGATAGAACTGAACAAATTATAAACAATGATATACTTTAAGAGAAAATTTCAACAAAATAATAATTTGACATTCATCGGAATTCTTTTTATATTCCTGATTGAGGTTGCTTATTTACAAGACCTCGATTCTGATTTATTGAAAAGCGGTATTTTTAGATGTAAATAAAAGGAATTGATGATGAGTGGTGGAAACCAAAAGACAATTCTTCTCGTTGAAGACGAAATTCTGATCGCCCTATCTGAAAAAATGACCCTTGAAAGATATCAGTATAACGTCATCACCGTGAATACCGGCGAAAAAGCGATTGAAATCATTGAAAAAAATCCCGACATAAATTTGATTCTGATGGATATTGATCTGGGTAAAGGCATTGATGGAACGCAAGCCGCGGAAATTATCTTAAAGGATCGGGATATTCCAGTGGTTTTCCTTTCCAGTCACGCTGAACCCGAAATTGTGGAAAAAACGGAAAAAATCACATCTTATGGCTATGTCGTGAAAAGTTCAAGCAACACCGTTCTTGATGCTTCAATCAAGATGGCGTTCAAACTTTTTGACTCAATGATGAAGACGAAGGAGAAAGAAGAGGCATTACAGAAAAGCAGCGAAACGACTGAAAAATATTTAAACGTAGTCGCAGAGATCATTATCTCCCTCGATACTCATGGAACAATAACCTTATTGAACGATAGCGGACACAAACTTTTGGGCTGGGAAACCGGTGAACTGGTTGGTAAAAACTGGTTTGATGTATGTCTGCCAATGGAAAATCAAAGTGAAGTGCGAAATGTTTTTAACATACTCATGAGCGGAAATATCGAAAATGTTGCCAATTATGAAAATACTGTAGTTACAAAAAGTGGAAAAGTAAAAATAATCAGTTGGCATAACGTAATACTTACGGATAATCATGGAACAATCACCGGATTACTGAGCTCCGGACAAGATATTACAGAACACAACCGGGTGCAAGCAGCGCTTTTCGAAAGTGATGTCAGATATAGGAGTTTTGTTGAACACAGCAGCGAAGGTATTTATAGAATTGAAATTGCCCCTCCTGTATCGATTGATTTACCCCCAGACGAACTTATCCGTATAATAAATGAGCGGGCTGTTGTTACTGAAGTCAATAACGCGCTGGCGAATATGTATTCTCTTTCACCGGATCAAATGATTGGACGATTGGCCATAGACTTTGCGCCTAACTACGGCAAAAGAGCCATCCTGGTATTACAGAATCAGAAACATCAAGTCGTTAATGAGGAAACAATAGATACTGATAGGGAGGGCCGACCCATTTTCCTGGAAGAAAGCTATCATGGCGAAGTCATTGATGGTCAGCTTGTTAGAATTTGGGGTGTTCAACGGAATATCACTGAACGCAAATTGACAGAGAATGAGCTAAAGAAAAAAACCCGGGAACTCAATCTTATCTTTGATACTGTTCCCGCGATGATTTGGCAAAAAGATGAACACGGAAAATATCTGCAGGTAAACAAAACATATTGTGATATAGTTGGGATATCCAAAGAAAATATATTGGGTAAAACGGATTATGATCTTTATCCTCAAGAGATTGCCGACATATATGTGAACGATGATAAAAAAGTTCTACATACAGGGAACCCTCTTAAAGGAATTGAAGAGCGCCATAAAAAAAAATCCGGGGAATATGGATGGAGCTTGACCCATAAACAAATCGTCAATAGCATTGAGGGGGAACTTGTCGGAACTATGGGTTTTGCTTTAGATATTACCAAAAGAAAACAGATAAAAAAATCCCTGGAGGACAACGAAAGTTTACTGAGAAACATTATTGATTCCTCTACTGATTACATTTTTGTAAAGGATACTAATTTACGTACTATACTATGTAATAAAGCGTTTGCTAAAACTTTTGGGAAACAACCTTCTGAGTTTATAGGTAAAACGGACATTGAAAATGGTTGGGATGCTGAACTTGTCGAAGGAAATCCTGAGAAGGGAATAAGAGGGTATAAACATGACGACCTTGACGCTTTAAGCGGAAAAATTGTTCAAAATGTTGATAAAGCCTTTATTTCCGGAGAAATTCATTTCTTTGATTCTATTAAAGTCCCAATCAAAAATGAGAGCGGCGAAATTTTTGGCATTCTTGGAATCAGCAGAGACGTTACCGATCGCAAGAGGATAGATGAGAAGATTCAGAAAAATGAAGAACTGTTAAGGATTATAACTGAAACTATACAAGATGCAATTTTTGCAAAGAATATAAATCGCGAATACATTTTTGTAAATCCTGCAGCAGTAAAAATCCTTGGTTTACCCATTGAAAATATTATTGGTAAAAAAGCAGAAGATATCTTTACCCTCGAAAATTGCCAAAAAATTAAAGAAGTGGACGATATAAATTTTCAGGGCAAAGCAGTCGATCAGATTAAAAGTCTTACGATTGGAGGGGAAGAAATCTATTTTCAGACAACCCAAAGTCCGATATATAATGTTAATAATGAAATAATAGGAATAGCTGGAGTCGTAAAAAACATAACTGAAATTGTAAAAACAGATGAAAAAATTAACCAGTTATTGAAAGAAAAAGAACTCCTCCTCAAAGAAATTCATCACAGCAAGTAGGATCACTGTTTTTTTTAAAATTAAAAGTTTGACATTAACAGAGATTTCAATTATATTCATAAAGTGTTGTATGTTTGTTTAACACTGCGCGCCGCGCCGGACCAAACGAGACTAAATCATGGAACTTTTCAACTTACCGGAGATAATTTAATGAATGAAGCCCATTTGAAAGCGCTTCTGAGCTGCCCGCTGCTCGGATATGCCCACCACCGGATTGTTCTCGATGATCAGGGTAAACCGGTCGATTATGAATTTCTGGAAGTCAATACAACATTTGAAAACCTAACCGGGTTGAAAAAAGAGAACATCATTAACCGTACGGTCAGGGAAGCCATTCCAGGTATTGATAAAGGAGATTTTGACTGGATCAGTTACTATGGTGAAGTGGCGCTCAATAGTGGAGAAAAGGTGTTTGAGCAGTATTCAGACCTGCTGAAAAAGTGGTACCGGGTTCATGTTTATTCCTCGGAAAAGATGTATTTCACAACCATGTTTCTGGATATCGCCGACAATTTGGAAAAAGAGATTGAACTGACCCAGAGCCGCAATCAATTTGAATCTCTGGTAAACAACCTTCCCGGAATTGTTTACCGCTGCCAAAACGATCCGGACTGGACCATGCTCTACATGAGTTCCGAAGTAAGTTCTATTACAGGTTATTTAGCAAGCGAACTTCTCAACAACTCGATTATCTCATATAGCTCCATAATTGATCCGGATGACAGTTCAATGGTTGCCGATGCAGTCAATGCAGGTATCTCAGCCGATAAAGCCTGGTTAGTGGAGTATCGGATCCGGCGCAAGGATGGCTCGATCCGTTGGGTTTACGAGAAAGGACATGCTGTCCGCGATAAGGATGGGTCGGTTTGCTATCTGGACGGATTCATTCTGGATATTACCGCGCAGAAAAAGTCGGAAGAGATAATCAAAGAAAATGAACAATTGCAACGGTCAATTCTGAACAGTATCGCGGTAGGCGTACTCCTCATTGACCCGAAAACCCGGATTATTGAAGTTGCAAATGATTATGCGGCAAAAATGATTAATGAATCCGCGGAAAACATTATTGGAAAAATTTGCCACTCTTTTATTTGTCCCGCTATGGAAAATAGCTGTCCGATATGCGACAAGAACCAGGAGATTGATAATTCTGATAAAGTCTTGTTGCGGTCTGACAGTAGTCAGCTTTCAATTTTAAAAACGGTTAAGAGAATACAGATACATGGAAAAGAGAAACTGCTTGAGAGTTTCATTGATATTTCCGAGAGAAAAAACTTTGAGGAGGAGATCAAGCTGATTTCCAACCGTCTGGCATTAGCGACACAAGCGGGGGGTGTGGGTGTCTGGGATTATGATGTTGTCAACAATGTTCTGGTGTGGGACGACCAGATGTTCGCCCTCTATGGTATAAAAAAAGAGAATTTTCTGGGCGCCTATGAAGCATGGCAAAATGGTCTTCATCCGGATGACAAAAAAAGAGGCGACGATGAAATTATGCTGGCCTTAAAAGGTGAAAAAAATTTTGATACAGAATTCCGTATCGTATGGCCCAATGGAGAGGTTCGCAATATCAGGGCAATGGCGCAGGTTGATCGGGATGCATGGGGCAAGCCCTTGCGGATGATCGGCACTAATTGGGATATCACCGGGCAAAAGAGGATTTTAGAAGAACTCCTCAAAGCCAAAGAAGCCGCCGAAACCGCTAATAAATCCAAA
>CAZWDO010000005.1:18749-84581 GCA_964632485.1 uncultured bacterium
GGCTAATATGAGCCATGAAATCCGGACACCCCTTAATGGCGTCATTGGATTTACTGATCTTCTACAGAGCACCCCCCTTTCACCGGTTCAGGATCAATATGTCAGAAATGCCAATACATGCGGGCATACATTGTTGGGCATTATAAACGATATTCTTGATTTTTCCAAAATTGAAGCCGGTATGATGGATTTGGAAATTATCAAGACAGATATAATAGAACTCCTGGAACAAAGCGTGGATATCATAAAATACACGGCAGCAAAAAAAAAGCTGGAAGTATTGCTGAATATCGATTCTTCCATGCCCCGTTTTGCCTTTGTTGATCCGGTGAGACTCAAACAGATCATTGCCAATCTGATGGGCAATGCCGTAAAATTTACAGCTAAGGGCGAAATTGAACTTAAAGTCAACTATGAAGATGCCGGTAACAACAAAGGCAGGTTCAGCTTTTCAGTCCGCGACACCGGAATAGGTATTACCGAAGAACAGCGGTCAAAATTGTTTAAGGCTTTCAGTCAGGCTGACAGCTCGACTACCCGTAAGTTTGGTGGAACTGGCCTTGGTTTGATTATTTCAGAAATGATTGCGAAAAAAATGGGGAGTGAAATCAGAATAAAGAGCGCCCTAGGCAAAGGCGCCACTTTCTATTTTGATATTGTTACACCCGTTGAGTATGGCGAAAAATTCGACAGCGCCACCCTGCAAACCATCAAACGCTGTTTTGTAATCGACGACAATGACAATAACCGTATGATACTGGAACATTTAATGGCAAACTGGGGTATCGAATGCGATAGTTGCGATAATGGCTTAACCGCGCTTAAATTAATCGAAGCCTCCGAACAACCGTTTGATGTAATCATTTGCGATTATCACATGCCGTACATTGATGGCCTGGAAACTATAAAAATGGTCCGTGAAAAATTACAATTATCACCGGAGAAACAACCCATTATTCTTTTGCATTCCTCTTCAGATGATGAGGAACTGCATAAAAAATGCAATGAACTGGGTGTCAGATTCACGCTGACAAAACCAATCAAGTCAGAAGAGCTTTACCGCTATCTGCAACTTATCCATACGCCGGACTCCGAGGATAAAAGCGCTGGCAAAACTCTAATTGAAGCTCTGAATGCAAAACCTGTTACTATATTAATCGCTGAAGACGCTCCTATCAATATGGCGCTGATTAAAGCCATTCTCCAAAAGTTAACGCCCAATGCGGAAATTCTTGAGACAACGAATGGAGAAGATACGCTGGATATGGCGATAACGCAAAAACCCGATATCATATTGATGGATATTCAAATGCCAAAAATGGATGGAATAGAGTCAACAATGGAAATACGTAAATTTGAACACAGAACAGAAGGCCATATTCCTATTATCGCATTAACCGCGGGAGCGGTTAAAGGGGAAGAAGAAAAGTGCCGGGAAGCCGGAATGGATGGGTTTCTAACAAAACCGATTGATCAGAAAGCCCTGTACAGACTACTTAAAAAATTTCTGACCCAGGTTTATGAAGATCGCGCCCCCCATTCTGAAACGAGGGTTGCAAACGAAGCTGTTCCACATTTTGATGAAAAAGAATTATTGGAAAGAGTGGGAAATAATAATGAATTAGCGCAAAAATTAATGGGAATGTTCCTGCTCCAATTTCCAAAATATATTGAATCTCTTCGCCAGGCAATTCAGCAGAATAACCACAATGAAATTCTAAAAATCGCTCATACTATTAAAGGATCTTCATCGAATATGTCTTTGAATCAACTCACAGGACTGGCTAAAAAAATTGAAGCTAATGTCGATAAAAATGAAATCAATGGACTTAATGAACTATTCAATGCGATGCTTAGTGAATGGGAGAAAGTCAAAGCCCTTTTTAATACCATAAACTCTTTGCCAATTCATGACAGAAATTCTCCAGTTGAGCGGAATATGTAATGGGATCAATACACTCCGAAATAGTTTTGATTTCTCCTTGCTTCTGCTTTAAACACTATTTTGAATCCGCAATGTTACCAAGGGAATATTTTGAAAATCCGATTCCTGAACGGCTGCTTTCTTAATACTATATAAACAGAATAGAAACACAAAGCTATCAGACAACTTACTGGAAATAAATTCGTATGTCTGGTAAAAAAAGTGATTTCATTTGAGCAATCAATAGAATTTTCAAGCATGGTTTCCGAATTATCTATACAATCATAGACTTGCCCAAAAGAATTGATGAACATAGTTAATCCTCCATTGGAGCAGCGGGCAACGGAATGTCGGGTTTCAACAGCGCGCAATCGGGTGATATACGCCATTTGCTTTTGAAAATAGGTTTCACCAAACCAGGTTTCAAAAGATAGCTGAATAAAAAAATCCGCGCCCAGCAGGGACATTTGATTCCATAATGTTGAATAACTTTGTTCAAAACATATCGGGGTTCCGATTTTTATATTCCGTTTCCCCTGATCCTCAAATTCAAATAGTCGGATACCGTTTCCCTTTTTATAAAATTCACTTTCAATCATAAATTTCCAACCCAATTGATGCAACCATGAAATGTAGGGGAAACTCTCCCAACCCGGGGTTAAAATATTTTTATCATAATATTGCAGAGATTGGCTGGAATCGGCCGCAAAAAGGATTACCCGATTCACAGATTGCATGAGAGAGGTATTATAAAACGGTTCCACATGATCACAACCGGACAATAAAGGTGTATTCCAATCGGTGACAGCGGAACGGACAAACTGTTGAATTTTATAATTATTTCCATAGGGAATCGCTCCCTCGAACCAAACATATAGATCAGTCTCAACTTTTTTCAGTTTATTATAATAGTCAGCAGAATCAGTAATTTCAACGATTCGTTCAAGCCGTTTTATTTTTTGCTCCTGAGTTGAGAAAAGCAGATTAAAATCGGTATGAAGCAACGACACCCGAATTGTTTCAGCGGACTTATCTTTCAGATGATATTGTTTATAAAAAGCATAAACCAGGGGCAGAAAAACCATGATAAAGGAAACCACTACGACTTTTCGAATAAAATTGACCGATAAAACACGATAATTTGCCCGGACCAGGATGCTATAGACCAGAACATTAAAAAGCATGACCCAAAAGGTGATAGATAAATAACCAAAAACATCAATATACTGAATCAGCCAGGTGTTTTCTGTTTGTGAGTGGGCTATCAATAGATAGTTAAGATTATGCTCTATAAAACTGTAAGACCATTCACAGACAACGAAAATGAAAGGTAGGACATAGAGCATTTGACTAAACCCAACGTATTTACGGACTGGAAACGCTATCATAAAGGGTATAACCAGGTTCAATGATTCGGAAATGGCCCCGATAATAATCAGCTCTTTATTCTTGGGAATACCCAGAAACCATCCCGATGAAATCGTATAGGCCAGCAATGAGAACATCCAAACCAACCCAATGGAGCGGAAAAATTGATGATTATTCTCCAAAGAGATAAAAAGAAAAATAAAGGCAATCCATGCCAGGAAAGAAATATTAATATTCCATGGCAGCGGCCAAGAAATACCATATAAAATAGCGCCCAGCGTCCAAAAAGGGATTTTTTTTAACCTTTGACTAATTAGCATTAATTTTCGCTTTCTATAAATTTTACTGAGGAAGTATCCTATATTTTCAGGATCAAACAATTTTTATTCGCTTCGCGCTATGCGAAAGCCCAGGCCGGCTTCCCGGTACCAGGGGAATTTGCCCCCGCGATAGGTAGAGCGAACAGTTCTCGCGTGGCTGGTCCAGCTACCCCCGCGCAATACAAATAACGATCCCGTTAATGGCCCCTGGGGATTAACCGCTGAACTAATATTATAATAACTATTACTATACCGGTCAAAACACCATTCCCACACATTTCCGGCCAAATCATAGCACCCTTCGGCCGACATACCTAAAGAATAACGCCCCACCGTCTGCGACTGCCCGCGATTACAAAAAACGATCCCCTGCTTGAAGTTCAAATAATTGCAATCAGGCTCAGGAATAGATCCCCACGGATACTTGCGCCCCGGATCCGGTCCGCGCGCTGCGCGTTCCCATTCCGCTTCCGTCGGCAAGCGCCACCCAAAAAAATCGCAAAACGCTTTCGCTCCATACCAGGTCACGTTATACACCGGACAATTCCTGTAACGAGGCGTTACATAGTATATCCCATTTCTGTAAACAATCGGGTATTGGGTCCCTGCAAATATATCAATATATAACGTATCTCCGATAGCGCTCCATGTTTTTTCTTGTGAATATTTTACTTTTCCAGCGGCCGTCGCCGCATTCAAAAAAGCCACATATTGCTCATTGGTTACTTCGTATTTTCCTAACTGATAGGAACTCAGCGTCACTCTATGCGTGGGTCTTTCGTCATAATCGCCCCCGCCCCAGCTATCGCCCATTGTGAATGTCAGTCCGCTATTGATAGTGATCCATTCAAAATTCAACGTATCGATCGCGTATTGTGAATATGAAAATTGAGCCGTCGGCGACCAGGGATGCCAGTTTGACTGATGATCCCTTACCCGTATTTTAACATAATAAGGACTAGTATTATTAAAACAAGAGTCGGGAAAGCTCGCTCGATTGGTGGGGGAATAATAATCAACACAGTTCGGAATAGTAAAATTCGTATCGTCATCAATCATAATCTGATAGGATGCCGCATAATAAATTTCGGTCCATTTGAATGTTCCGTTAGTCGAGCCGTTGGCTTGTGGAAAGATCAAATCAATTGATTGTTCAGGCAATCTGAAACGTTCTGAATCCGACCAACCATGCCAGTTTAATTGAGTGTCTTCCATCCGGACTTTCCAGTAATAAACCGTGGGAAATAATCGGTTCATGCACTGAAAACGAGAAGCGTTCGTCCTGGACTTGATAATGACGTTTTCAAAATTCAGATCGGTTGCAATCCAAATTTCATAGCGTAGGGCGTTCCGCACATCCATCCAATCGAAGGTAAAATTTCTATCGCGAATAGAATCGCCCGTAAGGGGATAAACCAAAAACAACGAATCTGTCACTAAAGGAACAAACTCAAATTGATAGGTTTTATCGTCTTCGACTATGACATTGTTTAACGTATCAACCCGACAATTCGCCGATGAACCGACAAACATGTAGCGAGGTATATTTCCGGCGAAATTATTCACCCATGCGTCAAGGCGATCCGCTGTTATTCCCCGGCAATCAATTCTCGGTTCCCCCGTTCCGCGGCTACCGATCTTTAACATTTTGATCGCCTGCATTGCCTGATGGGTCGAAACTGCCACAATATAAATCCCCGAAGGCAGGGTCCCGGTATTTATTTCAAACAATTGATTTCCCTGAGAAACTGAAAATTTGGCCGAATATTTTATTTCACCGGACACGTTATAAATTTTTATGATATACGTATCATCGGAGACGGAGGAGATGATGAAGCGGGTCGTTAAATCAAACAGATTGAAAAACCCCCGATAAAGGATAAAATGAGATTTATCCGGTAAGGCCTCACCGATTTCATTCAATGGCAGCAGATTGACCATCTGATCGCCCGGAATGGTCGTATCCCGTTGATTAAAAAGATTTTTTATATAAACAGAATTCAGGGAAACTTTTTTAGCGCGAGTCGCATCCCATCCCGAAAACCGGATTTGCTGGCTTAGGGAAAGTGATGCCGTCAAATAAATACACACTGCAACAAATAACCGAACCATTGTGATAATTAACTCCATTTAGTCATAAGCGTTACCGGCTCCGGTTGAGTACTTCACATTCTCATCAATCATTTCAAAATAACAAAAGCATACTAAACAGAATTTCTCCTATCCCTGGATTAGCGGGGAAATCCTCATGCGGACTCCCCGCGAAATTACAAAGAGACCCTCATCCGGGAGGTAGATTAAGCGGAAGCAGTGTTGTATAAAATCGTCCCACCCAGTTGTCCGCGGCAAAGTTAATCAAGCAAGAGCAGTTTATGGACCGATTCGCTCGACTCGCCCGACTCAGCGCGCCAAAGGACCCTGCAAAAATAGACTCCGCTGCCCGCTCGCCGGTTATCAGACCATGATCCCGGCCAGTCCAGGCGATGGATTCCCGCAACCTGCCTGGCAAAACGGCGGACGTCCACACATTGTCCCAGGACATCAAAGAAGCGAATCTCTACATCGCCGCTTGATGGTAATTCATAACGGATTTCCGTCGTTCGATTGAAGGGATTGGGATAATTGGATAAGACCAAGTGATCACGGCCGGCAGGTGGAGCATCCTTGATCGCGCTGGGACGATTGCCGATGGCGAACCATTTTGGCCAGATAGCAGGATAAACCCAGAAGACGGCCGCGCCGTTGGCTTCAATCTTGTTCTCCTTTAAGGCTATTTTATACAAATCAAAGCGGTAGTTTGTGTCGTTATATTTCTGAAACACCATCTGTTGATCGTCCACGGAATAGTTGGGGTAAAAAGCCATATTGGCATATTCCCCAAGTATCTGGCCAATTTCGCCGGAAAACAGGTCATAACCGAAGACAAAATTAGCCGAGAGTCCGGTTTGATTGTAATCCTCCATAAAATAATCGAAGGCGAAAACATAAGGGCTGGTTTGAGAGAACGTGGGATTGCCAAGATTGATTCCTTCTCCCTGGGGAGGGAACACCTGGAAAATCGTTTGACTGGCCAAATCCATTACCTGTAAATCCCAATACCAGAGAGTATCGCCGGTGCCTAATGCCTGGGCGTTGTAGGTATCATAAATCAATAAATCCCCAGTGAGGTTGAAATCGAGCGCATCGGCATATAGCGGGGATGAGTTGTAGCTGGAATGGCTGGTCGTGGGTACATACAACTGAATTTCGCGATAAAGGGAATTTTCCAGATCAAAATAATGGATGACTGGAGTTGCATAGATTGTCGTCGCAACCAGTTGCTGCGCATCGGGGGAAATGGCGATCGAAGACCAGATTGGCGAATCATCGATGATAGTTTCTTCAGTACCGTCTGAATTAACGACCATCAAGCGATGAAGCGTATCAATAAAAAAGAGAACCGAACCGTCATCAGGAATCGTAATGCTGGAGCCGGTTTCCAGCGATACTCCGGACCTGGAAAGCAATCGTATATCAGTTTCAGGATTTATAATTACCGGGCGAACGGCGGCAAACATATTATCAACCCCATTAAAAAGGCACATTGCCACCCATTCATCGCCGACGATGGGCGGCAAATCGGGATCGGGCTCGGTGGGTTCGCTGCCGGTAATTCCCACCTGGTCAAAAGCCTGGCCCACGCTGCTCACTTCAGCCGACTGGGCGCCGAAGAGGTCTCCGGCTGCCTGCAAACACGCCAGCCGCATATCAATAAATTGGGATAACCGGCTCAGATAACGGGCAGAGAGGACCCGGTAATAGATTTGTTCCAGTTTATTTTTCCCCAGCGCTTCACCGATCAGATAAGTCGCTTTATTAATAATCCCCACATTGATATGAACACCTCCGTTATCGTCTTCAAGCGCCATGGTTTGAAATTCGGACATGTGGGCCGGCAGCCAGTTGGCGCTGCCGGTCGCGCTTTGGTTATGCGGATTCGACATATCGCGCATGGGGATGCCATTGGGAAAATAGGCGGGTTTGACCACGTCTTCGCCGACATACCAGTCCTCGCGATCACACATTGCGCCTCCCCAGTCGGCAAAGGCTTCGTCCAACGCGCCGGACTGGAATTGATACTCCAACCCAACTGTATGCTGGACGACACCGTGGGTTATCTCATGGGCGACCACATCCAGTCCCCGGGCCAGGGGATGAAAATAGTCCCCGCCATCACCAAAGACAAGTAGCGAACCGTTCCAGAAAGCATTGGCCATCGATTCGCCATTTTCCGTCAAATGGATGACGCTGACCATGGACATCCCCTGGTTGTCAATTGAATTGCGTCCATGAGTCTGGTAGTAATAATCATAAACCAATGACGTGAAATAGCCTATGCTGACCGATGCCGCGTCGCTCCAAGTATTGTTCAGGGAGGTTACATGATAGATGACGGCCTGGTCGGCATCCACATTCCGCGCGTCTAAAACCAGCAGTCCGCCCTTCGGATCGTTCAATAGATCGCTCTGTTGTGTTTGCCACATGGGTTTAGAAGCATTCAGCAAATAGTAGGCTCCCTGGTACTGATAAACATTCAATGCGCGGGATTGATTCAATAAATCGGTTCCATATCCCGATGTCGGGCCATCGCGGCGGGTTTGGTTGTATTTGGCCAGAATCTCTCCGCTCCGCGCGTCAATAAAATAGTTCCACTGCTCAAGCAATCCTTTTGAAGGTTGTAAAAACCAGACTAAAAAATAGTGGCGGGAGGATGGATTTTGCCACCAGCAGAGGGTCGGAGCCGGTTTTTCCCGGTCTCCTCCGGGCCATTGATCCGAATTGTTCATCGAATTTTGAATACCCAGATCGGTTTCGGCAATCAATTGAGCCTGTGATTGAGTTATCGGAACCGACGACGGATTTTCCAAATCGAGCGACGGCGCGTAGCGACCGTTGCAGGCATATAAATTTCCACGTGAATCGAAATGCAGAATCAACTCATTGGCCCAAATCGGGATTCCCTGTTGATAGCGTTCAAAAACCAGATGCCGGGAACCGTCGCTATCTTCCCGATCTTCCTTAAGCCGTAATTCATTAATAGGGTCGCGCAATCGCAACAACTCTTTTTCCCGGTCTAAAAATGCCTCGGCCTGTTCCTGAATTGAAGGCTTTAAACCAGGTTTGCCCAGCGCTGCCGGAAGCGGTTTAAGGGATAAGAAAACAATCGTTTGATCGGACGAGTCGCGAACAATGCGCTCAAATTGGGTTTGGGAAGAAATGGGATTATGATTGGAAATTTGCGCCATCGCCCGCAGAGATTGCGGGGGGAATGACGGAATTTGCGCGAAAGGCGCGCCGGATTGAAAAGCGGGTCCATGGCTACTTCCCGGAGAGGATTGAGCAATATATCCGGGCCGCCGCGCCAAAAAATTCTGCCATTGGTTCAAAATTCCCTGAGGGTTGATCGCCAGATTAGATCCTTGTGGATGGACAGATTTTACTTTTCCTTTCAATCCGGTCGGCGGGTTGGCAAATAAAGCTGAAACCATAAGAAACAAAATAATAAATTCGAAATACCTTTTACTCATAAAGGTCTCCTCCGATTAAAAATTTAATTTTTCATACCGGGCTATAAACGTCTGAGCGAAAAAAATCCATCAATGGACCTATCCATGTTAAACAAATGATTTTCTTAAAAAAAATTTAGCAGAGACACCAACGGACTTATTGATCGGGATCCACGCCATCCCGGGCCCAGGAAATCGCATTGGCAGTGGCATCCGCCTCTCTGCCGTCAAAATAGCGTTCCGTGGCATAGATCCCGGATTGCAAGGCCAGAGCTTTGAATTGACCGACCGTGGCGGCATTGTTGACGATAACCGCGGAACGCTTCATTCCCGCTAATTTGTATTGTTTTTGTCCTTCTACCATTAGCTTAAATGCTTCCTGAGGCAAGGGCTCCAAATTCCGCATGTCAATAATCACCGGAAAAGATGTTGATTTTTCGGTAGAAAGAGTTAATTTACTCTCATCATGCCAGTTTTGCATTTCCTTCGCATCTATATGTCCCGAAAAAGTTAACAAGAAACCGGAAGCTTTGCGTTCGATCTTGTACATCATTTGCTCCTTTCGATTCAATTGCCTGGCGAGTTGCGCTAAACGGTTATCCCAATAAACAAAAGCTCTTAGCCAAAATTCACGAATGAACTATTGTAATAATAAATCATAGCGGCAATCTTGTCAAGGGAAAAAAAATTCTAATTTCTTACCCACTTATAGGGATTAAAATTAAAATATTGACAATTTTAAAACAAAGAATTATTATTATAAAAAAGGAGATACTATTTGCGAATATATTTACTAATACTACTTTCGATATGGATTGCGGGAATCGAGACCGTATGGGCCGATCCGCCGGAATGGGATACCGTGACGGTAACAATCAATCCCAAGGGCTGCCTCTGGTTCGCGGGACAGGGTAATGCGAATGTTAAAATCGTCAGGAATACCAAGGAATTTTTTGATTCCCTGCCAGATTGTCAAGCAGATTCTGTGAATATTCCTCCCTGGGCTCATTTTTTTAGCGTTCAATCGATAGGAACTTTTTCATCTGATGGCGCCTTCGATAAAACGTATTTAATGGGAAGCAACCGAGCGCAATATTTTATCGACACTACTCGATATGATATAGGGCCCGAAAGAGATTATAAAAACAATTATAGCGATTACGGCATTGCCATCATGGCATCCGCGCCCAATGGCGCTTTAGCCGGAGTTTTTTTATCCGATCAATCTCCCCCCTTAAACAGTTCGATCGACACAGTCAATGCCTTTTGCGAATGGCAAACTGATACCCGCGCGCTTCACCATCCCTTTTATATCGGCCAGGCCAATGAATTTATTCCTGTCAACCCCCAGGCAACGCGTCTTTTTTTTGGACCTTTGGATATTGAATATAATAATAATAACCACGGATTGAAACAGCCCTTGCGCGACACAATGAAAGTCACGATCCTTTTTTCCGCGGATACGAGTACTGTTTCACTGTTTCCACGCGTAAAAAGCGTTGAATCCGGGCAACGGGAAATCTGCTATGATGATTCGACAATCCTGAATATTGACTTAAATTCATTATCCATGATAAAACCCAATTTTACAATCGAAGTTCATTCGCAATTAATTCCTGAATGGATACTAACTGATCGTATCAATCAAGTATTAAACTATCAATTCAGTCTGAAACTAACCATCAAACCGGATTCAACAAAAAGATATTCGCGCATTGATACCGCTAATTTTCGGTTAATCCATCCCCAAAAGACGTATTACAAGATAATATTTGATCCAACTTCACCAAGAAATTGCGATTCACAACTGGTCTATTGCACACTGCGGGATTCCATCAACACCCAATATACGACCTACGACACGCTCGCCTTTGAAATTCCCATCACGGTCAAGGCGCAGGAGCTGGGAGGGGACCTGCTGGCCGACACCATCGACTTTACGCCCGACGAGACGCTTTACCTGCCGCCCTGGGCAGCCGATACGCCGCTGGATACTACATTGACCATCACCAACCAGGGCGAATGCTACCACCTGCGCATCGACAGCCTCACTCTTCGCAATCCTCAAGACTCGCTCACGCCCCCGCCCGACAGCGTTCTTCAACCTGACGAAGAAACTCAATTCAAAGTGCGCATGAACCTTACTCCCGACTCCACCCAAACACTATTTCTCGATACTTTGACACTGGCATGGAATGACCCCACCCGCTCGCCCCGACAAACCATTCTCAAGGCCAATGCCGGCTACTGGAACATCGAGATGATCCCGCCCGATTCGCTGGTCATTGATTCATGTTTAAACCTACCCTCCATTTTGAGTGAATTGACTGTGAAAAACAGCGGCAATACAAATTATCTCACCATCTATCGAATCAGGGCGGCCGTAGATTCAAACGATTCAAGCCGATTCAGCATTACGATTCCCTGGGATACTCTCACCGATGGCTCACTCCGTCCCTGGTCGATCCATGCCGGCTTCTCTTTGAAACGCCCTTTTTCCGCTTCTCTAAAACTGCCGGGACTCTATCGAACTGAATTTTCGATTATATCCAACGATAGAGAAACCGATTCGCTTATCTATCCGGTTATTTTCCATATCCGTGGTTCGGAACCAGAAATCCTGATCGAATCGCCTTCCCCTGAATCACACACTCTGGATTTCGATTCACTTAAAACCGGAGAAGAACGGACAGACTCTGTTCGTTTGACCAATCAAGGGTGCTGGCCGTTGATCATCGATTCGATTAGACGGAAGGGCCCTCATTCAGACGAATTTATCATCGGTACAATGCTAAATTACTACATTTCATTGAAAGCGCCGATTTTAGAATTAGATACATTCTCCGTGCCCATTGTATTCACTCCGCTCAGCCAGGGAGTCCGCAGCGATTCTGTCATCATCTACTATGATTCCTTTACGTATGTCGATTACGATACGCTCACCTTCGCCGGCGGCCACCGGGCCACAGCCGATACGATTGTCTTGACAGGCTATGGCATCGCACCGGAGCTGACCGTCAACAATGCCGAACTCCGCCTAAACGGAGAGTGTATTCACTCCCCTTCACTTGATACGCTCTGGCTCCATAATACCGGCGACGCCTCATTATTCATCGATACGGTCATTTTTTCTGATCCCGTCTTATCAGGAAACTGGACAAACAGCGATTATCAGGATAGTCTTATTATTTATAAAACGATCCCGCCACAGGATTCTTTAGCGCTCTATGTGGAATTCACCCCCGATACGACAGGATTTTTCAACAGTTCCGGTCAGTCCAACCTCCGCATCCACACGAATATCTATCCGGCAGACAGCGCCTGGCGCGAATATGCCCTCCACAGCGACTCGATCCGTGGCCAGGAAATCGCTCTGCGCTCGCTCGAAGGGGACGAACCATTCAGCCGCATCGAATTCCCGCCACCCGGTGTGGGCAACCGCGCCGACACGGTCTTCGCCATTGCCAATACAGGCTGCGCGCAACTGACCATCGCTGAAATTAATATCCAACCCTGGTTCCATCACGAAAGAGGCGATCTTCCCCTGACCCTCGCGCCGAATGATACAGTGTTAATCCCAGTTTATTTTCAGCCCCACGATACTCTAACGCAAACCCGCGCGCTGCATATCATCAGCAATGACCCAAATTTCCGGGACACTACCATCATTCTCGGCGGCCACGCCGGATACCCGGTCCCGACATTCAGCGCCGTTTCAATTAATTTCGATTCGATCTGTGTGGAAGCGGACAGCGCTATTACATTGGGACTTCTCAATGACGGCGAAATCGCACTCATCATTGAATCAATCACAGTAACACCGCCGCCAAACGACAGTTTCTCGCTGAACATTACCCTGCCCGACGACTCCACTATCGCGCCCGGCGATAGCGCCACTATCGACTTCACTTTCACTGCCACACAGGTTGCCGATTTCCAGGGTGAAATTAACTTTACCTACGCCAATTTATTAACAACAACTGAAAAGATTGCGCCAAGTACCCTTGATTTTAAAGCCGCAGTCTCCGGTCAATCTCTGGCTATTCCCCGGGTTATCGAGAAAACTGTCGATTTTGCGATCCGAAAACTGGGTCAATCGATCGATACATCGCTCACCCTGAGCAATCCCGGCTGCTATCCCCTCACAATCCTTGAACTCAGCATTATCGGAGCGGACGCCGTTCATTTCACCTTCCCACAGCCGCCGCAGCTACCCTTTTCCATCGCGGCCCTGGACAGCCTTCAATTGCCCCCGATCCGCTTCACCCCTCCCGACACGCTGCTTAAAACCGCCCAAATGATCATCAAAAGCGATGATCCCATCCATCCCGATACTACCCTCTCCCTGCGCGCTTTACGGCAATATCCCCTGCTGGAAATCAATTCGTCTTTCGATTACACCTCCGATTCGCTTTGCATTCACGATCAACACGACTACACCCTACGCTTTAAAAATACAGGTTACCAGCCGCTGACCATCAATTCCGCCATATTCAATCCTTCAGTATTCTATCATTACGACGCGCCTTCCACTCCATTTCCACCCTCACCCACCCAACATTATGAAATGGATTTCACCTTCAATCTATCAAGCAACTCAATCGGCGACTGGAACGACACTCTGATTATTTACAGCAACTCGTTCTATTCACCCGACACCGTCGCTCTGCATTTAAGAAGCTATGGCCAACAGCTTTATTTACCGACCGACCGCTACGACATGCAGTATCACATTCAGTATTCCCAGAATCCGGGAAATATTGATACAGTGAGAATCTGCAATTCCGGATGTTATCAACTCCTGATTACCGGCCTGGCACTCCTGGACAACGCGAATTTCCATTATGTAACCGCTCCCGCCCTCCCATTAACCATCAACGCGAATAACTGCCACGAACTCCCCATCGCCTTTTATCCGGACAGCGCTGGCGACACGGCGGGCATACTTCTCATCAATAGCGACGACCCCGCCCACTTAAGAGATACGGTCGTTCTCACCGGAATCATTACCGAGGAAGAATATGAAAAAAATCTGGTCTATCCACTGGTTTGCACGCCAAAAACCCTGGACGGTAAAAACGATTTCATCGATTTTTTATTCTATGATAAAAATCATCCGCAAGCGGAAGTATTGATTTTCGACAAAATGGGCCGTAAAGTTGCCACAATCCGGCAGGCTCCCTATCGCTGGAACGGCAAAGATGAACATAATGACTGGGTACCCCCCGGAGTTTATCTGTTTTATATAAAAGATCAACACACTATCTTCAAAAAAGGCAGTGTTCTGGTAGTTTACTAAAAGCCCCGAAAATCGCGAACCCTCAAAAAAAGCAAACCACTCAATGTCCCTCAAATCCAAACAACATCCGGGGAAAAATCGGAAAGAGATTCATATTAGTTAGCATAACCGATAGAACGGGAGCATAGCATGAAAGCGATGACACGCAGGCAAGTATTGACGGGGGATATTTTTGGCGGGTTGACCTCAATGTTGGTCGCATTGCCTTCGGCAATCGCGTTTGGCCTGATCATCTATGCGCCATTGGGCGCCGAATATTCCGGCGCTGCGGCGATTGGCGGCATTCTGGGAACGATTGTCCTGGGATTAGTAGCGCCTTTTATCGGTGGAACGGCCCGGTTAGTGACGGCTCCCTGCGCGCCCGCGGCCGCCGTACTTTCGCTTTTCGTCGCTGAATTGCTGAGCAACCCCGCCATATCGACTGCCTCCATACCCATTTTTATCATCCTGGTAACACTTCTTACGGGCATAACACAATTCGGTATCGGCAAAATCGGTGGCGGCAAATTCATTAAATATATCCCTTATCCCGTAGTGGCCGGCTATCTCAGCGGGGTCGGCGTTCTGATCATTCTGGGCCAGTTGCCCAAAATGCTGGGATTGCCCAAAGATATGCCCCTCCTGAAGGGATTACTGCAGACAACTGCCTGGAATGCGATTCATATTACCATTGGACTCGCCACAATCGCCATGATGATTATCGCGCCAAAAATTATTAAAAAAATTCCGGCGGCAATTGTCGCTCTACTCTTTGGTATTGTCACTTATTTCCTCTTTGCGCTACGTCAGCCCCAGCTTCTATCCATGGAGACTAATTCTTTTATCATCGGTTCGATATCGGCTTCCATTTCAGTTATTGCTCATACGATATTCACCAACTGGCTAAAAATTCTGGAGATGAGCGCGGGAGGTATTCCATTATTAATAGTGCCCGCGCTGACATTGGCAGTGCTGCTCTCGATTGACACGCTGAAAACCTGTGTAGTACTGGACGCGTTAACCCAAAGCCGGCACAATTCCAACCGCGAACTGATGGGCCAGGGCATGGGCAACCTGGCCTGCTCCGTCGTAGGCGGCATTCCGGGCGCCGGCACCATGGGCGCTACCTTGGTCAATCTCACCAGCGGGGGTCAAACCAAGCTCTCCGGGTTCCTTGTCGGCATTTTCTCCATTCTGGCGCTGGTATTGCTGGGGAAATTGATCGCCTGGATACCCATCGCCGCGCTGGCCGGTATTCTAATCGTTGTGGGTGTCCGCATGATCGACATGAAAAGCATTAAATTACTCGGCCATAAATCCACGATACTCGATTTTTTCGTTATTCTGGCGGTTATCATATCCGCAGTAACGCTCAACTTAATCGCTGCGGCGGGTGTCGGCATCGCCATGGCGATCCTGCTCTTCCTGCGCGAACAAATCCGCTCTTCAGTTGTACGGCGGCGCTTTTTCGGCAACCAAACCTTCTCCAAAAGAAAACGCATCTCTTCCGAAATGACCATTTTAGAAAATACCGGTAAAAAAACCATTATCTTCGAAATCCAGGGCTCACTCTTTTTTGGCACCACTGACCAGTTATTTACCGAATTGGAGCCTTTTTTCTCCCGTTGTAAATATATCATCATTGATATGCGCCGGGTACTTTCCCTCGACTATACCGCAGCGAATATGCTGCGCCAAATCCACACCCGCGTCAAGGAAAATGAAGGCTATCTCGTTCTTTCCTCCTTGCCTCTGAGCCTGCCTACCGGACAAAACATTAAAAGCTATCTGATTGAACTGGGATTCTCCGAGGACGAAATGAATTTGCGATTTTTCCCCGAACTCAATGCCGGATTGGAGTGGGTCGAGGATGAACTGCTCCGTGAATCCATTTTAAAAGCCGGAAATAAAATTGAAAAACTTGAAATCGGGGGATTTGAATTTTTCCAAAATGCGTCCCCACGCGCCATTGAAACCTTCCGCCAACTGATGAAATCCCAGCATTTTAAACCCGGAGAACCAATTTTCACCTATCATGATAAAAGCAGTGAAATCTATTTTATTCGCAAAGGTTCCATCAAAATAATACTGCCGCTGCATAATGAAATGGTCTATCATATCGCGACATTCACACGGGGGGATTTTTTTGGCGATATGGCCTTTCTCGATAAAAGTGTCCGTTCTGCCGACGCGATCGCCGAAGATGAAGTCGATCTTTTTATACTTTCCCGCGATGAATTTGATCTAACACTCCAGAATTTCCCTGAGATCGCGGGTATTTTTTTCGAAAAGCTGGCGCTGGCTCTCGCGCAACGACTGCGGCTCACCAATATCGAACTGATGGCGCTGGAAGAAAATTAATCCCCCTCTCTCTCCGGCTTGTAACTGGTTGTAGTTTGTTCAAACCCGTTTCCCTTTACCCATCTCCTGCCTGAAAACTCCACCGCCATCTATATGATCTCAAACCCGATAATAAAAAATATTCTATTTGACAAAAGTAACTAATTTTCGTATATTAATACCCGGCGCCAAATGTTGTTGAATCTAAAAATTGCATTTGATCTTATATGAAGCCGACAATTCTTTGTCCGACAAATGAGCAACACATTCTGCCCGGACACCGGATGCACCATTCCCGCCCTTGGCCGTTGTCGTCTGGCGGGATTATCATCTTTCTCCAATCCAACCCCAGGAGTACTCCATGAAAACCCGTTTCATATCCCAGTGGTATATGTTGATCAGTTTAATCTGTCTCATCTTGATTAACTCGAATCCGCTCGATACGATCGCTGAAACGACAGCTCTCAATCCTGACCGGCAGTTGTCGGAACGGTTGACTCAGGATATTTTAGCCGTCAGACAGGGAGCCACACAGGGCCATGGACGCGATCTGACCCACTTACTGTTAGAAGCGAAACGGCACTGGAACGAATTAACACCCCAGGCGCAAGAACTACTGAAACCAATGATGGACCGCCCGATCGGCCTGGATTCTTATTATCGGCCGGCAACCGGATTTTTTCAATTCTGGTTCACCCTCTCCGACGATGACGCCGTGGATCCTACCGACGAGAATAGCAACGACATACCCGATTATATCGAGTCGATGGCCGCCGAATTCGAAAACATCAAAGGTATCTATTCTCAGGCCGGCTTCAATCTGCCGCCCAAAGTCGATGCCGACGGCTATGTTTCCAATTACTACGATGTGTACATCTCCAGCTCCGAAGCGGGTGACGGGGTGTACGGCTATGTATCCGGGGAATATGAAATTGGAGATAATCCCACATCGACTATCACCGAATACAATTCGATATCATCCTTCATGGTCATGCGCAGTGAATACACCGATTTCGGCGAGACGCCCCAGGCGCGTATCAATGCCATGAAAGTGACCGCCGCCCATGAGTTTTTTCATTCCGTGCAAATGGGATACGACGGGTTGAACATGACCGGTTTTCTGATGGAAATCAGTTCCACCTGGTCGGAAGACTGGGTTTATCCCGGGTTGGACGATAATTTCCAGTATCTGCCGACCCTGTTCCAGGCGCCGGATATCGCGCTCGATTACCGCGATAATAGCGGCTATAACGATGAATTTAACGGCCATTGGTATTCGAGTTGGCTTTATATGCGATATTTGACGGAACATACTTCTCCCGCCGTTATCCGCGACATGTATGAGAACTGCATCACCATGAGCGAGTTGGCCGCCATGGACGCCGCTTTGAGCAATTATGGGAACAGCTTTTTCAATTCCGTCGTGGCGTTCTACATGGCGATGGGAACGCTCAGCTCCAACAGCTCCGTCTGTGTGGACCTGACGTTCTCACGCGCGGAGGATTACCGCGCCGCCGTTTCCGGAGTCAGTTTCGAGAACACACTCGCTTATTCCGGTTCCCCGGTCAGCTATACCAGCGATGGCGACGGCAATGGCCGATTAATGCGCTTCGGAGCCGATTATATTAAAATCACTGCCACGCAAAACTTTTCTGTTACTTTGGAACACAACAACAACGAAATGGATGCCGCGGCGCTTATCCTGAAAATGGACCGCGACAACAACCCCACCAGACTCGGAATTGTCAACGGGGAACAGCAAGGCAACATCATAACTCTGAATGTCGATGACGCCAGTCAATATAGCTCGTTTATCCTGACCATTGTCAATCTGGCGGAAACCACCGATGACGTGATGATGGATTATGCGCTGGAAATTTCTCAGGGACAAACATCGGTAGCTGAAATCAAACCCAACCCGGCCGATCACATTCAGCTTTACACCAATTATCCCAATCCATTCAATTCTTCTACTATGATCCGTTATTATCTGCCCTGCGCCCAAACTATCACAATCGACCTGTATGATCTGCTAGGCAACCGCATAGAACGGGTATTCGAAGGTGCCAAACCCGCCGGCGAACACTCTCTGCTCTATCAATCCCGGAATTTGAGCAGCGGTCAGTACTTTCTCCGCTTGAACACTCAGAAAGGTATCCAGCACATTAAACTATCATATCTTAAATAGAGGCTTGTCGATGAACTGGAAATTAATCTATCAATCCGGCTGGCTGCTCTGTGGAATCTGTCTTTTTGCGACGTGCCACACGTCCCGGAAAGAGGCATCGTCCCTGCACATAGCGCCCGAGCAAATGCCGATAATCCAAATGACCAAAACCCCCTGCCGGGGTCAATGCCCTGTCTATACGTTCGACATTTTCGTTGATGGAACCTGCCGTCTGAAAGGGCGGCAGCATCTACCGTGGATAGGAAAATTCCACGCCACATTGTCCGAAACAAATCTGACGCGTATCCGAACCCTTTTCTCAGAAGCGCGTCTGGATACACTGAACCATGAATACCTGTCAACCGCCCGCGATCTGCCGACCACTGTCATCTCCTTGCCCGATTCGACATCCGGCATCAAAATTCGCTTCCAACGGCATGCCAATGCGCCAGAACTCCTTTTCGAGCTGGAACAGGAACTCGCGCGGATAGTTGATACGATAAACTGGGTAAAAGACTGAACGCCCTATTCAATCCATGACTGGTCCGGCGCATTTTCCTGGCTGATCAGGGACCGAAAATTCTCAATATGGTAATCCTTGCCATACGTAATGAGAATATCGCCTACTTGTAGCAACGTCATGGGAGATGGATTGATAATCAGTTTATCCCGGTCTTTCAATTTGATTCCCAGGATCATCACATCCACAATCGCTATAATTTTGATATCCTTAATAAATTTATTCACCAGAAACGATTTTTCAGGAATCACAATTTCGTCCATGATCAGAATTTCGTTATTCTCCTTGATCATCAGTTCCAGAAACGAAACAACAGTAGGTTTAAGCGCATACGCCGCCAAACGCAAACCACCTATCATCGTAGCGGAAACAATATGATTGGCGCCTACTTTGCGTAATTTTTTCTCGCTTGATTCCAGATGACAAATGGAAATGATCGTTAACTGCGTGTTCAATCCCCGCGCGCTGATGATTAAAAAAAGATTGTCTTCATCACGGTTCAGTACGGTAATAACTCCCCGAGCCTGATGTATGTTTAATATCTCCATCGTTTCTTCCAACAAGGGATCACCAACATAAATATCGATATTATCCGACAACAGCAATAATTCATTTTTAAACTTTTCATCGGAGGTAACAACGACAAATGGCTGGTCCGAATTAATAAACTCCATTATAACATATTTTCCGATAATGCTATCAACACAAATAATGTAATGATTATACAATTTTTTTAGCTTATTTTTCATGCGTTTATCCCTTAGATATTGGTTGAAATGGCCTTCCACCAAAAAATTTGCGGTTTGAACGGAAATATAGGCAACGATACCAATCCCTGAGAAACTCAAACCGATTATCACCAATTTGGTGGCGAAACCGGGGGGCGATATCTCTCTAAATCCGACCGTCGTCAAGGTAATCACCACCATGTATAGTGAATCTATCCAGGACCAGCCTTCTAAAAGATGAAACAGGGCCATGGATGACAACGTAATGATGAGCAGAGAGAATACCGCTACTTTTAGTTTTTTCTCAAGTGTCAGCACAAATCATCCTCACACAGATATTGCGCATTCCATCCGATCCTTCCTCAAAATTTTCCTCATAGAGAACACCAGGTTTGAATTGCAATTGTTTTTACACATGTCGATATTTTAACCTAAAAAAAGATATTTGTCAAGTAATTTCTATATCAGTATAAAAGTTTAAATAATTGCCGTCTATTCTGATGGAAGTGGAAAACCGGCTACACTTCTTTAGCGTTATAATTTGGAGGATATCCCATAAATTGAAAAAAGAGTGGAATAATGCTCGCTTATCACGGATTAAAGAGGCGGGCGCGGAAAGATTAGTCAAGGAAAATATAATTTTCAATTTTTTTTTTACTTGACAATTTCAAAAAAAACAAGTATAAATAGATATTGTCTATTAAATTGTCAATTCGTAGTAACCTACTGTATGGAGCTCTGAATGAGTTTTAAACGATTCCGTCATGTTTTGCCCTGGCTGATATGGGGTCTTTTTTACGGCCAATATCCGATAACAATGGGGCAGGAAATCCATTTCAATACAATTACTGTACCCAATGGACTAAGTCACAATACGACATATTCAATTTGCAAGGACTCAACTGGGTTTATCTGGATTGGCACTGATGATGGATTAAACCGCTTCGACAGCTATAGCATCAAGGTTTATCAACGACAATATCAGCAGTCCAACACACTTAGCGACAATAAAATATTATCCTTGCATCTGGACAAAACTGGCATTCTATGGATCGGTACCAAGTTTGGCGGTTTGAATCGCTTTGACCCTCTGACCGAATCGTTTAGATCGTATCGACACGATCCACTGGATACAAACAGCATCGCATCCGATCAGTATTTGACTGAGATCATCGAAGATCAGCAAGATCGTCTATGGATCACCCATAATAAAGGAGTGGACATTTTCAATCCGCAAACCGGAGAATTTACTCATTACACATCAACCGATACCGATTATACCTCCATGGAAGCCAGATTTTGCTGGTGCATTTACCAGGAATCGGAACATATTTTTTGGGTGGGATCCCAAAAAGGCCTCTATCGGCTGGATGAATCTACTCAATCATGGAAACTGATCGTACTGGATTTCCAAGATCGGATGACAGCTAAAAATGAAAATGTCCGGGCGCTTTGCAAATACAATGAGGATACGCTTTTGATCGGTACCAACCAGGGATTAGTAATTTTCAATTGCCGCGACTATTCTTCTAAACGATTGCTAAAATTTGGCAATCACCCGGATGCTCCGTCTGATAACAGCATTCGCTCAATCTATACAGAAACGCCGAAACGAGTCTGGATCGGTACCACCGAAGGCCTGGTCTTGTGGAATCCTCTTTCTGAGCAGTTTTCCTATTATCGACATAGCGCAAACAAAATGAACACGATCGGGCACGACTTAGTCTATAGCATATTTAAAGACAATGAAAGCAATTTCTGGATCGCTACCGCCGGGGGGGGGCTCAGCTATTTCAATCTTTTACCCAAACGGTTTCTTGGAACAGTCGATTTAATGGGGGATTCTTTAAAATTGACCCATACGGATTTATGGGCGATGGGCGAAGATCATGACGGCAATCTATGGCTGGGCACTTACCAGCATGGTCTCAATCGGTATAATCCAAAAACCAGGGTATTTAATCAATATCGAAGAAAAAATGACGAACCCCACTCGCTGTCCAGCGATTATATTCGTGTGATATTGATGGATGGAGACGGAAAAACCTGGGTGGGAACCTCCAGGGGACTTAACCTGTTTCTCCCGCAGTTGAACGGATTCCGTCAGATATGTTTTAAGGGACTTTCCGTAGCCGACTCACTATTGTTAAATGACGTGTGGACGGGATACTACGAGAGCGACTCCACACTGCTCTTCGGCTGCGTCAGCAAACTCATTCGATTGAATACCCGCGATTTTACGATACAAAAATTTTCATTCCCCTTTGATTCATCGGTCTGGCTCTCCAATGTCATTACGTCCATCGCCATTGATTCCGAAGGAATGATCTATGTTACGACCAATGGGAGGAGTGTTTTCATCCTCGGGCCTTCCGGCGCGCTATCGCCCATGGAATGGCCCGATTCCTTAGTGAGTTCAGCGCAACGGATTTCTTCCATTTGTTTTGATCATCGAAACCTTCTCTATCTGGGCACCATTGGCCAGGGGGTCATTGAGTGTAATCGCTCCACCCGGCAGTTTCATACGTATTCAATGAATGACGGATTGCCTTCCAATGATATCTGCTATATATATGAAGATCCCGGTCAGAATTTATGGATCAGCACTAAAAAAGGATTGACGCGCTATATGCGGGAAACTAAAACCTGGCAATTTTTTAATCAGAGCGATGGTCTGCATGACATTGAATTCAACAACGGCTCGTTTTGCAAATCCGCTGACGGGACTATCTATTTTGGTGGGACAGCGGGATTTTCCTTTTTTAAACCCGATTCGATTTTTAGTATCACATCCGTTCCAAAAGTGGTTTTAACCGAATTCCTGGTCAATGGGAAACCAGTTATTCTGCCACCTTCTTCATCAACTCCCATCCATCTCGCTCTTTCCTTTAAAGAAACCAATATCGCCTTTGAATTCGCCTGCTTAGACTACATCGAACCCAAGCGCGCTTATTACGCCTATCGGCTCGAGGGTATCGACGCAGATTGGATTTTTCCCGGTAACCGACGATTTGTTACCTATGCCAATCTGACCGGAGGGACCTATAGACTCCAAATTAAAAACGCCAATCGCGATCATTTATGGAACGAAAAAGGGATCGATATACGCCTCGTCGTATCCAATCCGCCATGGAAACAATGGTGGGCCTATCTGATCTATGTTGGCGCGGGGATGCTTTTGATTTATTCTTTTATCCGTGTAAAAACCCAAAAACACCAGCAGCGGTTGGCAGAAAATATTCGCAAATTTACTGAACTTATTACGTCGATTCTCGATATCAAAGAAGTCATGCAACGCCTGCTACAGAATCTGAAGGAACTGGTACGCTATCAAATTGGAGTAGGATTACTGGCCGACAAATCAGGTTTTCAGCTCATTACCAAAATCTGCGCGGATAACCAGCCCAATCAAACTGAATCCATTAATGAGTTAACCAGTACTAAAATGATTGAGTATCTCGAAGAAAACCATCAGGCCCGGGTAATTTATGACATCCGGAAGCAAACGCCGCTATCGTTATCGGGAGTTCTGGTAATAATGCCGCTGAACGCCCGCGATCATTTGATCGGCATTATCATGCTTTATAGTCCGGCGCGGGAAACCATCCAAAAAACCGATCTGGATATCGCATTTGCTACGGTGGCTCAAACCGCCATCGCCGTGGATAATGCCCGGTTATTCACTGAAGTGAGACGATTGGCCATTATTGATGAACTGACCGGAATTTTCAACCGGCGCCATTTTTTTGAACTCGCTGAACGGGAATTTAAACGTTCAAAACGATATCAACAACCCCTGACCTGCCTGATGATCGATATTGACCATTTTAAAAAAGTTAACGATACATTTGGCCATGATTGCGGGGACGCGATCCTCAAACTGACGGCCGCAACCATACTCAATTCGATCCGGGAAAATGATATCTTTGGCCGCTATGGCGGAGAAGAGTTTGCCCTGATCATTACCGACACCCCCCCCGGGCGTGTTCTTATCGTTGCCCAACGCCTGCTGAATCTGATCCGAGGCCAATGCGTCGATTCAGACTATCCCGACTGTTCCGTTACAATCAGCATCGGAATTGCCTATTTAGAAAAAACGGACCAACAATTGTCCCATCTGCTTAAAAAAGCCGACCAGGCCCTTTATACTGCTAAACGGGAAGGCCGCGACCGGCTGAACGTTTTCGGTTTATCTGCCGACGAGAATGACCGTTGACAATGGATTAACCAGATAAAGTTCCTGAGGGTCGAGAACCACTTCCTGGCTTTCATCCATAAAATCTGCTCCTGGAGGTAGCGACGTATCAATTTTCCGATACCATTTTTTCGCATAAAACTCGGGGATTTTGACAGCTTGTAAATAGGGAGCGCTATTGATAATTCTGAACAATAAAGGGTATTCGTTGGGCTGCCGGCTGTTATCTAATAAACCGCAAAGAAGGAACTGATCCGGTTCCGACCAATTAACCGCTTCCAATTCATAATTGAACCAGGCCAAATCGGGCACAAAATTTCCACTGATATCTTTCCCGGGCAATATATTGCGCGTTAAAAATAACTGCAACCGAAACCGCAGGGCTATCAGCTTGCGCACAAAATCATGAATATCGCGATATACTTGCAGATATTCCCAATTGTACCAACTAATCTCATTATCCTGACAATATGCATTGTTGTTGCCGTGTTGAGTCCGCATCCACTCATCACCGCCGAGGATCATCGGAATACCAAACGAAAGAATCAATTGGGTGAAATAGTTTTTAATAGCCTTTTTTCGTAAACTCAATATTTCAGGATTGAACGATTCCCCTTCGCATCCAAAATTTTGCGAGAAATCGAACGGGATGCCATCCTGATTATTTTCCAGATTGGCTTCATTATGTTTTCGTTCATAAGAAACCAAATCCGTCATCGTCATGCCCTCATGGCAGGTGATATAATTAACACTGTAAAAAGGCGTGTGGCCGTCGCACCGATAAAAGTCCGAGGAACCGGTTATGCGCCAGCTTAAATCGCGGATTAGTCCCGGCCACCCTGCATTAAACTGACGGATCGTATCGCGAAACCGTCCGTTCCACTCCCCCCAATCAAGGGGAAAATCAATTTCCGGGTGAGATGATCGATACCAGGGCTGGGCAATCAGTTTAATGCGACTTAATACCGGATCCTGCATGATAATATCAAAAAAAGAGATCCAGCGGTGATGGGCGTCCGCTTCCCGACCAAACAATGCCGACAAATCCAGACGAAAACCATCCACATGCATCACTTCCACCCAATAGCGCATTACATCCATCATCAAGCGAATCACCTGGGGATGGTTTATATTCAGAGAATTGCCGCAACCGCTAAAATTATGATAATACCGATAGGGTTCATCTTCAGTACCCTTCAATAAATAATAGGTCAAATTATCGATACCCTTAAAATGGATCGTTGGACCCAGTTCATTGCCTTCGCCCGTATGATTAAGCGCTAAATCCAGAAGAATCTCCATTCCTGCAATATGCGCTTCCCGTACCAATGTCTTAAACTCATCCACCTGACATCCGGCATATCGACCGGTGGAATAACTCCACTCCGGCGCGAAAAATCCAATCGTGTTGTACCCCCAATAATTTTTCAATCCCTTATTCAATAAAATATCCTCATGATAAAATTCCTGAACCGGCAACAATTCAATCGCATTGACCCCCAACTCCTGAAGATAGGGAATCCGCTCAATGAACCCAAGATATGTCCCGGGAGCAGATACTCCCGATGATGGATGGGCGGTAAATCCCTTTACATGAGTTTCATAAATTACCAACTCCCCAAAAGGAATTTCAAGAGGCCGGTCGCCATGCCAGTCAAACCGATCATTATCCACAACAATTGATTTCGGCGCCAAACGATAATTACATTGTGAACCCTTTTTTAAATCAGCGTCCGAATTTCCACGGACAAACCCGTCAAATAACCCGTCACTATTCGTATATTTTCCGGTCAATGCCAGGGCATACGGGTCCATCAACAAACAATTCTCATTATGCCGTAATCCATTTGCCGGATCATACGGTCCTTTTATCACATACCCGTATAATTGACCCGCTTGAACTCCCTCTATAAATACATGCCAGATATATTTATCGCTCACATCCAATCGAATGATGTCAGTCGGATCCTCCGAGGGATCCGTAAATAATAATAAAAATACATCTTCGGCGGTTTGACTGTATAGCGCGAAATTTACCCCATATCGCTCAATAGTTGCGCCCAGCGGATACGATCGTCCCGCTCGGGTTCTCTTGTCAGTAATGCTTCCAATAAGTGGATTCATCTATACCCTCACATGTTTTATGTTAATAACCCATCCCTTCGCAAACGGTTCCCTTTTTCAACTAGATGAAGTATAGGAAAAAAAACTCAAATAGTCAAGATTTTTTTAAAAAATCGCTTGACAAAATTGATCCGACACAATATATTTATGGAAACTAATAAAACTAAAACAGTTTCTATAGTTTAGAGAGGAGTTTTATGAATAGTAGCGATGAGATCAAACTCAGGATTGCCCGGCAGGCATTTCCCCTTTATGTTCAGTTTGGATTTCGCAAAGTGACCATGGACGAGGTTGCCGCCGCCTGCACGATGAGCAAAAAAACGATCTATCAGTATTATCCCGGGAAAAAGGAATTGATTCGAAGCTGTATGCAGCTAATTATGAGTGAAATTGCTTCCACCGTATCCACGGTAGTAGAAGACAAAATGCGGTCGTTTGACGACAAGGCTCGAAACTTGTTGTTTATATTAGCGGAACGGAATCGGCTTTTATCCAAGCCGCTTGTAGCTGACCTCCAGCGGGAAACCCCCGACATTTGGCGCGAGATGGTTGAAATTCGTCAACGTAACATCGAACGTTATTTCAGCCGTGTACTGGAACAGGGCATTGAGGAGGGTTATATTCGTTCTGACATTCCCATGGATATTGTGATCATAGCACTCATTCAAATGATTCAGGGAATAGTGACATCAGAGAACTTGCAACGAATGCCATACTCAGCCCAACAATTAGTGAATATGATCTTTAAAATAATATTTCAGGGAATTTTAATTCACCCCATCAACCTTCAAGGAGGCCAATCGTGCGTTTAATAACCGTTTATTTACTGATTCTGACGGCATTTATTGCCTGTGGTAACAATAATAGTCAAAAGGCTGAGGGCGCGGGAACGATAGAGGCTGATGAAATTCGCATAACAGCGCGTATTCCGGGTGAGGTCGAAGATATCCGTATCAAACAGGGGCAACGAGTGCAAAGGGGCGACACGCTGATCATCCTGGACCATGAGGCGTTGGAATGGCAGCAAACCCAGGCATTGCAGGCAAAAAATGCTGCGGAATCACAGTGGCAACTGATGGTACAGGGCGCCAGGCAGGAAGATATCCAGTTGGCTCAGGCATTGACAAAAGAAGCAGAAGCCAACTTCCAGCTTGCGGAAAATGATTACAAACGCTTTGAGGAACTATATCATCAAAACAGCGCGACTGAAAAACAGTGGCAGGAGATGCAGGCCCGTTATGAAATTGCCAGCGCTAAACGCAAGTCGGCACAGCTTAATTTAACCAAAACGCTCCATTTTTTCCGTAATGAAGAACTAAAAGGCGGCCGGGCGCGATACGAACAAGCCGCAGCCGCATGGGAACTGGCGCGATTACGATTTAAAGACGCCTTTTCAACTGCTCCACGAGGCGGGATCATTACAGCCTGTCCTATCGAGATCGGAGAATACGCCATGATGGGGACGCCGATGTGCGTGATTAGCCGACTGGATACGGTTAATCTTGTTATTTATCTGCAAGAAAGCATGTTAAGCTCAATTCGCTATGGGAGTGAAGCGACTATTACGCTGGACGATCAAAATCCTCAACCGCTCAAGGGATATGTATCATACATTTCACCGCAGGCAGAGTTCACACCGAAAAATATCCAAACCCGCGAAGACCGCATCAAGCTGGTTTTTGCCGTGGAAATTGAAATACCCAATGCTGGACTGCGAGCAAAACCCGGACTCCCGGCCGATGCAGAAATTCTCATCGACATTCCCTTACCGTAAGGATTAAAAATGACCCAGCCCATCATTGAAATCAACAACTTAATCAAACGGTTCGATTCAGAGGAAGCGGTCAACATCCCTCAGCTTGAGATATTCCAGGGGGAGCTCTTTTGCCTGGTCGGTCCCGATGGAGCCGGAAAAACCACCACCATCAGGCTGTTATGCGGACTGCTCAAGCCGGACACCGGATCGATCAGCATGTTCGGAACTCAGCTCCAAACCCGGTTGCATGTTCTTAAAATGCGATTCGGATATCTTTCTCAACAGTTCAGTCTCTATGGTGATTTAACCATAGATGAAAATATCGAATTTTTCGCGGCATTACATCATCTGAAGGATTTTAAAACGCGTCGCACTGAATTATTGAACATGATGCGTCTGACCCCTTTCCGCAACCGTTTGGCGGACAAATTATCGGGAGGCATGAAGCAGAAACTGGCGCTGGCCTGCACGTTGATCCACCAGCCGGAGATCATCTTTTTGGATGAACCGACCACGGGGGTCGATCCGGTATCACGCCGCGAATTCTGGCGTCTGTTGTGGCAGCTATTGCAGGAAGGACTGACCATTGTCATGTCCACTCCCTATATGGATGAAGCAGAACGCGCCCATCGGGTCGCTTTCATGCATCAATCACGTTTGCTCATTGTCGATTCGCCCGCAGCGATCCGCGCGGGACTGAACAAAGAGATTTTGGAATTCACCTGTGACCCTATTCGGCAAGCCTGGCAAGTATTGAAAAACTCTGATTTTCACGACAAAATTCAGGTACTGGGAGATCGCCTACATATCCTCTCCACCACAGGAAGTGACGATGAACCCGTAATTCGCGATCTTCTGGAACAACATCAGATTACAATCCTCACTGAACGCCAGGTGGAACCATCATTAGAAAACGTCTTTATTAGTCTGCTCGGTTAATTGGTAACATATAAACGAGGTTCTATGAAAACACTATTACAAGCCACTCTTTTGGCGACCATCACTTTCATATCATCAATTTCCCATGCGGTTACGATGAATCTGGAGGAAGCCATCAATCACGCGCTACGGCAGAATCATCAAATCAAACAACTCCAGCATCAACGGCAAGCATTAAAAAACCAAAAAAAGGCGGCCCAAAGCGGATTATTGCCAGCATTATCCGTCAACGCCTCCTATACTCATTATAGCGATATCGAACCTTTTTCCATCCAGATACCCCTCCCCGGCTGGCAGCCTTTTGAGCTGATGCCCAATATTCCGAACCAGTACGGAATGCGCCTCACCCTCAGTCAACCTTTGTTTACGGGATTTCGTTTAATCTCCTCCATCAAGCGGGCGGATTATGCGTATCAGGCGATGGATGCCCAATCGCTATTAATGGAAAAAGAGCTGATCTACCAGATCCGCAAAAGCTGGTGGCAAACGCAGTATTTAATCCAGGTATGCAAGTTGACTGAAAAATCGATGAATATGCTGGAAACTCATGCGCAACAGATGAAAAATTATCATCAACAGGGATTAATCACCCTGGCTGAAGTATTGAATGTGGAGGTGGAATGGCATTCCCTACGGCTTACACTGACGCAGAACAGGCATCGGCGGGAACTGAGTGAGTTAATGGTAAAAAATCTGTTAGCCATGAATCCGGATACGCCCTTGATCATGAGCGATACCATCCCCGAATTATGGGAAAAGCGGGATGACCCTGAATTAAAAGACGCCTGGGTCCATCATCTGCAATTGGAACGATTACGCTGGGAAAAAGCCATGGAGCAAACCCAGGTGACTACCGCGAAGGCGGACTTTTTCCCACGAATCATGCTGATGGCCAATTGGACACAGGCGCGGCCCAATCAACGATTTTTTCCCCTCTCTGATGAATGGAACAATTATTGGGATGTGGGAGTCGTATTCAGTTGGGATATCTGGAATTGGGGTCGGGACTGTTATCGGACGAACGCCGCGAAGGAATCGGTGGCCGCCAGGGATGAAGCAATCAGTCAAACAACGGCGAATTTAAAAATGGAATGGGCGCGCATTAACCAGCAACTCAGGGAAAATGAAGAACGTTTAGTTCTCACCGCTCAGTCTCTGGAAGCGGCCGAAACCCACTATCAGGAATGGAAACACCAGTTTGATTCAGGGATTCTACTGAATTCGCGCTTATTGGAAGCGGAAACCGCGCTTTATCGATGTCGGGTGGAACGCGCCGACGCGCGGATTGCCTATCAACTCTCCCTGGCAGAACGGGACCGATTTTTAGCGGGATATAGCGATGAACGCCATTGAAGTCAATGAATTAACCCGAAATTTCGGGAACTTTTGCGCGGTTGACCATCTTTCTTTTACAGTGGAGCCAGGCGCGATCTTTGGATTTCTCGGCGCAAACGGCGCCGGCAAATCAACGACGATCCGCATGCTCTGCGGGCTCCTTTCCCCGAGTTCCGGCGACGCATGGGTCAATGGATACCATATTACACGCGATATTGAAAAACTGCGCGGCCATATTGGTTACATGTCACAACGATTCTCGCTTTACAACGATCTCAGCGTCGATGAAAATCTACGGTTCTTTGGCGGTGTTTACGGACTTTCTCCTTCACAATGCCGACACCGGATTGATGAAACCCTGGAACTGCTGAGTTTCACCGGCCATCGGCAGGCATTGACAGCGTCTTTACCCGGTGGACTTAAACAGCGTATCGCTCTGGCCGCAGCATTGCTCCATCAACCCGGCATAATTTTTCTCGATGAACCCACCGGTGGCGTTGACCCGGTTTCCCGCCGCCAGTTTTGGGAACTGATCAACACGATTGCCCACGCCGGAACAACCGTTCTTGTTACCACTCATTATCTGGATGAAGCCGAATTTTGTAACCAGATCATCATGATTCAAAACGGACGGTTGGTAGCCCAGGGCGCTCCCCAGAATCTAAAAACCCAAACCATTCCCTATCCAATGGTTGAAATTAGCTGCCAATCCCCGATGGCAGTCGGAGAAAAATTAAAAGAAATCCCTTACATTAAGGATATTTCATTGTTTGGTAAAAAAATCCACCTCCAACTCGACCAACGGGAGCGAATTGAACGGGAATTGCCCACACTTTTACGCTCGCTCGCGTGCGATAATTTTACAATCGAACCGTTGGTTCCGTCGTTAGAAGACGTTTTTATCCATCTCATTGATACTCATCCGGGAGGCGCATGATGGCTATTATCCTGGCGATGATTAAAAAAGAGTTTCTTCAAATCCGACGGGATACAAGAACCCTGGCGATTTTGATTTTTATCCCTTGTTTTATGCTGGTCATGTTTGGCTATGCTCTGACCTTCGATGTCCGCAACATCGATATGGGAATATGGAATGAAGATATCAGCCCTCAAAGCCGTGAATTAGTCCGCGCCTTTGTATCCAGCGGATATTTTCAATTATCCGGCGCCGTCAATTCTGGGCGGGAATGCGATGAACAATTAGACAGGGAAAAGACCCGGGTTGTCATGCATATCCCCCGCAACTGGGGCGCGAGGTTGATTGGCCTTGATCCGCTACCTCTGCAATTCCTTGTCGATGGCAGTGATCCGAATACGGCCGTCACGGTCAACAGCTATATTACCATGATTATGGCCCAGCAGCAAAGAGAATGGCAATCGCAAGCGCCCATTCTCTATAATACAGCGCAACCGGGTAAAAGCCGCATCGATCCGCAACCCAGGCTCTGGTACAATCCGGAACTCAAAAGCGCATATTATCTCATTCCCGGCCTGATTGGATTCATCCTCATGATCACGGCCGTGATTTCCACATCTCTGTCAATTGTCCGGGAAAAAGAAAAAAACACTTTTGAACAGATAATTGTATCACCAATTCATGCCTATCAATATATCCTTGGCAAACTGATTCCCTATATCATTATCTCGATTATCGCCACCATCGGAATATTGATAGTGGGCCATCTACTTTTCGGAGTGGGCGTTAAAGGTAGCCTTCTCAGCCTGGCCTTAGTCACTCTTCTTTTCCTTTTTGTCTGTCTTGGCATCGGACTCTTTATTTCTTCCGTCACCGATAGTCAGCAGGTTGCTTTTATGGCGGCGACGATTATCAGTTTATTACCCACTTTCCTCCTGTCAGGTTTTGTATTTCCTATACGCAACATGCCATTTTTCATACAATGGGTGACCTATCTTGTGCCGGCACGTTATTACATGGTCTGCCTACGCGACATTATGCTAAAAGGGTCAGCCTGGCATTATTACGTCGATCAGATTGCAGCGCTATTTATTTATGGTTCAATCATTCTCGCCATCAGTATCTTTCGGTTGCGGCGCAATCTTACATAAAAGGAGTTTTCATGCAAAGGATATTAAACATTTTGCTTAAGGAATTACATCAATTAAAACGGGATCGGCGGATGCTGGGTATAGCGGTTCTGGCTCCTTTATTTCAACTAATAATTCTGACCTATGCGGCGACGTTGGACGTCAAGGAATTACCTATTGTCATTTATGATGAAGACCATAGTTCTGTCAGCCGCGCTTTGATCCAAAAATTTACAACCAATGAATATTTCCAGTTGGAAGCGGTGGTGGAATCGGACGAAGCGGCAACGGCATTGATAGAAAAGGGCGCGGCAACGATCTATATTCGAATTCCGCAGGGATTGGAAGAGAGAACACTGTCCAATGAACAGTCGCCACTGCCGATTATAGTCGATGCGGCTGATGCCAATAGCGCTACAATAGGCCTTAACTATGCTAATGTGATCCTGCTTCGTTTCAGCGCGGAAACTGGCAGCGGGAGCGAAAATTTCCTGGCAATGAACGGACGGATTGTAAAGACAGAAATCAGAAACTGGTACAATCCCGCATTAAAAAGCCGCTATTTCATCGCGCCGGGAATATTAGCCCTGCTCATCATGGTTATCACTACCATTCTGACTGCGCTGGCCATTGTCAAAGAAAAGGAAATCGGCACACTGGAACAACTGATGGTGACCCCGATCAAGCCTTGGGAACTAATCATCGGCAAGCTGCTCCCTTTCGGATTAATCGGATTTATCGATATCATCCTGGCGCTCTCCGTTCTACTGATGATCTTGCAGATTCCGATGAAAGGCGCTTTTCTGCTGATGGTGATTCTATCGATCGCTTTTTCCATCGCTACTCTGGGATTGGGCTTGTTTGTCTCTACTATCGCCCGAAATCAGCAACAGGCGATGATGACCGCTATTTTTTTTATTATGATGCCGATGATCTATCTTTCCGGATTTATCTTTCCCATCCAAAACATGCCTAAAATCCTGCAAACCATCACTTATGCAATGCCATTACGCTACTATTTTATTATTATTCGCGGGATATTCCTGAAAGGGACTGGAATGGCCGAATTATGGGATGAAACTCTTATTATGCTCTTTTTAGGGTGTATGACCCTGTTACTGAGCATCAAACTATTTCATAAACATCTGGATTGAATCAACAATAATCGGCGCGCATTATCTTCGTCCGGCAGGAGATACCTGCCTATCGGAGAGTCACTTCAATCATTATGAATGATAAACAAAGGAAGGTTAATATTCGAAGAGACCGACAATCCTATTTTTTTTTATTATGAGTAAAAAGAGCGTCAACTGATGATATAGTACCTTTTCCTACAACGGCTTGCGATGGAAAAAAATTATCGACAATCATATTAATGCGGGAGGTTAATGCCTCTGCCTGGGTGAATCCGCTTTGCCGATTTGAAAGCCAGGTCGAACTGCTCTCATCACGGGGGACCGATACGATCAACAATATATTATCGGCATTGTTCACCAGCCGGAACTCCATTGATTCAAAATTGAAGCAGGCGGAATAATTATTCAGTTCCCTAATGTCAAAACCGTTCTCTGTCAGAGTACGCAGTAACCAATTGTAGCGCTTGATTGGATCTGACGGCCATGCCCGGCTGGTTCCTCCACTGATAAAAATATGCCGTAAATCCTGAATCGGGCTTAAACTCATAATTATCCTCTTAGTAATAAATATTCAGATTTATATAAATATATAATTATTATAGAGGTTTGTCAAGGATAAATTAAAAATTTGGATAAAATTAGCCGTCGGTTATGGAAGCGGGTCAGGCGCGAAACTCTACAGGGAGATTTTTCTGGCGATAAGAATATAAACGGCGCGATCAATCTCATCATGATCCCCGAGAATAAGCGGCATGGCATGTCGATATTCGATAACCATCCGCAAATTTTTTTGCAGAAACATTAAAAGTTCCCAGTTACTTTTCGGACGTTTATCCGACAAAAGTTCATAAATTCCCATATTGATTTTATTGAAAATAATTTTACGGCCGCCGATTTTCAAAAACTGGTACATGCGTTTAAACACTTGTTGATAATCAATATAATTAATAATATCCGAATAAACGATTGAATCGGCGAAAGAGGAAAGAGAGGGTTTAAACCCGGATCGGGAATTTTCGAGTTCTTCGTTTCCTACAAAGCGGCATATTTTTTTCATATAGCGTTTAAAGTCGCGGTGGTTATTTTCCAACAGACGATGGAGGTCGGTTTGGACGAACAGATTGGACTCATCATTAATTTGGTTTTGAATACCCTGGCTGATATCAAGATAGATTTTCCGGTGACGAAGGTCGGAAAGTTCGGAGGTTACGGGATAAAGTCCGCATCCGACATCAATAAGCGTCCGTCCCAGAGTTTCCGTTTGGGAAAGACTTTGTAAAAACTGCCGGTATTGATTTTTTCGGTCCTGGTTATAATTATTCCCCCAATAGGAATTCCAGGTGGAGCTAGAATTTTCTCTTTTCATATAATAATATTCGGCAGAATGGGTGAAAAAATTTAGCGATTAATTTCACATCTGTTTTTTTTATTGACATTGAACTTAATCTTTATTATAATAAAGCGAAATTCAGTAGAAAATGAGAAACAGACTTAGATATGAGAAAGAGTTCCAGAAAGAGGAGGCATCGAATGTCTTTTTTTAAAAAATTTACATTCCCCGGTGGAGTTCATCCCCAGGAAAGTAAAGAATTAACTGCCGAAAAACCCATTGAACCCCTCGGCCCGCCAAAAATAGCTTATCTCCCTTTAGCGCAGCATATAGGAAATCCGGCCCAAGCGTTAGTAAAGGCCGGTGATACAGTGGGTTTGGGCGACTTAATCGGTGAGGCCAGCGGTTTTGTGTCCGTACCCATCCATGCGTCGGTGAGTGGGAAGGTCATCGCCGTGGAAAATCGCTTATCGCCGCTGGGGCGTAAAGTCCCAACCATTGTGATTGAGCGCGATGACCAAAAAGAAAAAGATTTCCCAAAGATAGAGTTTACAGCTCCGGCCCGGAAGCAGGAATACCAGGAAGGCATTTGCCGGGCAGGAATCGTAGGGATGGGCGGGGCGACATTCCCCACGCATGTCAAACTTTCGCCTCCTCCGGACAAAAAAATTGATACCTTGATTATAAACGGTGCCGAATGCGAACCTTTCCTGACGTGCGATTACCGGATAATGCTGGAACGCAGCGAAGCATTGTTAAAAGGTGTCATGCTGATGAAATCGGCGCTGAGTGTTGAAAAAGTAGTCATAGGAATTGAAAAAAACAAACCCCAGGCGATTGCCAAACTCAGGGAACTCAGCCGGGAATCCTCAATCGGGATTGTTGAATTAGAAGTTAAGTATCCCCAGGGCGCGGAAAAACAACTCATATACGCAACAACCAAGCGGGAAGTTCCCTGCGGGAAATTACCCATGGATGTGGGAATTGTCGTGCAAAATATTGGAACGGCAATAGCTGTATACGATTATTTTTATCATGCCAAACCCCTTATTGAGCGGGTGGTTACAGTCAGTGGACCTGGAATTAGACAGCCAAAAAATCTGCGGGTCCGGATAGGAACTCCGATCCGCGAATTAATTGAGTTTTGCGGAGGATTGACCGAGGACACGGTCAAAGTGATTAATGGCGGCCCGATGATGGGGATCACTCTGACTAATCTGGATGTTCCGGTGATTAAAGGCACATCGGGTATTATTGCCCTGACGGCCCGCGAAGCAGCCATCTTTGCAGAGCAGCCATGTATTTCGTGTGGACACTGTGTGGATGTCTGCCCCATGAATCTGCTACCGACAGCGATTATGAAACACACTAAGAAAGCCAATTGGGACGAGGCTCAGAACCAGGGCGCTCTGGATTGTATGGAATGTGGTTCCTGCGCGTACGTCTGTCCGGCGAAAATCAATCTGGTACATTATATCCGCCTATGCAAAGCCGAAGTGATGCAACAAAAACGTCAGGCAAGCGCAAAAAAAGGAGCGACGAATGGATAAACAATTGATTTTATCATCATCTCCCCAATGGCGTGATCGGGAATCAATCCCGCGCATCATGAACACAGTAACCATTACATTGATCCCCGCATTGGCGTTATCGATCTGGTTTTATGGGTGGCCGGCGGTCTATTTGACGATGTTGGCCATGCTGACGGCGGTGGGCGCAGAATATGCCATTCAAAAATTTTGCGGGTTACCCATAACAATTCGAGATGGCAGCGCCTTGTTAACCGGGTTGCTGCTCGCTTTCAATTTACCGCCAGGGGTTCCATTCTGGATGCCAATCATTGGATCAATCGTAGCCGTGGGCATTGGCAAACAGGTTTTTGGCGGACTGGGCAACAATCCTTTGAACCCTGCATTGATTGGCCGGGCTTTTTTAATGGCCTCTTGGCCTGTATATATGACGTCGGCCTGGCTTCCACCCCGTGGAGGTAGCCTGAGTAGCATTATTTCGGACAATCCCGTATTGACCGGCGCCACTCCCTTAAACCTGTACAAAACCCAGATGGAAGTATTGGCCAATTCTGAAAGTTCCGCAGAAGGCATCCGTATCGCGCAGGATGCCGTCACCGGTCTTTTTACAAACTGGCCAAAGCTACTCTCGGGCCAAATCGGCGGCTCGTTAGGAGAAACCTCGGCAATCGCTATCTTTATCGGCGCTTTATATCTGCTGTACCGCAACTATATCGACTGGCGCATTCCGTTCCCCTATATTTTTACCGTCGGATTTCTCGGCTGGATGTTCGGGGGTTTCAACGGTCTTTTCTCCGGCGATCTGTTATTTTATATTTTATCCGGCGGACTGTTTCTGGGCGCCTTTTATATGGCGACGGATATGGTAACGTCCCCGATTACTAAAAAAGGAAAAATCATCTATAGCATTGGTTGCGGTTTGTTGACGTTTATCATCCGCAAATTCGGCGGGTAACCCGAGGGTGTCTGTTACAGCATACTATTGATGAACCTGGCTGTTCCGTTGATTGATCGCTATGTTCGTCCTCGTCGTTTTGGGGAGGTAAAAAATGAAAAATAATATTTTAAACTATGGTCTCATCCTGATGGCTATTTGCTCGATTACAGTGGCAGCGTTGGCATTTATCAACCTGAAAACCAAACCGGTCATTGAACAACAAAAAATCAGAGAGACCCAGAATGCAGTCATGGCAGTAATGCCCCGGGGAACCGCGCAGATCGAACCTGTATTAAATGAACAGGGACAAACGCTTTATTACATCGGCCGCGCAGTTGATTCAACATGCGTGGGTTATGCCATCGAGTGTCGCGGCAAGGGTTATGCCCCTGATTCCATTCAAACCTTATTGGGTGTGGATACAAACATGATCGTTACGGGAGCGCGCGTTATCGCTCAAAAAGAGACGCCAGGCCTGGGCGACAAAATTAGCGCGATCGGAACTTATCAAGGCGAAAAAAAAATCTGGATCACCCAATTCAACACTCTGACTTACTCCCAAATTTTACTTAAAAAGGACAATCCACAGGATGGTACCATTGACGCGTTAACCGGAGCTACCATCACATCTCGTGGCGTTACGCTATCGGTAGTTACTGGCTTGAAGCGCCTTGAGCAGTATTTGCATAAGGAGTTGACCCCATGAATTTCAAATCAGAATTTATCAAAGGTATTTATAAAGAGAACCCGATTTTCCGCATCGTTTTGGGGATGTGCCCTACCCTGGCGGTTAGTACCTCCGTTCAAAATGGAGTAGGAATGGGCATTGCCGCCAGCTTTGTCCTTCTCGTTTCCAATATCATTATCTCGTTATTCCGTAATTTGATTCCCGATAAAATCCGGATTCCCTGTTATATCGTCATTATCGCTGGCGCAGTCACTATAGTGGAAATGGTAATGGCTGCTTATGCCCCTGAACTATACCGCAATTTAGGAATTTTTGTTCCCTTGATTGTAGTCAATTGTATTATTTTAGGACGCGCTGAAGCATTTGCCAACAAAAACAGCCTGATGGATTCCGTGGCCGATGCTCTGGGCATGGGATTAGGATTCACCCTTGCGCTGGTGGTATTAGCGGCCATTCGGGAACTCCTGGGCGCCGGCACTCTGATGGGGATCAACATTCTCGGGGAAAACTACAATCCTATGCTGGTCATGATTCTGCCTCCCGGCGCTTTTATCACCCTGGGTTTGTTGTTGGGCTGGATCAACCACCTTGATGCCCGGAAACAGTAAGGAGACCTCATGGAATTCAGTAAACTATTAATGATTATCGTCGGTTCAATCTTTATTTATAATGTCATTCTTTCCCGTTTTTTAGGAATTTGCCCCTATTTGGGCGTTTCAAAACAACTGAGCAGCGCATTCGGCATGGGCGCCGCCGTAATTTTCGTCCTCACGATGGCTTCCGCCGCGACTTATGTCGTTTATTATTATCTTCTAGCGCCCACTGAAGCCAATATCTGGTATTTGTTACTCGGTTCAGGCGATCCTGCCGCTTATGATTTTACATATTTACGGACCATTGTATTTATTCTGATTATCGCTTCGTTAGTGCAATTTGTGGAGCTGATCATTCAAAAAATGAGTCCCGCGCTCTATAAATCCTTAGGCATTTATCTTCCGCTGATTACGACTAACTGCGCAGTATTGGGAATAGCGGTGCTGAATATCAGTGAGGGATATAATTTTATCGAAAGCATCATCCACGGACTATCTGCTGGAATTGGCTTCACGCTGGTCTTAATTTTAATGGCGGGAATTCGTGAGAAACTGGAACTGATTGATATCCCAAAACCGTTTCAAGGCATAACCATTGCGTTTATACTGGCTGGCTTGATGTCGCTTTGTTTTTTTGGTTTCGCCGGTTTGAAATTTTAACGAAGAGAGGCCGCTATGGAATTTATTTTAGTATCGATATTCACTGCCGGTATCCTGGGGTTTATGTTTGGCGGCGGTTTGGCGTATGCGGCCAAAGTTTTTCATGTCGATAAAAATCCCATGATCGATGAAGTGCTCAAAGCGTTGCCCGGAGCCAATTGCGGCGCCTGCGGCTATGCCGGTTGCGCGGGTTACGCCGAGGCCATTGTCGAACAGGCCGAAGAAATTAATCTGTGTATTCCCGGGGGGAACTCCAGCATCCAGCAAATCGGCGCGTTGCTCAACCGACAAAGCGATGAAAAAATCAAACAAATCGCTTATCTTAGATGTCAGGGAGACCCACAAACAGCCCGCATCAAAGGGATCTATGATGGTATTATCGATTGCCGGGCGGCAATTTTGATTGGCGGGGGCGATAAAATTTGTGAGGCCGGATGCCTGGGCTTGGGCACTTGTGTCAAGGCCTGCCCATTTAACGCAATTACTCTCAACAGCCGGGGATTGCCTGAAATAATCGAAACCAAATGCACCGGTTGCGGAAAATGCGTGGAGGTATGCCCGCGAATGGCGCTGGCGCTGATTCCGAAACAAAATAAAGTTTATTTGGGATGCGCAACCATTGATAAAGGAAAAACCGTCAAGGAATATTGCTCTAAAGGTTGCATTGCCTGTACACTGTGCGTGAAAAAATGTCCGGTTCAAGCGATAACAATGGTTAACAATCTGCCGGTCATTGACTTCAATAAATGCATCAGTTGCGGAATTTGCGTCCATATTTGCCCGACCCATTCCTATATCGATCGCATTAAAAGCCGTAGTAAGTTTTTTATCGGCCCGAAGTGCACAGGGTGTGGCGAATGCGCGCAAATCTGTCCGGTTAAGGTGATTAGTGGTGAAAAAAATCAAAAGCATGTAATCGATAAAACCAAATGTATCGGTTGCGGACTCTGTCAACCCAAATGCCCGGTCAAAGCAATCGGAATCATGGGGGCCCTGGGTTATACAAATGAAGGCTAAACTCAATCCGGACCAGATGACCTTTCTGGAGCATCTTGAGGACCTTCGCTGGAAACTCATTTATTCAGTGATTACCTTATTTTTTACAACCGCTTTGGCATTATGGCAATCAGACTGGATTATCGAATTCCTAAAATATCCTATCACTCGCATGGACCAGGTGCCACGGATCATCTATCTCAAACCGACCGGGATGATATCCATACGTATCAATACCGGTCTGGTAGCCGGGATCATACTGGGATTGCCGGTCATTTTCTATCAAATGTGGGGATTTATCGCGCCGGGTTTATATAAACGTGAAAAAAAATTGATCGTTGCCCTGACGTTAGCGACACTCATCTGTTTTCTATGTGGATTTTTCTTTGCTTATTTTATTATTTTGCCCATCGGTCTTCAGTTTTTACTGTCTATCGGAGTCGAAGGCATTGATCCACAATTGGATATTGGAGAATATATTGGATTTGTCCTGCAGATGGTTCTTATTTTCGGCATTGTCTTTGAACTACCGATTGTTGTTTATACTCTCAATCGGTTGGGTATCCTCCACATCGGCATTTTAAAAAAAATACGGCCCTATGCAATTGTTACCATTTTCATTATCTCCGCGATACTCACTCCGCCGGATGTTGTCAGCCAAATTTTAATGGCCATTCCTCTCATTCTATTGTATGAACTTTCAATACTTCTGGTACGCATAATTGGAAAGAAAAAATCATGAGTCATCTAAAACGTATCGCTATTATTCATAATACGGAATTCTATTTCCGGCTGGCTTCAGAATGCAATGAACGCTTTGAAATCAAATTCATAAAAGATATCCAGTCCATTAACAGCAGTATGGTTTTCAATTATATTTTTTTTGACTCGCTTTCCGATACTGATATCAGTTCCTTTATTCAATTTCTCCGGGATATTGCCTATACACCGCTAATAATCTTTTTATACCATGAAGAATCCTCCATAAAGGATATGCAGAGTATTATCAACCTACTCCCCATTCATAAAATGTTTCCCGTATCGGTCTCTTTATTTGACCTGATAAAAGAATTCAATATGGATGAGATCGTTCTCAATCCCCAGGTTGCCGATATTTCACTCGGGCTTACTCATCGAACTCATCAGATTAAACTTCAGAATTCCAGCCACCCGGAAGATGAAAACTCCCTGGTAGTCAATAGCCTGATCAATTCGGTTCGACAAGCTCACACCATGCAAAACTTAAATGAAACAATCTATTCCATACTTGAAAATCTAAGTAGTATCGGACAATTCGAAGGCACGGGATGCTACCTGATCGATTTTGAAAAAAATTACTTTTTTAATTCCACCAGTCAGATTAAAATTTGCAACCGCATTCCGTTAGCCAAGGTACAAAACCTGCTTTTACCGATCATTGAGAATAAAAAACAATTTCTTCAGTTAACATTAACGGAGCATCAACCTTTTTATCAACTATCGTGCGATGGGGGTTCGACTCTCTTTTACGCTATGCGCGAACAGGATCGGATTATCGGCATTCTTTCCGCTTCCTCCCCGCAAAAATCCGAAGATTATTTGCATTATATCCGCATCGTGATGTATATTTATTCCAGCATCATCGTTCCGATTATCAATAACCGTATTAATATGGATGCCCTGAAAAAGAAAAATGAAGAATACAACCGAACTTTAAATGATCTCAATCATCTATATGATGAACTGCAGCTCCATTCAGTCGTACTGGATCAAATTCGGGAAATCACCCGCAAAATCCACTCGACTCTTAATATTCAACGGATCATCGAGGAAATTGTCAATGATGTTTGCCATCTGTTGAACACTGAATTCTCGTTATTTTATTACATATACGACAATAATGAGCATATAAGCTTCAGTGACAACATGCTAGTTGACATCATCAATGACACCATATTCAACTTTCAGGATCGGGTGTTAAAGAATGTCCTTCATTTTGAGTATTTAAAAGACAAGTATAAAATATTTTTTAAAAAAATAGCTGAAGACACTCAAATAATCAAGCACAACATATTAACGGAAACCGATCTGTTTTATTCCTCCACACACCATAAAATTCATAATTATATCGCAATTCCGCTACCCAGCAATTCCAAAATAAAAGGCGCTTTTCTCACATTCAATAAAGCGGAACCATTCAACGATACAGACCTGTTTATGATGCGGGCGTTGGCCGAGTCGGGAGTGACAGCTATTATGAATGCCAGCCTGGTTGACCATTTGCAGAAGATGTTTCTAAATACGATCACAACGCTGGGAGCAACGATAGAAGCCCGCGATGAATATACCCGGGGGCATACGGAACGGGTATCCGAATACATTATTCGTATCGCCGAAAAACTGAACTGGACGGAGGAACAATTACGGTTTGCGGCGATCGGGGGGATTCTGCATGATATTGGTAAAATCGGCATTAGTGATACCATACTCAATAAACCCGGAAAACTAACCCTGGATGAGTATGAACGGATTAAACAGCATAGTGTGATTGGACAAAAAATAATTGAAAACATCGAAGAGCTTCATGAAGTGGGCAACTATATTTTATATCACCACGAAAAGTATGATGGTACGGGGTATCCTTTCGGACTTGTCGGGGAAGCCATTCCGCTGGAAGGACGCATCACAGCGATTGCGGATGTATTCGATGCCTTAACCTCCCATCGGGTTTATCGACAGGCATTGCCGGTCAAAGCCGCTATTGACGAGCTTGTCCGTTGCAGAGGAACACATTTTGATCCTCGACTCGTCGATATTTTTGTTAATCTTTACCAAACACACACTTTGGATGATATCTTCAAGACTTTGGAATAAACTTTTCCCAATTGCAGCCATTGGTTTTCTGACAAATTTTCTGAATTTGCTCATTTTTCGGCAAACAATCCTGCTTTCGACTCAGCAAACCATATCCTCCGGATTTTTTTTCCTTATATTATTCATCAGCCTTTCTCATGCTATGATCAAACCCCTGACCAATTACCGCTATCTTTTCTGGCTTTTCCCGGCCTTTTTGGCGCTCTTGATTTTTTTTCCTGATCTATTGCTTTACTATTCGAAGTTAAACATCTTCGCTTATCCCTCGTTTTTTTTACAAATTACCGCCTTTATATTTTTTCTGATACCAGCCAACCATTTTTGGGGAACTTTGCTCGTGACCCAAAGCGAGCCATATTTAGAACATTCCGGTTCTCATCCGATTCATGTTTATCTGGCAGATACAGCGGGAAGCATGTGGGCGGGCCTGGTCTATTTTCTCTTTCAATATCTATTTAACCATCTCATTTTTTTTGCCGGCCTCTCTCTTCTCCTGATTGGTTACATTTATGCTTACAATCAAACTAATTCTCGCCTCCGGGTGGTTATTTTTTCAATTTATTTACTATTATTTATTGGAACAATGGGAATGATACGCTCACATTTATCGCAACGGGTGAATACCTTTATCACACCGTATCAATCTGTATATCGGATTGAAACCAATTACAACCAGCTATTTTACAGTTACCGGGATCAAATTGGCGCTCAGGAGCGCATGGCTCAGAATTATCAATATTTCGATCTATTAATGGGTATCGCTCCGGAAATAGAAACACTGCTGATCGTCAATGGCAAAGAGTACCAATTACTCAAGCATATCCAGCAGTTTCGACTCAGTCGGGTGGAATGGCAAACCCCGGACCACCGACTTTTCAAGTATATGAAAGGGCAATTAGGGTCTGATTGGGATTCCGTTTCGATAGATGTTAATATTCAGACAGCGCATCAAATTATCGGTGGGGAATCTGATCCGAGGCAGTCACTGCTTATATTTGCCCCGCCTCCGCTGACTCCTGGCAACCTCTATTTCTATAACCTTTTAAGCAGTGGGAAGCTATCGATCAGCAAAAGCGGTATGGCAGCGATTATTCTACCGATTAACACCAATTATCAGTCCAAAGCCGAGAAACAGTTCTGGCGGGATTTTCGCAATAAACTGGAAAAATCATACCCATATTGCCATTGGATTATTTCTGAATTTGCGCTGGTAATAATTCATCAGTCTCCATGGACAATTCCACCAGCCAATATATTAGCAGAGAACTTCCGAACGAAGAGACGCGACCCGCAGTTAAAATCTGAACAGTTATTCCCATTTTTTATGGATACTCTCCGCGCCGGGGAATGGACAAATCAACTGGAAACAGCCCCACCTTCAGACGCGTTTAGCGATTTCCGGCTTATTTCCGGCAAATCATTAGCATACGGATCGACGGTTGCATGGTTTATGCGTTACTTCCAGGAAATAGCAATACTGATTATTTTTTTGTTTATCCTGGTGATTTTTTGGGAATTTCGATTTCATCCCTTCCATCACCAGATATTTTTTCTCACAGGGTTCATTTCTCTCTCGTTATTTTTATTTCTATTTATGAAATATGAACATCAGCATGGGCTGATGATCCGGGATCTATGTTTATTCAATTCCATGATTTTTTCAGGTATGATCCTGGGAATTTTTTATATCAAAAAATTTCCGGGAATCAGTCCGGCAATCGATATTATTCTTTATTTACTGCTTCTAATTTTTGTGCCGGTATATTCCCTGACGACCTGTCTGCTCTTTTTAATCATCTGGGGGATGATACAGAGCAAACTCTATCATATCTACACGCACCGGATGGGCAATCTGGTGTGCGAAACCCAGGCCCTCATGTCGAACGACACGATGGGCACCGCATTAGCCGCTCTAATGGCAATGGGTTTTCAGGTCATAATGTTTGAGACTGCGCAATTCTACTTTATTTTAAGTATAACAGCCCTCCTGGTTATTAATTTAGTCATGGCGCGGTTTCATCACACCTTATTTAAAAAGCGACAATAAGTTTTGCGGCAGGAACATGGCCTGAGCCATCATTGAAAGGCCGGTTTGCTGTAAAATTTGCAGCCGTGAAGATTCTAATTGTTCTTTGGCCATATCGGCATCCTGGATGCGGCTGGCAGCGGCGCGAACGTTGGTCTCAGAAACAGAAATAGCATCTTCTTTAAATGACAGGCGTTGACCCTTGGAACCGATATTAGCGGTCATGTGGTTTACTTTTTTAATGACGTCATTAACGACACGCAGTGTCTCGATGGCATTGCCGTGATGGCTTAAGTCCAATCGGGTAGTACGCGCATTACGGACTTCAAATGTTGTTTGTGAATTTGGTAAAATGGTATCAAAAACCGGATTGGCCGGATCGGTCGTATCAGGCTGTTGAAACGAAATTTTTATGCCTTCAATCAAATACTGATTGCCGGTTAAACCATTCCCTCCAGAGGCATATTTTTCCTGGTTATAGAGTTCTTCCATCGAAATCTCTTTGATCCAGGTAGTGCCGCCCGCGGAATCAAAACCATTGCTATCGAATTCCACATAAATTTTAGCAGATGTAGCATCCTGACCTGCATTGTGAATGGTCTTAACACGGTAAAACCCATTCGGCGCGATAGATTCAGCATCATTATTGATCTGGACGTCGGTCACGCTGGTCCCGGGGTTGATCGACAGGCTTTGCAGATTGCCGTGAATGGAAGTTTCCCAACCATTGCCGCCAATTTGTAGATCTTCGGAATAAAATGACATCGGCACGTTAAAATTAGTGCGATCCGTATAATCGGGCCCGGTCTGAAAAAACTTGCTCTGGAATTTTCCATCAAGCAGGCGTTGGTCGCCCCAACGGGTTGTTTCTACAATTTGATTAATTTCCTGGGCAATTTCCTCCACTACCGACTGGATTTCAATCCTTTCTTCTGCGGTTAATGAATCATCTGCCGCTCGGATCACATTCTTACGAACCTCTTCTAATAGTTTAGCAATCGAATTTGCGCCGCCCTCGGCAACACCTAAAAGATTACGAGCCGTACCAATATTATCCGACGCATTCGATAGACCGTCCGCGCGAACAATCAGTTTGCGGGCCAGGATAAAACCAGCCGGGTCATCGCTTGCGACATTGATACGGAATCCCGACGACAACCGTTCCTGCGTCTGTTCCATCTTTTTGGTGTTGAAGAACAACGAATTGTATGCCTTCAACGCCGTTACGTTGGTATTGATGCGCATAAATTCCTCCTTTATTCCTTTCAAGGTTTAAGTTCAGCTAAGAACTCTTGCATTTATCATACCAATATTTTCATATCCCGCTTTCCCATGGACAATTAAACATTATTAAATGAGTTAATTAGCTATTTATCAATAGGTTAAACAAATACCCCCACACGTTTGCTCTTAGGGTTTCCGTACCGGTCTTCATGGGAGTCAGTACGGAAAAAATAACCCGACAAATTCGGGTATGGGCTAAATTTTCCGGGTCAATTTTGCCGGGTACCTCAATCAGCGATTTCATGCTCACAATATCCAGAGAAAAAAATCATATAGAGCTTGAATGATCCTGTTGCGGAATATCCAGTATCTTTTCAACAGCAAACAGGAATTTATGCGATAAAAAAACAACTTGACAAGAATTTAAAAATTAGTTATCATATTGCTAAAGTCATAAACCGCCTTAAGAATGCAAACTCAGTCTATTTAAAACCGGTTTTCTGATATAGTGAGCAAATTCCGGCGCGGATTGATAATACATTACGGAGCAAACCGACAGGATAATATTTTAGTTAATCGTGTATTATTTCTTGAAAGGAGAATAAAAATGCGATTTAAGGACATTGATTTAAAAAAGAAACTGATACTATTATTTGTAACGATTGCCATGATTCCAATACTCATTTTAAGCTGGATTTCAATAACAAAAAGCCGGACGGCAATTAATCATGAGGCAATCAGCCGATTGGAATCTGTGAAAAATCTTAAAAAGAACTGGTTAAAAGAATATTTATTGGGTGTGAGACGATTTTTAAAGCAGGCGGGGGATTACGCTTTCATTCAGAATCTTTATACTGATTTAATTGATTATCATCTATTGATGAAAATCGGACCTCAAGAGCCTTTTATTACAGATAATGTGAATTATAAGCAAATTTACTCCAAATATTATCCACTGATCGATCGCTGGGTGAGTGAAAACAGACTTGATGATGTTTATTTAGTATGCGCCGAACATGGGCATATTATGTTTAGTTGGGCCAAAAAAAATGATCTGGGTGCTAATCTGGGTTTCGGTCCGCTTAACGCCACCAGTATCGGCCAATTATGGAAAATCGTGAAGGAAACAGGCCAGTACCGGGTGATGGACTATAGTCCTTATCCTCCGTCAGACGGCAAACCGGTTTTTTTTGCCTCCACTCCCATCTTGCGCAACAACAAGGTAGTCGCCATGTTGGTGGTACAAATATCATTGGATCGGATCAATGAGATCATGGGCGAAAGACAAGGGATGGGAGAAACCGAAGAAACATATTTGGTGGGCGAAGACTATCTTATGCGTTCAAATTCATTTTTGAAACTGGAATCCCATTCAATATTGGCCAGTTTCGCTAATCCTGAACTCGGCAGCGTTAAAACTGAATCTGTCCGACTCGCCTTTGAGGGAAAAATTGGAACTAAAAAAATCCGGAATTATCTGGGAAATTCGGTATGGAGTTCCTATGACTTGGTAGATTTAAATTACTACCGTTGGGCGATCGTAGCGGAAATCGACGAAGCGGAACTGGAAGAGCCGATCCATGCGCTTCAGATAGCCATGTTGCTGATTTCAATCGTTTTTGTTGTGGGGATTTTTATTATGGGTATCATTTTTTCAAGCTATATCACCCGTCCGCTGATTAAACTCAATAATCTTTTAAAGCAGGTGATATCGAAAACATCAGTCGATTTAACCCAACGTTTGAATAGTGACGCAAAAGATGAAACCGGCCAACTGGCATCGACATTGGACTGGTTTTTCGACACCTTGGAAACAAATTTTAAAACCATATCCGAATCGTCAATTCAATTTCTGGAGGCTAGTAATCAGATTTCAGACGCCGCGCAATCATCATCCCATGCCAGTCAGATTCAAGCAACGTCAGCCGTGGAAATATCAGCTTCAGCACAGGAAATCAGTGAAAAAATGAAATTAAGTCTGACACAGATAATCCATGCGAATTCACGGACAGCTCATGCTTTAAAAGATGCCGATAAGGGAATGGATTTAGTCAAAGAAACTGAAAACTCCATGGAAAAAATCACTAAGAGTAACAAAGCCGTCGCGGAGATTGTCACATTAGTGAATGAGATCGCTTTTCAAACCAATTTATTGGCTCTCAATGCCGCTGTTGAGGCGGCCCGGGCCGGGGAAGCCGGCAAGGGATTTGCTGTAGTAGCCACCGAAGTGCGTTCTTTGGCGCAACGCTCGGCAGAATCAGCCGGACGAATTAAAAATCTGATCACCGAAAATTCACAAATGATTCGCAATGGCAACGACGTAGTTCAACAAACCACTACCTTGTTTGATCAGATTCAGGATGCTATCCGGCAAATTGCCGAAAACCTCAATGAGATACAAACCAGTATGGATGAAAATGTGAACGGGCTCAACCAGGTCAATTCAGCAATCGATGAAATCAATAATTCAATTCAGGCCAATGCCTCTCAAGCTGAAGAGCTGGCTGCTACCGGGGAAGAGATCAGCTCTCAGGCCCAATCGTTAAATACTATTATCAGTTTGTTCCAGATACGGGATTAGCGATATAATCCCAAGCGCTCTCATTATCTCTAATGGGTGGGAAAGCCTCCTATTCTTGAAGCTTTCTCTCCAGATATCACGAAACCAAAACCGGAAAAGGATCGGCAATGGAACAATATTTTGATTTACCGGAAAAAGCAACAATCTTCGCCGGTACTTTTTACAATAATCCTTTTCCCTTAGCAATCTCCTGTCTGGACACCGGCAAGTTCACCGACATTAATTCAGCTTTTACTGATTTGACCGGTTACCTTCGGCAGGAAGTGATTGGCAAGCAATCCTCTGAAATTAATCTGTTCGTCAATTACGAAGAACGGCAGAAAATTATTCAGCAATTGGATCAGCAATCATTTATCAAGGGATACGAAGCTCAGATCAGATGCAAGGACGGCCACGCTGTCTATGGACTGTTTTTCATTGAATTGTTCACATTTGATTTAATGAAATATATAGTTACCGGCTGTATCGACATTTCAAAAACAAAAAAACTGGAACAGGAATACCAGTTAAACGACCAGAGGTTGCGGGAAGCCCAGCGGTTGGCGCATATCGGCAATTGGGAATTAGAGATAAAAACGGATCAATTACACTGGTCCGAAGAGATTTATCGCATTTTTGAAATCGATCCCACTCAATTCATGCCATCCTATCATTCTTTTTTAAAAATCATTCATCCCGATGACCGGAAAATGGTCAATCAGGCCTATTCAGAATCACTTATAAACCATACGCCCTATCAGATGGTCCATCGGCTAATGATGCCGGATGGGCGGATAAAATATGTTCAGGAACTGGGTCAGACCCATTACAATGATCGAGGAGAAGCTATCAAATCGATCGGTACGGTGCAGGATATTACCGCATTAAAAGAAGTGGAAGAACGGTTGAAAGAAATTTCAGACGAGAACCATCGAATTTTTACGTTTGCCATTAACATGAGCTGTATTGCCGGATTTGATGGTTACTTCAAAAAACTTAATCCATCCTGGGAGAAAACACTCGGTTGGTCTAATGAAGAGTTAATGGCGCAACCTTTTATCCAATTCGTTCATCCTGAAGATATTGAAGACACACTTAACGCCACAAAAAAACTGTCAGAAGGCAACCATGTGATCTCCTTTGAAAACAGATATCGCTGTAAGGATGGATCCTATCGCTGGTTGTTGTGGAATTCCACATTTGACATGACACTTAAGCTGATATATGCATCCGCCATAGATATCAGTGAGCGCAAAAAAGCCGAAGAATCAGTAAAAAAAAGCGAAGAACAGTTACGCAGCATATTTGAAACGGCGAATTTGGGAATTGTCTTTGGTGACAGCCAGGGCAGTATTATCTCAAACAATCAATATTTCGAGCAACTGATGGAATATAATAAAGATGAGATGATAGGTATGAATTTCGGACAATTCACCATTGAGGATGACCTGAAAGAAGAGCTTAAATTATTCAATGAGATACTGGCTTTGAAGCGTGATAAATATCGTTTAGAAAAACGCTATTTAACGAAACTGAAACGGATTATCTGGGCAGATATTTCAATTTCGGTGATACGGGATGAAGAATTAAAACCAAAATATTTTGTGGGCGCGATTGTCGATATTACGGCAAAAAAGGAGGCGGAAGAACAGCTCAAGCGCGCCAAAGAAGATGCGGAATCCGCTAATCGAGCCAAAAGCGAATTTCTGGCCAATATGAGCCACGAGATTCGGACCCCGATGAATGCGATACTCGGATTCGCCGACCTCTTATCCAATCTGGATTATGACGACAAACATCGTAAATATATAAATGGAATTTTGACCAGTGGAACCACTCTCTTGCAATTGATTAACGATATTCTTGATCTTTCAAAAATTGAAGCGGGGAAAATGCAATTAGAAATCAACCCCGTCAGTCTTTTCGATCTGCTCAATGAAATCAAACAGTTCTTTATCCTGAAAGCCAATGAAAAAGGAATTAAACTGCAATCGCTGATCAGTTCAGAGACACCTCCCTGGCTATTTCTGGATGAGACCCGGATCCGGCAGGTGCTGGTGAATTTAGTGGGTAATGCGTTAAAATTCACAGACCAGGGGAGCATTAAAATTCAGACGGAAATTGAAAACTTTTGCCCGGAAATGAATACCTGCGATCTATTAATTGAAGTGATCGATACGGGAATCGGTATTCCGTTGGAACAACAAGAAATAATATTTGAAGCTTTCCGCCAGCAGGATAACCAGAGCACGCGCGTTTACGGAGGGACGGGTTTAGGGTTAACGATCAGCAAACGCTTGCTGCACATCATGGGAGGGACCCTCTCGGTTGTCAGCGCTCCCGGGCAGGGCTCCACCTTTGCAGTACGCCTTCCCCAGATCGCAATCAGTGAAATTGAAGATTCACGTCCAAAAGAAATCTCCTCGGTTCCCGCTATACTATTCAACGGACAAACTGTTATGCTGGTTGAAGATGTCCATTCCAACCGCATGGTCGTGGAAGGATATCTGGAAAATATGGGATTGCAACTAATTGAAGCGACCAATGGCGAAGAGGCGCTCAATATTTTAAAAGGAATAACGCCAGATCTGATATTAATGGATATCCAAATGCCGGTACTCGATGGCTATCAGACCACGCGACAGATTCTTAAAGAACCCCGATGGGCGCATATTCCTATCATTGCATTGACGGCATCGGCTTTGGAACGTGTCGGAGGATTGCCTGTAAAATTTTCAGCATTCATTCGCAAACCGGTTACCCGCCACGATCTGATATCCATTCTCAGTCAGTACCTGGATCATGAGAAAATCGAAGCCATAGAAAGCGCAGACGTAAAAAGTTTTAAAATATCTCCGTTGCCGGAACCCCTAAGGACCGATATAGAGAAAGTTTCGATGCCGGTATGGAAAAAAGTCAGGACACTGCTATCCAATGACGATATCAAACAATTTGCGGATATGATTCGCTCATTGGGGGAGATACATGATCTCAATGAATTGGCTAATTATGGCGCGGAGATGTATCAGGCTTGCGCCTCTTTCAATATTAAAGATGCAGAACGCTTGTTTCTCGCTTTTCCCGGTTATCTGGGCGATCCCTGAACCCCTCTTCAGAGAAGGGAATGCTATATCTGAATATTCTCGTTTATTATCTTGTCTATCGGTGGCATTTTGAGGAAACTAAACGAACGATAAATCTCTATTCGTGTGAACCCGGATTGCTTAAATCTGTTCTGAATGACATCATATTTGTAACCATTATTAATAGGATTCCCGAATATGTCGTTATTGGTTTATAAAAATAAAAAAATTAATCTAAAATTTACATAATTTTTATTGACATTTAATTTTTTTAAATTAAATTTAGAGAAAGAAAGGAATGAATAGTTAAGCCCTATGAATTCCTTATAACAATTAAGGAAAAATCCCGGAACCATTCAATCGTTCTCCGGGATTAACGTTGTAAAGAAAAATGAAAAAAAGGAAGGAAAAATGAGAAATCTAATTTTGGGATTATTTTTTCTAATGGTTTTGCCGGTGCTGGTTATTGGACAGGGATTGACGAACTCTTCGATAAGCGGGACCGTAATGGACAGCAAAGGCGAGGGCTTACCCGGCGCCAATATTGTTGCCCTGCATGTGCCAAGCGGAACAGTTTACGGGGCTGCAACCAGTACGGATGGTAAATTTAACATTTTCGGCTTGCGTGTTGGTGGTCCCTATTCCATTACAGTATCGTTCATTGGATACAAAACTCAGAAAGAACAAAATGTTTTTCTGACACTGGGGCAGACATTTCAACTACAATTCAGACTTGCCGAGGAAGCTTTTGAAGGTAAAGAGATTGAGATTATTGCTGAACGCGATCCGATCATGAGCGCCTCGCGAACGGGTGCGGCTGTTTCCATCGACCAGAATGTTATTACAAAATTACCCAGTATTTCCGGCAGGATCGAAGACTATCTGCGATTGACTCCGCAATACAATCCAGCCGGATTCGGGTTCTCCTTCGCTGGACAGGATAACCGCATGAATAACGTGACAGTAGATGGTTCATATTTTAACAATTCGTTTGGTTTGGCCGGGCAGCCTGGTGACCGCACGGGCGTTGCGCCCATCTCTTTGGAAGCGATTGAACAGCTTCAGGTCAACGTTTCACCTTACGATGTGCGACAAGGCAATTTTGTCGGCGCTAATGTCAACACGGTTACTAAAAGCGGTACCAATGAATTCTCCGGGGCGCTTTACGGCCAAATTCGTAATCAGGACTGGGTTGGAACGGATGCCAAGGACCTCACTTATGATCCGGGCACCTTCAAATACAACCGTATCGGATTCCGTTTGGGCGGTCCGATCATTCAAAACAAATTATTTTTCTTCATTAATTATGAAGGAGATGAACTCACCCAACCCGGCACAACCTTCAAAGCCAATACCGGCGGTCAGACGGTGGAAGGCAATACCACTCGCGTTTTATCTTCAGATCTAAGCGCATTAAGCAATTACCTCTCCACCAATTTTGGCTATGCTACAGGCGGTTATCAAGACTACGATTTTAATACTCCCGCAACCCGCATTATTGCCAAATTGGATTATAACATCAATGACAGAAATAAAATAAGCGTACGCTACAATCATTTGAATTCGGAAACGGACGTTTTGTGTTCCAATTCTTCATCACTTGGTTCGGGAACTCGAAGAACTAACACAACGGGTCTGAATTTCGAGAATTCTAATTACATCATCCTGGAAAATATACGTTCAATCGTGGGCGAATGGAACTCGATGATCGGTAAAAATATGGCAAATAATCTCATTATCGGTTATACCTACAATGATGAAAGCCGGAAATCCAGGGGTTCATTTTTTCCATTTGTTGATATCAAAGAGGCCGGATCCGTCTATACGTCATTCGGTTTCGAACCCTTTACTCCCAATAATGAACTCCGTTACAGCAGTTATCAGTTGCAGAACAACTTTATGATTTACTTACCCGGACACAATTTGACGTTCGGCTTAAGCCTTGAACGCTATAAATCTGAAAATGTGTTTTTCCCGGGTTCGCAAAGTGTCTATGTCTATAATTCGCTTGAGGACTTTTATACTGATGCCAATGATTATCTGGCAAATCCCAATCGAACGACTTCCCCTATAACACTCTCGCGCTTCCAGGTTCGCTGGTCTAACATTCCCGGGCAAACCAAACCGCTTCAACCATTAAAGGTCATTTATTCCGGAATTTATGCCCAGGATGAATGGCAGGTAACCAAATCCATGCGGCTAACGGCTGGCCTGAGATTAGATGTTCCCTATTTTGGCGATACCGGATACGAGAATTACAAAGCGGATTCTCTTTTCTTCATGGATGAAGATGGAAACCAGGTCCAGTACAAAACTAAAAAACTCCCGGACCCCAATATTCTGTTTTCTCCCAGAGTGGGTTTTAACTGGGATGTTACCGGAAACCGAAGCACACAAGTTCGCGGTGGTACCGGCATATTTACCGGACGCCCGGCCTATGTATGGATTTCCAATCAAATTGGCAATACCGGGGTGCTGACCGGTTATGAGCAAAAAGATAATACACAGGACCGACCTTTTAATCCCGATCCTGATCATTATAAACCCACCGATGTAACCGGCGAACCGGCATCCAGTTATGAACTGGCGTTGACAGATCCTGATTTTAAGTTTCCTCAGTTATGGAGAACCAATCTGGGCGTCGATCAAAAACTGCCGTTCGGATTGTTTGGTACTGCTGAGGTGATCTATAGCCAGGATATTAACGGTATTTATTATATCAATGCCAATCTGCCCGCGGCGAATACATCATTTACTGGCGCGGACAATCGCCCACGATGGACGTCCGGGAATAAAATCAATTCCAATGTATCCAATGCCGTGGTTTTGAAAAATCAGAACGTGGGAACTTTCTGGAATACGACCGTCTCGCTTGAAAGACCCTTCAGCAATGGTTTATTCACTAAGGTAGCCTATTCGTATGGCGTTTCCAAAAACACGGTGGACCCCGGTTCAATTGCCTTCGGATCATGGAACGGCAATCCCCATTCAGGTAATCCCAATGACCCTGGTTTGGCATTTGCTTCTACATCGCCCGGTTCACGCTTCATCGCATCGATTTCCTACAACCGGGAATACTTCAATTTTGGCGGCACCTCTATTTCGTTGTTCTTTGACTGGTATTCATTAGGGAATGCCAGCTATATCTTCAGCGGCGATTTAAACGGCGACGGTGGCACAAGTAATGATTTGATCTATATCCACAAGGATAAATCCGAAATGAATTTCCAGCAATACGTTGTATCGGGCGATACCTTGACTGCCGATGAGCAGGCTGATGCCTGGGATGCGTATATTGAACAGGATGATTATTTAAGCCAACACCGGGGAGAATATGCGAAACGCAATGGTGTGAATCTTCCGATGGTTTTTCGGACAGATTTAAGTATCAGCCAGGAAATATTCGGCAAATTCTTTGAAAAACGGAATACACTGCAATTACGAATCGATTTTCTGAATATCGGAAATATGCTGAATAAAGACTGGGGTGTTGGACAGCGAATGGTCAGCAACTCACCGTTAGTCGTTCCCTCATCCAGCCAGGGAGGCCCCGCGGATGCTAATGGGAATGCGCAATATCGATTACGAAATATCAGCGGCAAATTGATCTCATCTACCTTTCAGCAAACCAATGGGTTATCGGATGTTTACCGCATCATGGTTACTCTGCGTTATAACTTCAACTAACTTTTTTTAGATTGCCAAATCAAAAAGCCGCCTCGGTATCGGGGCGGCTTTTTATTTTCTTTACTTACTCAATTCTAAAATCATCGTATCAGTAACATTTTATTTGTCAATCGGGTGTCTTCAGTTTCAATCACACTGAAATAAACCCCGGAAGAAAATTTATCTGCTTGCCAGACAAATTGATAGAATCCCGGCGCTTGATAGCGTGGCTCACTTGAAAATACCTGTTGACCTGCAATATTGAAAATTTTCAAACTCACCCGGGCTGCTTGACGCACTTCATATTGAATTGTGGTACTTGGATTAAAGGGATTGGGGTAATTTTCCAGCTCACCAATGATCGGTGTTCCGGCATTGGGTTTGTAGCCGGCCATTTCCGGAACAGCAACGGGCACGACGGCATCCGGCGATAACCGTCGGTCAATCATAATCATCACGGCATCCGCCATCACCAGTTTATTGGCTTCCACCCCCTGGTTATCAATTTTAACCACTCTCTGGCGACCCTGTTTTAAATAAACCGTTCCGATCTGGTTCCACCGGCTGACCTTGGTTTGATCCAGCGTTGTCTCACTCGAATCGGTCTCGCTGTAAACTACATAGCGCGCCTGACGGGAATAGTTTGGACTGGCCGTAGTAAAGGCATAAACGCCGAACCAGGCATCAAAAGGCACATCCATAGTATAAGACATGGAACTATACGCCCCGGAAACCGTGGCCATGGTTTTTCCCTGAAATCCTGCTGACGTTTTTTCCTGCCAATCGCCCTCAGGGATGACTGACTGACTGTCAGTTTCATTGACGACCAACGCCTTGGGACGCCACAAACTGCCGTTGCGGCCCGGGACAATCGCCGGTTCAGCATACCAGCTTTTGCGCAGCGTATCAGCCAGTAACTGATTATTAAGGGGAAAGGCTTCATAATAAAAATAGGCCTCTCCCATCAAACCGCGACTACGATGAAACGCAATCTGATCGATCATGTCCTTGGCGCTGATCAGGTACTCGCTACCGTGATAACCGCTGAGCAGATACATTCCCGAAATAAAAAGCGGTTTATATACCGGTGAGAAATAACCCAGGAACTTATCAACTTCAAATGAATAATCGGCGAGTGTTGTACGGTAAAACTGCGGTACGCAGTTGTCCACTGTTCCCGATTCCACCCAGGTCTTGACATCCTGTAAGTACTCTTCATAGGACCAGGGATAGAGACTGGGACTGGAGCAGACATGGCAGTTGGGGTTGACAGACTTGACCGTGTCGCGGACACGCATGAACCAGTCGCTCATCTTGTTGGCGCGCCATTTTTTCCAATTTGTGTCCTTCGAATTAGTGGGCGGCGCCGCTCCGTTATGCTCCTGCTTGTACAATGCGACCGTTACCGAATCGTAACCGCCTTCCACCGGCATGGCTGGGATACGGTCTGAATACTCAATACCGTCCAAATCATAATTTCGCACAGCTTCCAGTGTGATAGCCTGGATGAAATCCTGGACTTCCGGATTGGTGGCCGCCATCCAGTAAAATCCGTTTTTTTCGCAATATGCCCCGGTGTTATCTTTTAAGGCCCACTCGGGATATTGATCCAGAATTTCCCCGGGACTGCCGTAATAGGACGCGAAACCATATTCGTACCAGGGGAGGACTTCGATGCCGTTACGGTGGGCTTCAGTCACGATTGTGCGGAACGGGTCGCGGCCCTGGCGGGAAGGGTCCATGTCGGGATCAATCGAGTACCCGAACAGACTGTCCGTTACCGCGCTGGGAAAGAGTGTGTAACCACCGTTCCAGACAACCACCAGCACTGCGTTGATGTTGAAAGACGCCAGAAAATCCATGGCATCGGCAATTCCTTTATCCGAATTGAGCACATGACTATCGACATTGGTAATCTTGACCGCGCGCAGTTCCTCATTAGCTGAGATACTGACAACAACACTGAGAAAAAACAGCGAAACTAAGAAAAAGAATCGCAAACGAGCCTCCTTGGAATCAAAGGTTTTATGTTAATAACCAGACAACATCCAATGTAAATATCTCTCACCCTCACCCTGCGCTCTCCCCCTGAAAGGGGCGAGGGTTAGCGCAGCGAAAGATATGACATTTCGCATTTTTTTTAAAATTTCCTTGCTTTTGCAAGAATAATAAACTATAATGATAAAAGCAAGGAAATTTTATGCGAATCGGAATTTTTGGCGGGAGCTTCGATCCTGTCCATTTAGGACATCTCATACCACTTTGGTTCAGCCAGGATTATCTTTCTTTAAATCGACTCATCCTGGTTCCCGGTTTTCAAACGCCATTCAAGCGCCATTATCAGCCAATGACCACCGCAGAACAGCGTTTAGCCATGCTGAGTCTGGCTACTCAGCATTTCCACACTATGGAGATCTGCCACTGGGAACTCCAGCGGAAAGAACCGGTATATACCATTGAAACCGTGGAATATTTACAAGCAAAGTACACTGCTCAAGAGTGGTTTTTACTAATTGGGCAGGATAACTGGGCGCACTTTCTAAATTGGCGCGATCATGAACGGCTGGCGCATAAATGCCAATTGGCCGTCATGCAGCGTCCAGGCGCTCCTTCTCCAGCAGTATCACCCTATCCGTACATTGCAATACCATCCCCGCTAATTGAAATCTCCGGCACTCAGGTACGCGAATGGCGCCAAAAAGGAAAACCCTGGGAATTATTGGTTCCGCCGGCTGTCGCGCAATATATCCACTACCATCACATCTACCAGGAAGAAGATACATGTCCCGCTTGATCATCATTGACGGTTCCGCTTTGGCCTATCGGTCCTATTACGCCTTTAAACAACCACTCACCAATGCCCGGGGAGAATCCACAACAGTGGCTTTTGTTTTTCTTTCCGTACTGCATAACCTGATTGATAACTACCATCCCGATTATCTGACAATTACCTTTGATAAAGGCAAACCCCGCAATCGTATAGCGCTTTATCCCGAATACAAATCCACCCGGGAACGAATGCCGGATGAAATGGCCCGTCAATTACCGGGATTGAAGGAATTGCTCAATGCTCTTCGGATTCCGGTTCTGCAGCAGGAAGGCGTAGAAGCCGATGATTTGATTGCAACGATCGCCATGGCCGCCGCTGAAAAAAAAATTGAAACCCTCATCGTTACTCACGATAAGGACCTGATGCAACTGGTCGATGGCCCGATCGCCATTATCCGTCCGGGGAAGGGCGCTGAACTGGAAAAAATCTATTATCGCAAGGATGTTTATCAAAAATTTGGAGTCTGGCCCGAACAAATACGGGATTACCTGTCGCTGACCGGCGACCAATCCGACAATATTCCGGGAGTGGCCGGGATTGGAGAAAAAACGGCTTTAAAGCTGTTCGCCCAATTCCAAAGCCTGGCGGACATCTATGAACATTTAGAACAGATCACCCCGGATTCACTCAAACAGAAACTGATCAGGGGACGGGACAGCGCCATGCTGGCGCAACAATTGGTTCAACTCGACTCGCAAATCCCAATGGACCTCTCCTGGGAGCTGATGAAGTTGAGTGATCCCGATTTTGATACGTTTATCCCCATGATACAGGAATACGGATTTACCAAGTTTTTAAACCGCTATCAAAAAAAAACAAGAAATTTCCATTTTACTCATACGATCATCAATTCAGAAGAAGCGTTCAACAGCCTGATTGGGTTACTGCAATCGGCGCCCTGGCTGGCGCTTGACACCGAAACTACGGCGTTGGATCCGCAGCGCGCTGACCTGGTCGGCATATCGGTGGCATACCAGGCTCATGAAGGATTTTACCTGCCATTCGTGCATAACCAGGGCAAAAACCTGCCCGCAAATTGTCTGGTCGCTCTGGCGCAGGTATTGCGCGACAAACCGATTGTGGGACAAAATATTAAATTTGATCTAGCCATATTGGCGCGCCACGGGATTGAATTGAACCGCATCGCAGGCGATACGATGATCGCCGCTTATCTACTTAATCCGGACCATACCCATTACAACCTGGACCATCTGGCGCAATACTATTTAAATTATCAAATGCTGAGCTATAACGATCTTATTAAAGAAACCAATGCCCGCAACTTTTCCGAAGTGCCGCCGGAACGCGCCGCTTTTTATTCTTCCGAAGATGTCGTGGTTACCTGGCATATCTGGCAAAAACAGGAACCGCTCTTAAAAGAAAAAAAATTAATGCGCTTATTCACGGAAATTGAGCTTCCTTTAATCAATGTCCTGGCTTCCATGGAACGCGCGGGCGTTTATATCGACCGCGCGCTGATGCAACATTTCTCTCATGATTTGCAGAACGAGTTGGCGGCCCTCGAATTAAAAATACACGCTTCCGCAGGCTGTCAATTCAATATCAACAGCCCTAAACAATTATCTGAAATTTTATTCCAACGCCTCAAACTGCCGACAATCCGCAAAACCAAGACCGGATTATCCACCGACGTGGGAGTATTGGAAGCGCTGTCATCAAAACATGAATTACCAGCGATGCTCTTGGAATACAGACAGATCGCCAAATTAAAATCTACCTATACCGACCCCTTGATCGAGATTGTCGATCCGGAAACCGGACTGGTGCACCCCTCTTTCAACCAAACAGTCGCCGCCACCGGACGGTTAAGCTGTTCCAATCCGAATTTACAGAACGTTCCAATCCGCTCGGAAAAAGGAAGAGTGATCCGGCAGGCTTTTCAAGCCCGAAACCCCGACACCCTTTTAATCAGCGCAGATTATAGCCAGATTGAATTACGCATATTGGCGCATCTGGCCGATGATGCCGTATTGATTGAAGCCTTCGCCAAAGGACTCGATATCCATACACAAACCGCCGCATTAATTTACAATCTCGAGGAGGAAGCGGTCACCAAAGAGATGCGCCGCCAGGCGAAAACTATCAATTTCGGCGTTATCTATGGTATGAGCGGATTTTCATTAGCCCAATCATTGGGTATCTCCCGCAAAGAAGCCGATTTTTTTATCGAAACATACTTCAACCGGTTTCCCGGAGTTAAACAATTTATTGATCAGACCATTGCCTTTGCCGAAACGCATGGATATGTAACCACCCTTTTCAATCGAATCCGCTATGTCACCGAAATTGACAGTAAGAATTTCAACCGCCGTGAAATGGCCAAACGGATCGCCGTCAACACCCCAGTGCAGGGTTCAGCCGCTGATATTATCAAAAGAGCTATGATCGATCTGCTCAAATGGCGCGATCGGGAAGAGCCGGGCTTGCTGATGGTGCTGCAAATTCATGATGAATTGCTGTTTGAATGCCCCAGGAATGAACTGGAACGGTTACTGCCCCGTATTAAAGCGACTATGGAAAATACCGTTCGGCTAAAAGTGCCGCTGGTTGTCGATATCGGGACTGGCAGAAACTGGCTGGAAGCGCACTAATGCAACTCCTCACGTTCTTACAAAATAGTGGGCGATGAATCACATTGAAAATAAATATTAATGAAAACAATTAAAAATGTCCCATCTTGACACTAGATTAATTGAAACCATTTGGTTACGGCTTCCTTACCGCGCCCAACTCAAGCTGACTGATTTTTTCCAGGGATTGTCAAAACCGAGCAGGAACGATTTATTGCCCCCTCTGCCGCGAATGGCAATTATTGATCCCATCAATAGTTGTCAATTACGTTGCCCGCTTTGTCCCTCCGACCGGCAAAAATACCCCAAAAGCCGCATGGATATCCGACTTTTTGAAACGATACTTGAACAACTGCCCGATTTAAGGGTTCTTCTGCTCTTCAATTGGGGGGAGCCGCTCCTGCATAATGAGTTGACCCAGATGATCCAATTAGCGGTAAAACGGCGGATACTCACGATCATCCATACAAATTTCAGCCTGGATATTGATTCCGATCGGCTGGACGATCTGGTGAAAAGCGGCCTCCATCAATTGATCGTATCGCTTGACGGTCTGACCGTTCCAAGCTATACGCCTTACCGAGTCAACGGAGATCCCGAACGTGTTCAGACCAACATGTTTCGTCTGATGGAATCTAAGAACCGTTTGAGGTCCCGCACTCCCTATCTGATTTGGAAATACATTGTGAATCGGTACAATGAATCTGAACTGCAAGCAGCGCGGAAACTTGCGCGTAAATGGAAGATCGATTTTTATGCCGACCGCATGGGGTTGGGCGATGACTTGCCCGATTTCAAGTTCGTCCAGAGTTTTCAGGAGCGCCAGGAAACCTGGTTACCTCTTGAAAAAAAATGGATACTCCCCCACTATCAACCGACGCATTCCAAAGTCGCCATCCACTCCACGCCGTGCCTATCGCTGTTTCGCTCAATCACTATCCATCCCGATGGACGGGTCAGCCCCTGTTGCTGGATTACCGACGAGGCCAATACCTGGGGTGATTTGAAACGCGAATCACTGAGTTCGATCTGGCGCAATGATGCCTACCAGTCCGCGCGACAACTCTTTATTGACGGAATACACCAGCGTCCGTCAATACCTGTAATTTGCCAAAAATGTCATATTTATTCCCAGACCCGGCGAGAGAACATTCATTAATGCAAGCGGCTTTTTTTTACAACAAACTGTTTTTTTCTTTTTTCGGAAACTTTATTGCGCGTCATGCGTATAAAACTAATTAATTAACATCTAAAAAGGAGCGAAAAATGTCGTTTACCTATCGTTTGCTAATTTTATGGCTATTTACCGTCCCATTACTAATTACTGCATCTCCAAACTGGAAAATCGGTCAGGTTTGTAATGGGTTTAAACTCTTGCGCAATGATTCGATTCCTGAACTGGAGGCGCGGGGATATCTATTCGAGCATACTAAAAGCGGCGCTCATTTACTTAAAATCGCCAATCAGGATGATAACAAGACATTTTGTATCTCTTTCAGCACACCCGTCGATATGGACGGGGGCATCCCGCATATTATCGAACATTCCGTTTTAAACGGGTCGCGCAAATACCCGGTCAAAAGTCCCTTTGACGTCCTGAGCAAAGGCTCGTTGAATACCTTCATCAATGCGTTTACCGCCAATGATCGGACGATGTACCCCGTTGCCAGCCGAAACATCAAAGATTATTACAATCTGATGGATGTTTACCTTGACGCTGTGTTGTTTCCGCTGTTATATGAAGACCCGCGGATATTTTATCAGGAAGGTTGGCATTATGAACTGAACAACGCGGATGATCCGATTATCTACAAGGGAGTCGTATATAATGAAATGAAAGGCGCCTTTTCATCGCCCACACGGGAACTGGATTATCGCATCATGCGGAATCTTTTCCCCGGGAATGCGTATCAATTCTCTGCGGGGGGATATCCTTCCGCCATCCCGCAACTGACCCTGGAAAAATTTCAGCAGTTTCATAAACAGTATTATCATCCCGCCAACAGCTATATTTTTCTTTATGGCGATGCTGATTTAGAAAAGGAACTCGCCTATATCGACCAGAACTTTCTTCAGCAGTTCGATAAAATAGAGGTCAAGGCCCGCACTCCGCTGCAAAAACCGTTTGACAAACCGCGGTCCGAACAGGCCTGGTATCCGGTTGGAGAAGACGAAGCCACCGAAGATAAAACCTATTTAGCGCAATCATGGGTGGCGAGTGAAGCGATCAATCGGACAGAATCCATGGGACTGGAGCTGTTAGCCGAATTATTGGTGAACCATCCCGCAGCCCCGGTTCGCGAAGCATTGCTCAAAGCCGGCATTGGTAAAAACGTTTCCGCCGATTTCAGCGACTATCAACAAAACGTATTTTCCATCATTGCTCAAAACGCGAATACCGAAGACGCGCAAAAATTTCAGGATCTGATCCGGCAAACCCTGGCCGACTTGGTCAAAACCGGTTTAGATAAAAAAATGGTCGAGGGCGCCGTGAACCAAATGGAGTTCCGTCTGCGCGAAGGCGCCGACAATGGTGGATTTCCCAAAGCGCTCTTAGTGAATTATCGCGCCTTAAGCGGTTGGATTTTCGCCAATGACCCCTTTATCTCCCTGGGATATGAAAAACCCTTGGCAGAAATTAAAAAACTGTTGCCAAAGAACTACCTTGAAGGATTAATCGATAAATATTTTCTTAAAAACAATCATGCCCTGTTTGTAAAAATGGATCCCAAACCCGGTCTTGAAAAAGAAATCCAAGCGCAAACAGACAAAGAATTAGCTGAATATAAAGCAAAACTGACACCGGCGGAAATTGATGCGCTGGTCAAACAGACTCAGGAACTGAAAGCGTTTCAGGAAGAAGTGGACAGCGAAGAAAAACTGGCGACCATTCCATTGCTTGAGCTAACGGACATCGATCCGAAAGCTGCGGTCTATACGGCGGAAACCCGCGATATCAACGCCACTCCGCTGCTGCTCTACCCAACGTTCACCAATCAGATCGTCTATCAAACCCTTTTCTTTAACGCTTCCACCGTGCCCCAGGAGTTAATCCCCTATATCGGATTGTTACGAGATATCCTGACCGAATTGAATACGAAAAATTTCAGTTATGGCGATCTCAATACGGAATTAGCCATCCACACCGGTGGAATCACTTTTAACGTAGCTACTTATGAGAATTTTAATGACCCGAATCAGTATATTCCTCGCTTTGAAATCAATGGCAAAGCGTTTACCGATAAATTTTTTCATTTGCTGGATCTCGAAGAAGAAGTGATGAATCGCACGCAATTCGCCGATTCCATTCGATTGCGGGAAGTTTTGGCTACTTTAAGCTCCAGAATCGATAACAGCATCGGCCGCAATGGATACGCTACGGCTATCCGCCGCTTGCTTTCCTATTTTGCGCCATCAAAAAAATACAATCAACTGGTCAGTGGCTACGATTATTATCTTTTCATTAAAGACCTGGAAACAAATTTTGATCAAAAATTCCAGGAGATACAATCCAATCTGGCAAAAGTGAGCCAATTTATTTTTCAACAACCCAATTTAACGATCGGGATCACGGCAGAGGAAAAACAATATGCGAAAATTGGCGCCAATCTGGCTCAGTTGATCGACAAATTAGGTAAAAGAACGGATGAAAAACAACTGTATCAATTTGATCCGGCAACCACGAATGAAGGATTTACATCCTCATCCAAAGTGCAATATGTGGCGCAGGGATTCAATTTTCGGAATCTGGGATTTGAATATGACGGACGATTAGCCGTTCTCAGCCAGATTTTGTCGCGCGATTATCTGCATAACACCATCCGGGTGATGGGTGGCGCGTATGGCGGCTGGTCGGTCTTCAGTTCCAATGGTACGGTATATTTTACGTCATATCGGGATCCCAACCTCAAAGAAACCCTGAATAATTACCAAAAAGCCGCTGAATTCCTTCAAAATTTCAGCGCGACCGAACGCGAATTGACGCGCTATATCATTGGTACCATAGCGGGGAAAGACGATCTACTACTCCCCCATCAAAAAGGGGAAACGGCTTTTGACAATTTCCTGCGTCAAGTTCCTGCCGATTTCTATCAGAAAGAACGCGATAACATTCTGCAAGTGAAAGTGGAAGATATCCGGGGAATGGCGCCGATGATTGAAAAAATCCTGAGCCAAAATGTATTCTGTGTTTATGGCAATGAAACCAAACTGAATGAAAATTTGGATTTATTCAAAAAGCTGATTAAAATCAGCAATTAATCTTATCTCATTGCGACATTTTGAGTAAAAGAGCCGGTACTAAAAAAAGCCGGCTCTTTTTTTTATTGGATTACATCCATCAAAAATTTAAACCATCTGATAGAGTTACATATTGGAAAAAGGAATTTTTTAATACATGAGCCAAACCTTCAAATACTGGAAACGCCATTTGTCGCTTGCGTTGCCGGTAACAGCGGGACAACTGGGGCACATGCTGACCAGCGTGGCCGATTCTGTCATGGTTGGACGATTAGGCAGTCTCTATCTGGGGGCTTCCACCTTCG
>CAZWDO010000005.1:84591-92756 GCA_964632485.1 uncultured bacterium
TTTCGGTATCGGGATCGTCCTGGGTCTGACGCCTCAAATTGGTAAAGCGTGGGGAGCAAAAGATTTCAAAAGATGCGCCGTTTTGCTCAAACATGGACTGATCATCAACACATTCGTTGGATTCGTGTTACTAATCGTTATGGCCGGATTTGCCTGGTTATTGCCGTTCCTGGGGCAACCGGCGGAGGTAACCCGGTTGGCTATCCCTTTTTATCTGATATACATTCTAACCATTCCATTCTATCTGGTTTTTTTAACCGGAAAGCATTTCCTGGAGGGAATGGGTGAACCGCGCCCGGCAATGACCATCATCATCCTCGGCAACCTTTTCAATGTGGGTTTAAATTATCTCTTGATTTACGGAATATGGATATTCCCCGAATGGGGGCTATTGGGGGCTGCCTGGGCCACCCTGATATCCAGAAGCGGAATGCTGTTTGCCATGATAGGCTACTGGTGGCATCGCCGGGATTTGCATCCCTATATTGTCAAATGGCGGAAAATCGATTTTTCCGGAAGCGCGGCCCGGGCTTATTTAAATATTGGCCTGCCAATTGGTGGACAGCATATTTTAGAAGTCGGCATTTTTTCCGCCGGCGCTATCATGGTGGGATGGTTCGGGGCGATACCGCTGGCCGCTCACAACATTGCAATCACTCTGGCCAGTATCACCTACATGGCAGCGACTGGAATTGCCGCCAGCGCCACCATCCAGACCAGTCAGGCGATGGGCCGTAAGGATTGGAGCCAAATCAGGGTTATCGCAAAAAGCGGCTTATTACTGGCCGTGATGTTTATGGGTTCCTGCGCGCTCGTTTTTGCTCTGTTCCGGCATTTCCTGCCTTATATTTTTATCCGCGAAACGGAAGTCATCGAATTAGCCGCTCAATTGTTGATTGTGGCTGCTTTTTTTCAACTTTTTGACGGACTGCAGTTGACAACACTGGGCATTTTACGCGGGCTCCACGACGTTAAAATCCCGATGTTCATCATTTTGGTCTCTTATTGGATTTTTGCTTTTCCATTATCGTACCTGTTTTCGGTCAAACTCGAACTGGGAGCGCACGGGGTCTGGCTGGGGTATTTGATTGGACTCGCTGTTGTCTCTGTGGGACTGATTGGACGCTATTACCACATTATAAAAAAAATTGATCCTGTTAATTGATCAATTCCCCGCCTCTGGCCTTATAAGGGAAGAGAATTCTCCCAAAGAGACCGAGAGCGGTCAGGGCGCAGGAATATACACGTCGTGCTGGATTTCTGTATGATTCAAGGCCTGCAATACAATTTTCAAATCATCAAATTTCAGTTTGTTATTCCTTAAATCCAGATATTTCAACTGATGGAGTCCACATAAGGCATTCATATTCTTTTTCAGCTTATTACCCGCTAAGGTTAATTCGCTCAATGCCGACAAATCGGCGATTCCTGCCGCAAGCTCCGTTAATTTATTCCCGGATAAATCAAGGGCATGAAGATTGCGCAATGTCTGCAGATTTTGTGGCAGTTCCTTGATGCGATTATTGGAGAGATTCAGATAGCGCAAATTGGGAAATTTCTCCAATCCAACGGGAAAATTTTTAAAACTATTATCGGAAAGGTCGAGGATCGTCACTGACGCCGGAATATCATTTGGCAGGGATGAAATCCGTTGGCCTTTGAGAGAATAAACCACTTCATTGGCAACCGCTCCATCTCCATAAAGGGATAGCTTCCGCCGTTCATTAGCAATCGGGGCATTGATTCCAGGAGCATTCGCATTGGTTTGAAGGGGAAGATTATCAGTAAAACGGGTCGAAAGGACATCGCTATACTCGCAGGGACAACCCTGTTGAACCATCTGTCGTAAAATTGTTTCGACCGGGAGGGGACTTCCGTCATCCTGTTGGATCGCCCGTTGATACAATTGCAGCGCCTGCGCCATATATTCAACAGCTTGCCAGGTTTTTCCCTGGTCGCAATAGATGAAAGCGCCAAACTCATAAGCGACCGCGCGCCAATAATCATTGGGCGCGACTAATTTAAGGCCACTCTTAAAGTATTTTTCCGCCTGGGCAAAATTCCGGGTTTGGCGGTAAGTGTTGCCCAGTTTCAAATAACGGATTCCCTGTTCCAGTTTCGTTTCCCGGGCGCGGGATGCATTCATCGGAAACAGTATTAAACCTATTAAAACTATCGGTAACAATCGTAACATTTTCCGGCTCCTTTGTGTTTCAAATCTTGGGGTGGAATCAATTCCATACCGTTTAAACATTTTAGATTAAAGGTTCCAAATTTTGAAACGGACACCCAGGTGGAGTTCATCCAGCAACGTCCTCTCATAATCGTAATTTCCGTTGGGGGAATGAAAAATGACATTTTTGGTGGGAAAACTCAGGGAGTAACCGATGAAAATATCAATGGGGAAATAGATATCATGCCGAAAAGTGGCAATTTCAAAATTAACGGTTTGCCCGGTCAGGGTGCTTTTAGGGCTGGGATTATTTGGCAGCCGGGTTTCTCCCCAGAAAAAACCGCCTCCGGCTTTGATTTGAATATAGTTTTCCGGATAGATAGGTATTTGCCAAAGAATAATATTAATACCGGTAGTAAACCAATGCACGAGAAATTCTTCCTGATATGAATCGTCCCAATTTAAATCGCGTTTTATAAAAAGCCGGGGACGGATATAACGCAAAGCCAGTTCAAAATGATGGCCGTACCCCATTAAACGACTCAAAGCCAGATTGATACCAGCCCCAAAGCTGATATCTGAATCCAGGGGCGACTCATGCGTAAACATGTTATGTCCCGAAAGAGAGCCGGTCAGAACGGGTACCGTTTTAATGATAAGCTTACGATCGGTGATTTCGCCGTGAGTGATGCATTGAATTAACTGCCCCTTCAATTCGCCGATACGAATCATCGCCGTATCCAGCAAGGCCCGTAAATACTCCTTATCGACTACATCCAGATTCAAGCGGTACAAACTGTCCTGCAGTATATAATTGTGATTACGGCTGTCGCGCAGGTCTTCCCGCAACTGTTCGTTGAGATGATAAACGACTTGACGATTGGATTGCCGGATCAAGTCCTCATACTTTTTGGCTTGTTTATAATAACGGCGTAAAACATCTTCATCAACAGACGTCAGATCATCCATTGTGGGAATCTGAACCCATACCGTATCGATACCCATCAACTGCAACTGAGTCTGTAAAATGACCGCATCCCGATAAAGTTCCAGTACTCTTAAGGCGAAAAGGCCTTCCGACTCGGTATAAAGCTCCATTACATCATCCGATGGAATCGCTTCAACTTCAACCAAAGGCTGGTCGCCCACTGCGATTCCCGTCAACATTATCAAGGAAACTAAAAAAACAGAAAAAAATAGCCGTAATTTGAATTGCATACACTCTCCTTTGAATCCATGATTTTTAAGGGTATTTAGTTCCCTTAACGGTTAACCGTTCCAAATCTGTTTGGAATTGTCCGTATAACTCATCCGATCTCAAGACAATCCCTACGCGGCTTGATTAAATAACAATTCAATCAACAATTCATTTTAAGTCCCATTTAATAAATTATAAACTTTATCCAAAATGTCAAGATTTTTTTTTTATCAGAATTGCTTTTATCAGAATAATTTTTTTGTTGACAAATTTGCTTTTACATATTATGTTTAAACTACGTTTCTACCGTTTTGATTAAAGATCAGACTCAACCCACAAACCTAGGAGTTACCATGAATATTAACAAAGCGCTCGACAAAGCGTACGAGAAAGAGTTTGCAAACCGTTCGATGAACGAATTAGCCGATGCCCCGGTAGATGCGTTGCAGGGTGTCAGCAAAGGCGATGCGGAGTTGCTGCAAAAAGCGTTTGGCATCAAAACGATCCGCGATATGGCCAATTGCAAATATTTCCGCTGGGCGCAGGCGATTACCAATTTGTCGGACGCCAACTAATTCTATTCTGAGTTAAATACGAATTGCCCCGTTTGAGTTTATTTTAAGCGCTTCAAGCGGGGCAATTTGTCATTGCAAACCTTATCGCTGTTTTTCGAATTCAGAAAAGTGTAAAAATAATTACAATTGATAAGTTTATATCGATTTTAACAATAAGGTACGATAACTAATGAAAAAATATTTTCTATTAACTGTAATTCTTATACTAAGCGTGTTCACACCCTATTGCGCAACACGCTCACAGACGGAACTGGTTGACCTGCAAAAACTGATGCCGGAGATAATCCTGGATATCCGCTATGCAACAGCCAATAATTTCACCGGCCAGGTCCTCTACCCTTCCCCCCGCTGTTTTTTAGCCAAAGATGCAGCGCTGGCTTTGCAGTCGGTTCAGAAAGAGTTAGCGGATTCCGGGTATCAACTCATTGTTTTTGATGGTTATCGGCCCTTATCAGTTCAAAAACTGATGTGGGAAATTTTGCCCAATCCGCAATATGTCATGGATCCCGCCAAGGGATCGCGCCACAACAAAGGGTACGCAGTTGATGTATCGGTAGCCGATTTAAAAGGGGAACCCATCTCAATGCCGACTGAATATGACGATTTTACGCAAAAGGCCTCCCATCTCTATATGGAATTAACGGAAGAGGTACTCAACCATCGCCGCCTCCTGAAAACTCTGATGGAAAAACGAGGTTTTATATCGGTCAAATCGGAATGGTGGCATTACGATTTCACCGGGTGGGAAGATAAACCGAACATCGATATCCCTATTGATTCACTCCGATGAAATTAGCGATTAAACCCTACTTTCAAATAATCATCGGATTGGTTTTAGGAGCGCTGTTTGGGATGCTCGCCGTTGAAATGGGATGGCAAGCGTTTACGCGCAATTGGATCATGCCCTGGGGCGACATATTTTTGAACGCGCTTAAACTAATCGCTGTTCCCTTAGTCCTCTCATCGTTGGTCATGGGAGTCACCTCCCTTAAGGATATTCGAAAACTGTCGCGAATCGGCATCAAAACTCTGGTGTTGTACATATCGACGACTACCATAGCGGTAGTGATCGGACTCGTGGGCGTCAATCTGTTCAAGCCCGGCAAAGCGGTTCCTTCCCTCATGCGCGATCAACTCCAGCAGGCCTATCTGAAAGAGGCGTCCGGAGACTTGCAACAAGCCGAAATAACCCGACAAAAAGGACCATTGGCCTTAATCGTCGATTTAGTACCTGAAAATTTTTTCAATGCCGCCTCGAACAACCGTAATTTATTGCAAATCGTCATCATCTCGCTAATTTTAGGAATTGCTATCTTGCGTCTCCCCCATCCGCAAAGTGAAACCATCATTGCTTTTTTCAATGGACTTTCGGAATCGATCATTCAGATTGTCAATTTAATTATGCTTTTCGCTCCATTGGGAGTCTTTGCAATTATGGCCAAAACTATCGTAGTTACCGCCGGAACCGATCTGAATTCAGTATGGCAGTTATTTTCCGCCCTGGGTTACTATGGAATGGTGGTTGTGATAGGACTATTGATACAAGTCTATTGTATTTATCCCATTCTGATGACGATGATGAGCCGAATGCCACTGCAACAATATTTCCGGGCCGTATTGCCTGTTCAGCTTCTGGCCTTTTCCACCAGTTCAAGCGCGGCGACACTGCCCTACAGCATGGAACAATGCAAGGAGAAGTTGGGCCTCTCCAATGAGGTCGTCTCATTTGTACTGCCATTGGGAGCGACGATTAACATGGACGGAACCGCTCTCTATCAGTCTGTGGCGGCGGTTTTTATCGCTCAGGCGCTGGGGATGGGATTATCGCTCAATGCGCAACTGACGATTATACTAACAGCCGTCATGAGCTCAATTGGCACCGCGGCTGTTCCGGGCGCGGGAATCGTCATGCTGATCATCATATTAGAGACGATACAAGTGCCGACAGCGGGGATTGCGCTGATACTGGGGATCGATCGCATTCTCGATATGATGCGGACCGCAGTCAATGTTACCGGAGATATCACGGTCGCCACCATCATCGATCAGCCTAAAAGATACAGCAATCCAAGCTGATACCAACAAACAGCATTCGTTTTCGTAATGAAGCTGATTCTTTGAAATTCATGCGCCCGGGAAATCTCATTTAATAAAAAAAGATAATTTGGCCTTTACGATCATCAGCATCGCCTTTTTTTTCGGTTTCCGCATTTTGATTGGCCCAGACTTCGCCATATCCTTTGGGAATGATCAAATCTCCGGGAATATCGGCGTGGCGCATCAGATACCAACGGACGGCCCGCGCGCGTTGCAGGGAGAGCGCCATATTGATCGCGTCCGTGCCATAGGCATCGGCATATCCATGAACCAATACGCCTTTAACCTGATATTGATCGATGATCTCCTTAATTTTAGCGCGGTCTTCCTTATGGAGCCAAACCTGGCCGAAATCGAAATACACATCGACTGAGATAGTATTGAGGGGTTGATTATTTAATAGAGAAAGCTGGCCGTTGGGAAGTCCGTAATAAACCGAAGCGACCTGGATGGCCTGGGGTTTTAGCGGCCGTTTTTCCCAACGAAAAAGAATGGCGCTGTCGTCATACGGGACATCATCAAGTTGTACATCCCATAATAGATTATAGAAATAGGGCCAGCGACCGATATAAATCCGGTCAGGCGTTTCTGAAGACACTTTTCCGCTGAACGCTTCTCCATAAAGGTCATCTTCATTACCATAGGTACGCCAGGCAAAAATTGAACGGGGTAAAGAAGGAGCAGAAAAAAGAGCCTGTCGGGTAATTTTTTGGTCATCTGCATCCATGCGCGAGGCATCGTTATCGTCGATCATGATATCCAGTAACAGCATCAATCCCACTTCCCGTTCGGTGTCGCTTTTGTTTTGCAGCATATATTCGATCCGATAATACTGGCCGAACTGATTGAGCGGAACGGGTTGCCAGGCCGGATCAACCGGAATAAGACGCTGAATGATATCGACACCATGAAAATGGTAGGCAATTTCAGTCTGAATTGAACCGGTTTCGCCCCGGGTGATTAACTCGCCTCGCAGATAAGCGGCCTTATTTTCAAAATGTGGTGAATTACAGGCAAATTGACCATCCACAACTACTACAAAATGCGAAGTGGAAAAAGGGATGGGATATCCGTAGAGCAAACGGCGATTGCCAGCGCCAATCGTAAAGCGTCCGTCATATTGTCCCCGGCTTACTGAATCATCCCAATGAATGATTGCCGGGGGTTCAATCACCGGTGAAGCCACCTGTATCTGGATGGTTTCCTCACAAACCGGATTGCTCTCGCGGGATACCTGCAGCGTTAAATAAGTCGTATTATCCGGTTTCATGGTGATATAACCGGTAGGAGGCAAAAGGTCGTCATACCCGGACAACCGTATTTCCGAGTCTTTAGCATTTTCAACGATCCAGCGGATTTGGCATTCTTCTCCAGATTGAACTTTGGGGGGAACACAATCAAACATCTGAATGCGCGGCGGTTTGGATGCGCATTGGACCAAAACAATAAAGCTTACCATAAACAAAGGCAAAAAAACAGAATGTAATCGATACATATCTTCCTCCGATTTTATTAAAATATACGCCAAATTCAAGAATTGTCAAGTTATTTTTTTGTTTTGGCTTGACTTTAAAGAGCATGCGTATTATTTTGTAGTTTAGCAACCGCTGAAACCTGAAACCCGGCGAACAAACGCCTGGCGTAAAATAAGGAAATATATGCAGGATATCCAAAATGAACCGGATCTCCGGGAAATTCTGATCGATCAAGTCGGGGTCAAAGAACTCAGTTACCCGATCATTGTCGAAGACAAGGCCAATCAATTCCAATCGACCGTCGCGCAAATCGAAATGTCTGTCCGGCTACCCCATCACTACCGGGGAACTCACATGAGCCGGTTTATTGAAATTTTGAACCAGTATCGGGGCCATCTGAGCGAGCGCACCATTTTTGATTTACTAACTGATATGGAAAAAAAACTGCATAGTGAAGCCGCATTCTTCCGCGCTCATTTTCCATATTTTATAGAAAAGAGGGCGCCGGTATCGCAGGCCAAATCCTTATTGAACTATCAGGGCATTTTTCTGGCCGAAAAACAGTTGCAAGGATCGCCCGTATTCCGTCTGGGGGCGCGTGTACCCGTTACTACCCTATGTCCCTGTTCCAAAGCCATCAGCGAGAC
>CAZWDO010000005.1:92766-156917 GCA_964632485.1 uncultured bacterium
CATAGCGCCCACAATCAACGCAGTATGATCCAGGTGACTATCGAGTACCAAACCATGGTCTGGCTGGAAGATCTGATCAGTTGGATCGAAAATTCCGCCAGTTGTGAGATATATCCCCTCCTCAAACGCGATGACGAAAAACATGTAACTGAAAAAGCATACGCCACCCCCCGTTTTGTGGAGGATATGGTACGCGACTTGGCCCATCGATTTAAAAATGATCTGAATATTCGCTACTTTCATATTGAAGCCGAACATTTCGAAAGCATCCACAATCATAATGTATTCGCGCGAATCGAATGGAACCGCCCGTGAGGATCGGTTTTACTTCAACCATCCCCGTAGAAATGATCTACGCCATCGATGCAACCCCCGTGGACCTCAACAACATTTTCATCACTCATTCTGAAGCGCCGGAACTGGTGGCGCAAGCAGAGGAAACGGGATTGCCCCGGAATGTATGCGCCTGGATCAAAGGGCTTTATATCGTCGGCAGCCGCTTACGATCGGTCGAAAAGATCGTGGCGGTCATGGAGGGAGATTGCAGTAATACGCGGGTTTTAATGGAACTCTTACGCGATGACGGCATCGATACCATCCCCTTCACGTATCCGACAGAACACACGTATGAGCAGGTAAAAATAGCGCTGGCCAAATTTGCCGCGCAATTGAACGCCCTCCCGGCCCGGATACGGGAAGTCAAGCGCGCGCTCGATCATATTCGATGCAAACTGATTGAACTGGATCGGCTAACCTGGCAGGAAAATCGAATCAGCGGAGAGGAAAACCATTTTTTTCTGGTCAATGCCAGTGATTTTATGGGTAATCCTACCCAATTTGAACATCAATTAGATGAATTAATTTATAAAGCGGATCATCGCAATCCGCGAACTCAACCGATACGGCTGGCCTTCCTGGGAGTGCCACCGATTTGCAGCGATCTTTACCAACAGATTGAACGCTTTGATGGCAACGTTGTTTTCAACGAAATCCAACGGCAATTTTCCATGCCGTTCCATACCGATGATATTGTCGAACAATATTACAGTTATACCTATCCCTATGATTTTAACTGGAGAATAGAAGCGATTATCCCCGAACTGAAAAAACGCGGAATCCATGGAATCATTCATTATGTCCAATCATTTTGCCATCGGCAGTTGGAGGATATTTTGCTAAGGCGCAAAATCAAGCTTCCGATTCTGACTCTGGAAGGCGAACTGCCCGGGCCGCTGGACGAACGGTCCAAAATCCGGCTGCAAGGGTTTATCCGTATGTTGAAAGATCAAATATGATGGTTCATGGGATTGATCTGGGAAGCCGCCAGGTAAAACTGATCAGCCGTTGCGCTGAAACGGGTTCCATTCAGAGACGACTGAAATTCCACACCCTTGAATTTTACCGCCAGTACAGCCGCCATCAGGGGAATCAATTAGAAATCGACCTCAATGCGCTGGGTATCGAAAACGGCCCGATCGTTTCGACGGGTTACGGCCGCTTTCATATCCAGGTGGCGCATGCAGAAAATATTCCCGAACTGCAAGCCCATGTTTATGGAGCGATTGAACAAAGCGGGTTTAAAGATTTTCTCCTGGTTGATCTGGGAGGACAGGATAGCAAGATCATCCAGGTGGAAAACCGCGCCATGGTCGATTTCGCAATGAATGATAAATGCGCGGCTTCGACCGGGCGATTTCTGGAAAATATGGCGCAGGCCCTACAGCTTAGTCTGGAGGAGCTATCGGAATGTTATGAAAATCCCTGCGTTATCTCCAGCACCTGCGCGGTTTTCAGTGAAACGGAAAGCCTGTCGTTACTTTTCAATGGAACGCCGATCCGTGAAATCGCCGCCGGAATTAATCTCGCTCTTTTCAAACGTCTGATGCCTATGATCGGACGTTTCAAATTTCCTTACCTGCTTCTCAGCGGAGGAGCCGCTCAATCGAAAGCCTTACACTATTTTTTCCAGCAAAAATACCCAGTGCCGGTTGAACTCCTCCCTGATCCGATATTCAACGGGGCTATTGGCTGCTGCGCTTATTACAATCGATCATAAAAAAGGAGTGAAAATGAAACAATATATAATCATCTGGATTTGCCTGAGCGGTTTTTTCTTCCAAACCCTTTCCGGCAACGAAGTCCTGCTCGTACTGGGTTCCGATACCGGAATTTGGGAAGGATTGAACACCAACCATTATTTTTGCACCCTTAAAACGGGTTTGTACAGTGACCCGGCCCGAAATGGATATGGCGTGATGGCCCCATCTTTTCGCAACCGACTGCTTGACTTCTATGGCGTACCGATGAAACTAACCTGGTGGATGATGGCCGGCAATATGTTTCGCTACGCCACCAACTGCAATGTGCCTATCGCCAACAGCATGCCATTTTATCTGATGCAACGCTATCATGGCGATGCGATCAAGCAATACGGCGATGAAATTTCACTGCATTATCATACTTTTTACTGGTCCGATTATGATCAGGATGGGCAATGGTGGTGGAACCAGGCCCAAACATTCGATGAATCTAAGGAGGATTTCGATTTCACTTTAGCCCAGGTATTATTGGACGAGGGAATTTTCCCGGTTTCATTTCGTAGCGGATGGCATTATATGGACAACAGTTGGCAAAATTATTTAGAACAGATACTACTCTATTCCATGCACAACGATTATCCCAGCAAACGTACCAGTGATCCGGAACCGATTGATAATATTTATGACTGGTCCCAGGCGCCCCATACATTTCAACCCTATCATCCTTCGGCGGAAAACTACCAGGTCCCGGGCAATCTCAAAGGTTGGAACCTGCGTTCAGCTCATTTTAACACGGTTCGCAGCCGCAATATGATGGATACCCTCTTTGCCCAGGCTGCCCAGGGGAATCGTCAAATGGCGTGCTTCTGGGGCCATCTGCCTGAAACCGATTTTTTAGCCAATCTTGAAATCATGGACAGCTTAGCCCATCAAAAAAGCCGCGAGTTTGGCAATATTCCGTTTCGCTATTGCAGCGCCATTGAAGCAATGCAGCGTTGGCGCAACATTACGGACACAACTTCTCCCGAGCTGCAATTAACCGCTATTCCCACTGGAGATATCGCCACTATCCGTGTGACCACTAATGAACCCTTGTTTCAACCGCTTCCCTGGGTGGCAATGAAAGACCGAAAAAGCGGCTACCACTGGCTAAAAATGACCCCTGTCAACGAGTACACCTGGGAAAGCGCGCCGCTGACGGTGGCGCAAATTGCCAAAATTGCTGTTGCCGCTTGCGATACGGCAGGGAATCTGACAACCCGATTTCTCTCATGGATCGGTGAAGATATTTTTATCGATGATGATGATCCGCAGTTCCAAGGTTCCGTCGGCAACTGGATCACGCTTTCCGCGGATTATTGGGAACGAAACGCCCGTTATGCAACAGTGGGTGAGGATAGCGCTATCGCCACTTTTCAAACCACAATCCCAGCGAACGGGGCCTCGGCATTCTATTACCAGCGTCCCGATCTATCGCTCCCGGTGACAGAATACTGCTGGAGCCTGTCTCTCAACGGATTGGAGCAAAAACACCTTGTAGAAAGTTACCCGGATGCCAAAAAATGGCATTACCTGACAACTGTTTTAGCCCATGAGGGCGATCTACTCCAACTCCGCCTGGCTGCGGGTGGCGCGGAACAAAATGGACGGCAAATCGGGGCGGATGTGATAAAAATTTCATCTTATGTTTGTGAACGCCATTTGGCGCTATCCAACGATTTGTTAATGATTGGCCCTCTATGCCAATCCGATACCGTCCATTATAAGTTGGTATTAGAAAATCGGGGCATTTTGCCATTATCCGTCTCGGGAATTAGCAGTCAAAACAATCAATTCACACTGGACCATCCATTTCCGATTGAAATTGACGGCGCGGAATCAACAGAAATCAGCCTTTCCGTTAATACCGCTCAAACCGGAATATTCACAGACACGCTCATTATTCTCAGCAATGACGATCTAACGCCCATCCAGCAAATCCCATGTGAAATCATTGTCGAACCCTATTTTTCCATTGTTGACAATGCGGATACTGAAAATTATCAGGAAACCGGACAATGGGCAACCAGCAATTCCACAGCCTATGGCGTCAGCAGCCGCTACGCCTTTCTGGGGCAGAATCCCCGCGCCTCGGTGGAATTCCACACTCAATTGCGGCAAAGCGGCACATATCGGATTCTGTATATATTGCCCACCACAGTCAATGCCGCCACTCACGCTGAATATACGTTATTTATAAACCAAACGCCCGTCGATACGCTCATTATCGATCAAAATGCCGGCAGTGGAAGCTGGCTGATGTTAGGTGAATGGAATCTGCCGGCGAACCAGCCGATCACCTTACGCATCCGAGACAGCGGACTCTCCACCGGAGGATTAGTTTTGCGAGCGGACGCCATCAAATTTTCTTCGGATTTAAGTGTGTATATGGATGAAACCCATCCATCTTCAGCCCAGCCTTTCACAGTCTCCTTCTTTCCTAACCCTTTCAGTGAAACATTGCATGCTAAAATTATTTCCAATAAATCAGAATCTTTAAAAATTGAAATCTATAACATCCTGGGACGGATTGTCTATTCAAAATCCTGCCAAATTTCACAATCGGTGGTTCAAGAATGGTCATGGACACCGGACAGACTATCCAACGGACTTTATTTTTGCAGAATTTCCAATGGAAAAGAAAGCTGTATCCGCAAAATTTGCCTTATTCGCTGAATTAGATTATACAAAGGATTAAAAGAGTGGAATCTTTGTCGGAGTACACTTTATCTCACAATCGAAGAGGCAATATAAGATTTTTCAGGCGATGTTTGGAATTGAGTGGATCGAAGTAATTTATTATCCGGATGGAGAAAATAAATATTGGCTTTGAGTTAACCAGTATATAAAGATATGCCCAAATCGTTTACCAAAGGAATGAACCAAGAGTATAGTTGAGCTGAAATCATTTTTAATCGTTTCTATATCATACAGATTCTCCATCGGACTGTCGATGAAGTCCGCCGAACCGTATACCGGCACGAATCCATAACCTCAATCCCCACAATCTACCACTTAAATTGCCAAAGAGCTTTAAATTTATTTCCATAATTATTTAGTTTTTCACTTGACAGTTGTCCCGATTTATCTTATATTCTTGGAAGCGTCATTTTTAAATTATTCTATTAATTAAACTGATTATGCAAGAAATAATGACAGATGAAATCAGCAAAATTGCTCTGGCTTGTTATGGAAAGACGCCGGGGATTTCTCGTTTTTACAGCGTGAACAATAGCGTATTTCTACTTAAATATGATAATGAAGATAAAGTTCTTAAAATTGAGCGCGATGGTGATTTACAATGGAAAATAAAGAATGAAATTGCAATGATTGCTCTTGCGCAGCAACAAGGCCTTCCAGTTCCCGTTATCGAACATATTGGCACTGATGGCAACATCATCCCAAATCACTGGTACATCATGAAACGTGCGGGATCATTGAATCTTCATGGTTGCTTTTTACATAAAAATGACAAAAATACCAGGGAGTTATACAGTGAATTCGGGAGGATTCTCGGTCGCATTCATCAGGTTACTTTACAACGCCAGGGTTACCTAAAAGCAGACCGCATCAATGAGTTTATTTTTGGAGAAGTTATTAATAAAAGGTTCGAACGATGCATTAGAAAACTTAGCGGACAATTGGCTAATAAAGAGATTCACAAGTTAACTAATATAATCGGAAGTTTCAAAGAGAGTAAACAAACAAGATTGTGCCATAAAGATTTTGGACCATGGCATGCGATTATAGATAAGAATAAAATTGTCGCAATCATCGACTGGGAATTTGCCGAGGGTTCAGACGAAATTTATGATTTTGTTAAGTCTGAATTATTTCTATATATTTATTCTGGAAATCTTGAAGAGTTTAGAGAAGGATACTGTGAAATTCAGCCATTACCTCCTGATTTTGAATCGGTTGCTATGCCTTATCGAGTAATCGAAACCTTGAATTTGATGACATTTGTAAAAAATAATCAAAACTTGTTTTTTAAAATCAAGAAAGTCCTGGATAGCATCATCACCAGTAATGGGTTAGTTTGGAGATAATGATTAAATAATTAATGTTTTGTTTCAGATAAAAATAGAGAGTCGTGCTGAATTCACTATAGACTGGGAAGAAGCTTCTTGCCTGGGGCTGTTCCAAACCAGGGGTAAGGCGGGGAACAGCCCCAGACGCCGCGCAAATCGCCCCTTCAATGGCATGAGGGAGAAAACTTTTTTAGTTTTCTCCCTCCAGAATGTATCTTCATGTATCAATTAGACCATAGAAAGGATGCTGTATGGAGATTAAACGATACACTCCAGAAAAGAAGGCTCAAATTAACCGGGAAATCATACTTGAACATAAATCGGTCAGCCATGTAGCTATAGAATTCAATAGTACTCCAGCTACTATCTATAAGTGGCAGAAAACATTAATGGAAAAAGCAGTCGATCTATTCTGAATAAATGACACTGAAGGACACCAATACTATAGGATAATATGGAACCCAAAATATCAATTATAACTCCATCATTAAATTCAGCAAAATATATTGAAAACGCAATAAAAAGTGTTCTTGAACAAAATTATCAAAATATAGAGCATATTATTATGGATGGCGGATCCTCGGATGGTACACTTAGAATATTAAAGAAATACTCTCACCTTAAGTGGGTATCTGAAGCTGATTCTGGACAATCTAATGCAATGAATAAAGGATTTTTAATTTCGACAGGAGAAATAATCGGTTATTTAAATTCAGATGATTATTATTTACCAGGCGCCTTTTCAGCCATTTTGCCATACTTTGAAAATAAAGAAAAATTTGTTGTTGGAAACATCAAAGTTGTAATGGATGATGGATCATTTTGGATCAATAATGCTCGCATAGGACATGAAGATATGTTAAAACACTGGGAACCTGAAGCATTTTGTGTCAATTCTGTTGGATATTTTTACCATCGAGAAGTTCAGGAAAAAGTCGGAGGATTTAATGAATGCAATCATTTTGCTATGGATTTAGAATTTTTATTATCAGCATCGAAGTATTTTAAATTTCATAAAATTGATTCATTATTAGGAGTATTTCGTTATATCACAGGTACAGTTACAAGCCAAAGTCAGAAATCAGAAAATGTTTGGACAAAAAAAAACTTTCAATTTATTGATCGCTTTTTGAATGGAATGCCTGAGGATTTTATAATTGATTTTGAAAAAAAGCGAGAACAAGGTTACTTATTACGAAAAAATTGGCAAGCCCATGAAAAAAACAAAGAAAAGAATTATCAAAAAAGATTCAACGGGAAAACAAAATGTAGTTGGATACGCTATGTAATTGAAAAAGCGAAAAAATTAAAAATATTATCTTGAATATAAAGGAGTTCAAAACCTGGATGACGAACGGTGTAAGTATCACAATTTGTACACATAATGGAGAGAAATTATTGCCATCGACAATTGATAATCTTAATCAACTCGCGGTAGATAAACAAATTCCATGGGAAGTAATCATTATTGATAATAATTCCACTGATAAATCCGCAGAAATCGCTATGGGGTGCTGGAAAAGAACGGAATCTTTCAGAATTATCAAAGAACCCGAACTGGGATTAATTCATGCCAGAATTCGAGGGATACGGGAATCGCGTTATGAATATATTTCATTTATTGATGATGATAATTGGATATCGCCAGATTGGGTAAACATAGTTCATGATATTTTTCAAAACCATCCAGAGGTTGGCATTTGTGGTGGTGATATTGATCCCGAATTTGAAACTCCCCCCCCTAGTTGGTTTGATGCGTATAAAAACAACTATGCGGTGGGTGTTCAAGGCAATGAATCGGGTGATGTTACAGAATCGCGTGGTTTTGTTTGGGGGGCTGGTATCAGTATAAGAAAATCTCCTGTAGAAAATCTTTTTAAAGATGGTTTTATTTTTAGTTTAATTGGCAGGAAAGGTAATAAACTAATGGCTGGAGAAGATACCGAATTATGTTATGCACTTCGAATCAAAGGTTGGCGAATTTGGTATGATAAACGACTACGGCTTCGCCATTATATCCCTGAAAAAAGGTTAGAGTGGGATTACCTTTGCGGCATGTACCATGGATTCGGTGCATCTCATGCTATTTTAGATATCTATCAACAAGTCCAAATGAATCGATTTCATCAACCTGAGCATTATATAAAAACTTTTTTAAAAAAATTTATTCTACTTATGAGTCGAAAAAAGTATTTTTTCTCCAGGAAAAACTCTGATGGAAATGTTGAGAGATTACAATTTGAGTTTTATCGGTCATATCTATATCATTTAATACGCATAATTTTTATTTATAAAACAATATATTCTAAAATTCATGCGCTTATTCCAATTCAAGATTTTATGGAACAGAATATTTATAAATTTGGACAGGAGATTATTTTTGATAAATCCGCCTCAAAATACTTAGTGGAAGGTTGGAGCCAACCCGATAGTTGGATATCACCTGATGGTTTTAAAAAAATCCATTATACCAGAGCATTAGGAAAAAAAGCCACGATAATTTTTTCATTAAATGAGATTCCCAACGCTTCATTGTTCTTATTAAATCTTGAATTTATTATTGTTTATATTCATCCACAAAAATTAAAAAAGCAACGAATTAAAATATATCTAAACAATAAAAAAATTGCCGATTGGATATTTACTGAAAGAGGCTACCATAAAAAAACAGCAATAATTCCATCGTCGCTTCTAAAGAAATTCCCTACAGCTATTTTTTTGTTTAAACTTCCAAACGCCGCATCACCAGAATCATTGGGAGATATTCCTGAAAAAAGGGTGTTATCAATTAGCTTATGCACTCTCCAGATTACGTGTTAAAGGAAAAAATATGAAAATATCGATTGTTACTCCCTGTTATAATGCAGAACAATTTATTGCTAATACTATTGAAAGTATCATTTTTCAAAAGGGAGATTTTGAAATTGAATACATCATTATTGACGGTTCATCTAAAGATAGAACAATTGAAATCGCTGAACAATACCAGAAAAAAATAAACAAAAAAGAAACCCCTTATTATTGTAAAAATGCTTCAATAAAGCTTGTTTCAGAAAAAGATAAAGGAATGTATGATGCTTTAGTTAAAGGTTTTAAAATGGCTACAGGGGAAGTGATTGCGTATCTTAATGCAGATGATTTCTACAAACAAAATGCCTTTAGTGTAATTTATGATTTATTTAAAAATCTACCTAACCTGATGTGGCTGACAGGAATTCCTACTTTTTATAATGAAAATGGAATTATTATTGAATGTGACTGGCCATTCATTTACGACAATGATTTCATTCGAAAAGGATTATATAATAACAAAGCCCTACCTTATCTTCAGCAGGAATCAATTTTTTTCAGAACACCCACTCTTGACTGTATTGACTTTGATCAATTAAAGAAAATCAACTATGCTGGAGATTATTATTTATGGACTGGTTTTTCAAAAAAATATCCACTTTTTATCATTTCTGCAATTCTCTCCGGCTATCGGATGCACTCGAAAAATTTAATGCTATCATACGGAAATTCATATAATGAGGAAATGAAATCCATTCAAGATAAACCTATTTTATCAGAGAATGAATATGATTATCTTTTATTTCTACATTATACCTGGTGGAGAGAAAGCAAATTGGCAAAAGAAACCAATAATAACAGATATATAATATGGAATACTACGAAACGACATTGGAAAACAGATCATTTAGTATATAGTATAGACTATAAAATACAAAAACTCAGTAGCTATATTGAATTTATGAGTGGAAAACCATCGGATTATGCAAAGGAATATGCTATAAAATACTTATTATGAAATTATTAAAGTTTTTTAAATCAAAATCGAGTATGACAGATGTAATATTAGTTTCAAAATTTGAAAATCCCAAAAATCGAACTGTTTTTGACACTATAGATAAAACATTAAATCCAATTGGAGATGATTATCCAAATCCAATTTTCTAACATATTCTAATTAATCGGAGATAATATGGATTCAAAATTAATTTATGATGTAGGCATGCATATTGGTCAAGATTCTGAATTTTATTTAAAAAAGGGTTTTGATGTAATAGCAATAGAAGCAAATCCAAAACTTGTCGAAGAACAAAAAGTAAGATTTTCCAAATATATTGAAAATGGACGGTTGAAAATTATTAATGTTGGTATTGGACAAAAAAAAGGAAAATGCACCTTCTATGTGAATGATTATTTAAGTGAATGGAGTTCCTTCGACAAAACAATTGGAACCAGGGAAGGAAAATTCCATGAAATCGAAGTAACAATGGTTCCTTTGGAAGATGTATTGCGTGAACATGGTATTCCATACTATTTAAAAATCGATATCGAAGGATATGACTTCATTGCTCTCCAATCAATCCAATTCATACCCGATAAACCTCGCTATATTTCGGTCGAAAACGGGCAGAAGCCATTCCTGGATTTTTTATATTCCGAAGGTTATACCCATTTCAAATTCATTAATCAACAAAAAGTTCCTAATCAAATCGTTAAATACCCTCCATTGGAAGGAGTTTTTTCACAGCATATTTTCCCTCATGGCGCCAGTGGATTATTTGGAGAAGAAACTCCTGGCGAATGGCTTGATTATGATAATGTTTTAGCTCTTATCAGTTCCTATTGGGGAAATCCTAATCGTGATGCAAATATTCATGGTTGGTTTGATCTTCACGCAAAAAGAGAGTGTAACAATTCTTTTTATTTATTTAACAGATCTTCAGATAATAAAGACTCCTTTTCATCAATTCCCAGAAGTATTCGAATCTCAAGTTTTTCAGATGATAAAGAATGGAAAAACGGTATTTATCTCAAAGATACTCATATTTTTTTTATCATAATAGCCAAGGAAGATAAATCACCCATTGAAAAAGGGAATATTCTAAGATTTAATAACGCAAATAATTCGGTAGTAATAAAAGTATTTCGAGTGGAAAACGCATGCAATTCCAGTATTTTTATTACAGTTGATAAGCATCTCGATCCAGAAAAAGATGGAAGTCCTAATCAGGTCCTATTTATTGACCATCAAGAAAAGAATTTGAAAACAATATTAAAACAATTTAGTTTTGCAAATCTAATGAAACAGCTTGAAATTTTGAAAAAAATGAAGCTCAATTTTTTTATTAAAATTCAACGTATATTATCCAAAATTTTTAATAGATAGTTTCCTTATATTTACATCAGTTTTCGAGATTATCCATAAGTTGGTTCAAATCATGGAACATAATAGAAGAATTCTGTATTTGCTTTTCATCCATATACTTTTTATATCTCCCGATTTTACCGACATTGAATTCCCATATTTTTTCACTTAAATTTCCAGAAAATTTGTCCATCACGTTTGGTACATTTACTTCTATACCCAGATAATCACGAATTCTTATTGCTGCTTCCATAGATTTTTCAGCTAAAAGATTATAACTCAGTTTTAATACACAAGGATGAGTCAACCATGGCGTAAGAATTGGTTCATATTTTTTAAAATAATCCAAAGCCTGTTCGATATTCCATATTTCAGAAAAAGGTCTATTCTTTTTCAATCTTCTGTCTTTTTCACCAGAATCAAGAAGAGAAACAGCAGCATCACGAACATCTCTAAATGTTGCTGTGGCTTTAATTCTTCCGGATTTTAATAATTGATCGATTGAGTTGCTGAGTTTAGAATGTGTTTTAATAATCAGTATCTTATCATTAGGTATACATTCAACAATTTTAAAAATGTCTTCATTATCGAACACCATGAACGCAACATGCAATGATTCAGGTAAAAAATTTTTACAAATATCATCACGAATATGTCCAGCCTGCCGAAGCATGCTTTCAGCAAGCTGATAACAAAACGTACTAGCTGATTTAGGCATACCATAACTTAAATATATCAAAATTTTTTTAGTATCTTTTAAATATTAATAGATGCTTATCGAGCAGATTAACATGAAGTTGAACTCACTATATTTTGAATCGATCATCTAATAAATTCATTATAAAGATTAAGTCTTTAAATTCACTAAAAAATTTTTTCTTCTGCGTTTCCGACATATATTCTTTGTACCTTCCAACTTTACCAATATTGAATTCCCATATTTTTTTTTTAGGGTTTTCAGAATACTTTGCAACAATTGGCGTTACATCAACATCGATATCTAAATAATTTCGTATTCTTAATGCTGCCTCTATCGGATCGAGCGCCAACAAATTAAAACTAATTTTTAGCACATTTGTATGAGTGAGCCATTGGATGAAGTTATATTTAGCATATTTATAGACCAAAAAAGCATCTTCTAAATCATTAATTTCATTAAATTTTCTAAACTTATTTAATTTCCGATCATTCTCACCAGCATCAACCAGTGAAATAGCTGCATCCCGAGGATCGCGAAATGTTGCAGAAGCTTTTATTCTTCCTGAGTCAAGTAAATGATTTATCGATTTACTAAGCTTTGCATGTGTTTTTATTATAAGGATTTTATCAAAAGGTAAATAGTGATCAATTTGAACAATTTCATCATGGTTTAGTGTCATGAATGCTGAATGAAATGATTCAGGTAAAAACTTTTTACAAATTTCTTCGCGAATATGACCAGCTTGCCGAAGCATGCTTTCAGCAAGCTGATAACAAAACGTGCTAGCTGATTTAGGCATACCATAACTTAAATAAATCATTTAATGCTCCTTTTGGTGCAACTAAGACATGATAAGATATGTTTTTACCACTATATATTAGATTACAGATTTTTAGTTTGATGTACTCAATTGCAGTGTCAAAAAAATATTTAACTTTATACAGATCACCATTATATGTCCAAGTAAAGGTTTTGCTATAAATCTCCCATCGTAGCAAAACCGCCTTCAAATTGACAGATGCTTTAAAGTCACTGTCAATGCCTTTACAATTTGCTCCAAATCTTCTTCCAAACCCAACCACAATGGTAATCTCAACAGTCGTTCCGCCGCATGTTCGGTATGGGGTAAACGACCGTGGACACGGGCTAAGCGTTTTCCAGCCGGAGATAAATGCAAGGGAACATAGTGAAATATAGTATTAATATTAACTGTCATTAATTCCTGAATCACATGGCTGCGCACAAACAAATTATTGAGGAGGATATAATACATGTGCGCATTATGCCGACAACTATCAGAAACAATAGGACGGCGTAGCAGACCGGCAATCTCCAATGGGGCCAACGCATCATGGTATTGTTTCCATATTGCCAGCCGCCGCTCAGTAATGGCCTCGGCTTCTTCCATCTGCGCCCACAGGAAGGCGGCAATTATTTCACCTGGCAAGTAGGACGAGCCGATATCTACCCATGTATATTTATCGACCTGCCCGCGAAAATATTGGCTGCGATTGGTACCCTTTTCCCAGATGATCTCGGCGCGTTCAATAAAGCGTTCATCATTGATCAGAAGAGCCCCTCCTTCGCCTGAAATAATGTTCTTGGTCTCGTGAAAAGAGAATCCACCCAAGTGGCCGATAGCGCCAACCGGCTTACCTTTGTAAGAAGACATGATTCCCTGCGCCGCATCTTCAATGACCAGCAGGTTATGACGATTTGCGATATCCATGATAACATCCATTTCGCAAGCCACTCCTGCGTAATGCACTGGCACAATTGCTTTAGTCCGGGATGTAATAGCGGCTTCTATTTTCATCTCATCAATATTGAGCGTATCCGGGCGAATATCCACAAATACCGGCACACCACCACGCAGGGCAAAGGCATTAGCTGTCGAAACAAAGGAATACGAAGGCATGATCACCTCATCGCCCTGCTTAATATCAGCCAGAATCGCCGCCATCTCAAGCGCGGCAGTGCACGAATGAGTGAGCAAGGCTTTTCGCGTACCCGTACGCCCTTCAAGCCAAGCGTGGCATTTTTTTGTAAAATCGCCATCGCCAGCGAGTTGTCCATCGGCGTGCGCCTGTGTAATGTAAAAAAGCTCGCGGCCGGTTATATAGGGTTTATTGAAAGGAATATAATTCATACTTAATATCTCAGAGATTTAAACCTATTTTTCAATCTTTACGGCTACGATCAGCCGCGAACCACCTACGGAAAATGAAATACCCGCCCGAATCAAAAATAGCTCCAGGAGTAAGAACCATTCAAAAATTCGGTTCAATATTGGATTAATCCGAAATTCCCCAATGGGATCAAAATTCTTGTATTTCTTGCGCTGAAATAATCTGGATATCAACATGAACGGCAAAAGGCTTGTGACGAAGGAGGTACTCTTCACGATAGCAAAACCAGCGCGTGTTATCTTGTTATGTAGTTCCTGACTATTGTAGCGACGGACATGACAGGCATTTGCGTCTGTGGCGCTCCATAGCCAACGATGTTGTGGCACTGTGAGCATTAACAAACCATCGGGTTTCAAGGCTTGATGTATCTGCTGCAGAACTGCTTCATCCTCTTCAATATGTTCAAGCAAATCAAATGCTCCGACGCCATCAAATTCAGAGATAAATGGAATCTCTCTGGCATCCATTTGCATAAATTCACTACCCATGATTCTTTCAGCAGCATAGATGAGCCCTTCAGCATATATCTCACTGCCCACAAGACGAATTTTTGGAAAGTTACAGTCGATGCCTTTTAAAACAAACCCCGTACCGCACCCGATCTCCATGAATGAAGCGACATCAGCGCCATACTTTCCAAGCGCCCAGACAATCAAGGCATTGCGACCGCGAAACCAGAAATAATCTTCTTCCAGCATAGCAAGTGGCGCAAAAAAAGAGGGTTTGAATCCATTGTTTTTTTCTGATAATTCCGATGAGAAAAAAAACAAGTCGCCGATTCTTTCTGGTTGCCACCCACACCGCGGACAATGCCAGTCAATGCTTTCAAATGCCTGGGAGCAATGAAGACAGCGCTTCATAAAGCCTGCGCGCAAAGCATCGAGATTTTCTTAACCGTGAAAACCCAGTACTTTTGCATCCCAAAAAGTAACGAGACCCATCCTATAATGTCCATTACATGCGCGTTGAGGCGCCAATTGCTGAGATGACCGCTGAAAAAACTGAATGACCATTTTTTAATAAAATAAGAAAAAAATTCGATAGAAATAAGATAGAAGATACTGATTACTAAAACCAGGTTTAAATCCAGTATCGTAAAAAAGTCGTTGAATAAGAATTCGAAATCCACTGACTAACCTTTTCGAACCATTTTCACACATCCTTTTGTATAAAATCAATCACTGTCTAACTGACAGCGGCGATACTAGTCGGGCAGCAACCTTGAAACTCCAATAAAGTTGAGCGCCTGGATAAACTTAGATGGTACCTGAAAACTTATACCCTGTTCCACAGCTAATTTCAAGAAAATAGCGAAATATTTTATCAGTATTTTCTAACCAACTAAGGATCAATTGGTTATGACTTCAATACTAATAATTAATGTTTTCAGTCGAGCAAAATAGGTAAAGAAGACGGCCTCAAAACCGGCGGACCCATCCTGAGCCAGAGCAGGAAGACAAGTTGATATTTAGCGTTTAATCATAGAGGGGGTTTTAAATAAACGCATCCAGCGAACAATAAAATAGGGCAAATTGGTAGTGTCCCCACGAAATACTCGTTTAACTGCAACGGTTAGATATCTTAATATCTTAAAAAAAGCTAATATAAAAGAAGGAATCGAAGGGTCTTTTCTCAAAACTACTTTTGGCGTGAATAATTTTAAAAGCCATGGCGGAATATGGAAAACACCATAGATCATATACAATAGATTAATATAATTAGACTTTACCGATAAGTAATTGATAGCATTTAAATAATTTTCTTCAGGTAAATACCCTTCTGTCTTCGCTTTTTCATATAATTCTGTCCCTTCAAAGAAGGTCATGCCGAACAAATTCAAGATGTGAGGTTTGCTCATATAACTCAACAGTTTTAAACCTTCCAGCTTGTGCTGCCATGTTTCCCAGGGATTGTCTAATATAAAATCATAATCACACTCTGGTATTTTTTTTTGTGAAATAATTTCTGAAATTTGAATCAGTAATTTATTGCTATATTTACGCTGCAATATATCATATCGAATTTGTTCACTACCTGATTGGATTCCCACTCTTATCCTTTGTAAACCTACTCCCAAAAGATAGTCCATTTTTTTTTCGTTAAAATTAAGCGGTGAAACTCCCAAAACAGTAAATGGCAGGCCAAGAAGTTTTCTCCACTGTTCAGAAAATTCTTTAATCGCATGAATACTTAATGAGAAAAAACTATCATCCTGAAATATAACAGATGTAATCTGATATTTACAACATAAATCACTTAAATAACTCAGATATTTTTTTATTGAATAAGCTCTAACTAGAGCGTATTCTCCATTATAATTTATTAGCGCAGAATTTGCGCAATAGGTACATCTCATTGGACATCCTTGCGTCAGAAGCGCATGAAATGTTCCACCAAAAAATTGTGTTTCTTTTTCTTTGTTTAGCGGCATAATTTTATTTCCTTCAAAAATAAAACAACCATCCCCATGTAGGGGATATCCCAGTTGATCTAAATCTTTCTCAAGAGGCCGTATTCCGCTTCCATATATTTTATTGTTTTTTATTTGATAAATCCCAGGAACATTGACGCAAAAATTATTATTTTCTATTTGCTTCAAAAATTCTACCAAACTATATTCACCTTCTCCCACACAAATATAATCAGCCCATTTTAAACAACGTTCACCAGATGCAGTAGTATGCGCGCCTCCCCAAATAATGATCTTCGCCGGATATTCTTGTTTGATTTTCTCCGATAATTGGGCAGCAACTTTCTCACCGACAAGCATTACCGAAAAAGCGATAACTTGGGCATTTGATATTAATTCCAGGATACTTTTAATTTTTTCATTATTTAGAGTATAATAGGTTTGATGCTGTGAAAACAAAGGATGCCGCATGGAAGAAAGAAATAATATTTCAGAAACCCAGGAAGAATGCGCATTAACAAAAGCGGATAACCGCCTTGTTGCAAAACCATAAATATCACTTGATGTATCAATTAAAATAAGCTTTTTCATTTAAACAACATTTCTTCGATAGTTTGAACACTTAAATGTTAGTATTCGCAATGTCCGGAACCAATAACAAATGGAAACACTAATATCAACCCATTACCGAATTGAACTCCTCTATTGTATGAAAAGTGACTGTTCGCCCATAAATACCTGATAGTTTAATTAATTGATGAAGATTAAATCTGAGTTCGTCAATCGAATATGCAACGAGAGGATGTCCAATCCCCCCTCTAATAGGAACCACTTCATCGGGATGTAGTATACAAATCAAATAAGAATTAGAATTAATCAGCCGAGGTAGATTTTGCCAAAGGAAGCCACGATACATACATGGATTCAAGTATCGGAGAAGCGGAGCGGAATCATAAGGCGCCTTTATTGGGAGCACGGAAATTGGCACTTCGAGAATATTCAAATGAGGTATGCCAGGTTTTCTATAATCTTTTAATGACGGATAATAAGCTTCTTCCGGTGTTCCCATCCAGTTCATACGCCAACCGGAATCCTCTTTTATTCTGCCTGGAACTGCCGAGCTGTCAAATTGTATTTTAAGATCATTTAAATTTTTCATTGTTGTGTTATCGTGAAAACAGTCACCCATCCTTACACTTCTTGGATATATGCCTTCTTTTACTAGTACACCATGTGTTATAGATAAGTCTTCATAATCAATCATTATATGCTGCAATGAAGAATAAACCTGTGGCATCCATCCTACTTCGTGTCCTTGAAGAATCATACGATGAACAAAATCATAAAATTTCTTGAAAATTGAAAATCTATCGCCAAACTGTGCCGCAATCAATCTATCAGCCCTAAAAAACCAGGTTGGGGCTATTTTTAATCCAAATATATCTTCTGTCGATCGAAATATATCAGACAGAATTTCCAGACCATCCGCCGTTCTGGTCCACTCACCGCTATCAGTATGACCTTCACCCAGAGTAGCGCCTGCTGGACCTACATCAATGGTTAAAAATAATGCCAGCTTTTGATTCACTACGATCACCCCTTTCTAATAACTATTGTAAAATCATACAGCGAATAGTCATGATAAAGGGCTACATTTTTTGAGTATCGTCGCTTACACAGATCAAAATACATGCATGGATCAGCGTAATACAATTCATGTTTTTTTTTATCCGCTTCAGAATAAGAAGTAAGCATATTAAACGCAAAACCCCTGATGCTTTTAGCGTTAATAAAATCCAGAGTATCCATAACGTATCTACGCCAAATTCTATCAGAATAATCGAAGCGTAATCCGAATAAACCGCTCGCAAGAGAATATGTTGTGGCGAAGATATGTTCAAGTGGCTTAAATATTGCCATATTATTGTTCGGCTTCTGAATGAAACTTCTAGCAGTTTCAATCATTTTATTTGATACATCGTATCCATAATACTGAATTTTACGTTTCCTTTTATTCAAGTAGTACCACAACGCGCCATAGCCACAACCAACATCATTTATACTAACAGTTTCCTTATAACCTGCCCGAATTACTTTTATTAACTGATCAAATCTGGTTATTTGAGCCTCAGAGCTATTCCAACCAACTCCTCGGGGTGTTGTGGCATAATTTAATATCTGTTCGTCATTGAACGTTTTCACCTGATCCAGAATAGAAGCATACCGCGCGAAATAATTATTTTCCATCTATAGCCTATTTATTATTCATATTTTTCAAATATGATGAATCATATACATCCTTAATGATCGTATATGGACGATGTTTAGCCTCAGAAAAAACCTTAGACAAATATATTCCTATAATTCCGATAAATGCAATAACAAGGCCACCGAGTAGCCAAATTGAGGCCATTACCGAAGTCCATCCGCTAGGAGGTTTTTCAAAAAAAAACCAAAGAATAATAAGATATCCTATAAAAAAAACCGCAATCAGTGAAATAGCAATTCCAATATAAAAAATCATAACAAGTGGAGCGCTGCTAAATGATGTTATAGAATCGACCAAGGCATTCATTTTAAGAGCAAACGTATAAGTTGTTTGACTTGATGAGTGCTTTTTAACCGGGTAGGATATCTGATCAAAACCTGTGATCAGCCATAATCCACATAAATCCATTTCCCGCTCCTCAAAACTTGTAAGAGCATCTACATAACGCCTCGACATTAATCTGGCTGTAACGAGGTTAAACGGAATTTGCAGCCCAGTTAGTGATCGGTAAGCAAGATAATAGAGTTGCCCCAAAAAGCGCTCTATTACGCCCCCGCGTCGTTTTGATTGTACACCATAAACAACATCCACTCCGCTTTCTTTTAACCTCTCCCAAAAGAGAATCAACCACTCTGGTTCTTCTTCGAGATCAATATCTATTAAAAAAATATAATCCCCGCTGGAATACTTCAATCCAGTCATCATCGCTTTGTCATGACCAAAATTTCGGGATAGATCTATTATTATTAAATTGTCATGCTTGTCTGCATACTGTTTCGCGATTTGCAGGGAATTATCGGGTGAACCGTCGTTTACCAAGACTATCTCATAATCTTCCGTCAAGGTTCTTGCCACCACAGATACTCTTTCGCAGAACTCTGTAACGTAAACTTCCGATTTATAAAGTGTTGCAACTATAGATAGTTTCATTATTCCACCAAATTCAGGTTAAATTGACGATGATATGATCATCCATACTATCGATCTTGGAAAGCATCTCCGTGTACGTATCGAAAGTAAGAATCAAGCAACCAAGCATTTGATTACCCATTTTAAACTTCAGAACCGTATCACCCCGTGCAGCATATAGCTTTTCATCCACAATATTTTTTCTAATACTTTCAAGATATTCGATAGATTCAAGAATTCCATTACGCTTGGCATGAATAGAATATGTCGCATAGTAATGATTTACTTCTTTAGCTAATATCACACGTCGGCCAAGAGCGACTTCCACAGTGGCTGCAATTGTATCTGCTTTATTTGCATAGATGATCGCCTCGGGGATTCTGTTACCCCCATTTCTGGGGCCTATTTCGATCACGAAAATTTCGCCATCCAGAGTAAACATTAAATCAAAATTAAACGGGCCCTGACGCATATTCAAATCATTAAAAATGTGCTGGAGAGTGTTGACGGCTCTATCTACTAACCTTTCATCGAATATAGATGGAAAACTTTCACCGACAGGGACAACGAAGCCTGGGCAAAAATGCTCATTTGCAAATGCATGAAATATAATCTTACCATCTTGCAGAAAACCCTCTCCACAAACTTGATATCCTGATGGGTCTATCAACTGTTCCACAATCATATTACCACTGCGAGAAAACTCCCGCGCGTATTTTAGCGCATCATTAAGCTGCGATAGGCTATAAACTTTAGTGACACCCTTGCAGCCGCTTGCATCTACAGGTTTGACAATTACTGGAAATTTTAAAACTTTATCCATCTTACCTTGTAATGTCTTTTTATTGATCAAATCATTACGATCAAATAATATATTCTTCGGCGTAAAATAACCATACTTTTCTTGAAACTGTCTAAATAGCATTTTGTTCGTTAAAACACAGACAGCTTCAAGAGGATTCCCCGGAATACCTAATTTCTCGGATATATACGCTGCTGTCGGCGTTGCCACATCACTCGCATAGCAGACCACCGCATCAATTTTCTCGTTAATAGCTACATCTAAAACTCCTTGAAAATCAGTAGTGCTCACATTATATGATTTGTCTGCTAAACTATGGCCTGGATTATTTGGTCGGTTATCACATGTAACAATACGATAGCCAACATTTTTTGCATATTCTATCGGCGCAAGTTGTTGGTGCGAAGCGCCTAAGAATAGTACTGTTTTTTTCATTGATAATAAATTGCTTTCATTACTTCAAATATTACGGACAAATCAAAATTTAAATCTAAGGACAGGCTGACTTTCACCGGGTTAACGATATGTCAATAGCCATTTTTTTTATTTTTTTATAGATTTACAAAGTTTCTTCTATTTCAGTGAACTCTGTCTGGGTTCCATAGCCGACATATCCAACCCGTTTTATTTCAGAAATCGGCTGCTTTAGTTTGGATCTCAAGGTCATGCCGTTTATTATCGCGGTTACTTCCTGTTTCTTTAGATCAATTTCAAGTTCAATGGAGAAAATCCCGTTTGCATCAAAATCAACATTTTTCTCAGTTTGCAACTCCACTGCATTGCCGCCGAGCTGATACGTCCGGGCGCCAATCCATACACCGGCATTTATTGTCTGCCCCTGGCTTGCGACTGCCTGAATAAAACCATTACGTTTACCTGATTGCTGATGGGATTTTAGTTTAATTTTAAAGACGGCTTTATCTGTATATATTTTGCGCGTATTTCTCATTGCCTTAAAATCAGTACTATCCGATTTAAGAACATAGCCAATCCCACCGCTGGACATTTCTCCCTTGAGAACTTCATATTGCCCAAATTTCTCTGTTTCCGCAGCCGGTTGTTTAGCTTCTTTATTGTCTTTGTTACAGGACATAACACACACCAGAAGCATCGAAGAAAACATAACAATTAACTTTTTCATGTCAATCCTTTCCATATTATTATAGTCTGAGAAGCAAAATTTTATTTACCATTATCATATTTTTTAATTTTCTTAAATAATCTTTTTAAAATTGATGCGGGGAATACTATTATTTTGCCTACTCTATAAGAATAACTATTTTTGATTTCCTTTAGTTGCTGATCCTTCTGATTTATTTTCACTGCTCTGTTGTTCATTTGTTCGTCTTTCTGTCTTAGCAGGCTATCATTTTTTTTGGTCTGCTCGTTTATCCGCTGAATTTGCTGATCCATCTGCTGAATTTGACTTTCTTTGCTTTGTATTACCTGATCTTTATCCTGTATTTGCTGATCCTTCTGGTTTATGATCACTGCCCTATTGTCCAGTTGTTCGTCTTTCTGCCTTAGCAAGGCATCCTTATTTTTGATCTGTTCTTTTATCTGCTGAATTTGTCGACCCATCTGCTGGATTTGGCTTTCTTTGCTTTGTATTACCTGATCTTTATCCCGCAACTCATGATCTTTCTGGTGAAGGAAACTATTTTTATTTTGTATTTCTTGATCTTGTTCATGTAAACGCTGATCCATCTGTCTGATATGTTCGTTTTTCTGTCGAAGCTGTGAATCTCTCTGTTGAAGCTGTAGCTGAAGCAATTTTTTTTCCAGAAAAGCGTCGCGGGTATTATCAAGAAGCGCAAATAAACTAACAGATGTTTTATCTATATCTACCACAGGTTCGTTATCTAGCAGCACCTCATCAAGTGAACTAAAGGAATATCCCATTCTATTAATTCTATCCTCACCCAGATAATTGAGATATTCTCTCATAACACGCCAAACCTGAGGGTTTTTTAGATACTGTGTCCATTTATCAGAATGCAAAGCATCTGGCTTGCCTTTCTCGTATACTGTCTTTTGATCGCCATATTGCCATTTGGGTAAGCCACTGTTACCATATCCAATCATATTTTGATCATACATGATTCCTATATAATCACACACTTTTTTGATCTCGAATTCAGGATTAGCGAGGATATCTTCATACTGAATACGGAATCCGGCATCACCAAGTTGCGTAATAGCTTTCAACAAGCATCCCGGAGCATGAAGCAGATCTGATTTGAATCGACTGAGCGTAAACCAATCCTGCTTGATCCATGTGTCCACTACTGACATCAGAACCGCCAGAGGATTTCTGATAAGTATTATATATTTTGCATCAGGGAATAAATCATAAAGTTCGTTAATAATAAAATAGTAACGGGGAGTCTTATCTAAAAAAAACTTTTTCCCAGTCGGCTCGAGCAGTCGATCATAAAGCGATCCATACATCTGCCGCATTTTTTCACAATATTCAGTACGGCCATTATCTATTTGACTAAGAAACTCGCTCAACCCACGAATAGCAAGATCAACTGAATACTCGGTTTCAATGCCAGTAGTTTTCATGGAATAAAGAGGATGCAGCATCACCCAAGGTTCAGAGGTTGTATATATTTGCGAATGCGAACCAAGGATTCGCTGCAACATGGTTGACCCTGCCCGGGGCTGGGATATAAGGAAGATGAGATTCTTGCCTGTCTTCATTTTATTCAAGTGACTTTAAAATCTTGATTTAGATATGTTTATATATTCTTTATAAAACATTAAATCACGTATGGATCCCGCTAAAAGCATTAAAGCTTAGCAAAACATGTTTTAAAATAAGTTATTGACATATTATCCCGGAATTATCATGTTTTGAAAGCCCTCTTTAGATAAAGTGTTGCAACATATTTTCGGTTCATCATAGCCGGTTACGGGCGCTTTCAAAAAGCTGTAATAAAATATCAGACAATGTAAAACGATATTTCCAATGAGGATAATGACGCCGAAACTTGCGCACATCGCTGATATACCAAACATGATCGCCGCTTCGCGCATGATCGAGATAAGTTACATCCATGCTCTTGCCGACGATTTCTTCGCACATCGCAATGGCCTCTAGCATAGAACAGTGGCTGTAACGGCTGCCACCGACATTGTAGACTTCACCGGATTGCGGCGCTAAATAAAACTGCCAGAACATATTAACCAGGTCATAACTATGGATATTATCCCGCACTTGTTTGCCTTTGTAACCAAAAATCTTATAAGGCTGCCCGGTTATAGCGCACTTCATCAGAAAGGATAAAAAACCATGTAGCATTGTACCTGAATGATTGGGGCCGGTCAGACAGCCACAGCGAAAAATTCCAGTTTTCAGTCCAAAATATCGGCCATACTCCTGAGTGATCACATCGGCTGCCAACTTGGAGGCTCCAAAAATGGAATGCATGGTTTGATCGATACTCATTTGCTCATCAATGCCTTGTTCAGCATAAGGATGCGCAGGATCAATTTCCCATCGCGTTTCTTTTTCAATAAGCGGCAGGAAGTTGGGTGTGTCTCCGTAAACCTTATTAGTGGAAGTAAAAATAAAAACTGCATCCGGGCAATATTTACGGGTCGCTTCCAACAGAGTCAACGTGCCTCCGGCATTGACCGAAAAATCAATGTGCGGATCATTGAACGCCCAATCATGAGAAGGCTGTGCAGCGGTATGCGCCACCAGCCTTATATCGCTGTTATATTCGGAAAAAAGAGCTTCCATGGCCGCCCGATCACGAATGTCGTCATCCAGATGACGGTATGCGGACACCTCTGCCATTAAGCGTTGCTTTTGCCATAAAGTGGAGGCATCGTTACCGAAAAAAAAGCGCCGCATATCATTGTCCACACCGACAACCTGAAAACCCTTTTGCGCCAAAAACCTGACCAATTCTGATCCGACCAATCCGGACGAGCCGGTCACGATGGCTATTTTCATTGTATCACTCCAAAACTTGATGCCGTTTTATTTCTGTTGTACGACCTTTAAATTATCAAAAATTTGTTCAGGATTTCATTTTCTCAACAGCGTGTGAATGAAGTGTCCATAAAAAGATCAAGTCAGCGAATAACCTTCAAATATAATGCCATAATGATTTACAATAGAAAATGCGCTCGAGGTTGGCAGTAATAAAATGCTAATTATTTATTGTCGTTGCTAATCCTATTGGATTTTCACCTGTTAAAGTACTTCCAGACTTCATCCACTCCGATCATGTTGAATGGAGGTTTTCGAAGAAAATCTCTATCACTATGAAAATGACCACTATTTGCGCCCAGACCGCAGTTGTAAACCACTCTTTCGGAAGTCTTACAATGAGACATTCCGAGAATGGCAGATAAAAGAGCGGTGGTACTATCCCAACTGAATTGCCTGTTAAGCACTTTGATTACATCCCGCCCTGGCGTTACATCAAGCCTGGCAATGACTTCAGTGGTAAGCGCCGTAGCTGTCCATTTCAAATATTCCGGCTCTGGCAACATGAACAGCGACTTCAATTGTAATAGAACCGGCATCAGTTTCTTTTGGGTCGTCGCCCAGCCCCACCCCTGGAACCGAGAAAAAACTTTGCCTTCATTCGGTACTTCAAAATGATGACCATAAACCGAATAGACTGATGGGTCATTCTCTATTTCTGCCAGGTGATCCAGGAATAGTCTGATGGCATTGTTTGTAGGAAAGCAATCATCCTCCAGGATAATGATTTTTTCATACTGCCGCGCCATAAACGACAGGCCGTCAATCATGAGCTTATCAATGCCCAAATGTCCTACATGAAATTGCCAGTAAGCCTGTGGATAATCAACCTCCAAGCCTTGACAACCATCTACCTCTTCCTTTAGTTCCGGGGTATACGAATACCCGTCGATCCATACATGTGTGAGCGGCAAAATGTTCTGGCGTTTCAAACTCTCCAGCACACTCTGCAGGTGCTGTTTACGGCGATAACCAAAAACGATTATTCCGAATTGTTTTAACATCTGTCCGGAGCGCGTGAACGATAAATTATCAGAAAAGTTAATTACATGCCCAGAATTTTTATTTAATCCGTTGTAATCTAACTGGTTGCAAACAGCCAGATCAGGGGCAACTTTATCTTTCTCGCGCAGCAAAAATTCCGTCAGCATTCCAAGCTCAAAAAAAATATTTAGATTCTTGAACTCCAGTAAATAATTCTCCGGGTAAGGATATTTCTCCTTATCGCGTCTCAATAGCGCTAAATTAAACTCTTCCATCGCTTTCTTGAGCAAAACCGGCAAATCATGCAGATTCTTTCCTAAACAGGCAGATTCCCAAATATCCAGTCCGTCTGCACCAGCCTGGTACTTGGCTAGTAGGTAATAGGCAAGGCTTTTTTTATAGTCCGGAAGGATATCAGATACCAGCAGTTCGCGCGAATAGAAAACAGTTTTTTTTTCCTTCAACGCGCGAAAAACCAGTTGTGTTTCTTCATGATAGCCGAGATGATCTCCCTTCATACCAAATCGCGAGTCGAATCCCCCATATTCCAGCAGCAATTCTTTGCGGAAAAAAATATTAGTGCCAATAATAAAGCCCTTTTCAAGCCAACCGGTCTCCCCCATATCCCCGCGAATGCCGTATTCCTGTTTAAACCAAACCGGCTCTTCGCCATTTAGGATTGGATACACCGGTCCACCGAAGATGTCCGGCCTTTTTTCCGCGATAATTCGCAAGGCTTCTTCAAGCCAATGGCTATCAGCGATGGAATCATCATCCATGAACGCAATATATTCGGCCCGGGCTTTAGATAGTCCCATGTTTCTGGCCAGGCTCAACCCCTGATTGGGTTCCCGATAATATTTGAAATTGGCATATTTTTTTGTGAACCCAGCGCAGAGATCAGGTGTCCGGTCGGAGGAGTTATTGTCTATCATGAGCACTTCGTAGGAATCGTTAGATATTGTCTGGTCTGCCAGTGCTTGCAAACAATCAGACAATAGTCTTTCGCGGTTGAATGTGCAGACAATAACCGATATCATCGGCACGACGTTCCCCGTGGTTACAGAGTGACCGGCTACAGCTCCTTCCGCCAATCTTTTACTTACATTTTTCAGATTATCAGCGTGAAAAAAATAGTGGGACAGTGTCGGGAATAGCTGGTGCTTTTCTAACACTGCCCGCCGCGCCTCGGAGATTGCCGCTAACCTCTTTTCCCATGGATCATCACGTAAAATACGCAAAATAATTTCAATGGCCTGGCCGGGGTTGCCAATATCGATATTGATAAATGATCCAGCCGGGAAATACTCCTCCAAATTTGTACAGCCGAAATAAATCGGCATAGTCCAGGCCAGGAAACAATCGGCCAGTTTTTCCGTCCAGTAATCGGGACCGCTGAAATTCTCGATAGCCAGCGAATACTTATATGGGGCAAGCCCTGCCCACTTGTCTTCAACCATGCAGAACCCCAGTTGCTGTTGCTCGATCGCATTTTTTCTGCGGGCTTCCGGATTGACAATGTGATGAACCTGTGTGCCCAGTAAATCCAGAGCAGCAATATTCCCAGATATGGCCCTCAAAAAATCCATGCGTCTCCGGTGGCCGGGCAGTATATCTTTAGTGCTGGTAATCCAGGACAGAAGAGCTGTCTTGGGGGAAATCGCCGTTCGCGTCAGAAAATCATAGTCGCGATTGATGTGCCAGGGCACTAAAGGATGACTTCGAACATATTTCACCCCGCTACATTCTGGATCACAAGTGAATGTTTTTATCGAGTAGGAGGGATTAACATGCCATTTCTTAAAAAATTCTGTGGGCGGTTCCTGCACTACGCGAAAAACCCTCTCTGGCGGAAAGGGAATCTCCTCTCCTGCCCCCAGGTTATTCAAGATAACGCAAAAATCGCAATCCTGCGTCTTCTCTTCTGTGAATTGGACATCCTGCCATATTCCCGTTCGCCCCGGCGTTTGCTGAAGCAAATCCGGCCATTTCCAGTTCCGTATTATTCTTACATGTTTCATAATATATAGGTATGTTATTATTGATTAATCAGCATTTTATAGTAGTATTCATTATTTATTAGTAAATATTCATATATCTCATCATAGTTTACAATTATATCACGCAATAATTGCGGATTAGATTGTGTTTCATCACTATAATCATCGAGTTCATCTTCGATGTTTAAAAACTTGAATAGATCACACAAAATAGATTTATTGTTAGCAAACAGTGATTCATAAGTAATTTCATATTTGCTAATGTTATATGAATCAATAAGCTTAATAACAAACTCTTTAGTAAGACGGCGCCACTCCAATCTTCTAAGAAAATGCTCTGGTTTTAATTCAATTGTAAGATTATTCGAAACTAATGTTTGGGTTACGCGTGAATGCCATCTATTAAATCTTTGAGCTAATTGGTCTGACACTTCTGCACGAACTGAATTGTCGCGCGTTAATACAATAAAAAAAGAACCTTTACAACATTCAATAAAGGAATAAAATCCATAAACCTACCCACCTGAGAAAATAGTATTTTACAGCCATAATATTTAGTCTTACAATCAACGAAATAGCTTTCAAAATATTGGTCATTTTGGTGAAAATTGAAAGTGTTATTTCTCTCAAGGTATGATTTTATTTTTTTTTCCTGAAATATCTCTTTTAGCATTGTTATTTGGGAGTGGCAATTAAGAGTTTCAACAAGCCAGTTAGAACCTGCCCGTGATTCAGAAATAACAAACAATCGCTGGCTGCCAACCATGTTAATAGAACCTTATATTTAGATGATTTTCAAGTCTATTATCAATATTAAATACGATCTCCGATATTTTTCGTCCGTATTTTATGGCAAACGCCAAACGAAGTTTCTCATAATCTATCGATTTATTAATCACCTGCTGATCATGTGTTGTTTTATTTTTTACCTCTTCCTTTGTTACTGTTTTAACCGCTTTATCGAGTTTTTCATAATCGATGATTTGATTGAAATGATCGCAGACTTTCTTAAACTCTTGGTTCATATCTTTTTTCATACCCTCATACATCAGTATCGTTTTTTTCTTCGTGAAGGACTCTTCGATTAACCATTTACGCAGATGCCTGCCGTAGAGCGTCGCCCAATGCTCGATCCGCACGGTATCGAATGGATCTTCGCAATAATAATTCATCTGTGAATAAACCGTGTCTACCGGATGCCGGTAAAGGTACAAAACGTTTTTCCGGGTTACACTCAGATCGTCATCATGGCGGTGATAGCAAGTAAATCGCGTGGCATCTTTAAAATAAAAAATCCGCACTAGCGACGGTATCTCAAAGTAAAGCTCCATTACCATGCGCAACCAGTGACTTCCTGTACGAGGGAAGCTTATAAGGTAAGGAAACTCAGAATCTGAAATAATTTTATTTATCAACGCGTGATCATTTACCTGAATGGAACTCATAATTATCCTTATTTCTATTTAAAATATGAATTATTTAAATAAATTGCATCACCGGCTGTCAACTGACCATCTTGCTGTGTCCATAATTCATACAAATTAAAAAGCTGGAAATTATTTTCCCTAAGAAAAAAATCAATATCAGAAAATAGTGCCTGATTTTTATATAATGCAATAAACTCTACTTCGACAGTTATAGTCTTTATTCTTTTAAGGATCCCTTGCGCTCCTTTCAAAGCTTCCAATTCATAGCCTTGAATATCTAATTTAACTATATCGATCTCAATATCTTGCAGCTCAGCTATACTATCAATCCTGATTTGTTCTACCTCAATACTCTCTTTTATATCCATCTTGCTACCATGGTATTTATAAAGTAATTCACTTGGCGTTAAAATTGATGAAGAAACAATATTGTTGACCACATTAAATATAACATGACAATTTGAAGCTCCCAAAGCCTTTTCGAATATATAGATATTATTATATTTTGAAAACCGGTTCCTTAATATACTAACAGAATCAGGGAATGGTTCAAAAACATAAATAGTTGGATTTTGATATGATGATAAAAAATTCTGTATTATATTGCCCTGGTAGGCTCCTCCATCAATGATAACCGGGTTATTTTTCTGAATTTTCATTTTCAGGTCAATAAAACGATCTCGTTTAGCCATTCTGCCAAATTGATTATTTTGTGAAAGTGAACTCTCTGCCATTATATATAGTCCTATGCTATATTTTAAAGGTTAAATATTCGTGTTTGAATTCATTTTAGATGATTTGAAACTATTCGCGCTTGCCAACAGATACAGGTTAATCTTATTTATCTTGTGAATCTGTTATTTTTTTCTATTTATGCCACCGGACAGGACCAGGTAGTTGGAACATAGATCTTACCAATATAAATATTTTTTTTGCAATTTTAAATTTGATTTTTTCTTCGCGCGCATCAATATAATGATAATTAAAAAAAGCCATAAAACTTGGGCATTTTTTTAATACATGGTTGATTTCAAAAATATCACCATTAGTCAAATGCGAAATCCGTTCGTGATTTAAATTTATAATATCCATAGATTTTCCGGATACATCAAATTTCTTCTTTGGGTTTAATATCCCCACCTGAGGTATAAAATCCATAATTTTATGGCAGACTATATCTGGCTCGTCAGTCAGATATTCATACGTAAACCACAACTTATGTTTTAAATTTTTTGTATTTTCAATCTGATACCCGGCGCAAATGGACCAGTATTTAGCTAGATTATTATAGGTGAATCTCTTACCCCATCTTTGTTTAACGCTTACACAAAAGGCATAAGGATTTCTCACCATGATTAAAAAGTAGCTATCCGGAAAATTTGTTTCCAGTTGTTTTGCGCGAATCAGATGCGGTGGGCTTTTTTCCAGCAGGATGGGTTTGTTCAAATCCCACTTTTCTAACCATTTCTCCTTAACGATATCCCAAGGTACAACTTTTTCCGGGTTCCATCTGTCTTTGGTAAATAAAATAGACTTTACTAACGCCTGTCCTTCGGTATTAAAATCCGATATATGAGGCGATGTTTTCATTATATGCTGAAGAAGCGTCGAACCGGAAGACGGCGGACAAAGAATAAAAATATGTTTTCTTTCCATAATTGCAGATCGATAATATAATTTTTTTTTATTCTAAAGTATACATAACGGTTGCAGCATACCACCTCTTCTTTGGCATAATACATCACTGCTTAGAAATCAATCCGACATCTATCCAGCTCCGGGCATTTTCCTGCGAAATAGTTACCCCAATAAATGCGCCCAATCGTTCAATCTCATTCTTCGTAGATTCAAAAATAGAATCAAAATCAAATTCTATTGATTCGAAGGGATACTCACGGTAAATATTATCAGAGAACATGATCCATTTTTCTACATAATCTCGGATATCATCACTACTACAGTTTTTCTGCGAGTCATTCCCGAAGCTCTTCCATACTTTTTTAATTGATCTAACCTGATCTTCAATATCTCTTGTGAGCCGGATAATCCTTATGTCAAAGCGGTCCTTTAAAGTGAAAGCCAAAGGCAGAGATAGGCATCGTGGCGATTTCAGCGCTAAAGGGTACTTGTCGGTAGCAACTTCAGTCAAATATTCATAATAAGATGTAGCATAGCGCTTAGCAATGCTGCTTACTAAATCAAGAGAGGGCGGTTCGCCAGTATCTGGATAATATCCTTTATAAAATCTACTCAAGAGATGATTATGCTTCTTGATTTCAAATATCCCTTTTTTGTTGATTACTGAAGGCTTACGAATAACTCCGGTTCCGGTATTAAGTCCGGCATTTTCAAGCAGCCCCATCATCATTGATGATCCGACTCTACCCATATAATAGGATACAAAAACTATCATATTACTTTTATGATGCAAAATACAGTACTCCTTCTATCCGATTCTTCAGTAGCAGAATTTGGTAGCTGAGCTTGACCTCAAAACAAATCATGAATCCAAAAATTACTAATTCTTTACAGCTAAAACACATCTGGAACTCAGATCATTAGAAACAATTAAGCGTATTTCTTTTGTAGTATCCCCGTCAATATCTGTGTCTAACGGATGCCGCGTATGTGTCAGAGGAAAAACATATTCCCCTGTGGCAATAGTACCAAGCAATGCTGATTTCTTTATATAAATAACATTCTGAGATAATTTCAACAACTTGATATAGCTATAGATAAGGATTTGTTCATCCAGTTGATGCTCATGCAAGCGGGAATCGGATTCGACAATAATCACTTCAGGGGCGTAAATACTCAAGTCAAGTCCCATGAGCGCCTGAATCTCATAGCCTTCAATATCCAGCGAAAGTAGATTTATTGTTGAAAGCTGATACTCTGCAAAAATGGAGTCAAGCGTCCTTTTTTTTACAATCTGCTCTTTAAATCCGGAAAAGAAGTGAGGAAATTTGGTTTTAAACTCTTCTTCTTTCGTCTTATCCAATGTTGAAAGACTGCCACGCGCGTTGGCGTAAAATACAACTTGATCTTTGTCATCTTCCCCAACAGCGCAATGCGCAATTTTCGAATTGGGTCTGTTTCGCTCAAGCAAATTGATATAGTCCCCGTGAGCTTCAATACAAAGTCCTGACCATCCCTTCTCTTCAAAATGCAGCGTATTGCTAAAACGTCTTCCGTCAATGCAACCCACCTCAACAAAACAACCCTCATTTTTCCCGGAAAAAAGCTGTTCGAGCAAATAGTCCTCTCCATGCTGGCTATAATAGCAGCGCATCTATAACCTCTAACGGAATTTTACAGGTTTCGTTTATCGAAATGACCCCATCCATGTAATTTATGATATAAACACTTTCTGATTAAGGCTGACCAACCCGCCATTGTTGCGATTGTCTGAAATCACCCGGAATATGCATGCATCGACAATCCGGTTGACAATAATGCTTTCAGCGCCAGCAAATGTCCGCAAACCGATATTCAGGTAATAATTCTTACCACCAGTAAGAAGACAATCAAACAGCATTTTATATGTTACCACAGTGCCTTCCAATATTTGTTTTTCGATATATTTGTCTTTATCAGGATAAGCAAACCCTGCAATATTTTGGCCTTTCTCAGTTTTTATCGAATTTGTAAACTGAATAGCATCCAGCGTTACGTTGAAAATAACCTTGTATCGCAGATAATACTTTTCTCCATGAACCAGAACATTCACACAGGTACCATCTTCAGTAAGTATTCTAATATCCGAAATACTAACGTCATAATTTCGGTATTCCACAACCGATTTAGAAACAAATTCAGGAAGGTAATATGGCTTTAACACACTGCCCAAGGCCGGTTTATTGATCAAATCCTCCCTTGTCAGAAAATCGTTCATTTCATTATCTATCTCAGTCTGAAGGATTTCACCGGACATTTCATCAAAATTTTCCTTACGCGCAATATTGGAATTGATCTCTTTAATCTCCTCAATTATCGCTGATTGCTGCTCTTTACGAGAATAAAGCATCTTCTGATAATACATAGTCACCATTTTCGGAGGACCATTGAGAATGCATTCCCCTTTATCCAGCAATATTGCCCTTGTACAGAGTTGGTTTATAGAGTTTGCATCGTGGCTGGCAAAAAGTATGGTTTTCCCGCTCTTGAAAAACTCCTCCATGCGGGCGTAGCATTTCCGCCTAAAGAGATCATCACCTACTGCTAATACTTCATCCAATATTAAAATGTCCGGGTTGACATGAACTGATGCCGCAAAGGCTAATCTTGCTTTCATACCGCTTGAATATATTTTTAATGGTTGGTGAATAAAATCCCCAATGTTAGCAAACTGTATGATACTTTCAATTTGTTCATTAATCTTTTTTTTACCAACTCCTATGACTGAACAATAGAAAAAAATATTTTCCAGACCCGTTAATTCTGGATTGAATCCAGAACCTAATTCCAACAAAGCAACCACATTACCGGATACTTCAAGCTTTCCTGAACTCGGTGTCAATACTCCGGAAATGATCTTTAAAAGTGTGGATTTACCAGCGCCATTAGTTCCAATTATCCCTAAGATTTCACCTTTGTAAATATTAAGATTAATATTTTTTAATGAAAAAAATTCTTTATGATATTTTCGTTTAAATGGATCAATTGATTCATAAAATCTATGCGATTTTTTAGAGAATAATTGATATTTTTTTGAAATCTGATTTAATGAAATTACTATTTGTTTATCCATTGAATTAAATAACATCTGCAAAATGAGGTCGTAGTTTTGTAAAAACTTTTGTTCCAACAATTAGAAACACTATAACCAGTGACCAAAAATAAATCAATAATATAGGTTCATTCCAAAAAGGATTAGAAAATAGCAAACTATCCCTATACCCATTTACAATATAAAACATAGGATTATACTTTAAAATAGTTTGAAATTTTTTTGGAAGCATGAATATATTCCAAAATATTGGTGTTAAATAAAACATAATTCTGATGATGATATGTAGTATATTAGATAAATCAGGAAAAAATAAGCTTGTAGATGAAATAAAAAGCGATAAACCTAATGTAAACAAAAACATTGAAAAAAAATAATAAATTAATTGCAACCAAAAAATATTTGGATGAAAACCATGAAATATTAATACTACTATTGTAATTACTAAAAATATCAAATGCATTATGCTTTCTGATATCATTTTAACCAGCGGTATGACACTTACTCTAAAGTTTACTTGTTTAATTAGATAGGAAAAATTTCTGATTGAACTACAATTTTGTGTGATCGAAATTTGAAAAAAAAGAAATGCAATATATCCTGGTAACATATACGTAATAAAAGGAACTTCCAAATGTTTACCTGCTCTTAAGCCAAAACTAAAGATAAACCAAAAGACTATAATTGAGGCAAACGGTTCTATTATTGCCCAAGTAAGTCCGAATTTGTTAGAAGCATATTTTTGTTTGAAATCTCGTTTTATCAGTTCAACAATCAAACCTCTATTATTCATTAAATGATGAAAAAAAGTATAAAATTTTTTTAATAAAGCCATATTTCTTCTTAATTCAAAAATTAACCTAAATTAGCATAGAAAGAAAATTGAGAAAGCTTCCCTTTATATTAGGGAAGACGATCAAATTTTACAGAAATATAGGTATAACGTGAATAAACACTTAAGCAACCAGAAATTAGCGATGAGTTTTATAGAAAAAATTCCTCAGCGCCACCCAAAGTATTGCCTTTCTTTTACATAATGGTAGATCCGCTACAAAGCAACAGGGAGCGTTGGGGACGCTGAGAGCATAAAATGATCATACGGTTTCTATCAAACACCTATTAAGTGCATTGGCTCCTATTCCCGGGATAAACGCGCCATTTCTTATAGGGATAAAGCTTCTTCTATTTCAGTGAACTCTGTCTGAGTTTCATAACCGACATATCCAACATATTCTATTTCTGAAATCGGCTTTATTAGTTTAGATCTCAAAATCATACCGTTTATTGTCGCAGTTACTACTTGTTCCTTCAAATCAATTTCAAGTACAATATAAAAAATCCCGTTTGTATTTAAATCGACATACTTTTTAGTTTGTACTTTCACGACATTGCCGCCGAGCTGATACGTACGAGCGCCAATCCATACGCCTACTTCTATTGTCTTCCCAGCGCTTGTAAATGCCTGGATAAATCCATTACGTTTGCCTGTCAGTTGATGGGCTTTGAGCTTGACTTTAAAAACGGCTTTATCTGTATATTTTTTGTGTGTTTCTCTCATTGCCTGAAAATGAGTACTATCCGCTTTGAGAACATAACCTATTCCACCGATTTCCATCTCTCCATTGAGCACTTCATATTGTTCATTTTTTTTTGTTTCAGATGTAGTTTGTTTAGTATACTTCAAACGTATCCGCTCCTCTGCCGTTGGGAGACCACCCCATAGAATATTCGATTGATGAATTCCTTTATTTTGTAAAGCTAATATTGTCAATTCATATTCTTTCATACTCACGCCGGAAAAAATTGGAAACAATGTGCCGGTTGTTTTATCTGCCTGTAATATTGTCCATGGGGCATCCATTGTTTCACCCCGCCATTGTAATGCATATTCAAATTGCTGTAACTGGCCATTTTTTTTATCTATCCCAAAAAGAAAAACAGGTTGACTCATAGATAGCCCTATTTCAAAATAATTTTTATAATTAAAATACTCGGCTGACGGTGTATAAAAAAAACCACTAATATCCTTACGTTTTAAGGCATATTTTAATAAGCCACTTGATAACTTCCATTGATACTCTATATACTCCTTATTATCAGCATTTGAAATTCCCTTTACTCCGAAAATAACAATTTGAGAATGGGGAGGAAATTCTTTTTTGGCAAGTTCATTCCTGATAATGGAGAAATCTATATTTATTAGAGAGTACATTTTATCAAGATTGTAATACCTTAAAACACCAGAAAAAATGATTACGATAATAAATACAGGAATATGCAGCTTGAATTTAGTTCGAGAAAATGAATACAAAATTATATATATAGAAAATACAAAAATCGCGTTTAATCCAAACGAAGAAATATACACAAGTCGTGGGGTATAAAAAGGACTTATAAAAATAAAGGCAAAAATATTAAAAACAGCCCAGGCTATAAAAAAAATATAAAGAAAAAGCCTTTGTGTAAAAAATGTATTATCGCTTTGTTTCAAAAATAGAATAAAGCCGGTTGAAATCAATACAGAAAAAATTAATACAATATATTCAGGAGATATGTTTGGAAAAGGCAGGCTCCATTGAAAATAAAACAAAAAACGATTAACTATTTCATTTAGGGGTATAAAGTAAACTTTTGCTGAGTTCCGCGGATTAATTATAGCGCGTATTAATTGTGGAATAGCAGTCAAAGTAAATAATGACATCAGAAGAATACTTTTTCTAGCAAATTTTTTATATCCCCAAAATGCCAGACCAAAAGAAGGAAGTAAAAATAATGCCTGCTCCATGAGTTGCGTGGAAATAAAAAAGCACAGACTGGCCGCCGCTAACCTAATCCAGTTTTTTGAAGTTTCTTTTTCTAAATATTGAAACCCTATAATTAACGATACAAGCGCCGGTAAAAGCCCCCAGAGCACATACGACATATTAATTCCGGCAGGGATTTGCCTCTGCATTGGCAATATATTGGGAAGAACGGCCGCAGTAAACGCCGTCATCCGGGAAAATCCGAATCTATTCTTTAGGAAATAATAAAAGCAACAGGATATGGGAACCATTAGAAAAACAGTATATAAAAAGCGGGCAAGATTCAGCGAATATACCATCAAATTCCATGCTAACCATTCTGTAAATGGACTTAATAAACTGAACTTCATCATCCACCAGGGAAATTTCCCATTTAAGACTTCGGTGTACATGATCGGATCATCACCTAAAAGAATGTCAAGACCAAAAATGGCTTTGAGATTAAACAAAATTACCGTAAAGGCTATTCCCAGATAAACAAAACCAGACTGAATACCCTCTTGAGATAATAAACGTTTTGCGAAACTTTCGCTTAATTTCAACTTTTTATCCTCTTCTTTTGGCGATAATTCGTAAAAATTTTCACGCTATTCTTTCTTTTCAAAAATGAATTCTTCAGAAATTAGATTAATAATTATACTCAAGAGAACAATTTAAATACCAGTCAATGGTTTTGGTCAAACCTGTTATTAAACTGGTTTTAGCTTCAAACCCGAATTCAGTTTTAGCCCGCGAAACATCAAGACATCGGCGGGGTTGACCATCCGGTTGGATAGAATTCCATCGGATTTCACCCTGGAATTTGAAAATTTCACAGATCAGATTGGCCAGATCTTTGATGGATATCTCTTTCCCGGCACCCAGATTAACCGGTTGCCCCTTTTCATAATTCTCCGCTGCCAGGATAATCCCTTCTGCTGCATCTTCCACATACAAAAATTCCCGGGTAGCTTTACCGCTGCCCCAGACTTCAATGTAATCATATTTATTCTTTTGAGCTTCAGCTACTTTTTTAATTAATGCCGGGATAACATGCGAGGATTCCGGATTAAAATTGTCACCCGGACCGTACAGATTGACTGGAAGGAGATAGATAGAATTAAATCCATATTGCTCCCGATACGCTTGGGATTGCACCAGCATCATCTTCTTAGCTAAACCATACGGCGCATTGGTTTCCTCCGGATAACCATTCCATAAATCCTCTTCCTTAAATGGGACCGGCGTAAATTTGGGATATGCGCAGATCGTTCCAATAGCGACAAATTTTTCAACGGCTGCTAATCGAGCTGCTTCCATCAACTGCGTTCCCATGATTATATTGTCATAGAAAAGGGTTCCCGGGCGATTGCGATTATAGCCGATCCCGCCGACTCTAGCCGCCAGATGAATTACCAGATTCTTCTCTTTGACAGCCTCCACACAGTTTTCCAAAATCCTCAAATCACTAACCGATCGCAATGGAACCGCAATATCATTTATAGCACAGCCTCTTCCAATCAACTTCTCGACGATAAACTTCCCGAGAAATCCTCCTCCCCCTGTAACAAGAATTTTTTGATTTAAGAGATTCATTTATCCTGACTTTTTTGATATTATATTTGTTGATAGGTTAAGAATCAGAATTATTTTTTAGATCTTCGTTGATCTAAAACTGTTTTTATTACTTGCAGATAATCAGTTTGGGATTGCTTTTCCCGATGGGTTAAATTGTCTCTATGAATTCGCCGTCTCATGACAATCTGATTGAGAATTCCAGATTTTAATTCAAGTTCCCGCGAGCGAGCATACCACGCAATAAATTCACCCATTTTTAGATCAGTCCTGAACAATCCAACCCGATCGAAAGACTTTCGTTTAATGAGCATTGCGCCAACGTGAACTCCGTTCATGACATGCCGATTATCAGGTAAAAAGGGATGCTGTTCCATCGGAATATCAGGACTAATGAACTGCTCAATTTGACCAAATACCATATCCTGATTCGGATGATCCTCCAAATATCGGAATTGGGCGGATAATTTTCCCGGAGTCCAAATATCGTCAGCATCCAGAAATGCAAGCCAGTCACCCCGAGAATTTGTAACCCCAGTATTTCGCGCATATCCTGGTCCTTGATGGTCCTGCCTAAAAAAACGAACTGTCGAGTCGGATTCAATCCGATCCATTCCGCCATCAGTCGATCCATCATCTACTACAATGATTTCAATCGGGAAATAATCTTGATTCTGAATGCTTAACAAGGCATCCATAACGTACTTTACCGCATTATATAGCGGAATAATCACACTGATCAATGGACTCAACGACAATTAACCCGTGTAAAAAAAGTCTTATAAAATTCCGATAGGGAATCTTTAACAATATAGTAATATTGGCGAATTCTCAAGTTACGTTCCGGGCAGGCCAGCTTGATAAAACGAATTCGAATCAGAGGATTGGAATAATTCTTGTGTGAAAAATAACTGCGCAAGCGTTCAAAGTATGATTTTCCCCTGAACCCACGGAAACCGGATGGTTCCTGATGAGTCCACACCTTTATCTCATCCGAGCACAACAAACTAAATCCCCGATAATGGGCGCGGATAGAAAACTCGAAATCTGCCTGGTAGTGAGGCAATCGCTCCGGATAAAAACCGCCCAGTTCCACGAAATCCCTGGCCTTAATCCATAATCCCCGCCCGGAAAGACAATTGATCCGACAGACTGATTCAATATGATGGACAGGCTGATACAGTTTCAGTTTTTGCCAGTCTACATACCCCCCCATGTCTAAAGGTTGATTGGTCTCCAAATCATAACAGGCCGATTGAATCAGGGTCTTATCGCTATCTTTTATCAGATGATACCCCTTAAACAAATAATCCTTTTCAAAAACAACATCATCGTTGATTAAAAGAACGATATCATTTAGGATTTCATTTTCTCTTTTTTTCAGCCATTGATATCCATATTCCATGGCTCCCGACCACCACCAGTGATTTTGACCGGTATTACGGATAATTATGGTCTGATTCAGAGCTGATTTTACCATTTCAGCCGTTCCATCGATGGATGCATCATCCAGTAGCAATAACCGATAATCCGAGAAGCTTTGTTCGAGCAGTCTCTCCATAAAACGCTGTGTCAGACGAATCCGATTATGGACCGGCAGCAGGATATAAATTACGTGCCTCATTTAACCTGTTTTTTTCGATCGATAGACCGCTTCAATGCCAAAAGCAGCTCAGCATTGTTTTGGATATAATTCAAGGAGGTGTTCTGATCATGGACTCGCTTATGCAATAATACTTTTTCAACCAAATGACAATGCAGTTTCGCATCCTGTGCGCGCGCAAACCAATCCGCATCTGAAGCTATCGCCATAGCTGTATCAAAAAAACCGATGCGATTGAAAACATTCCTTTTAACCATCAGGGTTTCCATGAATTTCCCGATATGGTGAGAATTCAGTAACTCTTTTCGGAAAGCGGGTGAGGGTTTACTGTTCGAATCCATAAAATAATCGAACCAGGTGATACTATAATCCAGTTCGGAATCGTCCAGAAATTGCTGAAACTGAATTTGAAGCTTATCAGCCTCCCAGACATCATCATGTGAGATAAACGCTAAATATTTAGCGGTTGCGGATTGGATACCCAGGTTATAGGCCTCAGAAATCCCTTGTCCTGGTTGAACTATCCAGGTAACCCCGGGGAATGAACAGGCGATCGATGAAGTTGCGTCGGTGGAATGACCATCGACAACCAGAATTTCATGAGGCTGGGCATCCTGATTCTTGATGCTTTCAATGGCTTGCCGGATATAGCGTTCACCGTTTTTTACAACCAGTATTACGCTGACCGGACAATCTGATATCATAATTATTGAATTCTCTTTTTTCTCACGAAAATTTTGGGGATATGAAGGAATAACCGAAACGCTCGTTTGGCTGTTTTCCGTATTATCCACATGGCAAAGTTTAAAAAACTGGTCTGAGCGGACACATAATAGGCGAACGTAAACAGTCCAAGTGGGAAAAAAGGCACTTTGCGCAGATGAGGATCATCCATCTGACCGCGATATCGAAAATAGCGGTTGATCATGTGCAAGGCATCTCCGAAAGAAGTTACCGGACGGGTTCTGATCTTCCACTCCCATAGCATATATCGCTTGACAGGAAGCCTGGAAAGCTTGTCCAGAAAAGCGACCGGGATGTTTCTATAAAATGTCTCATACAAATAAGTCAATGATTTATAAAGAATCAGATTCAGGCTGTATTTTTGGGCTACATATACAATACGGTCCCAATCGATAGTATCTCCCGATTTATCAATGATCATGATAGCATCCGCGATCCAGCGGACAGGAGGAACGACATTGCCGCTAATGCCATGGGCGCAGATATGGATAATCTGATCGGAAGCATTCAGCGTCTTAGTTTTAATACCGAAGACGACCAGATCATCAGCGCCATTCCAGAAAAAATCATTCGCTTCCAATGTCAGGCATTCATACATGGTATGCCAGTGAAGATCAACGTTCTGCTTGGCTGGATTGATAAATCCCCATGAATGTTGGATATTCAAGAAAGATTCCGATAGTCGTGATTTAGATAAAATGACCGGATAAAAGCCATTTGTCCGCAGGAGATTAATTGCTTCCCGCCGATGCCGGATTGGTACCAGAATATCAAAATCCTGCATGGAACGCAATCCCAAATCCTGATAGTAGCGCAATGCCAGGGCCGCGCCTTTCAGCACCAGGGTTTTAATTCCTTGATTTTCAAAAAGATGCAGAATATGCTTTGAGGTGATGAACAAAAAATTATTCTTGACCCAGGTCTGCTTGTAAATACCTTTCAGCTTTCCAAGTAAAGGGTCATTGATTCCATTCTTCTTGAGACTGTTGTACAGCAAGGGCAACAGCCGATATGAACCCGGATCAATATCGGTTTCAAAATTTACCGTTTTTTTCCAGTCATTGAAGGCATGAAACTGAGCATCGTTTTGCCCAAAGATCGCCCGCAGCAGCAGGAGTTGCTGATGAGAGGGGAAAGCGCCAGTCCGCTCGTATTTCAAAGTTTTGATCATGCTTCACAATCCAATGATAAAATTTCTAATGCTTGCTCCGATTTCACGGGGAGAATTGCTGAGATTGACCCAATATGATTTGACTTTTTTCACGAAATCCGCCATTATCACCAGTTCGGACTGACCGGCAAACGGCAACTGAAAGATGGTAGTAACAGCCAATGCCTGCAAGGTTTCGCTGGTACCCGCCCGCGAAAAAGTTGTCACATCCGAATGAGTGATGCGGGGCAATAAAATTGCTTTAACCGGCAGTTCTTTTACAAGTCGGGACGGGTATAATTTCTGGATGCTCAAAATAATTTTATCCTGATCCGACACCGGATCGGGATTCAGTTCAGGAAAATTATCAAGTAACGGATATGAGAGATTGCGTTTCAGCTTGATGGAATTATAGACACTAAAGACCCTGGGTGGGTGATCCGTGCGCAGCAGACAATAATCATCCCCCAGGTAGCTCATGTTTTCCATTACACACGACATAGCAGCGCTGGATTTTCCGCTGCCACCCTTGCCAACCAATAAAACCGCTTTACCTTCAACCCCGACTGCCGCCGCATGAACCATCTGGTATCCTCTCGGGTGAAGCCACCATTGGAAAATCGGCCGAAAAGGAGCTGCTTTCTCATAGCTGGGATATCGAGAGGGATTGGGGATCCATTGGATGGCCGATTGGGCAAGTTGATTGTAAATGCTCAACAATCCATTCTCCTGCAGGTAAGAAATTCTGCAGTTTTCATCCACAAAATCTTTGATTTCTCCGCGGGATTTATAATAATCGGAACTCCACGGCAATCTCCCAATTTTCATCCCCGTTGAAAACGAATCCCACAAATAGATGGTAAAATCCGCCGAAGTTTGGGTTCCAGTAGTCAACAAATGTTCCAAGGATGGAATAATCGATGACACAAGGGATTCACCGGCAAAACAAAGCCTGATCGTAAAATCATGTATCCTCAACGTATAATCAATGGATTCCGAACCATTGTTAGTGGCTCGGAAATATTTATCTATTAATTGATGATAGAATTCAATGGGAGAAATCATATTTAAAATCATTCAGTTTTGTTCAAGGGTCGAATTTGGCCACCCCTCTTCATTAACATCATGAATTGGATCCAACAATAAAAGATCCTGCATATCCGTATAGCGGTTCAGCTTTAAGCCATTCCATTTTGAGGGGTTATCAATTTCCAGTCCTTCAATGGCAGTTTTATACGAGATGGGACTAAAATTGACTTTATCCTCTGTAATTGATAGCAATCCTTCGCTGTGAAGAATTGCGAGAAAATCTAAAATTTCTTTTCGGATTTGTATGGAATTTTCATTATAACGTTCAGTTATCAGACTGATCATCTGATCAACTGAACAATGAGAGTCAATCATCTTCCATAATGCAATTCCTAATCCTTCAATATTGTAATATACACCGCTCTCTAAATTAATAATGACGATTTCATTATCCATAACCTGATAGATCACTGAAGGACTATTAATCCTATAATTGCGCGGACTATTTTTTTCCATAATCATTCCTTTAGGGATTAGTTATTTATAGCGCTCAGCTTCAGATGATTTTCATCATTTAAATTTATTGAATCAGTACCTGACCAACGCATGATTCCCAATTACTACAAAGATCAAAATTATTCAACTGTTTACTGAAAATTAAGCAGGTATTTTCAAATGGCTTAAAAGCGCCAGTTTTCTGCCCTATTTCCACAATAAAAACTTCAAGAATTATTAATACCCCTTCAGCGCCAGAGGCGCTTCTCTGATAAAATTCAATCTTCATTTGTTAATCAGATTGTGTTCCAATTTTCGGATAATTGTTTCAATCTGAGGTTTCATCTCGGCCGGGCACTTTTCTATATACTTATTGAACCAAAAAAGGCTTTTATCATATTTTTTCTCCTGATAATATGAAATAGCCAGAATATAGTTCCCATCAATTTCCTCAGGAACCATCCGTTTTAAACTGAAGATCAAACTCCTGGCTTCTTCAAATCGATTCTCTTTAAAATAAAGATAGGCCAGCTCCACATACGCCGGAGCAGTCGGGCGATAGGAACTAAAAACTGCTTTTTGAAACTCTCTCTTAGCTTCTTCGGTTTGTCCTTTTTTCATCAGGAGTTCGCCATAACGATATGTAAACCAGGAATTATTCGAACGCTCATTAATCTTGGCAATATCACCAAAAATCCAATAATAACCAGCTATTAACACAACTATCCACAAAATATCCAAATATTTTTTATTAAAAATCAATCGATAACTGGAATAAACTGCATATCCACTGACAGGTACCAGAAAAGGTATAGTCGCCAATCGATAACGGGACGAAGGAATGGTCAGAATAAAACTCAGACTGAGCAAAATAAAGCATAACCCTATAAAGATAATAAACAGATTTACTTTTTGGGTTCGGACAAGCTGTATCATTCCAATCAGATAAAAAGCGCATAACAGCGCATAATCCAATCGCATCAGCTTAAGAATCCAGGAAAATGAGCGGAATTGATAATAATCGACATTATCAGGTATTTCGTAGCCCCCCAGCCAATTAGCAATATCCGGGATATGACCCGCGATGATGTCTTTCAGAGTTCCCCTCAACAAGATTTCCTTCCGCCCCTTCGGATTGTCATACAAAAACGTATCGCCATCAAAATTTTTGGTTTCACTCCAGGCTCGGGTGAGAAACTGTTTAGGATTTTCGATTTTTTTCAAAACTCTAAACACTGACTGCTGATAATATCTTCCTCTAATAAGAAACGGCGCGGAAAAAATGACAAGCGCCAAAATAAAAGTTGAGGAAATCAATACTCTTTTCTTGATTGACATTTTATATCTAAAAAAAAGAATCAAAAAAAAAATAAATGACAAAAGTAAAAGGGGAGCAAAGTTTATCCGATTCAAAACAGCCAGGATATTGCTCATACTAAAAAAGAAAACATTTATTACCGAAAAACGTTTCATTAATCCATAAAATGAAACTATGATAGCGGTAGAGCAGAAAACAGAAAAAAATTCGCGCAGAATTATCATCGCATACATCCAGACTGGACCGAACAGGATCAGAAGAGTGACGGCAATAAAGGAGACCGCTTTTATATGGAATAAATCCAATGTAAGGGAGAAAATCATCATGCCCATAATTCCAAGTAATATAATATGAAAAACGAGGATGATCTCATATCTGGAATTAACTTTCAGCAAAAACGATATTATATCGGGATAAATACTTCGAGAACTGAAATCAGTCGGATTTGCAAACAGGCCATAATCCGCGTAGTGTTTCCCAGATTTATAAATATTCACCATATCACATCCGTTTTCCAAATTAAAATCCAATAAATGGGTGTTATTCTTCAATTCAAAAAACAATCCAAATCCTATGACTAGACAGAGAATGAAAGTATATATCTGATACTTATATTGCGTAAGTTTCACGGAATAACAGCATTTCTATGTTTATACTGAAATAAATTTTATTATGGATCACTTGTCTTCCCATTGTTGCTTATAACAAGATAAAATAATAAGTCATCGATACTTGATTCACAATGCCCAAAATATTAAATAGCATATAGCTGTCGCTTGGTCAATGTAATATTTATTTACGTTCACTTTCCATAATATACCCTGAAAATTGATCGTAACAATAAGTAAAACTTGAGAAACGGTCCATATTTTATTATGATACAGAAAAATAAAACCTAAATCATCAATCAACGGAGGATCGCTTGACAAGGGAAACAAAATATAACATAAAACAGCGAATTAGTCAAGCAGAAAATATCAGGATCGAGTATTCTCAGACGAATTTGACCAACTATAGAGGATTGGTTCCGATCCGCCAAAGCAATATAAGGGATGGAAAAGAAAGCTATATCCGCAAAATTTGCCTGATTCGCTGAATTAGATTATACAAAGGGTTAAATGGACAAAACACCGCAACCCTTTTTTATATATAGCAGTCAAATATAAAGAATCCCGGAGAGTGAATTCCGGGATTCCAAAATCATTCCATTTCCTTGAAATAACGTTCAAGAGTTACGCATTAACAGACTCTATTTAAAAGTCGCCAGAATTCCCTGCGAAAGTTCCACTAATTTATTGATTTGTTCCTGGCTGTACAAATCATTTTCGGTTTGATTCAGGACCCCTTGAATATCAGTCAGGGAGGTTTTAATAGTCTGAACTCCTTCGATCTGGTTTAAGCTTTCGCTGAAAGTACACATATTCGACAACAAATGATCGATAAATCCTTTCTTGTCAAAAATGACTTTCGTATAATCCTGTTTATAATTTTTTTGGATCAGCTTTGTGGTCCAAAAAAGGCCTTCGACCCAACCGCCAATCTGGATAAAGGTCAACTGATCGACATCGGAAAGGGCCATCATCGTATTTTCTACCTGGGATTGGCACGATTCGAGCGCCGGAACCAATCCTTCAAAAGAACCGCCCTGGATTAGCTGATTCATGGAATCGACGATCATTACAATTGAATCTTTGATTCCCAGAACCTCAGCAATGCTCAGGATATCAGCCGAGATCGCTACAATTGCGTCTTTGTTTTTGGCTTTAACTGAAATGATACCATCAGCCACGGCAACGCCCAGATTCAGGGCATACTTGTAATTCGCATCGACCGACAGTACGTAATTTTTAGCCTGTACAGCCGAAAAATCGCTCTCCTGCAAATGATCCAGGCTATTCAGCATGGCGCTCAGGGAGGGTATGGCAACAAAATTAACAGTAACTTGTCCCTGCTCCTGGGCCGTATCCGACACTACGTTTTGAGTTTCCTGTTTCTTGCCGCAGGCAAAGGCTAAAAAAGCGGACACAACGAAAATGAGTGACAAACGATACATGTTTCCTCCTTTTAAGGAATGTGTTAAAGACACAAACGGGATGAGTGTTTAACTCATGACGTAATTGACCACAACCTACATTCTAATAATTCATCCGTTTCAACCGAAAAAAAGTAATACAATTTAAAACCAACGCATACAGAACAACGACAAGGGCATTGAGATACCAGGTGGAAATTTTGAGTGATCCCCATTGACGGAAACTGCTCAGGAAATAGTTGCGACTGTTTCGCAAGGCTTTCGAATCCATGGCATCGATCGTTAACTGAATTTTTTCATTCACATAGCGATCGGGTTTGTGATGGCTCAAAAACCGGTTCTGGTTGTTTTGCAGGAGTTCCAGCTTGATTTTGAAATTCTGAAAATCGATACTGTTTTCATTCAGCAAGCGGTTTAATTCCACTTTTTCTGCCAGGATTCTTTGATTGCCCTGAACAAAAGGGTTGAGTTTGGCTTCCCCAGTGTAAAGTCCTTCGAAAATCCAACGGGAAGGCATTAATTGGCAAAATTCGGGAATGACGTCTTCATCGAATACTTTAACCCTCAGGTTCATATCTTCAAAAGAAATGAGAGCGCCGCTGAAAATAATCTGGGGAATCAGGATCATGGGGACAAAATTATAGGCGGCTTTCATGCCAGAAATAAAAGCAGAAATCAGCAATCCGGCGGAAAAACCGATAGTGTAAGACAAAAAAAAATAGGAAACATAGAGTCCGATATTTTTCCCCACCCCGATAATCAGGTTAGAAAAAATCAGAAAAAGAGAGATTCCAATCAAACCGAAAATTGACAAGGTAATGATTTTTGAAAGAAGAAACAACAAATTGGAACGTCCCAGATTTTTTTCCCTGAAAAAGGCCCGTTTCTCTGATAATATTTCTTCTATGCTATTCATAAGTCCTGAAAAAATAAAGATAATAATTGAAATAAAAAGAAAAATCGGCGCATTGATATTCAGTCGGTATGAATATTCCTGCCCGGGAACAGAATAGCGCAATATATAAGAGATCACAATAGCCAGCAATGGCGCCTGAATAAAAGTGATAATAACGTTTAACCGGTCGCGGAGCTTGTTTTTGAAGTTACGGATAAACAAATATTTAAACTGGTGGAATTGTCCAAATTTTTGAGTTAAACCCGGTGAGGCGGGTATTGAAACGGATGCCGCAAAATTTTTTGCATCTTTAACGAAATAACTGTAAATCATTTTTTTCTGATATTTCTGCCGCCAATAATCAGGCGGGAATTGACGGATCAGATGCGTATGTTGGAGTTGATCAAGCTGGATCATCGAATCTCCGTGGGCATCACTTTTCCGATATTCAAGTATATGGAAGATATATTCCGGATTGCCGGCTTGTTTTTGTTGAGACAGAATCTCCTTATCCCGAGAGATGAGGGCAAGTTCATCGTCAAAGTAATTGAATATATCAGCGACGCTACCAAAATAGACTTGTTTTCCCCCTTTATCCAGCAGTAAAAGGCGATCGAAACGATTTAAAAGGGATGAGCTGGGCTGATGGATCGTCACGATGATAATTTTACCCTGGGATTGGTAAGTTCCCAGCAGGTTCATCACCTGTTCCGAATCACTGGATGACAACCCGGAAGTCGGTTCATCCAGGATAAATAACGAGGGATCGTAAAGCGCTTCGATACCAATATTGAGGCGTTTCCGTTCGCCTCCACTCAGCCGTTTATCAGCAATCGAACCCACCAACAAATCCCGTTTGTCAGCCAAGCGAATCTGATTGAGAATCATATTAATGCGGCGGTTGATATCGTCCTTGGCATTATTTGGCAGATACAAACGCCCAAAATAATATAGATTTTCATAAACCGTCAAATTTTCAAAAAGCAGGTCTTCCTGCGGCACATAGCCGATCGCGCGCTTAAAAAAAATAAAATCCTTATAGAGAGAAATACCGTTGAGCAGAATGTCGCCATCCGTGGGGTGATATTCGCCAACTAACATTTTAAGCAGGGTTGTCTTACCACAGCCACTGGGCCCCATAATGGCCATCAGATGCCCGGAATCGATCGCAAAAGATAAATGGTCCAGACCGATATTTTTATCCTGGAACTGGTAATGGAGTTCATCGATTTGAACCTGATTAATTTTATACCCCTGATACAAAATATCACCCTGTTCGGAAAGAGCAAAACTAAACAACTGGAAATCGATCAGATCGCGAGTGGGCAAAATTTTTGTGGATCCCTGAATTATCTCGCCATTAACTTGAAAACTCATGGCCGGTTGAGGCGTGAGTATAAAATATTTCCCCTGCCACTCAATCCCGGCAATTGTGTCCGAATGCCGTTCCAGAGAACGTTCAATCCTACCATTCAAATAATTAATATAAAAGCTGGAACGGCGACTAACATCTGAGAGACGGCGCCAATCCCAAAATGAAAGATCATCGAGCTTTAACAAGACGTTGCCATTAAACTCGATATCGACTGGAAAAAACAACCGAATGCGTTGATTTTTTCTAATTTTTTTCTGATTGAGTGAGATAGACTGCCCCAGATTCTTCAGAAAATGATTCGTGCCGGTACGGAAAATCTGAAAAGAAATATCATCATTTTGATATAAGAGGTCCTGCTTCATCCTAAGAGACCGTTCCTCAAAAAGCCGCCCCATCATCGTCAGATCCAGGATAAAACCTTTGATGGCAATCGTTTGATCCTGAATCACTGAATAGGTACAACCGGAAGACAATGGTTTTTGATCACAATAGACAAAATTTTCAGCAACGGGTTGAATTAAAATGACCTCACCCAGTTTGATAATAGCGGCCATCATAACGGACGAGTTATGATGGATCAAAAAATCCGCATGGGTGTCGGATCCGACAAACAGGATACTTTCACCTTGTTGAAATGGTTCTGTCAGAGTGGAAAGACGGGGATGAGCCTGAAAAGCGACACTTTGTTCGCGAGCCGCCAGTATCAATTCAACATCATGTTTATCAAGTTCAAGCGCATCTATAATTTCCATGATCATCACTTCTTCGTTGCGATGCAGTACCCAATCGCTCAACGCCAGCTTATAAAGATAATAAACAATTTGCAGCCGTTCAAAATAATGAAAGGAAGTCCGTATTTGGTCAACAGCGCTATCGAAGTATTCGTTGGAATTCCTTTCTATCAGTCGTCGGATTGAGCCGATCGCCAATAATCGATTATGATAGACATGGAAAAGAAAATCATAAAAGAGTTCGATTTCTTTGGCAGTAACCTGTTGATCAATGCGAATCAGATGGATAAAAACAGTGGCGATAGCTTCAATCTGTTTAACAATTAACGCGCTGCCGGATAATTTTTGAATAAGCGTTCCTCCCTTAATGGATTACCGGTAACAATCGCTTTAAACATAGTAAATTATAATGTATAAATGGAAAAAAAACAAGTTATAAATTTTAAAATTTAAAAAAGGAACGGGCTTTTTGACCATCCATAATTGAAGCGCCCACGACATATCGGAGAATAATGGAGGATACGCCTTCAACGTACATAGAAATTATAACTCTTAAGCTCCCTGTCGTTTGACGGCACATTTCCATTTTTGAAAATTTCTATTGACATTTTGTGAATTTTTTGTATAATTAAACGGTTGTCAACCCGAAATGATCGGGACCTTGTAATTTGAGCCCAAGCAGACCTTTCATTCTGCGCACCAATTTTCGGAGGAACGTATGCGTCATTTTTTAGCGATTGAAGATTATTCCCAGACTGAAATCCAGGCCATGCTTGATTTGGCCAAGGAACTCAAACGTTACCGCTACCAGGATTTACTGAATAAACGATCGATGGTTTCCATGTTTTTCAATCCATCGACCCGGACCCGGACGTCGATGGAACTGGCGATTTCCCAATTGGGCGGTCATCATATCACCCTGGAACCGGGCAAATCTTCCTGGGGTATCGAGGTTAATGACGGTATCGTTATGTTGGGCGATGCGGAAGAACACATGCGCGAAGTCGCCGGAGTTCTCAGCCGTTATGTCGATATTATCGGTATCCGCTGTTTCCCTACCTTTAAGGATTGGTCCTATGATCGTCAGGATCCGGTGATTAAAAGCCTGGCGCGGCACTCCTCTGTTCCGGTAGTTAACCTGGAGACAATCAGCCATCCCTGCCAGGCGTTGGCCATGATGCAGACGATCCAGGAGAAAACGGACACCCAGAAGAATAAAAATTTTACACTTACGTGGGTCTATCACCCCCGCGGGCTCAATACGGCTGTTGCCAATTCAGCCGGGGTCATGGCTTCTTTAATGGGCATGAACATTACTATTGCGCATCCTCCGGGATATGACCTGGATGAACGCTATATCTCCTATATGAAAAACCAATGCCACTCGCAGGGTACCCGATTTCGGATCACGCACAACATGGATGAAGCGATGGAAGGCGCGCATTTCGTCTATGCCAAAAGCTGGGGATCCCTTCAGCAGTACGGCAATTTCCAGGCGGATATCCACCAGCAATATCAGTACTGGATCGTCAACAGCGCGCGCATGAAGAAAACCGACAATGGATATTTCAGCCACTGCCTGCCATTACGCCGCAACGTTAAAGCCACCGATGAGGTGCTCGACTCGCCGCAATCCCTGGTCATTGACGAAGCCGAAAACCGCTTACACGTCCAAAAAGCAGTATTGGTTACTCTTGAAAGGGAGCGGCATCATGACTAAACGGGTTGTTCTTGCCTTTTCCGGCGGTTTGGATACTTCATTCTGTGTGGTCTATCTCAAGGAACAGGGTTATGAAGTCATTACCGTGGCAGTGGATACGGGAGGATTTTCTCACGAGCAGTTGCGTCAGATCGAACAACGGGCGCTTTCTTTGGGCGCCATCGAACATTTCAGCATTGATGCCCGCGAAAAAATTTATGAACAGATCATTCAATATTTAATCAAGTTAAACGGCCTCTATGAAAACGATTACCCGGTCATGTGCGCGGATCGCTATGTGATCGCCGAGGAAACGATCCGTATCGCCCGTGAGAAACAGGCCAATTTCATTGCCCACGGGAGCACGGCCATGGGGAATGACCAGGTCCGTTTCGATGCAACCTTTTTAACCTTAGCTTCCGATCTATTGATAATCACCCCCATTAAAGAACTTGGTATCAGCCGCGCCAAAGAGATACAATTCCTCGAAGAACGCGGATTCGAAGTGGACAAACGGGTTAAACAATACACTATTAATGAAAATGTGTTCGGAATCACGGCGTCGGGCGGCGAAATCGATGAAGGTACCGAACCCGCGCCTCAGGCGTACCAGCTTACGAAACTAGATCCGATACTCACCATCCATGATCAGGAATATTTGACAATCGAGTTTAAAAATGGCCTGCCAATCGCCGTCAATCAGCAGGAACAGTCAGGACTGGCATTACTGCAGACTTTAAATGAACGGGTGGGACGTTGGGGATTCGGCAGTCGCATCTATACCGGTGATTGCATCATCGGCATCAAGGGGCGCATTCTGTTCGAAGCGCCCGGGCTGTTCACTCTGATCGAAGCGCATCGTAAACTGGAACAACAAATATTGACAAAAGCCGAATTTTCGTTTAATGAAATTGCGAGACACCAATGGGCCGATCTGGTTTATGGCGGACGTTATTACGAACCCCTGGTGAAACATCTTGAACGCTATGCCGATTCCGCCCAGCAGCGAGTCAACGGTGTCGTTACGATAAAACTGATGCCCCGTCAATTAGCGATTGTTTCGACCGCATCTGCCAATTCTATGATCCGTCCCGACATTGCGGTTTACGCCCAGCAATCGTCGTGGGACGCCACTCAGGCCAACGGATTTATCAAACTTTATACCATGCAGCAGGTACTGGCGAATCGATGATTGACCTGTTACGGCAATTGATGACCGAAAGTCACCGGGGTGACTATCGCCCCATTTTCGGGGTGATCAGACAGTTTCTGGAATCCCATACTCAGGCGAGGATTGTAGTACAATCCATTAATGAGACCAAAGCCAATCTGATTGCAGTATTCGGCAACGGTGAGCATTTGATCAATGCGCACATGGACACGGTTCCACCTGCGGGGAAATGGTCGGTTCCCATTTATGAACCCACTCTTCGAAGCGCTAGGGTTTACGGGCTGGGCGCCTGCGATACCAAGGGAAATATCGCGGCTCTGTTGGCAGCATGCCGGGACTCGCAACCCCGCAATCTGATGCTGCTTTTCAGTTTCGACGAGGAATCAGGCAAGGTTGAATCCGGCGTAACCCATTTTCTTAAAAGCTCATTAGCGCAACGCATCCAAACCGCAATTGTTTGCGAACCGACCGAGAACCGCATCGCCAGCCGCCATCCTGGTTATGCGTCTTTTGTGGCGCGAATTTGCCGGCGAGCCGGCCATAGTTCCGTCAGCGGCGTGGAAAACGCAATTACGCTTGCCGCGGGATTAATTACCCGACTGGTCAACGCCGATTTTCAGGTCAACAAAATTCAAGGCGGGATGGCCGGAAATATTGCTGCCAGTGAATGCGAATTTAAAATCAGTTGCCGCAATTATCAGTCATGGTCGGAAAATTTGACCAATATCAGAACAATAGCGGGTCAAATCCCCGGATTAGCGCTGAAACCCTGGTTCAAAGGGCCAGCTTTCTGCAATCTGTCACAATGCTTTATCCCTAACATGGAACCGATCGAAGTACCATTCTGGAGCGAAGCGGGATTGTTTCAGGAACGGGGTATCGCCACGTTAATCTATGGCGCGGGCTCGATTCGCCAGGCTCATCGCGCCGATGAATGGGTCAACCTGCAACAACTTAATAAGGCCTATCATTTTTTTATCCGCCGGGGAAAGGCTCAGCATGAAAAATCTTATACTTGATTTTCTAAAAAAAACCGGTCGCGAGGCCGAATTCAAACTCTTTCTGGATACAATCCATCATACTCAACGCGAAAAATTCGCGCTTCTCAAAGTCAGCGGCAAAATTCTCGAAGAAAAACAAACTATTTTAATTAATGATATTGCTTATTTAAACCAGTTGGATATCTATCCCATGCTCGTACATGGCGCGGGCAGCCGCCTGGATACGGCGCTCCCCCACTCGCAAAAAATCGATGGATACCGGGTAACCTCCAAGGAAGACATGTATATCATCGATTATATATTCCAGGAGATTGCCAGCGAACTGGTAACGCAAATAGAACAGGCCGGCGGCCGGGCTCGCCATATGCCACCGCTCTTTACCTGTCGTCTGCTTCCGCGACTGGAGATGGTCGGTGAAATACTGGAAGTCAATACAGAACCGATTCTGCAGGCATTACGCGACAACTGCACACCGATTATCAGCCCCATTGGCCTCGTTGATGGGCAAAAGGTCAATATCAACGCGGATACGGCGGCTAAAGCCGTTGTCGCCGCCTTGAAAACCCGGAAATTTATCCTGCTGACCGAAAGCGGCGGGATACTGGACCCTCATCAACGAATCATCCCTTCTATCAATCTTTCCTCTCCCGGAGATATTTCTTTTATCACCGGAGGGATGAAACTCAAACTAAATGAAATTGAATCCTTTCTCAAAGATCATTCTTATTGTGAAGTCGTTATTACCTCTCCGGAAAATCTTCTGAAGGAAATCTTCACGATCAAGGGCCACGGTACATTCATTAAATATTTTCAGATTCACAAAACGGATCACTGGGAAGGGATTGACCTGGAAAAAGTACGCGACCTGCTGGAAACCTCATTTAGAAAAAAACTGGTAGAGGGATATTTCAATCGATTGGTGAAATCAATCTATTATCAGCAGGATTATGAAGGAATTGCAATTGTTTCAGATTTGGAAGGCTTGAACTATCTTGATAAAATCGCCGTTTCGCAACTACGACAGGGAACGGGACTTGGAAAATCAATCTGGGAAAACATAGTGGCCGATTATCCGCAACTCATCTGGCGGGCGGCTCTGAATAACCCCATCAATCCCTTTTATATGCAGCATTGCGATGGGATGGTTAAAGGCAAGGAGTGGATTGTTTATTGGAAAGAGTACGATTTCAAAGAGATCATTCCGGCCATGAAAATTGTCAGCGCCAAAGAACGAACCCTGATATAGGAGCAGATATGTTACGTGTTGGAATCGTTGGAGCGGCAGGATATACGGGACGGGAATTAATCCGTTGGCTAAGCCGACATCCTCGCGCGCGCATTGAACTGGTGACCAGTGAAAGTCAGGCCGGCAAGGCGGTGGGTGAGGTTTTTCCTGAGTTCGAATTTCTTAGAGAGATGGTATTTGCCAAGCCCGATATTGAAACTATCAACCACATGGACATGGTGTTTCTGGCCGTGCCACATGGCGCAGCCCAAGAGTGGGCGCCGAAAATTAGAATTCCAATCATCGACCTGAGTACGGATCATCGGCTCAGCCATCCCTATGGACTGCCCGAAATATATGGAGATCAATTACGAGGAAAACCCCTGATTGCCAATCCCGGCTGTTATGCCACCTGTTCTATACTATCCGCCTGGCCCTTACGGGAGCGCATCCAGTATGCTGTATTCGATGCCATCAGCGGCTATTCCGGCGGAGGCCAAAACCATGGATATGATTATGACGAAAACCTGATCGCCTATAAACTGACCGACCACCGCCATATACCTGAAATGGAACAGCAGTTGGGTATCCCTTTCAGTTTTACGCCGCATGTCGCCAATCTGTTCCGTGGCATGATGGTAACAGCGCATCTCATGCTGAAGGAACCCATGTCCGTGGACCGGATACGCGCAATTTACGACCAGGCATATCTCGGCGCGCTAACCCGTGTGGTGGATCATATTCCTACGGCCAAAGAGGTTGCCAATACTCCTTTTTGCCTGATTGGCGGCTTTACCATCGATAAAAACGGAGTATTGTGTGTAGTCAGCGCGTTGGACAACCTGCTCAAGGGAGCTGTAACCCAGGCAATCGAAAACATGAACCGACAGCAGGGATTTCTCCCGACCGACGGTTTGATTGACTGAAATTAACTCTTTGAGTTCACAAATTAAGCAGTGGCCTTCCGGTCGTTTTCTATCCAAAGCCGGAATGGCGGCAGCTATTGTAAAAACCTGCGCGCGCTTCAGATATATAATCCCGAGAGGAAGGAACTCCATGAATACTATCCAGATTGAATACCCCGACTATATACTGACGACTTACAACCGCTATCCATTGACACTGGTCAGGGGGGACGGCGCCTGGGTTTGGGACGACCAGGGACGTCAATACCTTGATCTATTGGCGGGGATAGCCGACAACTGCCTGGGACATGCCCACACGCGCTTCGTCGCGACAATTGAACACAAAGCGAAAGAAATGATTCATATTTCCAATCTGTTTTACCACAAACAACCTTTGCAGTTGGCAAAGAAAATCGGCGCGCTCAGCTTTCGTGGACGAACTTTTTTCTGCAACAGCGGCGCCGAAGCCAATGAAGCGGCGCTTAAATTCTGCCGCTATTACGGTCATCAGATCGCCCCCGATAAAAAAACGATCATCACGCTCGAACGATCATTCCATGGCCGAACCCTGGGCGCGCTAAGCATGACCGGCCAAACAAAATACCAGGAGGGTTTCTCGCCTATCGTCCCGGGAATTGTCCACATCCCCGCCAATAACATTGAGGCCCTGGAACAAGCAATGTCGTCCCAGGTTTGCGGCATCATCCTCGAACCGGTTATTGCTGAGGGCGGAGTCTATCCACTCTCTCCGGAATTCGCGCGAAAAGCTCGGGAATTATGCGACCTGCACAAGGCTCTGCTGATTTTTGATGAAGTACAAACCGGTATCGGACGCACGGGAACCTATTTCGGCTACCAGCATTTTAATGTGGAACCGGACGGAATAACACTGGCTAAAGCATTAGCCAACGGCTTGCCCATCGGAGCATTGCATGTAAGCGAAAAATGGCAGGACGTCTGGTCCCCTGGCAAACACGCCTCAACCTTTGGCGGCAATCTGCTAATCTCTGCTGTAGCTGAACAAGTGTTATCTCTTTTGGAAGAGGAACTGATTCCTCAGGTACAGGAAATCGGCGACTATTTTAAAACCCGACTCCAAACGTTATCCCGGCTATATCCGGATATCATTCAGGAAATCCGGGGAATCGGTCTGATCCTGGCCGTACAATTTAAACTACCCGTTCCTGAAATTCATCGGCTCTTGCTCGATAATGGGTTTATAACCAATCTGATTGGCGATTCGATCCTGCGGCTAACCCCTCCGTTGATCATTAATAGAGAACAGATTGACATGTTTGTTGATTTTTTGAATGATTTTTGCGCTAAACAATTTTATAAATAGGTTGTTTTATAGCGGATTTTTCAGACACTAAAAGAAGGAATCGCGCAGGTAAATGGGATTTGGCGACTTTGCCACGCCATGAAGGGATAGAGTTGCCCGGTTACTTGCTACTCTGCTATTCATCGGCAGTAAAGTTAACGTTAAGACGGTTGACGTCTGAGCTTATTTGTCATTTTCCCCCTCACACTGACGGAATACCCCCTCAAGGGGGCGAGGGGAATAGATGAATCCTAGGATTAACGCTTCGCAACTGGTTTTCCTGTAAAAACTGCCGCTTTCAAGTAAAAAACAAATTTAACGTATGATAAGCGAAAAACAAGGTAATCAATAAAAGTATGCTCAGAAAAACCAAACGAATTCGCGTGTGAAAACGAGATAACTGAAAAACCCGGTGAGTATGGAAAGTCACAATGATCACCGATCCATAAAGCAGGAGACTGCCCAGAGCTACAGCGCCCCAAACCGCCCAGGCAGCGGAAAGGGTTGTTTCAATACGCCAGCCATGCGCAGCGCCAATTCCCAAAAGGGTTAACCAGAAACCCAAACCCAGGGGGTTGGTGACGACCAGTAAAAGGCCAGAAAATAAGGCAATCCGTTTTCTGGTTGCTACTAATTGCCATACCCCTTTTTTTCCCTCATGATGTAAGGGAGTTCGCCATATTGCGAACAACAAAATGACCATGACTACTGTTGAAACACTCCAGAATAACAATTCCACCCAGCGAACAGTCAGCAGCGGAGAAACGCCGACAAAAGCGATCACCGGCCAGATTCCATCGCCAATAGCCGCTCCGATCGAGAAAAACAGGGCATTCCAGATTTGATGATTCATGGTCCGCCGGATTATCTCAAGGTTAACCGGTCCCCAGGGCATGGACATAAAAAAACTGATTACGACAAGTATGCTAAACAAAAAGAACGACAGGATTACACTCCTTTTTTTTCAGTTTAAGCCATTTTGTATATATTACAAAAAAAGCAATTTGTCAAGGAATAAAAAAATAGTCCAAAATCGCAACTAACAGACCGTAATAAAATCAATTTATATATAACACAAACTATCACAACGCACGATGGTCAAACATAACGTTTTAATTCAATGACCTTCACAAAACGCTTACGCAGCCAGCCATCCGGAAATTTCTATAAACCCCATGCGATAATAATCAATCGGCTAAAACTAAACGCACCTTCCAATCCAACGAAATCGGATCCCTTGAGAATCGTTGGGTACGGTTTCCGTCACCCTGGCGACGGGGCGGCATACCACCGGGACTCATCCCGCTTCCTCGCGGAAAATCTCCGCCATCGGTTGGCCGGTTACCCCGGAGATGGTCTTCTCTGTTAAATGACATTTCGGGGATTTCCCAGTCCAATGTTAAGGCATGGCCCTGTTGAAAATCAAGTGAATCTCCGTTGCCTGTAGGGCAACCAAACGGTATTCGTATCTCCATTACCAACTGATTTTGCCGGAACCCTATAGAGGCCAACACGTCTTTAACATCGCCCCCACTGGGTTGAATCACCCTTATCGGCTGCTTTTCCGAATCAATAATTCTGATTTCCACCAGTTTTTGTCCGATAATTGCAGACAAATCGTCTTCTGAGTTCCTGAATGAACCCATGATTTCCCGCCATTGCCAATTTTCCATCAAGGGAGGAAAATAGATTCCGATTTTCTGCTTTTGATCGGTTTTTACCCATAATGTCGCTCCTGAAATAAGAAGACGGATATATCTCCGATCCGGCGACTGAATCAATAAATAAAAAGCATGGCTATCGACAGCGTGTGATAAACTGATTTGTTCTTCTTCGATCCAATTGACCGTTGAGTTCCAATCGGAGGCATCACCATCAATCACAATCGATTTTGACAAAATATCAGTTTTAAACTCCTGATTTTTACACATAATTGCCAATAAACCAAGTAGCAAAAAGAATAAGGTAATGAACACTTTACTCATCAGGGAAAACTCCTTTTCCGGTTTAGAACTTTCATTTCTGTTCAGTTATAGTGGCCGACTCACAAAATAAGCAGTTCCCCATGGAATCAACCCATTAAGCATTAGACTCAATAATGGCGGTTTTGTTTATTAAATTTCACTATAAATTCTAACGAGTATTTTTTTACTTGACATCATCCTATTTTATGGTTATGATAAAAAACGAAAAACAGGAATCGATGGCCCGAATCAGTTCAGGCCCACGGGAAACGCGATTAAGCGGCCTTGCGACAAAAAAACGGTAAAGGAGTTAGCAATTATGAAAAAAAACTTTGCATCGCTCTTCATTCTTTTCATCTGGATTTGCGTGAGTTATAGTCAACCGGGTGGCGCTGTATTTACCGGCATCGACGTTCTGCAACAGGATCAATTTAGTCCGTTGAAAGGTAAGCGGATCGGCTTGATCACCAATCATACGGGGATTAACCGAGACGGCCAGGCGACCATTGATCTACTTTTCAATGCCCCGGAGATCAAATTAGTGCGCTTATTTTCGCCGGAACACGGGTTGCGTGGAATCATGGATGAAAAAGTAAGCGATGAAACGGATCCGAAAACAAAACTGCCCGTCATATCCCTTTATGGAGATCAGCGCAAGCCCTCCAGTGAAAGTATAACCGATTTGGATGCATTGGTATTTGACATTCAGGATATTGGGTGCCGATTCTATACTTATATAGCAACCATGGCCTATGCGATGGAGGCCGCTTCTGAAGCAGGTTTGGAATTTTACGTACTGGACCGGCCCAATCCGATCGATGGCAATCATGTTAGCGGATTCATCCCTCCTGATTCTCTGACTGGCCGTTTTACATCGATATGGACGATTCCGACGCGGCATGGCATGACAGTTGGGGAACTGGCCCGATTTTTCAACATCGAGATGAAGATCAACGCAAAACTAACCGTCATCGCCATGAAAAACTGGTCCCGCGGAATGTATTGGGAATCCACTGGATTGCCCTGGATCAACCCATCCCCGAACATGAAAAGCATGACCGGCGCCTTAACCTATCCCGGACTGGGATGGCTGGAAACAACGTCTCTATCTATGGGGCGCGGAACAGATATTCCCTTTGAAATCTTCGGCGCGCCCTATATCAATGCCGATCAGTTAGTACGGGAACTCCAATCGATCCCTCTGGCCGGAGGGCGCGTCATCCCCGTCAAATTCATTCCTTCCTCAGCGCCACATAAATTTTACCAGCAAACCTGTCAGGGTATCCGCATTATTATTTATGATCAATCCAAATTCGATGCCTTTGAATTCGGGTTGAAGCTGGCCGCTACGCTCAAACGCCTCTATCCTGAGGAATTTAAAAGTCTGACCGCAACTCCCATCAGTCTGGGCAATGCGATCGACTTGGCAAAGCTGAACCGTCCCGGAATAATCGATTCGCTAATAAAAGCGAACCGGATCGGCCTGGCCGCATTTGAAGCCAATCGATCTCAATATCTGCTCTATCCGTGTATGGAAGATAAACGACAACTCATCAGCCTGGAAGAGCTTATGTCCGCGCTTAAAACCGGAGAAGAGGTCCGGGCAGTGATCCGTTATGCAAAATGCCGTTTGATCATCGACGGTGATACGGTTCAGGCGCCGGATGCCATTGGCGGGATGAAGTTGGAGACCTGGGAATATTTTGCGCCCAATTCGGTACGAAACCCACTCGCTTTTATAAGTTGTTCTGAAACTGTACTGATTAGCCATCCGCGCTATGGGTATGTTTTAAATTATGTCAAACTTAAAATTTTCGAAAACAATACAGTGGAAATCACTGCACGATACTTAGACCCCAGGAAACATAAAGTCAAAATGGACGAGACATTCAAAACAACCATTAATGACGGCATCAATGATGGCGGATTTTATCTCTATCCGCGATGATCTAATCGTCGTGGGGGCGGGTCCCGCCGGCTTAATGGCAGCTTTACTTTGCGCCGAAGCCGGATTGAGAATCCGTATCCTGGAAAAGACGGCAAAACCCGGCCGTAAGCTGATGTTGACCGGTTCCGGCCAGTGCAATCTCACCCATGATGGCGCTATTCGCGAGTTTCTACCTCATTATGCTGAACACTCAAATTTTATTAAGCGCGCGCTATTGGGATTTACTAACCAGGATCTAATGGACTTTTTCACTTCGCGCGGGATTCCGTTAATAACCCGCAAAGACGGAAAAATCTTCCCCGCTGGATTGCAAGCCGGAATGATTCTGAATACCCTATTGAACAGGATACGCGCCGCCGGGGGAATTCTGGAATGCAATTCCGCGGTTACCCGAATAGATGTCGATAGCGCTGGTTTTTATATCGAAACCGGTAAAAAAAAATTTCAAGCTCAACGCGTCTTGATGGCGTGTGGCGGATTATCGTATCCACAGACCGGGAGCGATGGCACGGGATGGAAAATAGCGCGCGAGCTGGGCCATTGCCTGATCGAACCGAGACCAGCGCTAACCCCTGTTTACCCCTACCACTTTACGTGGTCCCATCTGGCCGGTCTCAGTTTCAATTCCAGCATTGTCTCGTTTGGCATGGATAAAAAACTGAAAAAACAATTTAGTGGAGAACTCCTGATAACTCATAAGGGTTTTTCAGGTCCGGTGATCCTGCATAGCTCCCGCTATCTGGCTCAAGGACATGAAATCAGTATCAACTTCACGGGTATTCCAGCCGATCAATATAATGCCCAGCTACTCAACCAATTCCGATCGCATCCCACCCGCAACCTGGAAAATGCCTTGAGCTCGGGGGAACTTACACGAAAATTTGTCGCAACCCTGTTGGAAGAATTGGGGATCGACGGAACCGTAAATTGCGCCCAAGTGACACAAAACCAACGAAAAAATTGGGTAAACACGATAACGAATTACCGATGCGTTGTGGAGAAGATCGGAGGTTTCGAGGTTGCCATGGTTACTGCCGGCGGTGTTTCTACGGATGAGATCAATCCGAAAACATTGGAATCGCGGCAGATTAACAGCCTCTACTTTGCCGGTGAAATGATCAATATTGATGGCGATACCGGCGGGTTTAACCTTCAGGCGGCTTTCTCGACTGCCGTGGCCGCTGCCCGCTCCATCATAGCGTCATTTTCCACTGAACCTATACAATGATTAAATGAAAAACTCTTTATGCAAGATACTTAAAGAGCTATTTTTTTCTTGATTTTTTTGATTTTTTATTTATCTTAATAATAGGATTGGTTGTAAATCTTAAATTAACTGACGGGCTAAAATGTTGACAAATCATAGAATGGAATATTTTTTTTGCAGGTCATTGGAATTTTGCAGGAGCCAGACAGGATAATCATATTGCAATGTTTCCAGAAGAATTACCGCGAAGATTAATAAAAATGTTTTCTTTTGTTAATGATATGGTTTTAGACCCGTTTTTAGGAAGCGGAACGACCACATTGGCTGCTAAAAACTTGAAGAGGAATCACATGCCCAAAATTCAAAAGTACTCAATAGAATTCGGTAAAAAGGAAAAAGTTCTCAACTATACTTGCCAGACTTACCATTTGTCACGTCCGAATAAAGTCGGCTCTGTAATGGCTATTATCCGCGACAATTGTGAGGAGATAAAATGAAAATCCTGATTATCATCGATATGCTCAATGGATTTTGCCGAAAAGGATTTCCGCTGTCATTGCCTTTTGAAACGGAATCCATTGAAAAATATATTGAAGAGCGAATTAAACAAACTATTGCAACCGGTGGAAAAGTAATCTTTCTATGTGATTCTCATAAATTGGATGATCCTGAAATAAATGATCCATTTCCGCCCCATTGCATGAAGGATACTCCAGAAGCCGATATTGTAGAGCCGTTAATAAAATATGTCAGAGGTTCTACAGTATTGAGCAAAAATACATTGAGTATATTATATGGAACAGGGCTTGAAGAGCTTTTAAAAGAATTGAATCCTGAAGAAATTGAAATTTCGGGCGTTTGTACGGATGTGGCTGTTTTGTTCGCTGTTTATGAATTAAAAATCAGGGGATACAAAGTGATGGTGAATAAAAATGGAGCCCTGCCTTTAGAGTTCGATAACCAGGATTTTTTTCTTGGTTATTTTGAAAAAATTCTTGGAGTGAACGTGATCAGAGAATAGTGTTTTTCTTATTGATAAATATATTGATCTACTCAAAAAATCAAGATAAAAAATTTATTTAGTCTTAACGATTGATCCTTGTATTGGTTCGGTGGGGAAAAAATGATCTCTCCGGGAAGGTATCTATTTTATAAAATTTTTCTCTTGACAAATATAGAATTCAAAATTATATTTGTATTTAATTGGAATCATTCGATATCCCAAATTGCAGCGCTCTGGAATAGTTAGCTGGAATATTCCACAAGTTGAAAACTCCAGTTTTCATACAATGCCGCAATCGAAGGGTATCAGAAAAATATCACTTATAAAAAGGAGTGGCTATGTCAACCAGGCTCGCATATTTATGGATTCTGCTGGTTATGCTGGCGCCGGCTATTTTATTTGCTGAACCCTTTTCATTAAAGAACAGCAACTACACAGGCATCATGCGTAAAGCGAAAGATCCTGCCGTTTTAAAACACCGTTTGAACAAAGCGGTTCAAACTGCAACTTCGCCGACTGAATTTCAGCATTTTACAGTCAACCTTACCAATTTTTCTTCAGAGGCAGCCAGCGCGTTCCGCGCAGCAGTCCAGATTTGGGATCAACTCATTGAAACAGATGTGTCCATCAACATTCAAGCCAGCCTCGAAACACTGGAGGAGGAGGATATACTGGGTCAATGCGGTCCCACCGAATTCATTATCAATCCTCCGGGCGCTCCATTCGCTAATACAGCCTATGCCATTCCTCAGGCAGAAATGATTTATGGCCGGGATATCAACGATCCATCCGAAGCGGACTTTGAAGCCCATTTCAACAACACGGTTGACTGGTATTATGGACTGGACGGAAATCCGGGAAGCGGTCAATACGATTTTATTACCGTCGTCATCCATGAAATGTGCCACGGACTGGGATATCTGCAATCGATCCGTCCGGTCAGTCGCGATGGATTTACTTATTATGGATTTTATGGATATTTACCTTCCTATGAAGATATCTCTGACTATTATGAAGTTGACGAACCCACCCTTTTCCCCTTTCCCTACGATCATTTTATTTACAATGGCAGCTACAATCGCCTGATTGATCTGACCAATCGCAGTACTGGTTGGGTTTTAGATCTGATTAGCGATAATATATACTGGATCGGCTCCAATGCCGGCACTATCAAACTTTACGCTCCGGCTACCTGGGAAAGCGGGTCCAGTCTCTTCCATTATGATCTTAGATATCTGGCGGACAACTATCAAGGAAAGCGCTTCAACAGCCCGAACGACCTCGCCAT
>CAZWDO010000005.1:156940-160017 GCA_964632485.1 uncultured bacterium
CTCTCCCATTATGATCTTAGTTATCTGGCGTACAACTATCCAGGAATGATGTATGCCTATTATATCGATGTCGTGCATGAAGTTGACGACAAAGTAATCAATCAGATGAAGGACATGGGGTGGAAATTTTCGGCCGGCGCCACTCAATTGGCGAAAAAAGAAAGCTGCATGAATATTTACCCCAATCCATTCAATCAGTCCACTTCCATCACCATCAAACCCGGGGAGAATCCGGCGGGCTGTGTGACGATTTATGATATTCAGGGCCGCCGAATCCGCAATTGGACATTAGATACAGAAACGGGCGGCAACGCGCATTCCTTCTCCTGGGACGGTAGAGACCGGAACGGAACTCCCGCCGCCGCTGGTATCTATCTCGTCCGGTACTCTTCCGACGCCACCGAGACAACTCAGAAAATTACGCTTTTAAAATAGGAGATGACCATGAAAAAAATTCTTGTTTTCCTCGCTTTGATGCTCGGGTGCCTGGCAGGAATTGCCAACGCGGAGTTCAGGGGGGGATTCCAACTGGGCGTAAATTATGCGGGCGCCGACTATAGCAATGATTCAGCCTCCTTTATCACCGCCGAGAATAAACTGGGCGGCTTGGCCGGATTTTTAGCCGAATACCAATTGTCTCCCCGCTGGGCTATCCAGTTTCAATTTAATTATCAACAGAAAGGCATTGATTTCAAGAACCTGCCTTATGATCTTTGGGGAACAATGGGCGGTCCTTATTTCGTGGCCGATCCGGACAGTAAAAGTGAATTGACTCTTGACTATTACACTATTCCCCTTTATGCTAAATATTATCTTACAACCGGGAAAAGCAAACCCTTTCTCTTTGCCGGACCAGAATTCACTATTCTGGGCACGGCTGAAGAAAAATATGATTATTCCGATCTTGCTTCTACTTATCCTTCGATTACCGGAGCTCTTCTCGATGGACAAACCTTTAATCAAAAATCTGTTACTAAAGACGATATGGCCGTCAATTTTGGCATTGGATTGGAATATGCCCTCACTCCCCGCTGGAATTTTTTTGGTTCCGTGGGCTATTCATACGGACTGATCGATATTGCCAAAACGGATGATATCGATTATGCTACCAACGGCATCCTGACTGCGGTAGGACTCACCTACTGTTTTACCTGCGGCGAACCGCAGGCGGTTGTCCAGATGCCTCAGGAAATAATACGCGATGTAATCAAGGAATTCGATTTGGGCAAATATGACGTGCCTTTCTTTGTTTCCGGTTATTATCGACCCAATACAGCCAAAAATCTGGCTGAACTGCCGCAACTGAAAGCATCGCGCCTGAAAGACGCCGGGTATATTGAGGATATTACTCCTGGAACTCCCAAATATGAGGAATACAATACCTACGCAAAGACAGTGGACAATCTTTTTAATACGATTTATATCAATTGCGTGGACGAAATTTTCCCTTATTTTATCAATAACAGTTCACCGAATGAGATATTGGAAATCGCTATTTACGGCTACGCCGACCCCCGCCGACTGGAAGGCCGTTACCTGGAAAACGATCAGCTAACGTTTGAAAGTATGGACGGCGGTTATTATACGATCTATCCGGGAGATATTCTGACCAATCTCCAATTATCGGGCCTGAGAGCGTATCATTCGGGGCAATTGCTGCAGCAGCTTTTTGAACGGGCCGCGGCCAGTAACAAAACGGAATACCAGTCGCTGATGCAAAATCAACGAATTCTGTTCCGATATATTGGAGCTGAAATTGCCAACGATGGACAAAGCTTAGTGGCTCAACGTCGCATTAAAATCGTACTGACGCGTCTGCGTCGCTCATGAACAACCGTTGTTTTTTCGTCACGGACCTGCATGGCCATAAAGCCCGCTACCAAAGCCTTTGGCAAACTGTGGCTGAAGAACAACCCGGCCTGGTTTTACTGGGGGGAGATATGCTCCCTCCCCCGATCAAGGATAGCGGCAGCCTGTTTGTTCAAAGCGAACTTGTTCCCGCGCTTATTTCTCTGCGGGATTTATTAAAAGACAACTATCCCCTGATCGGTCTCATTCCGGGGAATGATGATCCGAAAAGCGTGGAACCGGTCTTCCTGTCCCTGGAAAAACAGGGACTCCTCCATTACCTGCAGGAACGCGCCTTCCCCTGGCGCGGCTGGACGATCATCGGATTCAGTTATATCCCGCCTACCCCGTTTTTGTTGAAAGACTGGGAACGCTACGATATCAGCCGATATGCGCCCCCGGGGGCGATCCCTCCGGAAAACGGGATTTTTTCTATCGATACCGATCGGGAAGCGATTCCCTGGGAAACCCTGCGAGATCGATTGAAAACATTGTGGGGCCCATTACACAACTCCCCTGTTATTTTTCTGGCGCATGCCCCCCCTTATGATACTCCGCTGGACATCATCGACGTCCACGGAAAAACTATCGATCATGCGCCGATCGATGCGCATATCGGCAGCCTGGCAATTCGCGAAGCCATCGAAACCTTCCAGCCGGTAATTTCCCTCCATGGGCACGCCCATGAAAGCGCGCAACTATCCGGGCAATGGATGTTCCAGATTGGACAATCCCTGGCGATCAACGGCGCTCATGATGGTCCGGAACTATCATTAGTGCGCTTCAAGCTGGACCTGGATACGAACTCGATTACACGAGAGCTGATTTCCCCATTGATTTCAACTTGACAGCTTAAAGAGATTCAACCGTACAATTCCTTAAAAAATTCTCAATTATAGGGTGGGAATCCCTTTAGCGCGCCGGAAGGAATGCGCTGCTGTTTTCATCGATTCGCGAATGGTAATCGCGTGATGCGGCCCCTCTTTTTTTCCGCTTTAAATGTCAAGCCAGTAGGAAAATTTTAGCAGAAAAATATTTTCCGGATAACGGCCGAACAGGTCATCCATATTTCTAACCATATTGAAACGGGGAAAAGAAGACTCGGCATGGCGTCCCTGGGACCAAACCAGATACAAGACAGATCCGGAACGGTACTCCCATCGGATGATCAGATTCGAACAAAATTCCTGAAAATTAAAATCAGGAGATTCAGACTGGTATTCAATAAT
>CAZWDO010000005.1:160027-181053 GCA_964632485.1 uncultured bacterium
CTGGTCCCGGTTTTCATCGATCTTGATTTCTTCATTGGATTGACTGAACTGATCTGAAGCAAATAGGGTATAGCGTTGTGAATATTTATCGGCTCGGGCGGAAACGACCCGTTTAAACCGATCATATTCAGCGGCGGAGACAAATGGTTGCCCATAGAATTGGATGGAAAGATTTGGAGTCAGATAGCAATTCAGTTTTAACGTCAGTCGGAGGGTATTTTGGTTGATCCGGCCCAACAGATACGCCGATTCCCCCAGATAATCATACGTATCGACATATTGCATATCATCAATATTTTTAGTATAGGAACCCTCGGCGCTCAAGGTCAAAGCTCGTTTCGGCCGCCATGTCATCTCCATCGCCAATTCGCGAAACAGCGATATCTGGTCGCTGCTCCACCAATTAACCCATTCGGCGGAGAATAGCCAGGATTTCCGTTCATCGGTATTAACGGCAACCCAATAATGATAATTATCATCATAACGCAAAGAGGGGCCGCCCCTTAGCGCGCTGGCGGAAAAACCGTCCGCATCCAGATTCAATCCTCCGGACAGGCCGCAATAATTTTTAAAAGTGAGATTGAAATTGATATTACCGCCCAAATTCAACCAATCGATACCAAATGTAGAAGAACGCCATTGATTAAAATTCATATTAACGCTTTGAAAGATACTCCATGGCGTCCACCAGCGAAACCCCGCCCAGATATATTCCATAATATAATCCGCTTGTCGGGTGTATCCCAGATCATTAGTTTCAAATCCCGGGGAGCGCCATAAGGTTCCAAGCATATAGCGCCAATGGCCGCCGTTCAGTTTACCGACCAGAATATTGCCGCCATGCCCGCTTAAAGTGGTACGGGTTGTGTCCAATTCCTTATAGTCCGCATCAGGGCGTTGAAAATAACGAAGGGAAGATTCCTGCAGTTCCCGGATCGATTCCTCGGAACCGCGCACATGGCTGAACGCGCTGGTCAAATTGAATTGCCAATTTTTCTGGTTCCAGAAATGATTGAAATCAAGCCCGCCGGTATAGGCCTCACGGTGTAAAAAATCTAATTCATCGGTTTCAATACGGCGATTAACGGCGGTAATCATTCCACCCACACGAGTAGTTCCTTTGTTATGCTCATATAAGGTTCTGGCGGCAAAATAATTAGTTAGGGGTTCCACGATAATCTTACGACGATCATGAGAAGATGCAATAGTTGCCGACTCTTCGGCTGTAACGGCGTCCACTATTCCCACGGAAAATCCATTCCGGGTTTTACCGCTCAGTTTGCAGGCCCCGATAATAGAGGTCTGCTGAACTTCATTCAGGTATTCCTCATCTTCTAAATCTGGGTCATAATGAGGCGATCGACCGATGCGCCGCGAATAAAAAAGCTGATCATTGGAAAAACCGCCGTCCCCCGTCATCAATCGAAAGCTGAAAATATCCTGTCCTTCAATAAAAAAGGGTCTTTTTTCCGGGAAAAAGGTTTCAAATCCCGTTAGATTGACTTCCGAGGGATCGGCTTCCACCTGGCCGAAATCGGGATGGATCGTCCAATCCAACATAAAATTGCTGCTCAACCCGATTTTTCCGTCCAATCCCATACTGAGATGGCGGTTCCATTTGTCAACAAGCGGATTGCCAGGTTCCGGCCAATTGTTCTGAACCGATGATGAGAGATAGGGCATAATTTCAATTTGCCGGGGGGCAATAATATTTTCAAGTCCATGCAATTCGCCATAATAAGCGATACCCTGCGTGGTTTCCTTGGGGATTAGACGCCAACAGGACAGCTCCTGTTTGCGTTGAATAAACCGATACAACTCCAATCCCCATATCTGCTGAGACTTTTCATGAAAACGCAATTGGCTGAAAGGGATACGCATTTCCGCCGTCCATCCGTCGGCATGAATGGAGGTTTTTGCATCCCAAATCGCATCCCAGTTTCTTTCAAATGTCTCGCCGCCTTTGGAAGTTATCCCGTCACATTTTACTCCGGCGGCGTTGACATAAAACTCAAAAGACCGCTGGTGATCGGCAAAACAATCGAAGCAGATCCCAACGACATCACCCATTTCTTCTTCATCCCTCCGCACGATCCGCTGGTCGATTCGACCGGGAATGCTATCCCGGGCTTCTATTGCAATGTAAAGATTATCCGGGTCATAGCAGATTTTAAAACGGGTGACCTCACTGGCAGGCTCTCCCTCCTTAGGTTGCATCTGAGCAAAATCGACGCCCCATTCAATTTTACTCCATACCATCTCCTCCAGATACCCATCAATGACCGGTGGATGAGGATTAACCGGGATAGTCCGATAGATTTTATTTTCAAGTGAAAACGAATTACCCGTTAATATAACTAAACATACTAAAAATTGGATCCGATTCATATAACGCTCCTGAACGGTTTCTCAAAAAATACGGATAACTGATCGTAAAGTTTCCTTTTATTGATAGACCGGCGAATATTTTGGTCTCATTTTCCGTATCCATCAAGCAAAATCAATTTTTCATCTCGAAAAATAGAATAAACTCTGAGAAACGCTATCGAAAACGCTGAAGGGTATGCGCTTAACCGATCCATCCTAGTTAATACGGCCCATCGCAACGAACCGGACACAGCGATTATTCTTCTGGAGTAAGGACCACTCGGAATCCGCAGTAACCGGCCGGAGCTCTCCATTCCCACCATAGCCCGGCTTCTCCGGTACTCTGGGCATGCTGACCCCAAAGAACCAATTGGCCGGCTTTATCATACCCCCATTCACTGACATTGACCTGCAAATCATAAATACCATCAGGAGTCGGAGCAAACTCGCCAACGTTCTTCACGAGATCAAGTTGACCGATATAAGGACTCAGTTCTTTTTTTTCAAGAGGATTAGGAGCGCCACCCAACCAATAGGCTAATGTATTTTCATTGGAAGGATTGGCTTGCGCAAATAGTTTTTCGTAAATAGCGGCATTGGGCAAACTATAGGTTTTAGAGGTTATACGGCTTAACCACCTGCAATAGTCGATGGCCATCATATCATTGATTCCGGTAGCGGGACGATTGGGAGAATCAACTGCCAACAGGGAATATTTTCCTTCGCTGCGTGCCGCGAATTCATTCCATTGGGCCACGGTAATTTCAAAAACCGAAACGGTCAGGGAATCCACAACTTTCATTTGAGGCGTTAAAATATCGTGGTCTAATACGCCATATTTCCCATGCGTCTGTTTGATCTCTCTGGTTTTTTTTACCAGATTAGCGAGGGGTAAATTAACGGAAACCCAGCCTGGTAAGTCACCTTGAATTTCATTTTTCCAAAAATAGCGATCCAACCAGCCAATTTCTTCCTGCATTTTGCGTTTTTGATGGATTTTATTTTGAAAACTATGGGGTTCACCGGGAAATTGAATAAACCGAACCGGCGCTTTGCCGATCTGTTGTAACGCGCGGTAATGTTCCACCCCTTGTTCCGGCGGCACATTAATATCATCATCGCCAAAAAAAATTATGGTCGGCGTGATGACGCGCTCCATATTAAACAAGGGGGATTTAGCTATATAATGATCCAAATTATCCCACGGCGCTCCGCCAAAATAAAGCTGATCAAAACTGACCCCAATGCTGCAATTGCCATAATCGGAAATCCAGTTGACATCTCCCGCGCCGCAACACGCAACGGTAAATCGGGAAGGATATTCAACAATCAAACCGATCGACAGGATTGAACCATTACTCCAGCCCATAGTACCCACCTGCTGCGGGTCCACTAATCCCCGGTTAATCAGAGTATCTATCCCACTCATCATATCCGGAATTTCGAGTTCATAGTATTTATTATAAATCGCTTCGGCGAATTCCAGCCCATAGTTGGAACTGCCTGTATAATTGATAAACAGCGCAAAAGTTTGGCGTTGCGCTAAGTAATGAGGATAATATGCCCAATCCTGTGTAAAACGGTCCAAATCGACGCCAAACGGCCCTCCATGAATATTCAACAACAGCGGATATTTCTGTCCAGTCCGGTAATCGGTGGGGTAATAAAGAATTCCTTCGATCGTACGGCCTTGTTCCGATTGCCAGCGCACAATTTCCCGTTTGGCAAGTTTTTTCCCCTTTAAGGACGGATGCAGGTGATATACAGGCTTAAGAGGCTTGATCATGGAGCCATCGATGCGGCCAACATACAGGCAGGGTAGATCCTGGGCAGTCGATGTGATATATAATACCAGATTCCCCCGTTCCGCTAAATCGATCATTTCAAGGTGATCGGCAGGTTCACCCTTTAGTCTTTGAGCTTTTCCAGCCTGAATCCAACATGCTCGATTTAAGGCGCCATCCGCTAAAAAAGTCAAAATTCCATTACGATTGAGGGCATAAGGGGTATAATAATTTTCACCGATCCCCCACGGATGGTTTAAAGCTATTTGGCGCGGTTGGCGTGACACAATGTCAAACTGAAAAATTCGGGTCAATCCTCTGCCCTGCTTCGATTCAAAATTTGAGCTATCTTCCAAAAAATAGAGTACAGGCGATGTGAACGACCACTGAAAGCGATAAGGTTGAAATGTAGTCTCGCGAAAAAGTGTGTCGATGGCCAATGTTTGATAATTCAGCAGATAATAATGGGGGAAAACTGATAAATCATTACCGTAACGAGGGGAATCAAAGCATTTCATGATAATTTGAGGAGAAGCGGGCGCAACGGCAAACTCCTGAATTTTCTCATGCAGGTCAGTCAAGCGAACTGTTTTTTTCTTTGTTAAATTAAAACGATACAAATGATGAGGAAAAAACGTCAAACTATCTTCAAACACAATGGCATCGTCACCCGTTTTCTTCAACAATTCCGTCTGGCGTTTATTTTCTGCCCCGAGGATGATCAAATCATCCATACCAGCCCAGGCAAATTTATAAAACGGCGTTTCCAAACTTAACACTTTTTCCAACCCGCCGAAAGGAATCCGATACCGATAAAACTCCGTTTTATCCTCAATTTTACGGGCAATAATAAACTCTTTTTCAGTGGGACTAAATTCCGCTTGAACCACATCCCAATCCGCTGGGGCGATCAATAGCGGCTCATCCTGCGATTCCCAGGCCATAAAATAGAGGTGGCCTTCCCTCAGATGGGTTGTCTCTGAAAACTGCTGATTAATATAGAGCAGATAATGGCCATTCGCCGAAATTCTCAGATGTGTAATCTCATCCATCGACAGGATATCGTCGATACTTAATGTATCGGGTTGCAGTTGAGCTATCAATCCACTGGCAAACATGATTAAAATCGAAAAAACAATCAAACGGGTTAAAAAACCATACCAACACATAAACGACTCCTTCTGGGCGTATTGACCCGGGAATAGTATAGCAAAAAATCCGCCGGCGAATGTAAATACTTACACCAACGGGGAAATGACCTGAATAAGGGATTCATAAGGCAATGCGCCGGACTGACGCCAGACGATTTTCCCCTGTTTAAAAATTATCAGCGTCGGGATGCCCTGAATTTCATAATGGGCGGCAATTTCCGGTTTTTGATCCACATTGACTTTAACAACCCGCAATCGACCCGTGAATTCTTGGGCAATGCGCTGAACAATCGGGCTGACCATACGGCAGGGGCCGCACCATTCAGCCCAAAAATCAACCAGCACCGGGAGTTCAGAACTCTGAAGCATTTGAAAGAAAGAGGGCGGTAAATTGGAACTACTCATTGTATCTCCTTTATTAAAAGTTACGCTTCTATAATAAAAATACAAGGTACTATAATAAATTTTTCCGGAAAATGCAAGTCTGAGTATCTCCCATAATCTGCGGCATGAAACATCAATCATAACTTTTTTAAAACGATCGAATTTTTCAACATTTCAATTGTCTGCAATCCGATATGGATTGTTATTTCAATAAAAGCCCAAAAAAAAGGGGACAATCCCGTTAAGGAGTGTCCCCTTTGGTTATTTATGGTAACCAGTAGGAGGTTCTAAAAGAGAAATTTAAAAGTGAAACGATGGGCTTGTTCGAGAAGGCCGAGGTCAGTATATGCATAATCTAACGACATGGCGTAGGGCATGGAACGGAAGCGATAATGGAGTCCGCCACCGAAATTGAGGCCGTTACTCTCTTCATATTGCGGATTGTAGCCGATCCGCAGAAACGCCATATCGATAAAATTAAGTTCAGTTCCCACGAGAAAACGGCTGACCTGATCGTTTTCATCGATAAAATCGGAGGTAGCCGTCAGTTTCATCCGTTCAGCGGACCAGACATCCAGGGCGAATCCAATCTGAAATGTAAACGGGATATTCCAGTCTTTGGTATCGAGATTGTATGGCACATCATCGGGAGATGCCGGCGCTCCACTGGAGTGTTGGGTTTTGCCTTTGATGTCGGGACCACTCATGCGGGTTTTACCGGCAAGATTTTTGACTGCCATCCCAATACGTAATTTTTCAAAGGGAGTATTATACTGGCAACCGATATCCAAGCCCATGACATTGGCGTATGAGTTGTAAATCTTTTCCTGCAATAATTTGGCCTGGGCGCCAAACGCGAACCGATCGGTCAGGAATCGCGCATAAGAAATGCCGATGGCCAGATCGCTGGCGTTGAATTTAATATTGCCCTCACCCGATGGGTTTTCCGGTGTTGTCAATTCCATTTCACCCATGGAAAAATAGCTAAAATTGAGGCCGAAGGTTCCCAGTTTACTGAAATTATAAACTGCGGCCACGGAATTCATCTGCATATCCGCAATCCAGTCCATGCTGGAAAGGAGGAACTGGCCGCCCTTAATGCCGGCTATACCCGCCGGATTGTAGTAAATGGCCGAAATATCACGGATCATGGCAACGCCGGCGCCACCTAAGGCGGCTCCGCGGGCATCGACCGGGATTTTCATGAATGCCATGGATGCTGTGCCCCGGTTATCAAATTCACCGGCAAAGCCTGTAACAGCCAGCAGGCACAAAACAAGGGATATAAGTAAAAATTTTTTCATGTCGTTTCTCCTGTCCTATTTGATAATGGCAAATTTACCGATCGTTTCACCAATGCCCTCGGCTTCAATATGATAGATATAAACCCCGAAGGAAATTTCCTGATCATTGACGGTTCGCAGATTCCAGGCTTCAATGGGTGTACCGTCAGTATGGTGGATCGTCTGCAGGAGATTTCCCGCAACATTAAAAATTTTAATCGTACATTGGGGCGGCAAATAATGAAACTGGATCTGTTTTTCTATTCCGAATTTGCCATGTTCATAAATCGATGTAAAAATATAAGGGTTGGGCACTACCCGGATATCTTTCAGATCGTTCGCTGTAATCGTCGTTTTATCAAAAGCCTGGGTTGAAAATTGATATTTGTCTTCCAAAGAAATAGTTTTATTCATTTCAACCGTGGCGATTTCACCTGTTTGAGGCATAACCGAGGATTCATCATAACCCAGATAAAAAACATGAGTAAAGCTTTCATTATCGTCGCTTTCAACTACCATAAAATACTCATAGGCATCATAAGCGCCATTTTCATTATCATCCCACAGATAATGACTGCACATCTGTCCCAACGTCTTATTATAAATACGGAAGGGAATGCCGGGGGCGCCGAACACACCGGGTTCCGATGCAGCGCTAGGATCCCATCGGAATTCATAATCGTGGGGGAAAAACAGGTCATAAATGCCATCGTAGACGATTTCCACATCACTATTGCCGGACCAGGTATACCCTTTCAATCCAGCTTCTGCGTCGCGGACAATTATTTTAATTCCATCAAATATCGGAGCATTGTCCATTGATTGATCAAAAAACGGCCAGTTCACGACATCCTGTTGAGCAGCGGTTTTAGCCCAAGCATTGCTGGTCGTATTTCTAACATTAAAAATCGTCTCATTATAGTCATTAAGGGAAAATGTCACTTCATAGGACGCGGTTTTTGTGGCCGTTGGATCCAGTATTACTACTTGTTGTTGAACAACGTCCGCATTGCCGGCGGTATGAATTGCTATAGAATCGGCATACCCTTCGGTTGCACCCGCTGAAAATCCTTTCGGCCGTACGGCCACCAGATTATCACCCGCGATGGAAGCATCGGAAGGAATGGAATTTTCAATAGGGGGAACGACCAGCGGCGACGGAGATTCCGGGAACAATGTATCGCGGCTGTCATACGCAACCAGCGCATAGAGGTATTCATAGCCATTTTTAACATTGTTGTCAACATAAGAATGTCGCAAACCGGTGTTATCACCCAAATCGAAGAAAGGACGCACTACGGACTCGCCGCTGATATCATCATTCAGATCATATTGCGCCAAAGGAATATACCCTTTATTCACGCCTTTCATATCCACAATGGCAGTACCCCAGGTCACACCATTATCTGAGGATTTGAATAATTTATACCCCTGGAATTTGTTGTTACCCGACAGGAAGTCACCCACGTGATCAATAACGGGTTCGCCATTGCCATCGGTTTGTACTGTACCATCGGCATTCTTTTTATAATAGATACCATTTTCAGCGCGATCATCCCAATACAACGTGACTTTATCTTCGCTAGCCACCACTTTCAATTCAGGGGTCGGCGGCGCTTCGGCGGATTGATACTGAGCGTTGTAAAGCATCTGGCAAAGAACCGCATTATTGAATAGGTCGGCTTTGTTGGCGCCGTGGATCGAAGCGATGGCAAAATTGAGGCTTTCGCCCGGTTGCAGATCAAAGGGGCCTGAAGCAACGGCATACGTCACGTCCGGGCCATAAGAATTGGGAGTCTGGGTCCAATCTTCGGCATGGGGCTGTACATTTTGGGGTGGCATAATCCCCGAGGACAATTGATCATAGGAGGCAGATTCCGTGGTGGGCGCTGCGGAATACGGAAACACCTGCATACAGGTTAAGCCTTTTTCCGCGCTGGAAACCGGATCATTGGGGGTTTCCAGGACTTTTAAACCGACCCAGCCAACGCCGCCGTCATCAAATTCGCCTTCAACATAATCATCGCCATCCCAAAGATAGGAAAAATTCCATAACAAGCTGTCATTATTGGGATCGCCCATAGGAATGAACGCGGCAAAATCATCGGTCCACTCTGAAGCGCCTTCTTCGGGACAATCGGGATCGTCATGAAAACCGATATAGACGTCTTTCCATTCCTTATTGGAAACATTAGTAACCACAAATTTATAGATAATAAAATTGCGATTGAGGAAATCGGACCATTGGAGTCCCCACATATCCACGCGGCAGCCCATGACAGCTCCCGGCGCGCCATTGTTATTCATGGAATCGATAGCGGCAAAATATACCTCGCGATCGGCGCGGATTTCGCCGTTATAGATACCCTTGAATCCTTCCGAGCCGACTGGGAACTGGTCATCAACCGTTCCCGACGGCCAGTTGACCGGCCAACTGCTGGAAATATCGGACATAGCGATCCCCAGATTCGCGCGAATATCGTTCAAGCCGGAATGATATCCCTCCAGGGGCAGAAACTCCTGCTCATCCTGGTCGCGCCCGGTTCCATAACCAGCTCCTGCGGTGCGTTTTACCCATTCACCGGCATCGTTTTGAATTTTGGCCGCGATCAAGGGGCACATGGTCCAGCGATAAGTATGGTTGCTGTTAATCGGATACTCGTAGCATTTTCCCGAAGCCCAACGGCTATAACCCAGTACGGCAGTATTCTGGATAACAACTGAAACATTTCCCGCATCCAGCCGCCCGTATCGAATGGCAAAAGCCCCGGCGGTTTTTCCCAGTCTGTTCTGCTCAAACGGGACCAGGGGAGCTAATCCTCGTGAAGGCGCGAAAACCTGATTGTAATAATCAAATTTGTTGAGATTATACTTTACCTGATTCTGAGCGCTAAGCGCGATGACCATACTCAAAATCCAAAGCGCGGTCATGATCGTGAATATTTTTTTCTTCATACTATATCTCCTGTTTGAATAACCATCATTTAGAACGTGTAAGCCAAACCGACCTTGATATTCCGGCGCGGGCCATACCAATCGGGATTATGCTTTCCTTCGAGCGAGGCATTGGTGTTACCGGTTTCGTCCGGGAGACCCGTATCGGAATAGACGGAATAGATATTTTGCTTATCCAGCAAATTGGTGGCATACACATAAAAGGTAAGAGTGGTTGCGCCAATGCTGAAATCCTTGGACGCGCGCAAATCAAGACTTCCCGTCCAGGGTTTGCGGTTACTGTAAACTTCGCCGATCGGTTCACCGCGTACATCGGTTAATGTAAATGGTAAGCCACTGCCATAGGAGAAAAGCAGATTCACATTCCAATCTTTAGCTTTGTAGAAATTGAGGTCCAAATTGATGGTATGCGGCTGGTCCCAATACATGGTTGTATTGTTTTTAGCCGGTATCAGACCATAGACAGATTCCTGGTAGGCAATCCAAAAGCCGCGGTTATAAGTGGCGGCATTGCCTTCAGCGCGGGAGAAGGTATAACTAAGTTTGCCACTGAAAAATTTTCCCCAACGTTGCGTGAGGTTTAATTCAATGCCTTTGGAATTGCCGTAATCGGCATTGTACATCTGAGTATAGTTATAGGGAGTCGTGGTGATGTGGCGGCTTGAAACGAGATCATAGATATCCTTGTAATATGCTACAATGCCCATGGCCAGATCGCGGCTCAGTCCCATTTCAATACCCACTTCATAATTGGCGGTTTTCTGGGGCTTTAAATCGCCGTTACCCGTCTTAGGATCCCATAAATTGCCGCGTCCGATTTGTGACGTCGGTTCAACATCTCCGTCCTTATAAAGCGTATTATCATAATAACGCTCCCATTCCGGGTATTGATAGAAAATACCATAGCTGAACCGCATGACAGCCCGCTCGGTAATCGGAAAGGAAAATGCCAGCCGTGGGGCTAAATATCCTTTGCCTTTACTTTTTTTCCAGGTAAAAGGGTCCATTTTATCGGGAAAATAAAATCCCTTGCTATCGCGGTATTCATAACGCAACCCGAAATTGATGATCATATCTTCATATTCCAGTTTATCCTGGACATACGCCGAAAAATCGATCGGTTTATATTCATATTCATAATAAAGCGCATGCAGACTCATATCATCCACATCACCCACTCCATTCAGGAACAGATCAGAAATCCGTTTTTGATAAATATCATATTGAATGAATTCAATTCCGGTTTTCAGCAGATTAAATTTATTAATTTGGGACGAAATATCAAATTTGATATTCATTTTATCGAATTTAAAATCGTACCAATCGTTCAGGGCATGATAGAGCGTATCAATGCCGGCGATATCCCCATTATCGTCATAAGTTGTATCGACTATCCAGGAATAGAACTCATAATTTGAATTCCATTCGGGGAAATAATCAGGCGAAGAGCTGATAAAATATGGCGATTCCAGAAAATTGACATAATCGGCCGGATTTTTGAATTTATTGAAATACAAATTTTGTCGTTTCATGCTTCCGACTTTCAGTTCATAAAAGGTAGCATTTGAAAGCATGTGCGTGATATTCGCATAAAAGAGATCGCTGGTGACTTCATTATGACCGGTATAATCCTTATGAATCGGCTTATAATCATTGCCGTCGGCATTATAGTTTTTATAGTTATTCTGTTGACCGACATAGGCCACTGTCACTTTAAAATTTTTCAGCAAATCAAAATTCAGTTTAAAATTGAATAAATGATTCTTGTCAAAGAGACCAAAATCGTGAGTACGATTTGTTCGCGTATTCTTACTGATATTGAAGTACGTTTTAGAATCTGAATATTCATAGGATGCCGCAAACTTTAGAAATTTAAGAAAGGGAACGGGTCCGGATAAATTCATTTTAGGATTGTACTGGTCCCAAACATATTCACTGTTTTCACCCAGTTTATCGGTGTCAAAACTTGCCCGGCCATGGTACTCTTCCGAGCCTTCTTTTGTCGTAATATTGACAACTCCACTCATGGCCCGGCCATATTCAGCGTTGTACCCGCCGGTGAGCATGGCAAGTGATGAAATCGCGTCGGTGGAAACATCCAGTCCGTTTGACCCATCCATATTATTAGTGACATCGATGCCATCGATGAGATAAACGATTTCACCTGATCGACCGCCCCGTAAATGAATACCTGCATCATTGACATTATCGGCAGTAACGCTGGTAAAAACCGCGCCGGAATTTGTGGACAGCACATCATCGACAGAGTTAACCGGCATGGAGGAGATTTGCTGAGCGTCATTAATCGTTTGGGAAGCGGTAACGTCCTTACGAATCAATTCGCGTTCGGCGATCACGGTAATCGCTTCGGCCGTCTGCAACGTAGTTTCAATCATATCCATATTGATCGAGCGGGTCAAATCGGGCGAAACTGAAATCTGATCTACATCGGTAGGACTATACCCCATCATGGAAAACCGAACAGAATAGAGCCCCGCCGGAATATTCAGAATATAGTAATCGCCATTGCCATCGGTAACAGCTCCGATCATTTTTTCAATCGCCACTTTATTTCCATTCATCCAAACGGAAGTCAACATCACATTCACGCCCGGCAATGGCTCACCAGTATCCTTATTAATGACCCTGCCCGACAATTTTCCGGTAGTACCGGCATAAGCCGCCACGGCGCAAACCGCCAGCGATAATACGAATACACTCAATTTTTTGAGCATAAAAAACTCCTTTTCTAACGGTTCCTACTTTAACGAGTTACTACAAATCAAACCAAACATACTCGTTCCGGTAAAAATAGCATTCATTTTTACCAGGGTTACCACACACTAGCGCCCATCAGACCTCCTTTTTATAATGGGGTTGGTAAAAAACATGTCTCCAAGTCAGAACAATTATTAACACTTTAAATATAGCATGCAATTTCAATAAACGTTCCGATTAGCAGCCATGCGTCATCTTGTGAAAATAGGCCATGCTTTGTCCGAACAACATATACTCTCAGCCTGGACAAATCTCGCTTATGAAGCGGAACATCACTGCCTTTTCCAGACAATACGGGCAATCAATCATAAAAAGCTCTCGTCCGTAGCAATGCGGACGAGAGTTACAGGATAGGGCGTCTCACGGTTCGCCTGTCTCCCAGCAGACTAAAGCTGCCGTACTATGTAAAGATATACGATACAGGAATTGAAAGTACAAGCGACAACTTGCCAATTACAGTATAGACTTGCCAATTACAGCAAGTCCGGACACTCCTGTTCCAAACACTTTTTAAATTAAAAATTAACTTGACAAACTTTTAAATTTTGATTATAATATTTTAAAATCACTACAGGTTATAATTTTGAGTGACATTGACCAAGCGTTAGCTATGATCCTTTCTATAATAATATATACAGTTGCTAACAAGCAGAAAGTGTTAACAAAAGAAAACGCAAAGATGGCAATTCAAATTGAGAGTAGTTTGAACACATTCATAATTTTCAATATACCGTCGTATAAGACCATGAAATTATGGAGCTTAACCAAGAGCGCGCTATTAACTATCAATACAAAAGGGTATCATGATAAATAATACAGTCTCTTTACCCAATGGTAAAAACCTGTTCCTGCCATTGCTCACGCGTTGGTTATTTATCATACTGGGTTTAGGCATATTGTTGATTGGAAGTGTGTTTGTCGTCCTTTCCGCGTATGAAGCGGAACAGGTTATGCGTCGGACCATGCTTTCTGAAGTCGGAAAAATTGTCCATGCCATTGATCAGGAACGTTTTCTAAGGCTGACTGCCACATCGTCGGACGAACAGTCGGCGGATTATCAATACCTGCATAATATGCTGAAACGCATGCAGGCAGCCGATCCGACATATCGTTATCTGTACTTGATTGGCAAGCGGAAGTCAGGCCCACCGTTTTTCTACATGGGCTCCGCGCCTGTAGGCGCCGAGGACTACGCGCCGCCTGGACTACCGTACCCTGAAACAGCGCCCGCCCTGGCGCATGTCCTATCAACCGGAGAAGCAACGGTCAGCCAACCGGTTACCGATCGATGGGGAACCTGGATCAGCGCCCTGGCGCCGCTGCGAGACCATGCCACTGGCCAAATGCTGGCAGTCTTTGGTATGGATATTGATACTCGCGATTGGCAATCTTCCATCCGAGTTCGGACTATTCTGCCCGGTGCGTTGACGCTGCTGATCATTCTTATGCTGTCATTATTCTACTTTTGGTTCCGTAATCGCCAGCGGGACCGAACTGAGTTCTTGCTATTGGAACAGAACCGGATTCTCGCGGTGCAGATAGCTGAACGTCAACGGGCGGAAGCCGATCTGCGCGCCAGTGAATTTAAGTACCGCAGTCTGATCGAAAACACCAACGACATCATCTATTCACTCACCGAGGAAGGCGTCTTTACCTTCGTATCGCCCGCATGGACACGGCTCCTGGGACACCCGACAACGGAAGTTGAAGGCAGCTCCTTCAACGACTTTATCCACCCTGAAGACCTGCCTCACTGCTACGCTTTTTTACAGAAGGCGCTGGAGAACGGGGAGCGTCAGGAAGGCGTGGAGTACCGGATACGGCGCAAGAACGGCGAGTGGCGCTGGCACACTTCGAGCGCCAATCCGAAAAAAGATGCAGTCGGCGCCGTAACGGGCTTTGACAGTATCGCCCGCGATATTACCGAACGCAAGCGGGCGGAAGAGGAAAAGGAGAAACTCCAGGCCCAGTTGACCCAGGCGCAGAAAATGGAATCGGTGGGGAGACTGGCTGGCGGCATAGCCCATGATTTCAACAATATGTTGGGGGTCATTTTAGGTCATACGGAGATAGATCTGAGCCGCATCGGACTGGACGACCCTCTGCGCGCCAGTATGGCGGATATCCAGATGGCCGCTCAGCGCTCCGCGGATTTAACCCGACAACTGCTGGCTTTTGCCCGCAAACAGACCATCCAGCCCAGAGAGTTAGACCTCAACGAAACTGTTGAAGAGATGTTGAAAATGCTGCGGCGACTCATCGGCGAAGATATCAACCTGGTCTGGCTACCGGGCAAAAAATTGTGGCCGGTGCGACTTGATCCCAGCCAGATCGATCAGATTCTGGCCAATCTCTGCGTCAACGCCCGGGACGCTATCGATGGCGTAGGCGCGATCACTATTGAGACCGGCAACGTCTTCTTCGATGAACACGATTGCGTTCAGCGCGCAGGCTTTATCCCCGGCGATTACGCCCTGCTGGCGGTCAGCGATAACGGCCGCGGCATGGATGCCGACACGCTCTCCCACCTTTTCGAGCCTTTCTTCACTACTAAAGAAATGGGGCGGGGGACCGGACTGGGACTTTCCACCGTGTATGGCGCGGTCAAACAGAACAACGGCTTCATCAATGTATATAGCGAGCCGGGCCGGGGGACAACCTTCAAGATTTATCTGCCACGCCACACGACCGGAATTGCGCCTGAACCGGAAAATATCAAGCCTCGGGCGACAGCTCGCGGTAGCGAAACCATTCTGCTGGTGGAAGATGAGCCATTGCTACTGGAGGTGACCGCTACGATGCTGGAGATGTTGGGCTACACTACGCTGTCAGCATCCACTCCCAGCGAGGCCATGCGCCTGGCCCAAAACCATCCCGGCCGCATCGAACTGCTAATGACCGACGTGGTCATGCCCGAAATGAACGGCTGGGACCTGGCCAAAAAACTGCTATCCATCCACCCCGATATCCGGCAACTGTTCATGTCCGGCTACACCGCGAACGTTATCGCCCATCAGGGAGTTGTGGACGAAAGCGCAAATTTTCTACAGAAGCCATTTTCCTTAAAAGACCTGGCAACTAAAATCCGCGAAACGATCGGAGATTGACTAATGAAGAGAGCTAAGCTTCCCTATATTACAGAATATCACCGAGTTATTCTTGACGATACCAACCTCCACTTTGACGAAAAATTCATGGAGGTCAATACAACCCTCGAAAAGTTATTAATAAAAGGTTCGCAGGCTTGTTTGACTTCGCTCACTGTTCTTTCGACCGTTTAACCAAGTTTGTTAGATTGCTCGCTTAAAAAAAATTAGCGTATTGAGGAGAATTTATGAACAAGATTAAAATTGCAATTATAGGCGCAGGCCCCGGAGGTCTTACTGCGGGTATGATACTGCAGCGCCGTGGTTTTGACGTTACAATTTTTGAAAAATCTGACAAAGTCGGAGGCAGAAACTCACCTATAGAGATCAATGGATATACATTTGACACTGGCCCGACGTTCTTGATGATGTATTTCATACTACAGGAGATGTTTGAGGAAACCGGCAGGAAAGCCGAAGATTATTTTAAAGCGCACAAGCTCGACCCTATGTACAGACTGAAATTCTTTGAGAATGAGATACTAGTGACTGACAACCACAATAAGATGGAAATGGAAATATCTCGCGAGTTCCCTGGTGAAGAAAAAAAATTCAAAGAGTACCTTAAAAATGAAGAAAAAAGGCTAAAGTACCTTTTCCCCTGCCTGCAGAAGCCCTATTCATCTATATTTGACATGCTGAAGAACCCCCTTCTTAAAGCGATGCCACACCTTGATATTAATAAAAACATCTATAATGTGATTAGCAAATACTTTCAAAGCGAAAATCTAAAATTTACATTTATGTTCCAATCAAAATACCTCGGCATGTCCGCATGGGAGTGCCCAGCCGCTTTTGCAATGGTAGCTTTTATCGAACACAAATGGGGTATATACCATATAATCGGCGGGCTGAATAAAATTTCAGCGGCAATGGCGAAGGTATTTATGGAGGAGGGTGGAACACTGAAGCTTAACACACCTGTAAAGAGCCTTATAAACAAAGGAAGAAGTGTAAAAGGCGTAGAATTGGCAGACGGCTCTGCTATAGATGCTGATGAAGTAATTGTTAATGCTGATTTTTCTTATGCCGCCGTTTCACTGATGGAAAAAAAATACGTTAATAAGTATCAGCCCGAGAAACTGGCGAAGAGAAAATATTCCTGTTCCACTTTTATGCTTTATTTGGGTGTAAAAAAGAAATACAATTTTCCTCATCATAATGTTTTTTTCGCAAAAGACTACCGACGTAACGTCGATGATATTTTCACTCGACTTACGCTATCAGACCAAATATCTTTTTACATTCAGAATGCTTCAATAGTTGATTCCACTCTCGCGCCGGAAGGAAAATCAGCCATCTATGTATTAGTGCCCGTCGCGAACCTTAAGGCGGACATTGACTGGAACAAGGAAAAGGATGCCTTTAAGAAAAGGGTGCTTGAAGAGATTGTAACGAGGACTGAAATGAAAGATTTGTTAGAAAATATAGAAGTTGAAAAAGTTTATACGCCCGAAACATGGCGAGACGAGCTGAACGTATATTACGGAGCAACATTTAACTTGGGACATAATCTCACCCAGATGCTATACTTAAGGCCGAGGAACAAATTTGAGTGTTTTAAAAATACATACCTGGTCGGTGGCGGAACACACCCGGGAAGCGGGCTACCTACTATTTATGAAAGCGGAAGAATAGCCGCCAATATGATATGCGAAAAGTATGGAGTGCAATTTAAAAAACCGTCAAGCCTTGAAGACAAACTTTTGAAATCTGAAAAAGAATAGTTGGTTTATTAGATTGCTCGGAGTGTAAAAAGCAAGTGGACGCACACTGTAATTTTAACTATTCTAAATTGTAGTAAAATAAACACACAACTCATGGCTTTAGCCCAATCCAGGAGGCGGTTGGTTTTCTTCCCCCTTTGTCCGGATTGTAAACAAAGAAGAGAAGCTGTATCCAGGTTCTCTATTCGGACAAGGAAAGAAGAAGGCAGACCCCGTGGGAAAAAATACGGTTATTGGATTTATTGGGAAACCCCATACGGTAAATAAATTGAGCCAGTTAGTTAACTCACTCAATGGCAATAAGCTTTGATCAATATATGAGCCGGCGCGAGCTACCGGGAAAAGTATAGGAACTTTTAGCTATTTGTTGGCAAAGTTATTAAGTAAGGGAGCATAAGACTGCGCTAAAAGGCGGAATTGTTCAAAAAGTGAATCGGAAATAAAAATATCGCTGGGCGGATTCAGTTTCAGTGGGTTGATATAATTGCCATGGCGCCGGATACGGTAATCCAGATGAGCGCCGGTAGCCAATCCGGTAGCGCCGACATAGCCGATTTTTTCGCCCTGGGCAACTTTTACGCCACTGACAATTCCATCTTCAATCCGAGAAAGATGGCCATAAAGAGTTTCGTACCCATTCGCATGGCGAATCACCACGGCATTCCCATAATCTCCCATCCATCCCGACTGGATGATAACTCCCGCAGCGGTGCTCCAAACCGGAGTGCCGGCAGGAGCCGCGTAGTCAACACCCAGGTGCGGGCGAAAAATTTTCAATACGGGGTGAAAACGGTTGTACGTAAATCCCGATGAAATATGCCCGAATTTCAGAGGGCTTTTCAAAAAAAAGCGTTCCAGGGAACGGCCTTCCAAATCATAATAATGCCAATTACCCTCTTCCTCGCTAAAAAAAGCCATCGCGGTAAAATTACGTTGGCGATTGCGGAAATTAGCAAATTTTATCTTTCCATAGCGCATAAACCGAGCGCCAAAATAATATTTTTCAACCAGGCAATTGAAACAGTCGCCCGACTGGATATCACTAAAGAAATCGATCTGGCAGCTATAAATATCCGCCAGCATGGAAGCTAATTCCGGATTTTCATTATTCGCAAGCAATATATTGTACAAATTATCCTCAATAGTTCCCGAAACAATCTCTTCCCGGCGCTCCAGAGGAGCTTGCCATTGCCAGCTATAAATTTGGTTATCACGAATTTTTTCAAAAATATGAGCAATGAAGGAAGATTTCTTTATAACTAACTTAGAAATCATAGATTCACTACTGAGAAAAATATAGATCGAGTCGCCCGGGCGAACCTGTTTAAAAGTTTCCACCGCATCCTCCAAGTCCAGGAAGCGGTGAATTTCTCCGGGTGTGGCGCCGGATTGCAGTAAAATATCATAAATAAATTCATTTTTTTTTATTTTATGTGAAACACATCTGGTATAATTATTGGGCCCCATGGCTTCATTGCTGATAGAGATGGTATTTTTCGCATTTAAAAGCGACAATTTCTGCTGATTTGCCGTAAGAATATGATAGACAAAGGCTCCGATCACGAGTGAACTTATAAGGATCAATGGAATTGAATGCCTTCTATTAATTTTAATCATCGTCCTTCCTTTCTTTTTGCTTGAAGTTAACCGAATCTTTATCATAATAGCGATAGACTTTTTCATCTTTCCGAACCATGCCCAATTTTTCGCGGGCAATTTTTTCTATATATTTAGGATCATAAATAAGGCGTTTTTCTTCCAATTGTAAACTATCGTATTGTTTTTTGAGTATTAGAAGGCTATCTTGCAAGTGGGAAATCTGTTGATTAAGGCCGCGGCGTTTCAAACAACTGCTGTCGCCGCAAATCAGATTATAGATAATAATCAGGGATAGACTCCAAAAAACAATATTGATCCAGCGAAAGCGCATATTATCGGGAGCGCGTCCGGAAGAAACGGGAGAAGCAGAGTTTTGGGGATGTTTAAAAAACGCTGAAAATTTTTTGGAGCCGAATGGATTGGTTACCATCAATAGAAGCCCCGTCGGGTTCCCCAGGTTTCAAGGCCACTGAAAGATATTAAAAAGCGCCAGACGGTTTCCTGGACGCCGAAGGTATCAATGTTCCCCCGCCGGCCAAATTGGACAGCAAAATTTACAGCATGGAAATCGGATTTCATGGGTAAGGTAGCCCCCAGCGTAAGGCCGATTTCACGTAACGGATCACCCGCGCTCGATTCGATGCCGATCGCTTGCCAATAAATACCGCCACGCCAACTGATTCTTTGTTTGTAAGTTGCTAAAAAATCGTAATTTCGGCTCCGTTCGATTCCCAAACCAATTTGCCAGAAATCGCTGGCGCGGTTCTGAATGTTGCTCTCGAAAACCAGCCCCTTGGTTGCGCCTTCATACTGGCCATCCATGGTTAATTGCCATTTAGGAGTTACCTTCCAAGTGATACCCACCCCGAAACGCTGGCCGAGATCAATCTTATTATCGCCGACTTCAATATCGCTTTCCAATGGAATATCATTACTACGACTTACGGTTATTTCCTTTGCTGGAGAGTAGTATCCACCCAGCCAAATCGAGCTGTCAACAGGAACTGTGAAACTCAGCATCAGATTTTGTCCGCTAAAGCGCGATACATAATTGGCATAACCATCGCTGAAAAACGTATCGTTAAAATCGAACCGTTTATAGAGTTCGGAAGCGCCAAAATACCATACCAGACTGGTTGCCAGCAGATAGCGCTGTTTAATACGGAACGCTAAAAAAATATTACCCGATTGTAAACCGCCTTTTTTAGTCAATTCCGAATTAAAAGCAATGGTATCATTGGTAATAATCTGGTCGGTGATTCGAATCGAAAAATAGTTTTGATATAAATTCTGGTATTCCAATCCCAGTTTAAGGTATTTTTTAAGTGAAACAACAAATCGGAAACTGGGTAAATAATAATTAATATGCAATCCGGAACCCTGATTGTTTTTCAAAGTCAAATAGTCACCGGTTACCGCGACATAGATGAGCGTTCTATCGGTCATTCCCGTCAATGATTGATTAAAAGGGTGCTGATTGTGAGGTGAAATCAGCGACAAACCGGTATTTCCCGCTCCCATGCCATAGACGCCAGAGTGATTGGAGGGATCGCCCAGGGAATTAAGTGTAAAATAGGAACTCGCCTGTAGAGAACATAGAAAGAAAAAGAGTAAATAAAGAATCCGGTTAATCATGTTGCGACTCCTCGGTCAAAGGCACTGAATAGTTAAGAATCAGACGGGGCAGCAAAGTGGAATCTAAGTTATCCTGGGCGCTGAGCTTAAGATATCCCAGATGAGCTTCGCTATAGCTGTAGCGGACCAGGGCTCCCAGATTTTGAATACTGTCAGCCCAAGTCACCCATTGCTGCATCAATGTATTCAGCTTAAACTCAGCCAGTCCCCCACTATA
>CAZWDO010000005.1:181063-251881 GCA_964632485.1 uncultured bacterium
AATAAACGTGTAATAAGACGAATCGGTTTCTCGCCAATCGGCCCGGGTTACCTGATAAGCGCTAATATTAAAACCGGGCGCAAAGGATTCCTCCTCCTGATATGGGATTTGCAATTTCGCGCGGTAAAAAAGCGTATATTTTGTAAACGCCTTCTCAGCCAGAGGGAAATGCAAATAGAGCTGTCCATCCATTATTGAAGTTATATAGCGATCAGCCAGATTGTTGTCATGGGAAAAAAGCGTTTTGCTATACGAAAAATACGTGAGCATCAGCGAATCCCGCTCATCCCGATACGATAGGCGGGGCGAATATTCACTGTAGGAAACACCCAAATAACTCGAATACCCGGTACCGGCAAATTCATAGGATTGAGAAGACCAGGGAGAAGATAAGGAAAGGAGAAAATTTAACTGCAACGTATCCTCTCCCCCCATCAACCAGGATGTTCCCCCAACGGGAATAGCGCTTAAGATCAGGGAATCTCCAAAATCTTCCTGTACAGCGCCGGAATAGATTGGAGTTGTTAAATCAAAATATTCATTAAAATTGCTATCGGTCAGATCACCCACGGTTAAAAAGCGGGTTCCCTGGAAAATTTGAATATCAAACGGCTGAAAAACAGAATCCTGGGCGAAAACTTTCCGCAGTTTTAAATCAAATGTTTGAAAATCAAGAGAATCGATGGGTAAAATTGTTTGAAATCCTAAATAGAGCCACGTATGAAAAAAATCATTGCGGGCAAGATACATCTTAGGGAGCAGATGCGTACGATTGGCAGCCGAAAAAACGAAAATCGAATCAGGATAGAGTGTATCACTCTGCATTTCACCCAGAAAAACGGGAAAATCGACGCCGTTGATGACCTGGTTATCATCACTGCTGCAAGCTACGATCAGTAATGTGAGAGCGCCCAGCAGAGCGAAAATGATGGATCGGATCATGATTCCTCCATGGCTAATTGACGTGTAAATCGAACCAATGAAAAAAGATGGCGAAAATCAACATCGCAGCGCAACTACTGATAAAGTTCACCCAATGATTATTTATAAATCGCCAGCCTTGACTCAGTGATGTTTGTTGATGACAGTGTTTAGAAAATTCAACAGGATGATTGCATACGGGGCAAATGTAACGGGCCTGGATTGTAGCTCCCAATATACTATCGACAATCTGCCCTAACCATGCGGAAAACCCGATTAATACAATAACCAACCAGGAAACCGATGGATAAACCAAACGTAGAAATACTGGAACAATCAGCCCTCCGGCAACGGCCATGAGTAACCCCCGGGCGCTGACCGCGCCTGAAAGACCATGCGCAACGGGTTTGAAACTTAAAATACTATAAGCAGAGGATTTGCCAACCATCCCCAGTTCAGAGGCCCAGGTATCAGCGGTCATGGCAGCAATAGCCGCCATATAACAATATAACCAATATAGTTCGTGGGTCTGATTATAAAAAAATGCCGGGAGGAGAGCGATACTCGCATTGGCAAATACCTGAAAAACATTGCGGCCGGATACTTCTTGCCAATGAGTCAATTCAGTTTTTAAATCTTTCTTCCATTGGCTTAGGAAAGAACCGCTGAAAAAGAAAAAAAGCAGAGGGAAAATCCAAAACCAATCAGTCAGAAAAAGAATGGTCGTTCCCAGAAAAAAAGCGGCAATATTCCCTCCCAAATCGAGCCAGCGATTACGCCAGGCCAAATACACAATCAGAAAGCAAATCATAATACCGACAAACAGCCTTGTTCCGGCAATAATTGGGGTCTCAATGGCCGTCTGATAAAAAAAGGAGGCGAAAACAGGGACTGTAAGGTTATCGATCCCCCCGACACTCAACGCTTCGACCAACGTCAGTAATAACGCAATCATAAGCGCCAGCCAAAGGGATGGCAGAAAGGGAAGGGCAAACAGGAATACCAACGCCAGAGCGCCGATCAACCCACTTGCTATGAAAAAGATGAAACTTCCGGTAATTGTTTTAGGCTCACACAGTATGACAGATGGAATTCCACCACGAAAACGACCCACAATTCCGGCCAGGCTGTCACTGATAACCATGATTAAAAAAGAAGTCAGAATCAATTCGCGAAAGGCATAGCCCCAATAGAGAATCAAGAATATAAATGCCAGCGGAAAAAAAATGGTTCCCCAATTATGCTCAAGATTGGACATTGCTACATGGTTACGGCGAAAAATATCCCACCCATTGATCGCCACAAACGCTACTCCCAATAAGACCAGCCAAGTCCAGTCCCGGAACAGATAAAGCAAGCCGCAAACAATCAATCCAACCAGAATGTGGATAATTTTTCGAGCCAAAAAAGTATCCGTGATAATCCGGTTGACAAAATGAACGACAAGCTTGATCACCGCCAGGGATATTAAAAACCAGAGTAGTTCAAACCCCATTAGATATCCAGATTCTCCACGCTGGTGGCATTTTCTTCAATAAATTTACGACGGGGTTCCACCTGATCGCCCATCAAAATAGAAAAAACCCGATCAGCCTCGATAGCGTCATCCATGGAAACTTGCAAAATCGTTCGCGATTGGGGATTCATGGTTGTTTCCCATAATTGATCAGGATTCATTTCACCCAATCCTTTATAGCGTTGAATATGGATTTGTTTCGCCTCTGATAATTCTTTCATAATCCGGTCTTTTTCTTCGTCGTTAAAGACATAGAACTCCTGCTTGCTGCTTTTAATGCGATAAAGTGGAGGCTGAGCGATATAAACATAACCGTTTTCAATCAGGGGGCGCATATAGCGGAAAAAGAAGGTCAGCAACAGAGTGCGTATATGTGAACCATCGACATCGGCATCGGTCATGATAATAATGCGATGATATCGGGCTTTGGAAACTTCAAACTCTTCGGCGCCGATACTGGTTCCAATAGCCGTAATCATGGTACGAATTTCTTCATTGCTCAGAATTTTATCAATCCGGGATTTTTCGACATTGAGAATTTTACCACGCAGGGGGAGAATAGCCTGGAATCTGCGATCGCGGCCCATTTTGGCGGAACCTCCAGCCGAATCGCCCTCAACCAGATAAAGTTCCGTTGAGGCGGGGTCAGAATTTGAACAATCGGCCAATTTCCCCGGCAAGGTTGTATTTTCCAGCGCCGATTTACGACGGGTCAATTCTTTAGCTTTACGCGCCGCTTCCCGGGCCCTGGCAGCTTCCATGGCTTTTTCAACAATTATACGACCTTCTTTGGGGTGCTCCTCCAGATACCGGGTCAGTTCATCGCCGATAATTGATTCGACAATACCTTTCACCTCTCCGTTTCCAAGTTTTGTCTTTGTCTGCCCCTCAAACTGGGGTTGAGGCACCCGCACACAGATAACGGCCGTCAAGCCTTCACGAAAATCATCGCCGACAATTTCAGCTTTTAAATTTTTATTCAAATTGTTTTTGATGATATATTGATTGAGAGTACGCGTCAAAGCGGCCCGGAATCCGCTTAAATGGGTACCGCCCTCAATGGTATTGATGTTATTGACATAGGAGAAAACCGTATCAATATAGGAAGAATTATAAGCGAGAGCCACTTCCATGGATACGTTATCTTTTTCGCCGCTGATATAAACGGGTTCTTTAAAGATGGGCTCTTTATTTTCCTGAAGAAATTCAACAAAAGAAACAATCCCGCCTTCATAATGGAACAGCTCGCCTTTTTGGTTGCGCTCATCCATAAGCTCAATTTTCAATCCCCGGTTCAGAAATGCCAATTCACGCAAACGATTGGAAAGGGTATCGTAATGAAAAACAAGTTCTGTAAAAATCTCAGGATCCGGTTTAAACCAAATAGTCGTACCATATTGGTCAGTGGTCCCAACATTCTGGACGGGGCCTTCAGGGAACCCGCAATGATATGTTTGCTTATAGATTTTTTGATCCCGGTGGACATTTACGATAAGGGTTTCTGAAAGCGCGTTGACAACGGAAACACCGACGCCATGCAAGCCACCGGACGTTTTATAAGTTGTGTTGTCAAATTTACCCCCGGCATGGAGAACAGTCATAACAACTTCGAGGGCGGATTTATTCATTTCCGGATGCAAATCCACGGGTATTCCGCGTCCATTATCCGTCACGGTAATACTGTTATCGGGATGAACCAGCACACGGATAAGGGAGCAATGGCCTCCCATGGCTTCATCGACGGAATTATCAACAACTTCATAAACAAGATGATGGAGACCACGGGCTCCAGTCGACCCGATATACATGGCCGGGCGTTTGCGAACCGCTTCCAATCCCTTAAGTACTTTAATATTACTGGCAGTATAGGTTTGACTCATAACATCCTCGCTTAAAGCAATTTAATATCTTTTACCATATTGGAATTCAAACGTAGTTTGTATTTTTCAACAATCATTTTTTTAAAAAAAAGTAATTCCTGTTTCCAGACCGGATGATCGATTTTCACCCACAATATACCGTCTTCAAAACGTTCCGCATGAGAAAACTCACTGAACTTTTTTCCAACGATTTCATGATAGATCAGGAGTACGCGTTCCTTTTGAATATCGTCATAGATGCCGATACGTCTGAATAAAGTATCGATCAAATCGGGTATCGGAAGAAATTTTGAACTATTCGTGGGAGACTCCCTTTGAAGAGGGAGTTTGATGGCGCGTTGCGCCGATGATTCCGCGGGTGGCATGTTCAATAAACGAGACAATCGACTGGATATCGGGATCATCGAGGGGTTGATTGGCTTTAATTTCACGGAGAGCTTGTGAAACATTCAAATGGGACTGATAGAGGATACGATAGGTTTTCCGGATGCTGTTAATGCGATCGCTGGAGAACCCCTTGCGTTTCAGACCGATCAGGTTGAGACCTTTATAGGCCAGCGGTTCTCCGGCAGCGGTTAAAAATGGCGGAACGTCTTTACTGACTCTCCAGCCGCCGCCGATAATGGAATAAGCGCCAATATGAACAAATTGATGAACCGGCACCATCCCACCGAGTATTACATCATGAGCGACATCAACATGACCGGCCATTTGCACACCGCCGGCGATAATTGCCCGATCGCCGATGCGGCAATCATGAGCTATATGGACCAACCCCATGATCAGAACATCACTACCAATCACAGTTTCACACGTCGCCGTCGTTCCCCTGTTTATGTCGGCGAACTCACGGATCACTGTCCGCGCTCCGACGCGCAGACAGGTTCGTTCCCCCTTGTATTTTAAATCCTGGGGGGGCGTGCCCAATACTACATGATGATGAATATGGCAATTTTCAGCAATTTCCGTATAATCATCAATCACGCAGTGGCTACCGATGACCGTATCGGGTCCGATGCGAACCTCTTTGCCAATGATCGTATAGGGGCCAATTTGCACATTATCCGACAATATAACGGAATCATCTATAATTGCGGTAGGATCTATTTTATGCGCCATTATGAGTTCTCCAAATGAGGTTAACTTTTGCTTAGCGGCCGGTCAACAATTGCAGCCGTTAACGTCGCTTCGCAAACCAGATCATTGCTGACATACGCTTTGGCCTCGATGCGGGCGGAACCCAGGCGAAACTTGAGTAATTCCACTTCAAAGCGAATCTGGTCTCCCGGATAGACGGGTTTACGAAACCGCGCTTCTTCAATTTTACTGAACAAAGCCAGTTTTTTTTGGTTTTCGTCAAGCGAATTCAATAGTAAAAAACCGCCGACCTGGGCCATAGCTTCCACAATTAAAACTCCGGGCATGATTGGAATTCCCGGGAAATGGCCCTGAAAAAAGGGCTCATTGATCGATACATTTTTTATTCCGACGATATGTTTGCCAGGTTCCATATCAATAATGCGATCCACTAAAAGAAACGGATAGCGATGCGGAAGGATATCCATGATCGATTTGATATCGAAGAAAAAATTACCCGGTTGAATATTGCTGAATTTAGTTTTAATTTGTTTTTTCCGATAGACTGATCGAAGCATTTTAACCAATTCCACATTGGCATGATGTCCGGAACGCGCCGCCAGGATATGGGCCTTGAGGGGCGCGCCGATGAGCGACAAATCACCAATAAGATCGACGACTTTGTGTCGGACCGGTTCATTGTAAAAACGGAGGGGTTGATTATTGAGCACCCCATTCCGACTGGGTTCGATCTCGGTACGCAATCCAAATTTATCCTTAATCATACGTTGCTCGTCAGCGCTAAGTTCGCGGTCAATAATCACCAGAGCGTTATCCAAATTGCCTCCGCGAGCCAAGCCATGCTGCCAAAGCGTTTCTACTTCCGAAAGGAAACAGAAGGTCCGAGCCGCAGCAAATTCCGTTGCAAATTCACCCAAATGATACATTGAGGTATATTGAGTACCCAGCGCCGGGTTGCGATAATCCACCATAAAGGTGATTCGAAAATCCTCTGCTGGCATGACGACGATATCGATATGCTTTTCAGGGTCTGAGTAAGCCAGGGTTTCCTCAATCACTAAATAATCCTTTGGCGAGGATTGCTCCACAAAGTCAACTTTTTTCAGGGCCTGGACGAAGGGTTGAGCGGAACCGTCCAGCACGGGGGGCTCCTCTGCATCGACTTCCACAATTATATTATCGATTTCGAGTCCATAAATAGCGGCAAGAACATGCTCAACCGTATAGAGCCGAACCTTGCCAATACCCAGTGTGGTTCCCCGCAGTATATCGACGACATGTTCAATATCAGCGGGAATGACAGGCCGTTCCGGCAGATCAGTGCGTACAAAACGTATTCCGCTGTTGATATCGGCGGGTCTGAAAGTAAGAGTTGACTGGCAGCCACGGTGTAATCCAATGCCGGATAATGATATTTCGCCGGCGATGGTACGTTGATTTTGCAGCATATTCAAATCCTTTAGCTTAGTCTTTAAAAGAAATTTTCAATTCCCTGGCAACTTTGCGTAACAAACGGATATAATCTGGAAGTTGGCTGATAATCGCTTCAATGCGGCGGGCTTGCATAATGGGCCGGGCGGGCGATCCCAGCACGACACTCTCGTCTGGTAAATTTTTATGAAGACCCGACTGGGCGGCGACCATCACTCGGTCCCCCGTTGAGATATGTCCGGCAAATCCGACCTGACCGCCAATCATATTAGCCGAACCGATATGAACGCTGCCGGAAATGCCCGTTTGCGCGGCAATTACTGTATTAGCGCCGATCACTACATTATGCCCGACCTGGATCAGGTTATCCAGCTTGGCGCCCTTGCAAATACGAGTTTCACCCAAAACAGCCCGGTCAATCGTCACATTTGCCCCGATCTCCACGTCATCTTCTAAAATAACCTTGCCCAATTGGGGAATTTTATAAAAATAGCGCGATTCATCCGGAGCGAAACCAAAACCATCGCTCCCAATGACTGTACCACTATGAACAATGACACGATTGCCGATTTCCGTGGCATAGCGTATGACGACATTGGCATAGATTATCGATTCTTCGCCAATAACCACATCATCTTCCAGCGTACAATTGGGGTAGATGACACTCCCCTGGCCGATACGCGCATTTGCCCCAATATAAACGCCCGGGTAAATGGCGACGCGTTCCCCGATCACTGCCGAAGGGTCAATCGTCGCCCGGGCTGAAATCTCACGCAGCGGTTTAGGACTGGTATCCATGGCCTGCAGCACCCGAGCAAAAGCCAGGTAGGGATTTTCCACGACAATCACTGTTAAATCAGTACGATGCTCCAGAAGTCGCTGATAATCACCAGGCTTCATCATTACTGCGCCGGCTTGAGTCGTCAGGCACTGTTTGAAATAGCGGTCATTGGCCAAAAAAGTCAATTCTTCAGGACCGGCGGATTCCAATGTGTTGACACGGGCAATCGTTTTCCCCTCGGTTCCACTAAACAGTTCGCCATTCACCAGTTGTACAATCAATTTTAAATCCATATATTTATTCCAGTTTTTGTGTAAGCTTTTTTATGACTTCCTGGGTTAAATTCGTTTCTTGCTGGGCGTAAACAACATTAGCTTGATAAACATCAAAAACCATCGTGTATTTCTGTTCCACAGCAACGTCTTTGATAACTGATAAAATTCTATCTGTTATCGGTTTGGTCAATTCCTTCTCCCGTTGGAAAATTTTTCCGTTCTCACCCCATATCTCATTAAGATACTGCTGATAGACCATCTGTTTTTCCTGGACCTGGAGATCATATTCCTTGACTTTTTGCGGATTAAGCAACAAGCGTTTTTTTTCCACTTCAATTTTCATATCCTCAATCTCTTTTTTCATCTCCCGGGCCTTGCTTTCCCATTCACTCGTTTCTTTTTTTAACGTTTCCTCCGCTTCCTGATATTCTTTCAATTGGGTACGAATTTCAAAAGTATTTACATACCCTATTTTTTCCGCATGCAGAACCGCAAGTAAAAACATTAAGAGGGACAGGGGTTTTAAAAATCGCATTAAAAAGGCCTCCCAACTTGAAAATGGGGTTTCCATCCCGGATTATCGGCATCGAAACCATAACCAAAATCGAAACCGATGATCCCCATAAACGGAATAACGATTCGCGCTCCGAATCCCATCGATTTTTTCAAATCCAACAGATTACTGCGCCGCATTGATTTCCATGAATTACCGGCATCGGCAAAAAGTAAAGCGTAAATCTGGTTCTCTACAATGGGATAAGTGTATTCCAAATTAAAAATGTACATCACATTGCCTGCCGTTTCATTTTCCGGATGAATCGACCGATCGTCATACCCTCGAATCTGACCGTCATACGCAGTTCCGCCAATCATGAATTTTTCCGTATAGGGAACCTGACTCTGCCCCCCATAGGAATCGATATGGCCGAACGTCATTTTAAGCGATAAAACGAACTTGTCAACAGTCGGGTAAAACCAGGAGGAACGGAATATCTCCTTATGATAATTATAGGACCCTCCCAGGGGCCCGCCGGCGATTTCATAGCTGAACGAATTAATGGAACCGCTATTAGGAAACTCGGGTTTATCGATCGAGGACCGGGTTATTGAAAAGGTAAGGGAAGAAGTCGTTCGCGGCCATTTTTCATTTTTATAGCCATAAACGTCATTAAAATAAGGAGAAAAATTTTTAAGTCGCTGTTCATCAAGACGGTACCGCATACTGGCCGAAAAATAATCGTCAGGCCAGGTCAAACGCCGTCCCATCCAGACAGAAAATCCCTGGAGGTCCTGCTCAAAGGCATCGATCCACTGACGCAACATTTTTCGGAGTTCAAACCCGGCCTGAGTGGGTGTATCCATTAGCCAGGGCTCGGTAAAACCGATGCTCATATTTTTACGATATTGGCCGAAATCCATATTTAAATCAAGTAATTGACCATTACCCAAAAAATTGGGCATACCAATAGAAAAAGTTCCCACCAGCTTATCGCGTTCACTCCAACCCGCGCCCAGGGAAACCTGCCCGGTCGGTTTCTCTTCAACCTGGAAGACGATATTGACGTGCCGGTTGTCGATCGGCTCGACATTGGGCATCACATTGCCAAAAAAATTCAACTGCATGATATCACGAAAGGAACGCATCATATAGGATTGGCGATAGATTTCACCCGGAAAAACGATGATCTCACGCCGAATCACCTTTTCTTTGGTTTTTGAATTCCCTTTGATCAGTACTTTATTCACGTAAACCGGATCTTTTTCACTAATGACAAAATTAAAATTCAAACGATTACTGTCGATCGTAACCTGATCCTGGATATCGACATACAAATAACCTTCCTCCCGGTAAATATTCCCTAATTCTTCCAGACTTTTTTCAAATTTTTCCAGGTTATACCATTCGCCACTGCTGAACTTCATCACTTTTTGTAAAACTTCGGATTTATATTTACTATTGCCTTCAAAAGAAATAGCGCCCACTTTGTAGCGGATTCCCTCTTCCACAAAAAGCTTAATGTAAAGGTCTTTAAGGTTCTCCGCATAAACAAGAGAATCTTTGATGATATGGGCATCACGGTATCCCTGCTTTTTATAGTATCGGACAATTTTATCCTTGTCTTCAATAAACTGCTCTTCCTTGAACTCGCCACTGCGGAACAAGCTCTTCTTTTTAGTTTTCATTTGTTTACGCAGCTTATTAGCGACAATTGCCTGATTACCTATAAAATGGATACCGCGAATACGAACCTTTTGCCCTTCAGCAATAGAAAAAGTCAGTTGAACCCGGTTGGTATCATTTTCGGGTACATTATATTCAGGTTTGATTTTCGCCTGCAAATACCCTTTTTCCCGATAGAGTTCAAGCATTTTTTCAATATTCTTTTTAACTTCATTTTGAGAAATGACCATTCCAGGAACCAATGTTATTTTTTCCTTAAGTTTATCCTCTTTAATTTTGGTGTTGCCTTTTATATTGAAAGACTTCAAGGTCGGCCATTCCTTGACATAAAAAGTGATTTTATATCCTTCTGGCACTTCGTCACTGGTGACGTAAATATCGGAAAAAAGACCTGCTTTCCATAGATTACGGACCCCGGTTTGTAAATCACGGACAAACAGCTTGTTTTCTTTCTTCAATCCCGTATGGACAATCAACATGTTTTCCTGGGATTTTTTACATCCCACAATAGCAATTTCCTTAATTATATCTTGGGCCATCAGCGAACCACCCCACAGCAAACAAACGATCAGCAAGTAAAAACGAGAGGGAAAACGCATGTATTGTCTCCATTGACAAAGGTTTAAAGCTCAACATCCAAGAGAGGAACAATCTGGAAAGAGAGACCCAACAGCCGATCCAAAAAATTCCGCATGATATCGGAAGAAATGGGTTTCGCTATCAAGTAAAAATCAACAGTTCTTAAACTCACCAACCGGTTGAAAGTTTCAATAAAATCACCACATTGGCAAGAACCATCATCTTTTCAATCATCCATGCGGATAATCATATAATTCAGGTCTCCCAATATAATAAAGAAGCATTGAAAAGTCAAGCCTAAAGCACACAGCCCAAGACTCAAACGATCTGATATAGATTCCATATCTCCAGGGAGCAATCCTCGGAATATCCAGTTAGCTTCAAAGTGAACTATTCCAGAAAACAAAATGCAACAGAAAGAGAGTAGCTAAAAGGGAATCTAAATCCCATTTATCGAAACTGTTTCCTCTCCGACGAGGGAATGGGAATATTCCAATCGCAACGGCATAGCAGAATAGAGGAGAAAATGACAAGAGGAATGGAAATTAAAAGACGGATCAGAGTGAACTTGAGTCCTAAAAACGTGGCTTCAAAAGTCGTCATGGGAATACGGCAAACGGCGGAAGCTCCAATATAAGTCAGTATAACACTTAATTTCGCGCCTTTTCGCCATAAAGCGGCTGCCACCGGGAAAGCGGTGTAAAGCCCTCCAACCGTAGTTCCCGCCAACAAAATCGCCCAAATAAATCCTTTCATTCCCGATTCCTCTCCCAAATGTCTCTCAACAGTTTCTTTTTTTACCCAGACTTCGAACAAACCGATCAATACAAAAACAACCGGGACAATTTTTACCATTACCCAGGAAAAATCCAAAAAATTCCTGCCAATTAACATCCCAGGCCGATAATCAAAAAACCAACTGCCCAGCAGGAAAAAAGCTCCCGCCACAATCCACCCAATCTTAATCCCGTCGAGATATCGATATGAACATGATTTTAAAAATGCCACGGAAGACTCAATTCATGGAAAAAAAATCCGGTGATAACCGCCACTATTAAGGCAATTAATAGACTTATCAAATTGCGAACAATCGTCAATTTTATACCTAAATATTTTTTTTCTATTGGATAGGTTACCAATCCTACCATCATCATCGTTGTTGTAAATGCTGAAATCACAAAATAGGAAACTCCTTTTTGCAGTAGAATCCCACAAAGAGGAAACGCAATAAAGCCGGGCATCAGGGTGATTGATCCTAAAACTATCGCGACAGCCACCCCACGTACCATATTACGGGTTCCAAGCCACTCAACAATCAAGCTGTCCGGCACAAGAGTTAGAAATACCGCAACCATAGCGATTAACATCACAAAAGCTGGCAAAATATCGAGAAACCGTTTCGCGGCGATTACAACTGCGCGTCCTGTTTTTTTCCGGTCCTTGACAAAAGAGATCAGCAGAGCAATACCAGTCAATACATATAAAAACCACACCTTCAACTTCCTTTACAATAAATATTGATCATTTCCCTGGCACTCGTATAACATGCAATCGGCTATTTTCGGGTATTGGAGAAATAACAGCATGGGATTCAACTGAATATCATAGGATCAGTCAGAAATTTTTTCCAGTTCGGAACTTTGTTTATACAGTCGTCGAATTTCAAGCAATGCTGAATAGTAAGTTGGGGACTGGAAATCCGGAAAGGTCCATGGGAAGGTCGTAAAACTCCCTTTCCGGTAATAAAGTGTCAGATCGGCATAGACTCCCTGATTGATATGGATTTTCTGCCCACCGAATTTCAACGATGCCAATACAACTTTCTGGTAATCCAAGTACCCCGGATCAAGATTGAATGGGCGATTCCCCGCGACTGACCGCTCCCATTCCATGGCGTGGGTCATCAGTTTAATCGCGGCAATACTCTCCGGGGCAATTAAGTGTCGAAAAGAAACAAAAAAACGCGATAGCGCAGGCCCCATCTCATTTTCGTAATAATCGGTACACTCGAAATCATACGATGGGGAGACGTAATCCACAACTCCCCATAACAAGGAAAGGGTGGTTAAAAGCGCTTCACGCTCGAAATCACGAGGGGTGAGAATCGCAATGAAAAATTTAACTGGCGTGACCGGTTTGATTTGCGCCAATGAGCAGACTCCTTGCAAGTTCAAAATAATTGGAATCGATTTGGAAAAACTGCCGGACCGCCTCGGCTGCCGGCAACTGAATTTTATCAATTCCCTTTTGGGTTGTCAATCGAATATAATTGTTACGTATATAGATACGCCCCCGGTTACGATTGTCGATACGCGTTAAACAAAGATGACGCATGGATTTTTCATGAAAGGAACCTTTCCAGGCAAGCAGGAACTGTTCCAGTGTTATAGGTACAGAACGAAATCGATAGCGGAATTTACGCTGATTTTGGTCTCGGGTAAAAAGCTCATAACCATCATTTGTTGGTGATCGTTCGATCTCCACGCAGGTATGATTGGAATAAACGCTACTTGTGGACTGAGGATTTAATAACAAGGGCTGATCGAACAAATAGCCAGGGTCAATTAACCAGTTCTCTTCGCAGTTTTTGAGTAACAGTCCGCAATGCACGGCAGCGCCCCATTTCATATCCATCGTCAATGGAGCGACATCAAAACCAACATAATCCAAAATCGACCAAAGAAAAAAGGTCAATGAATAACAGGTACCCCCAAGATGATGGTTCCGGTAATCCCACCAGACTTCATCCGGTGATCGCAACCGATCCCACTCGCCGCCGTTTTGGTTGAACTTGATAATCTTGCTTAAGTTTTCATAGGGAATCTGACTAAAAGCATCCAGTACAAGCGGTAAACGGGAAAAATCACGAGGCAGAAAAGATATCGCAAAATACTGTAAAAACAAACGAGCGGCTGAATGATACTCTGAGGGGTTAAAACGAAGGGTGTGAGGAATCATAGAAACTCTTCCCGTTCCAGATTCCGGGCCACATTAATTGAATATTTCTCCAATTTCCGGCGCAATGAATCGCGAGTAATCCCCAGCAAACGACATGCGCGGGCCTTGTTGAAATCAGCCAATTTTAATGCGCGGCTAATGACATCGCGTTCAATATTATCCAGGTTCAAATCATCATATCTCAGTAATGGTTTTTGTGTTTCCTTACGGGTAATTATCGGAAAATGTTTGGGTTGAAGGAAATCTTCATCGCAAAGAATGACCGCCTGTTCTATAAAATTCCGCAATTCACGAATATTTCCCGGGAATGGATATTCCACCATTTCATTTAAAGTTTCCCGGGTCATTCCCTTGATATCTTTTTCGAGTTTGCGATTATATTCAGATAAAAAGTATTCAGCCAATCGGACAATATCGTCTTTTCGTTCCCGTAACGGGGGAACATAGATACGAAAAATATTCAGGCGGTAAAAAAGATCCTGGCGGAACTCTCCCCGTTTGACTTCTTCCTCGAGGTTTTTATTAGTGGCGGCAACCACTCTCAATTTCAGTTTGATAATTTGATTGCCTCCCACATACCGAATTTCACGGTTTTCAAGTACCCGCAACAAATTTTTTTGAACGGGTAAAGAGATATCCCCGATTTCATCCAAAAAAATGGTTCCGCTATTGGCCATTTCAAAAAGGCCTTTACGAGTTGTCTTCGCATCGGTAAACGATCCTTTCTCATGCCCGAAAAGTTCGCTTTCGATGAGGGTTTCCGGAATTGAGGAGGTATTAACAGGAACAAAGGGACGGTCCGCATTAGCGCTTTCATAGTGAATCGCCCGCGCAATCAATTCCTTACCGGTACCGCTTTCTCCCTCAATTAAGACCGATGTCTCAGGGAACCGTTGGACTTTGCGGATCATCGACTTAATCTCCGTAATATTTTTACTGTTGCCGATAATCCGTTCCAATCCGGAATGATCAGCTTTTCTGCGTTCATTCAGGGTATTATTGACAGGCTCGGTTGAAAGCGGGGGAAACGAATCCTGGTAGGAACGCGTACGCTCAATCGCCTTGAGTAAAAGTTCGAGATCCACGGGTTTCATTAAAAAATCGGTCACGTTCAGCCGGATCGATTGCACGGCCACATCCATATCACCGTGCCCGGTGATAACAATAATATCGTTGTCCGAATTCAGATTGCGAATTTTTTCTATAAACGTCAACCCGTCCTCATTGGGCATCTTAATATCCGTGATAATAATATCAATTTTATTATACTGGTAGATATTCATGGCATCCTGAGTATCCGCGGCATAAAACACCTTATATCCCTGATCACGCAAAAAATTTCCCATGCTATAATCAATCAGTGGATAATCATCCACCAATAATATCGATAATGTAGTTGTAATTTCATTCATAGAGAATCCAAATAACCCATTATGTCAGGAAGCATAGCTACTGTTCCTGAAATTTAAAATTAATTCATGTTAGCGAAAATAAGCGCGGTGTCCATTCAAAGCATAAAGCGCCAACTTAAACGCAAAGATCAAATAGTATCCAATTTGGCGGGAACACACTCTTTAACCGATACTCAGGGGAATGGGCCCTCTACATTACCGGAGGTATAGCCTGTTGATACCGGGCGGCCAGTTCGACATATTCCAGCGCATTGCGCACATTCGCTTCAATCGTTTCCGCGGAGAGTTCCCGGACAACCTTTGCAGGCACCCCGGCAACCATGGAACCGGGAGGAATTTCGGACCGGGGAGGGACGACTGCGCCAGCGGCAACCAGACAATTGTCTCCGATTTGCGCCCCATCCAGAACAATAGCTCCCATACCGATCAGACAATTGTTCCCGATACTGGCGCCATGAATAATGGCTCCATGCCCTATTGTTACTTGTTCTCCGATAGTTACCGGCATATTATAATTGACATGGATCACGCAGTTATCCTGAATATTGGAGCGAGCGCCAATAAAAATCGGAGCGATGTCGCCCCTGATAACCGCCCCATACCAGACACTGGCATTTTCACCCAGAGTCACCTTGCCGATAACGACAGCGGTTGAAGCGATAAACACATAGTTTGCTTTATGTATCTCATTTAAAAAATCCAGATTCCTCACAATGACGGTGTATCCTTTTAAAAAAAAGTTAAATCCAATTGCTCAAAAGAAGCCAACACCTTTTTTACCCAAATCAGAAGCGTCGCCAACCCCCCCGGCGCATTGCTCTCAATATTAACGACCAATAAAGGTTCATGCAGTGAAAGCCGGATGAGAACCCATCCATCCAAGTCAGCTTGTTTAAAAGAAACTCGCGCGCCTTCGGTCAGATCGATCGCCAATTTTTCTCTATGGGCGTATTCGATAACAGAATCGATGATCTGATTTCCATATTGAATGAATTGAGTATCTCGAATCGGAATACGGTAAACACGACTTTCAGAAGCTTCGGGCAGCGATTGCAAAACCGTTTCAAATGACTCATTGTTGGCATTTAGCTGAGCAAGGAAAATTAAGAAACGGGCAACGGTGTAGCTGCCGTCATCGGCATACTGATTTTCCGTAAACATTACGTGGCCAGAGGTTTCTCCTCCGGCAAAACATACGGTTTTAGTTTCATTCAGCCGTTTCATTTCATTACGGATATTCGAATACCCTCGCTTATACCGATGATGGATGCCACCTAACGACTCGATAAAAGTAGTCAAACCATCAGAAGTGACACTATCAGTAACAATAGTGGAACCCGGACGGTTTCGCAGAATCATAGCGCTTACCAGAGCCAGCAGATGGTTATGGGCCACCGGGCGCCCGTCCGAAAGCACAATTGCAGCCCGATCTCCATCGGTGTCGAAAATAATACCTAAATCCGCCCGTGAATCCACGACTGCCCGGCACAGATCGGTTAGGGCCGAATCGTCTTCCGGATTGGGAATATGATGAGGGAAATGGCCGTCGGGCGTCAGATAGAGGCTTTCACGACAATCCGCTCCCAGGGGCTCAAGAATCTTTTCAGCAAAAAATCCGGAAGCGCCATTACCGGCATCGACTAAAATTTTCAGAGCTGATAAGGGTGTTTCGCCCTGGCCAATTTCCTTACGAATAAAATTTACGCATTGTTCGCTATAAAGGTCTAAAAAATTCCATTCCAAAACCATTCCGGGCGAACCGCTATATAAATAGCGCTGTTTTTCTTCAACCAGATTCAGTACCAAGCGAACCTCATCTTTGGTGTAACTATCATGGAAGGTAAAAAATTTAAGACCATTCCATTTTGGAGGCAAATGACTGGCCGTGATCATGATCCCTAAATCTGCAGGATAATGTTGCACGGCTTGAAAAACCATGGGAGTGGTTGCGACATTTTTCCAACGGGGCGCAGTAACGAGTAAAACTACCCGAGCGCCCAAAGCTATCAATTGCCGAACCAATATTGATTCAATTGTCCCTCCAGTCAAACGTGAATCTTTTCCAATCACGATTACCGGGTTGGGACGGTTGAGATGATGCAGGACAGCATGGCATAAATCAGTTAAAAATTCCGTATCGAGATCATAGGTTCCATGCCCCCGGATATCGGATCCCGATAATAGTCTCAAGGGCTTCATGCTTAGTCTTCTTCGATTTTGCCCATGGCTTGCAACAGCATTCCAAAATCAAGCACAATCTGATCGCGGCGATCATCGGGTACTTTCTTCCAGATTTTTTCCCAAATTTCGTCACATTGGTTAAAAATACGATCAAAGACTATTGAACCCTTTTTCGTCATTTGGACTTGGGTAACCCGATGATCTTCCTTTGCGCTTTTACGTTTCACAAGTCCTTTATTTTCCATACTGGAAACGATACGGGTGATGCGCGATTCGCCTAAATCCATTCGTTTGGCTAATTCGCCCATACATGGCTGATCTTTTTCAGCCTTAAAACAGCGGAAAACACGCATTTCTGAACCGGTAAGCTGATACTGCGTGGCTAAATCCAGCTCCCGTGATTGACACCAGTCGTTAATCATCTTGATCAGATCGCGGACTTGATCCATAGGGACACTCCATTAGTTAAGGGTTAAACAAATCAAAGGGACAATCGATATTCAATTGCATTCCAAATTTCAATACTACAATCGGCTTTGCTTTGCAGAGGAAAATTAGAGGGTACTTCATCAGGGGTTAAAATTGTAATTCTATTGGTATCGCCACCAAATTCACTCCCGGGATTCAGCGGATTATTGATGACGATCATATCTAAATTTTTTTGGGTGAGTTTTTTCCGGCCATATTCTATGACATTTTGAGTTTCCACGGCAAATCCAACCAGGAATTGATCATTTTTTTCGTTGCCGGCCCGGGCGAGTATGTCGGGATTTTTAATAAGGGTCAAATTAAGCTGATCCGTTTTTTTAATTTTATGTTCATCGCGATGCGCAGGCCGATAATCGCAAACTGCCGCGGCAGCAACTACAATTTTCATCTGCCGGTATTCTCTGAAAAAAGCGGATTCCATTTCTATTGCGCTTCTAACATTAATCAGGCGAATCGGTAGTTGAGTAAAGTCCACATCCGCCGCGCCACAAATCACAGTCACTTCGGCTCCCCGCTCGCAGGCTGTCTGAGCAAGGGCAAACCCCATTTTACCACTGGAATAATTTGAGATATAACGTACCGGGTCAAGAGGTTCAACGGTACGTCCGGCAGTAATCAAAACCGATTTGCCCCGCAATGGGCTCGCGGGAAAACTGCTAAGACGATATACCCAATCCCGAATCCGCTCTAAAGCGGGAAGACGACCTTTACCGGTTACCCCGCAGGCAAGTTCACCTTCTTCCGGCGGTAACACCCTGGCCCCGATCTCCTTTAATAAAGCCAGGTTGCGGAGCGCAAGCGGATGTTCATACATATAGTGATTCATTGCCGGACAAAGCAGTAACGGTTTGCGCGGGATGACACTCAACGCAACGCAACTCAGAAGATCTCCGGCGAATCCATGCGCTAAACGGGCAATCGTATTGGCGGAAGCCGGGACGACCAGCATGATATCCGCCCATTCAGCTAACGAAATATGTTCAATTTCAAAATTTCCGGACCGTCTAAACATCGAACGATAAACCGAGTTCCGGGTAATGGTTTCTAACGTCGCATCCGTTACAAATTTCGAACCGGCCCGCGTAACTATACACTTTACGACATGCCCGTCGCATTGAAACAACCGGATTAAACCAGGAATCTTATAAGCGGCAATCGATCCGCTAATCCCAAGAAGAATATTCATGGCTGGATTCCCCGTTGAGTCGGAAAAATCATTTCAAAACTCGTTCCCATCCCCTCTTCACTTTCCACACGCAATACGACCTGATGCAATCGGGCTATCTCCTTGACAATCGTCATCCCAATTCCTAAGCCGGAAATCGACGAGTTTCTGACGGCTGTCGCTCGAAAAAATTCATCAAACATGTGCTTGCGAGTATATAAATCCATTCCCAATCCATAATCTCTAACGATCAAATGAACACCATCTCCCTGGATCCCCATGCGTACATTGATCTCGGAATGAGCGGGACTATATTTTATCGCATTATCAATAACATTTCCGATCATTTTGTGAAGCAGCTCTTTATCTCCCAAGAAAAAGTTAGGAGCCGTCATCGGCGGTGTAAAGGAAATTTGAATCATCGCCGCCATCGCTCCAGGTTGATACTGCTCAATAATCTGGTTGACTAACACCAAAAAATTAATTTTTTCTTTAAATGGTTTAAAATAGGTCTTGAGGTAGATTAATTGAGAGAGTTCACTGGACATGGCATTAAGATCGTTTAGCGCATGCCTGATATGACTGACCAAATGAGGCTGCACATCCTGCTTTGACTCGCTCAACAACATATCCATAAAATTTTCAATGATATTAACCGGATTCTTCAACTGGTGAACAATCGAACGCAGTAACAGGTTTTTCCGATCATCCATGGTTTTAAGCTGGTAGAAATAGATAATTGAATAAAGGGAATTGACGACAAAATCATCCCAAAGTACTAAAACAAGATCATCAATTTCCGAAGAGACTCCTGCTTTCTTTCCATAAAGCGATATTTCAACGGGCGCTCCCCAAAAAGAGACATGAAATTTGTAGTAAAGTAACTCAACTGCATCTTCATCATTCAAATAATCTTCAATGAAATAAGTTGACATCGTATCTTCATCAATCGTCTGGTTAGCCAAATATTCAGAGGTTTTATCGCGCAACAAAGGATGAAGAGCGACAAACGACTGACTGCCAACTCGAATGATCACACGTTGCAGATAAAGAGTTTTCGCCAGCAATTCAAAAAGGCTGCGCCAAAAAAGATGCGCCGAATTCAGTTTTTTCATCAAATTCCCAAAAGAACCGGATATCAATTGACGGAAATTACTGATATCCAGCATGTGATTGACACGGCTCAGAATCATCTCGGGAGAAAATTCTCCAGGAATACTCTTTTTAATACGGGGGGCCGGTACATTCAGAATCGCCTCAATTATTTTTCGCTGATTAAAGGGTTTAATAATATAATGCTCAATGCCAATCGATTTTGCATAAAAAGCTTCAGCGCGGGATATACTGACTCCGCTTATCGCAACAATCGGGAGACTGTGTAAATAAGTGTCATTTTTTAATAAACGGGCAAATTGGAATCCATTCATTAAAGGAAGGTTGATATCCAGAATCATTACATCCGGATAATTCTCCCGAATAGAATTCAAAGCGTCCATCACTCCTAATGCCGTATCCACCAGAAATCCCTGATTTTGTAAAGTGAAGGTGATTGCCTGTAAAAGTGTGGGTGAATCATCGACTACTAAAACCCGTTTCGCATTTTTTAAATGGAGATTGTACAAAATTTTATAAATATAGGATTCTAACAGCGGTAAATTATCCTGGCTATTCACAAAAAATTCATTGATTCCGAATTCAAACCCCCGGCTCTGCAATTCGGGCTCATCATCATCAATGAGAGCGATAACCGGAACCGCATGGATCTGTTCGCTATGCCGAAAATTATTGACGAAATTCAATTTCTGGTTTTCATCGCGGCTGAGATCAATCAGAATCAAATGGGGCTGAATAGCGACCAGATTTGTAAACATATTGGCTTGAAATTTCATTTCATAGAGCCGGTAATGAGGATATTTTTTCAATGCGGAATGGATGATTAACTGCCGCATATCCGGCACATCAACCACTGCTATTTTTTTTATTTCCTCCTGTCCATTCTCCTCAAGGATGCTTCGGATGATATTATGCCCATAAATTGAATTCAATTCACCCACCGACAGGCATGTATCGGTGAAGATTAAATTCCTCTGAACCTGGGACAAATTTATTTCTTTTAAATAGATCAAGACGATGGGCAGGAACCATTTTCGCCGGATGGCCAGAATAGTATCTTTATGAGTTTGCTCCAGAAAAACATCCATAATCAATACGGCATTATCGTATTGATGGGCTTGAAGCGCATTGATCAACTCATCCAAATCATAATGAAATTCGTAGTCGTAATCGAGGTTTTTAATGAATGCTTCCAGGGGCGTGATAAAATCGGTTATATCACGAATGTAGAAAAAAATCTTTTTCATATCACTCCCGTGTACGGTTTTTTTGATAGTTGCGATAAAACTCACCTAACCGGCTTTGATTTTCACGGAATTGGTCAAAATTTTCAGAGTCGCGATCGGACATCAGACCATAAGAATCAACTGGATAATAGGGATACGTTATTCCCGGATAATTCTGTTGGAGCGATTGGGCGTGGGCTTTAATAGCGGGCCATTCAAAAAAGGTATCGGGCCAAACTTTACACAATGCAGCCACAACCAATTCTAAATCAGGATGATGTGAAAAATTGAGCGCCATAAAAAGCAGCATATCATCCAGATGGTCGAATGAAAGATCACTGTTTTGGCGAAGCATATTTTCACCGCCAATGGTTTTGAGGGCGATTGCGCGCCCGGCTTCTCTACCCAGCAACGCGCCGCCAACTCCATCGAAAATTTTCGATAACAAAAATTTTCCCATTTCCTGGCCGATCTGTTCGCCCGCCTGGACAGTTGCCAGCCGATCAATCCAGCGAGTGATCACTCCATCAGAAGTGAATGGGCAAAGATAGTCCCCCCGATTATCTTCACGGGGAATAGGAAAAGAGGAAGGCAATTCTTGACGGGATTGCGGTTGCGCCCATAGCGTTGAAAAAAAGCATAAACCGATTATGTAACGGATACTTAACCGCATGAATGGACTCGTTGGTGGAGGTTGTTGCAGTGAAATTGAGCATTTTCACGGATTTTTACCCAGTCATAAGGTAAAATAAGTTTAAAATCCTTTTTAACCCAATTCCCATCAATCATAACAGCTGCAGAAATAGCTTTAACATTGGCCGCTGGTTTTTTTGATTGAGTGACTTTCGTAGGGACATTAAAATTTCTGGTTGTTAATTCTTTAGTTACATTGGCGGGAGTGGTGTTGTAAATGAGTGTTGAAACAATATTCTCCCAATTAAACGGGAGTGAATGAGGGAAAGAAAAATTCAGAATTGTTAAATCTGCCAAAAATCCAGGTTGAATATTACCCAGAGAATTCTCCAACTGCAGACATTGAGCAGCCCGGGAAGTAGTCAGATTGAACACGGTTGAGGCGGGAAGCGCATCCGGAGATACGGTTAGTTTTTGCAACAAAGCTGCCAGCCGCATTTCCTGCCACGCATCCAGGCGATTGTTGCAGGGCGCGCCATCGGCGCCAATTGCGGTATGGATACCCCGTTCAAGCCATTTTACCGTCGAAGCGATACCCGATCCCAATTTTAAATTAGCCGAGGGACAGTGAACCAAGGTCGTACCGGAGTGAGCGAGCATATCATATTCATCATCCTCAATCCAGACACCATGAGCTAAAAGCGAACGCCGGCCAAGCGCCCCCCGTTCAGCAAGATAAGCTATATTCCCCTTACTTCCGCTCTTCCGGGTCCACTCCACTTCCGCCTGAGTTTCCGCAGCATGAGTATGGATCATAATATCGAAGGCTCTGGACCGCTCAACAATCGCTTGCCATAACCTATCTGAGCAAACCGGCGCGAAACGGGGATTGAACACAAAATGAAGCCGTTGATTAGCCGCCCCATGCCAACGTTGCATTAATCTTTCACTTTCACTCAGCCCTTCTTCCACAGTGCATACCAGAGCGCGATCCGCTCTACCCAGATTGCGATCCATTAACATGTTGCCAGTCCACCCCCGGATACCCATATCCGCCATAGCCTGAAAAATAGCCGACGTGTGGTTACGAGTCGCCATGTCAACTATCGTTGTGGTTCCGCCATCAATCAATTCCGCAATGCCCAAAATAGCCGACCAATAGGCAGAATCCTCATCGTGGGCCGCCTCATAGGGAAGAATATATTGATTCAACCAGTCAAAAAGAGTCGTATCATCGGCCAATCCTCGCATCAGAGTTTGACATAAATGGATATGCATCTGAATCAATCCGGGAATGATCAGCCGTCCTGCGAAATCCAGGCATGGATACTGGTTTTCATCGGCATCCCCGCCCACTGAAAATATCCGGTTGCCTTTTATGAGAATATCAGCAGGACCCATAACCCGATGAGAGTTGCCATCCCAATTCAGATAAAAAGCATTTTTCAATAAAAAGGTATTCAACGTGTTCCTCTTTGATTAAAAAAGGATTGGAGTTCGGTCCGATTCTCATAAACATCGGCAATCAATGCGCAAATCCGTAAGACAACATCCGGGTCCAACGTGTTATAGAGGGGCAAAGCCAATCCGCTATCTGCCGTCCTCTCAGTTTCAATAAGATTTATACTGCAAAATTTTTGAAAAGGTTTCATAAAATGCAATGCGGGATAAAAATATTTCTTTGTTTGAATATTTTCCACACACAAAATATCGTTAAGCTGGTCCCGTGATAGACCGAACAAATCCGGATCGATAAAAAGTACCATATAATTATAACCGGATTGCGAAGCGGGAGTGATTGACTGAAAAGAAAGTCCCGGAATATCTTTCAAATTCTGCTGGTAAATTTGGACCAGTTCTCGCCGGTGTTTCAGGTAGATATCCAGTCTCTCCAGATTGTAAAGAGCAATTACGGCTTGATATTCAGTCATGCGCGCATTCAACCCCATTTCATCGAAATCGTACTCACCCGTTTTCCCCATATCGCGTAAAACACGCAATTCATTGGCCAACGAAGGATTACGTGTTGAAATAATGGCTCCCTCCACGGCAGTGACAATTTTTGTTGGGGCCAGGCTGAATACCTCGATATCACCAAATGATCCGGCAGGCTGTCCATGATATGAGCTTCCCATTCCCTGCGCCGCGTCATAGATTATCGGGATACCATACTGGACCGAAATCCGGTCAAAGGCTTCAATATCTGGCGGATTTGAAAAGATATATACCGGCATAATCGCCAGGGTACGGTCTGTAATCAGAGGGATCACTTTTGCCGGATCCAAATTTTTTGTATTTGGATCTATATCGGCGAATACCGGTTTCAACCCATTCCAAAGTACACTCAATCCGGTCGCGGCAAACGTAAAAGACGGCAGAATCACTTCATCTCTCCCATTCTGCGCTAACGCTTTCAAAGCCAACATCAAACCAATCGTCGCATTGCTGGCGGACACGGCATGAGAAACATTCATCTGCTTACAGAATGTATCCTCTAACAAGCGATTGAACCGTCCATTCGTTATAAAAACTGAATCGTGAATTTGCCTGAGCCGCTCAGAAATCGCCGATAATGGTGGCATAGATGGTTTGATCAACAACTGCCAATCCGAAAAAGCCGGAATGCCGCCGAGTATTGCTAAACGATTCACATTAAACCGCCTTCTTTTCTAATAAGAGGTAAAAAATCTGGCCTAAAGACGGCAAATCCTTTTGCTGTGAAAAAAACTCCCCAGCCATCGAATGATATAGTTTTGCGGCAATTTGATTGAGGGGATTGTCGTAGGAAGGGTCTTGCGGGAAAACCAAAGCAGGTTGCATCGCCCGCGAAATCAAATAATAGAACCAAAAACTTCCACGTTCAGCAATATTAAAAAATAATCCTAACAGCGGGAGAAGCTCTTTTTCATCAAAAAAACAATTATGCCAGGGCATGGGAATCGGCTTTAAACCCAAAATATCCCGTTGCCGATTTAAATTTTCCAATCCTTGTCGGGTTCCTTCAATAAAAATCCAATAGCCGTTTTCTTTAATATAGTGAGGAATCGATCGCAAAACATCCGCTTGTTCCGGCCAATTCGCCAAATTAATCAGGCAACGCTCTGAAATAATCACATCAAATAAAGGTTTCATACTAAAAGGTAGATGGCGGACATCTGCGCAGACTAAAAAACAATTGTTCACGCCTTTTTCCTTTATTCGGAGTTGCGCTTTTTGAAGCATTGTCAACGAATAATCAACAGCGATGAACTCGTGAACATGCTCAGCATACCGGCAACTCCCCTCGCCATCGCCACAACCTAACTCCAGTCCCCATGTAAAAAGTTTTTCCTTACTCGTCAAATATTCCTTAATTTGCTCCATCTCAATCTCTTTTAACAAACTATCTTTCAGGGATACTGTATCCTTATCGTTCCAGTATTGCCGGACTAAACGATTATTTTCGTTCATAACATCCTCTCAGTTATTGAACAACTTTTCAAAATATAACTTGATAGCCAACAAGCGCAAAAACTAATTTTTCTGTTATACAATATAGTAATAAATATAATAAAAGTCAATAATAGAAATTTTTTAAAAAAAAAATATTATTTATCCCCTAACAGGCAAGTTGAACAAAGCCCTTTTTGGCAATATTCCCGAAAAAGCTGCAGCCACCCCTGTTGGATCAACGCGGAATTATCGGCTGGCAAAACGCGATTCATGTACCCATAGCGGCGGCGGACCAGAGATAATGGGAAATTATCAGCAAGCGCAGGAAAATTTTCTAAAATCGTCCAAATTTTAGTTTCCTGATGCGTCTCTGTTTCCAGTCTAAAAAATATGAGCAATAAAGGTAAGAGAATATTGAAAAGAATGATCCGCTGACGATCATGCCCCAGATTATAGGGTAATCGGATTAAAGGGTGGGATATTAATGAGGCATCAAGAATCAAGAATTGATGAAGCGCATCAAGAGTATCACTTTCAGAAAAAAAATGAAGCAGAAGTTCCTCGGTAAGCCCATGCTTAATTTTCTCCACTAACCAGAAACTCATGAACAGCAAACGCAGAAAGGGTTGGTTAAACGGCCGTACACGGTGATAATTCCAGGGGATTGTCGGTTGAATGGATTCTATTTCAAGAGGAACAGAACATTTATTAATTTTTAATGTCAACCATTGCAAATAATCGGGATAATGCTCTTTGACCCATGGTTCCATCTTTCCAATATGAATCCAGCGCCATTGGAGATAATAGGGAATTTGTCCGGCCGGGATGGAAGAAACTTTTTGACGGATGGTACGAAGTGGGAAAAGAGATGCCAGACGTAAAAAATTTTCCTTATTGCGAGAATAACCCAATGATTCCATAATTCCCTGAAAGATTAGCTCATCGAAAAGCTCCAGATCCTGATAGCGAACCTGAAATCGATTCAGTTTTTGATTGATCCGTTGGATTCCCAGATTTTTCAGGATGAGATGGACGGGTTCATCTGACCGGTACAATGGGCAAAATGGCTGCGGCTGGCTTTCGTCCGAAGACGCCTGGATTTCCGTTAGTCGAGCGCGATCGATTATCTTCTCCAGGGAGACAATTTCAATGGGTTGTGACGCCATTTCATGATAGATGAGAGTGACGTCAGCGCAGGAATGCATAACCACAAGCAGATGAACATTGCGAAAATCCTGATTAGATGAATGTTTGTGATGGTACCAGTTTTCAAAACTTACTTCAATCTCAACATCACCGGTACAGATTTCCCCGTCAATCCGATAGCGGCAAAACTTAAAATCCGGTCCTTTGTCCCGATCAAATATTCCGGGATAAATGATCTCGATACTCCTCCCGCTGTTAGATGTAAGCTGATGCTTTGTCAGACATTGATGTTCCCATATCTGGTAAAGTAGCTCTTCATTCACCGCTAAACCCTTTCCGGTGATTTGTTAAAAACCAATCGTTAAAAATCAATATGGCGAGGGATAATAAAAGCTGTCAGCCGATAACATCCCCAATACAGGCCAATAAAGAGCGCGCCGCAGAGCGGCAGAATCCAATAGACACTCGAGGTAGCGAACCAGGTTTTAACAGCGAGAAACAGGAAAAAAGCAGGTATCGAAGCCAGGAAGGTCCGCGCCATGGAAACTGACATAAACAGCAATGGAATCGGACAAAAAAAACGGTGACACCAAAAAAGCAAAACAATCAATTGCGCCAGAAAACTGATGGCCGTTGCCAATGCGATTCCGGCATGAGCGAGCGATGTCCGATACAGAATCAAATCGAGCGAAATATTAAGCAAAGCGCCGATTATCGAAGCATAAAAGGGATAGCGATTTTTTTCCAGAACTGAGAAAACTCGGGCGAAAACGGAACTCAAACCCATAGGCAGGACCGACAGCATATAATATTGGAAAGCGTAGGCGGTAGCCTCAGTCGCCACGGCATCGAAATTCCCCCGCTGGTAAATAAATTGAATAATAGGATAACTGAAAACAATTGTAAAAACAGTGATGGGCATCATTAAAAAAAAATTATGTGAAATCGCCCGGGTGATGAATTTACGAGCAGAATCCGCATCGTGTTTGTTTTTCATATTACTCAATTCGGTAGCAGTTATCCGGGAAATGGATAAGGAGAAAATTGCTACCGGCAAATGGACAATCCGAAAAGAAAAATAAAGCCAGGTTACAGCGCCTTCAGTGACCAGTGTGGCAACGGCTTTATCGACCAATTCAACGGATTTATTAACCAGAGACATCAGGAAAACCTGGCTGCCATTATTAAGAGTTGACCGATTGGCTTCGCGAGTCGATTCCGGGTCCGAATGGGACCCGAGCGGAATCTGAGATTGATAGTCACGTAAACAGCGCAAAGTCAGGGGGACCTGAATCAGCGCAAATAGAAGAGCTCCGAAAACATAAGCCAAAGTCAGCGAAACAATTCCTAAGTGACGGGCCAGCAAAAAAAGGGCCAATACTGTACCCACATTCATCATGGCCGGAGCAAACGAATAAGTGAAATACTTCTTTTCAAATAAGAGGGTTGCGCCCATATAAGTTGCCAGGGTAATAAAAAATATTTCGGGCATCAGCCACAGTGAAAGTGTATGCGCTAAAGCAAGCCCCGCAGAGGAAAATCCTGGAGCCATCAGATGCAACAACGGTTTGAGCAAAAGAATTAACAGCAGGATAGAGACAATTGCGCCAATAATGACCCAACCGAATACCCGACGCCAATAAAGGAATGCGCTGGCAGGATTTTTCCGCCAAAGATTCTTGAAAATTGGCATGACCGTACGTTCAAACATATCTTCACCCAGAACATTACGCAGTAAAGTCGGGATACTGAAGGCAAGTAAAAAACTATCGGTCATCTGGCCGGCGCCGAAAAAATGGGCTACGGCTATTTCACGTACAAATCCGGTAATACGCGATATAAATGTTCCTGCCGTCAGATAGATCGTCTCTCTGAAATCGTTTAATCGCATCCCTTTATCGCCCTTAGATAAGAAATTATCCGCTCCTGACGACGCCATATCATTTCATAATGGGTTGGAATCATATAGTCCCATTGAGAATCTACGCCTGTACTGCTATCCGATAAATCTTCGATTTCCAGATCAAACGGCATTAAAGGAAAATCCGTCAAAGTTTCCCGGGCGAATTTAAACAATGGCTGACTATCGGTCTTAAAATGGAAAACTCCCCCGTTAACTAATATCCGCTGGTATTCAACAAAAAACTGATGATGGACCAATCGTCGGTTAGCTTTGCTGGGTTTGGGAAACGGATCGGGAAATTGAACCCAGATTTCATGGATAGATTCCGATGGGATATGAGGAAAAAGGTCTTCAATTTTACAATTGATAAAACGAATATTAGAAAGATTTAATTCTTGCGCAAGCCGGCAACCATTCCATAATCGCTCTTTTTTTTGGTCGAAACCCCAAAAAAACCGATTGGGATAACGCTGGGCTAATAGTGTTAAAAACACACCGTTCCCCGTTCCCAATTCAATAACCTGGTAAGGATGATCAAGAAAAAAAAACTGGTCGAGATTAAAAACAAGTTCGGGGAAGCTTAAAAATATCGAGTCTTTTCGAATTTGTTTTTTTCGCAAAACAAATCTCCCTGCGGTTAGAGGCTAATATTAATAAGATTTCAACACCCGGCGTACAATTAGTTTTGAATGAATACAATCATCTGCGAAGGCCGCAAATGATATTCAAAATGCTCCGGGATAAAATCAAGCCGGTATTCCGGGGAGATATCGACAATTAAACGGCGACGGCCAAAAATTTCAAAAAGATCGCTAAATTCAACATACTGATAATGTTGATAATCTTTATTGATAATAATCAGGGCCTGTTGCGATTCATTATCAGTTTTCTTTAACAGGATCATTACATTGGAATTTGGATTCTCAATCAACTCGACAGAATTGTCAAATTGAAAAACCGGATATTCTTTAAAATGATTACAGTACTGGATGAATTGAGTGATATCACATGAGGTCTCTTCCCAATCATCCGGAGTTGTGAAACGCACATCTAATTTCTTTTTAAAACCATATTCAAACCCGACTGGCATTAAGAGGGCAGACGAAAAAACTGAAGAAAACGCATACCGCATCTTGACCCAATCGAGGTCTTGAGGGGCTTCGGCCATTAGACGCGGAGTATCGTGAGATTCGGCAAAAGAAACCGTCCGGGTGTATTTACGGAACAATTCATATTGATCGAGACACCAGTAGTCAGAAAAATTCCAATATTTTGAACTATTAAAAACAAAATCGAATCCGGATTTGGCCGTTTCTACGGTTTCATCCGGGGTGCAACCCAGGGTTTCGGCCACAAACAGGGTATCTGGATAGCGTTCCTTAACCCGGTCGAAAAGATGGGACCAGAGTTGAGCAGGGACCTGGTAGGCTGCATCCGCGCGAAAAGCTGTAAACCCGAGGGCGCAATAATTGAGAACCAATTCACACCAATATTGCCATAGCTGAGTTCTGTCGGAAGACAATTCATTATCGATTTCAATGAGATCGCCCCATACAACCCTTTTTTGGGCGATATCGTCCCAAGCCCCGGGGCTTACCCACTCTCCCTCACTATCTTTTTTAATCCAAGCCGAATATTTCTCTACCAAAACAGAATCACGGGCAACATGATTGATAACCAGATCCATCATCATTTCAAGTCCCATATCTTTTGCGCGGCGAACAACTTGTCTCAATTGCTCCCAGCCGTCCTCATCTGATTCCGGGTCGAGAAACAATGGATTTATCGTATAAAAATCCTTAATGGCATAAAGACTGCCACTGAAACCGGGATATTGCACAGGATTGATAAAAATATGAGTAAAACCCAAATCTTTCGCTCGGCGGAAATGAGTGTCCCATTGGGGAAAAGGCCCCACTAAACGGGGAAATAGGTTATAAATGAGTAATTTGGGGCTGGACATAGGGTATCCCCTTTCGGGAGAGTTGACAAAAAGCTTTTTGTTTAATGACTTCGCTCACTGAACGGGGATAAATTCCAGAAAGTTCACGAGCTTTTGTGGAATCAAGTGTGCAGTCAGTGGGACGGACCAGATTGGATTGTTTAGAACTGACCGGTTTTAATAAAGCGGTTTTCTGGGGGTTAAAAATCTGGCTAAGCAACCAGGTGTATTCAAAACGGGAATATGGCATGGAACCTCCAAAATGGTAAATACCCGATTGGAAATGATCAATCAGCCATGCTACAAATCCGCTGAGATCATCAATATATACAGGGCTCCGCATTTCGTCATTAAAGAGTTCCACCGGTAAATTCTCCTGCAATCGAGTAAAAGCAAAAAGATAATTCGGCGGGATATGGTTAAGACAATAAAGCAAGGAAGTACGAATTATAGCGGCCTGTTCCCAGGTTTGAACGATTCTCTCCGCTTCCAGTTTATTGCGACCATAATCCATGATAGGTTCCACCACATCTTCTTCACTATACAATCCGTTTTCGCCGGAAAAAATCAGATCAGATGACAGATAAATCAAAGGAATTCCAAAGCGCCGGGCATATTGAACAACATTGGCCGTCCCTCCCACAATCACATTATCCAGATTATCCTTGTGATATGCTGTGTGTACAATACAATCAAAATGATAGGGAGCCAGGACGTTTTCCAACGGAGCGTCCTGAACTACATCCAGAGGGAAGAAAACAATCTTATTGCTGGATTGTGGATTTTTTAAATAAGTTGCGTAAACATGATGTGAACAAACCTTTTTCAGATAATACGAAAGATGGTACCCTAAAAATCCGCTACCACCAGTAATTAGAATCGTTTTCGAGGGATAAATAATGACCTCCTTGTTTAGCCTTGACCGGCATAAAAGATAGATTTCAATCGATCGTCCAGATAATCAGTACAACGAATCATGACATCTTCATTTTCCACTAAGGAAATATCGATAGGTTCACGTAATCGTTTTCCATCGGCATTATAAAGTAAACGAATCCGGGGACGTTCGATGGATGGAAACTGGTTCTCCAGAACAATTCCCTGGGCTTTAAACAATGGGTGAGATAAAGGATGGTAAATCTCAATGTTTTCACCCGCTGGATAGGACGGATAAAACCTTAGGACTTCCTTAACAATTTCATAGTTCAATTGTTTTTTTTCAGGGGAAATCGCATATTGCAGATTTCGCACCGCAATATCATGAGGCAAGCGATGCCGATACGTGCGATTGGACGACATTGCATCCATTGTATCGGCAACAGCAGTGATCTCTGCGATTAACAAAATGTACCCCAACGGCGTATAGCGAGGCCGGTGAATACGGTTGAATCCCATCAGACCCTGTGGATACCCCTGGCCGTCCTGGCGCTCATGATGTTGAAAAGCTACATGGGCGCTCATGTGACTGAATCCCTGGGCGCGAATCAGTTCATATCCAATCGATGGATGAGCATGAATATATTTCATGTGACTCTCCGGAAGTTTTCCCGGATAATTTAAAATCTCTTTTGGTATAAACCGTTTCCCTACATCATGCAATAAACACCCGATAATTACATCTTCAAGTGTAGCTTTAGTAACCCAGTTAATCAGTCGGGAAATCCAAATGGCAAAAATAGCAACATCAATGGAATGACGAAATGTGTAATCATCATGAGTCTGGATTAAATAGAGATTCGGAATGATCTCTTTTTTCTGTTTAAGCACTGAATCGAACAGTTGTTGGGCCATAGAGCGAAATAATTTCCGGTCAAACTCTATTTTATCAATTATTGCAGTATATTTTTTATCCTCCACAAGCGATTCTGCCACATAATCCAGGGATTGAGTATGAAACTGTTCTAAAATTTTCTGGTCAATCAGTTTCATTTCCCGGGAGAGATTATTCATTAACTTCAACCGCACTCGGGAGGGTACCAATTCTTCCGCTTCTTTTACATCCTCAGTCCCGGGTTCTTCAACATATAGCTCAAAAATCTGCCGTTCATGCAAACGGTGAATAATCGCTTCCGTCAACCGAATCCCGCGAGCGACCAATAATTCAGGAATGATTTCATTATCATTATTGCGGGAATAACTGTAGATATTTTTCCCGCAGATATCGCCCGCGTGGATTTGTTCGATCGTTTTTTTTCGCATATTAGAAAAACTAGAAGGGTTTAGCCTCATCAATCAACATGATTGGAATATCGTCTTTGATCTCGTAAATCAAGCGACACTGATGACAAATGAGTTGCTGCTCTTCATCTTTGTATTCCAAATCACCTTTGCATTTAGGACACGCTAAAATTTCCAGTAATTTCGGATCCAGCATATCTGCTCCTTTCAAATAAGGTTAACACTACCTGTAACGTCTTGCGCAAGAACGCATGACAATTTCCAAATCCATAATCAAATTCATATTACTATAATAGTAATGGTAAAGGAACCGTTTTTCATCAAGCGGCAGGGATGCAAGAGAAGACAGCCGCGCAATACTAAAAATACCTGGTTTAATTTGCAAATACGAAAAGGATTCCAAATCGGACCAGGCGATTCCTACCACACTAAACCGTCCGGTTATCAAAAAATAGCTGCTAATCCAGTAATAACCTAATTTAGCGAAAAAGCGGATTGGGCGTTTTCCGGCAGGTACTCTCACCCTGTGATTGGTATTATAACCCAAAACATCTATATTGTCAAGTTGATAATGTGATTTCATAAAAAAGTATAAAAAAAGCGGCCAACCCAAAATCAACCATAAGAACCCAATACTAAAATCAAAAAGCTGTTTTGTGAACAGATGGAAACGAATTAACGGGGATTCCCTGGGAATCGACGTGTCTTCATCTGAACCCAGATAGAGGGGGGAAGAATGACCCCAAAACTTTCGTTCCCGCGTATCAATGATCTTAAGTTCTATTCCCTTAAGGCGCAGGGAATGAGTAATATAAATCAGATCGTCATAAGGAATCAATTCGGGCGCTGTAATTAGTTCCTGAACATTATAGCGATCAACCCAGAACAATAATTGCCGCCAATCCCCGACAACCGGCACCTGTTCAATCATACAGCCAATATCCATTTGCGATTGAGAAAGAATTCCCAGCAATTCATATTCAAAAAAAGAGCTTTGGCGCAATTGACGGACAATCGGGCCGGCTCCCTCCTTGGAACCAATCAGCAGGGTTCGTCGTTTAGATAAATAACCCAGGCGCAATGGGCGCTTCCATCCATAAACCAACCGCCAGGAGATGAGATAAAGAGCTGTAAGAACCATAAAAAGTAGCAATACAACCCTGGAAAAAGCGATAAATTTAATAAAAAATGAAAGGATAATCAATACTAACATCATGAAAAAAGTCGCGGCAGTCAGCCGGGGGAGGAAAAACCGTTGATTGGATTGATAGATGCCCGCTAAACGAAACACGAATGTGAACACCGCTAAATAAAGGGTTAAAATAAACAGGTAGGACCAGTAATTATCAAAGGGGGGTAGGACATGCCACTCCCGGTAGCGAAAGAGGATCGCGCTGATATATGCCAGGGAAATGGAGGCGCTATCAATCAACCAGACAAAGTGGCGGCTAAAAAAACTCAATCCGAGAGACAGCATGGCGTTGATGAGAATACTCACATAGATAACCGGTTTGAACCAACGCAACCAATGGGAATGATGATGTTTACCCACAAAAATAACCATGGAGCGGTAAAAATCGATTTTCGATTTCCACCAGCGTGATTTGGATGATTCTCCTTTAAAATGAATGATCTGGCTGGTTGGGACATAATAGATTTCACTCACTTGCTTAATTCGGTAGCAAAGGTCCAGGTCCTCGCCATACATAAAAAAGGCTTCGTCAAAGAATCCCACCTGTTCCAGGGTCGAATGACGAATGAACATAAACGAGCCGGAAAGCGCATCGACCGGATGTGTCTCATTTTCATCATGCCAGGTCATGTTATAGGAAGAAAAAAATCGGTTGTTCGGAAACAGCAAACTCAAGCCGATAATGCGGAAAAAGGCGTTCAGAGGACTGGGAAACCCGCGGCGGCACGCAAGTTGCAAGGTACCGTCCGGATTCAACACTTTGCATCCGACAGCGCCGGATTGGGGATTTTGATCCATAAAAGCTTTCATCAATCCCAGCGTTTTTTCTTCAACAATCGTATCGGGGTTGATCAGCAGAATATATTCTCCCCGGGCATGGGCCAGCGCCTGGTTATTCGCCTTACCGAACCCAAGGTTTTTGTCATTTTCAATAAAACATACAGAATCAGCGAACTTTTCTCTGATAAATTGAGGGGTCCCGTCTGAAGAACAATTATCAACCACAAAAATTTCCCATTTCATACCCTCCAGGGCATTGAGAAGGGAATATAAAAGATGCTCTAAATACGTTTTTACATTATAACTGACAATAATAACCGAAATATCAAACGGGTACCGGGCATTCAAGAGTATTTCTTCCACGTATAGGATCAGTTACGGGAAAACCAGCCGGTTAAACCGAGCCAACGTAGTCGCCACACCAGCCAGATTGCTTCCCAGATAATTTTTTTTGACATTTTAGATTGCCCTATTAACCGATCAGTGAAAATAATAGGTATCTCCCGGATACGAAACCCTTTTTTCCAGGCATAAAAATTCATTTCGATCTGAAATGAATATCCATCGGAACGAATTTTTTTCAAATTCAGAGCTTCTAACACCCGTCGATGAAAACATTTAAATCCCCCGGTAGTATCATAGACGGGAATTCCAGTGATCAAACGGGTATAAACACTGGCAAAATAACTGAGCAGCAGACGTTTTAAGGGCCAGTTCACAACATTGATCACTCCATTAACATAACGGGATCCAAGAGCGAGATCGACATCACCGGCAAGTACCGGGCGGATCAAATCTGGAATATAATCGGGATTGTGAGAAAAATCACAATCCATTTCCATGAACAATTTGCATTGAGTATTTGCCAGGCCCCAGGCAAAACCTGCCAGATAAGCCGATCCCAATCCCAATTTACCCTGACGATGCATCACTTCAATTTGAGGATGATCCTTGGCCAACTGATCGGCAATCTCTCCGGTACCATCCGGGGAATTATCATCTACAATCAATATCCGTAGCGGATAATCCAGAGCCAACAATCTTTCCACCATTTGATTTAAATTCTCACGTTCATTATATGTAGGCAGCACAATTAAAATATCAGCCATTGTCATTCCTTTTTTCAATTACTTTTTCGTGTTGTAAAAGCGTTACCGATCCACCCCAAAACGAACAAAGCGAGTCCAATCGCTGTTGCCCATGAAGCCTTACGCAGGGGTTGGGACTCGTAACGGAACTCCAGTTCATGGACACCCGTTGTCAGAAAGACGGCCTGGAATGTTCCAAAGGCCCTGAAAACAGGCAAATTCTGGTTTTGCTGATAGACATGCCAATAGGGGAAATAGTTTTCACTAATAAACAAAAATCCCGGGCGGGGCAGGGATACCACCAGTTTTATCCCTCGCAAGACATCGCGCAGAACATCTATTTTTCCATTATCCAGCGAATCGGTTTCACTATCGGCAATCTGGCCGGCGAAATTTTCAATAACCATGGTTTCCTTAAAATCCAATGAGGCGAGATTCATATAATCGATCACCGCATCAAAGTCATCTACCCCCTTAGTTTCTCTAACATCGGCCTGGTAATAAAGACGATATTTATTCAAAGCATCATGATTCTTGAAAACGACCAGTCCCGTTTGACTTGATTGATAGACTTCCTCAAATTGATCAAACCGATAGAATATCCTCATTTGTTCATTACCCTGAATGCGAGGATCGGGCGCTATCAGATATTTGACGTTAGCAAGGTTCATGAAAGCGAATCCATTTTGGGGATTAAAAAAATTTGCGGATTGGCGGCCACCCCGAAACGCCCGATACCATTTTAATTCAAAATCATGAAATCCCATCGCATCGGCTATGCCATGGATGGGAAATACATTTTGCGCATAGCGGCCGGAAATGTCGAGAACCCGAAACGCGCTGTCATCTTTTTTAATAAAATCGATAATATCATCCCGCCGTTCATATTCAGCTCGGTTTCGGGTTTGGATAAACGGTTTGTCGGCAATCCAGAGATCGAGTATGATAACGGCCAGCAAAATAATCGCCGGCGCCAAACTTCGTTTTTTATTAAAGACATAGTAAAAAACAACGCCAATACTGATTACAATCAATAGATAAATCAGCGTTCCCTGAGAGAAGGATTGAGCATTATTCTGCATTGCCGCCAATTTATCAGGCGTATTGGGCCAGGAAAATATGTTTTTCCAAATAGAGAAAGTTGCGTTGCGTAAAAGTAAAAAAAGGACTCCAAGTCCGGACAAAATTCCGCAAGTCCACATCGCTATTTTTTTAAAAAAAGGATGACGCTCTCTTTGAGTCAACAGATAATCGAAGGCAAAGGCGGCGGGAACCCAGACGGCAAACGCAAATATCGCCATACTCATACTGGGGGCGCGCATTTTATTGATCCCCGGCACAAAATAAAAAAAGAATTTATGAACGGGCGTATGCGCTCCCAGAGCATACATCAGCGCAATCAGCCCCGTAAAAAAAAAGTAACGGCTCAACCATTCCTTTCGAAAAGAAAATATCAACCAAATAGCAGCAAAAATGATGCCCACCAGCCCTACATATTCCGAGTTGAGTTTAAAATAGTTGCGTCCCCAATAATACTCATTAAAATTGATGAATTTGGGGATCAGCAATTGCATGACTTCCTCGGGATGGAGTGACCAGGAAGGTGCGTACGCATACTCGACACCGCCGGCCCGAGGCGAAAATTGGCTGATATATTGCGTGGAGGGGTAAAGTATCAATGCGCCAATAGACACGGCGGTTAAAACGGAAAGCAAACCCAGCAGCGCTATCTGCGAACTGCCCAGCCAATTTTTATGAGTTTTATACTCGCGCCATAATTTAGTTAAAAAATAGAAACCCAGGGGAATAAAAATAAAATAAGACATTTGCGGATGCCCGGTCAGAATGACCGATCCCATCACGCCGCCCATAATCAGCGCGCGCCAAAAATTCGGCCGATCAAAGAGGTACTCGCACCCCCAAAAAACTAACGGCATCATTTCACACGCAAACAATTTGGAATCGTGACCGGAAAAAACCAAACTGACAATCGCGGAAGAAAACATAAATCCAAGGCCGCCCAGTAACCGACCCCAGAAACTTAATCCCAATTTATGGAGATAGAGATACATAAACAAACCGCCCATCAGTATCATCAGTAAAAACCGATACCCGATGGCCTTATATAGCGGCATGATAAATTTTAAAAGAGTAGTCGGGAAAAAGGCATCGGCGGCCAATCCATCCAGAAAAGGGATGCCTCCGACAACATTGGCCTGCCATAATGGATAACGCCCATGCTCCTGAAAATAGGTTGTCATGGCTTTGATATTGCCATAGGCTGCCATCAGGTCGCTACCGAATAACGCCTGTCCGGAAAATACAAAACCGCCGAACAAGGCGATTACTACCAGCGCATAGAGTATCGCAGCCAGTTTCCAATTCATATATCTGGAGAGTCCATCCATAACTGGCACAATGGGTTGATCCTGCTTAATTGCGTCTTTTTTAGGTTTGCTCTTACTCATAATTCATACTCCATTTGATAATCATTAACATTACAAAAACCGTCATTTCGGATAGTGCCCGGCTCCCCGGTTCAATCCGGTCATTTATAAGCCAAAACAATTCTCATTTCATATTTCTTGCTTTATAGATTCCCCCAAACTTCATTCTAAGTAAGGTGAGGGAATATGAAGGTCAGCAGTTATTAAACATTAACCTGCCGATATACATCCCGAACCTGATCAATAATTCGGTCCCAGGAAAAATAATCACTCACAAATTCGAAACCTTTTTGCGCCATTCTATGGCTTTCTTTGGGATTTTCAAGGCAATCCCGGATGATTTGCGCCAAAGCTTCGGCATCGCCAGGTGGAACCAACCGTCCGGTAATACCATCATTGACAACATCAGGAATTCCTCCAATTTGACTGGCGACAACAGGTACACGATATAAATAAGCTTCCAGCAAAACCACGCCCAAACCTTCGGTATCACCTTTGCGGTCAATGATCGAAGGGAGAGCAAAAAGATCAGCGCGCTGGTAAAATTCCACTTTTTGCAATTCGGAAACCCGGCCGTGAAGATGAATATAAGAATCAGCTCCAAGGGTTTGAATCTGTTGTTGCAATTCTTCCAATAGATTTCCGCTTCCGACAATGTCCAATTGAACAGATACGCCACGATAATGTAAGAGATGGACAGCATCGATTAAAAAAGAGATCCCTTTTCGTTCGATCAATCGGCCGACAAAGAGTATCTTAAACGGGGCGTTTACGTCCCTCGGAACAGATTCCCCGGTCGGCGGGTCTTCAATAGCCGCGCCATAAGGGATAATCGTGATCGGGATATCACGGATCGCCCGCACCTGATCAGCGGTGAAATTTGAAATTGCAATCACTGAAGAGGCATGGCGAAGAAAAAAATCTAAAAACCAGCGAACGAAGGGAAATCGTTTGGCAATTAGCAGGTCAGCGCCATAAAAATGCAGTATATAGGGTTTTTTAAGTAAAAAATGGGGTAAAATGGCAGATAATGCTGTAGGGAAAGGCCAATGCACATGCAATAGATTATAATTCTGCCGCCAAATATGAAAAAAAGATTTAATGATTCCACAGCCCATAAAAAAAAGAGTTATCAGCTTGTAGTGCCACTTATGAATTTTATTGGGCGCTCCTTCATCATGGGTGAGATTTTCCCAGGATTTAAAAAAATAGCGGTAGCGGTGGACAGGGATTTGGTCGATTTTATGGGATGGCAATCCCTCAAACGAAGGCGCCCAGACATGAACATCGTCGCCCTGTTCGCGTAACCGACGGATCAATTCACGCAACCAGGGAACTTCCGTATCATCATTAAAACGAGGAAAAGTCGTAACGAGCGCGCAAATCTTCATTTCAGTCCAACTGTATTTCTCGTGCCACCCGATGCAAATCGGCTTCCATCATTATTTCTACTAATTGTTTAAAATCCGTACGGGGTTGCCAGTTCAAGTGTTTCCGGGCTTTGGACGCATCCCCGATCAGACAGTCCACTTCCGCCGGCCGATAATAATCGGGTGAAATCTCTATCAATGTTTGGCCGGTTTTTGAGTCAATTCCCCGTTCACATTCAGCTTCGCCTTCCCAGAGTATCTCCCTTCCGACCATTTGCAGCGCATATTTGATAAATTCGCGCACGGTATGAGTTTCGCCGGTAGCCAGTATATAATCATCCGGCTGATCCTGCTGCAACATCAACCACATGCCTTCCACATACTCTTTGGCATAACCCCAATCACGCGAGGCGTCAATGTTGCCTAAAACCACTTTATCCTGCAAACCATTCTGGATACGCGCAATTCCATACGTGATCTTGCGGGTCACAAAATCCAGACCGCGGAAAGGTGACTCGTGGTTAAAGAGAATTCCGTTACAGGCAAACATATCGAATGATTCCCGGTAATTAATGCACATCCAGTGCGCAAGAAGTTTAGATACCCCATAAGGACTGCGCGGATAAAACGGAGTGCTTTCTTTTTGCGGCGTTTCTTGAACCTTACCGAACATTTCACTGGTCGAGGCTTGATAAAAACGGCAGTCGGGCTTTAATAACCGGATCGCTTCGATCAGCCGCAAGGTTCCCAAACCATTGATATCGGAAGTCAGTATCGGCTGCTCAAAAGAGACACCGACAAAACTCTGGGCAGCAAGATTATATACTTCATCCGGCTGAATTTTTTCGATGACCCGATAGATATTCGTCAATTCAAGTAAATCCATGAAGGCGATTTCCACCTGGTCAAAGATACCCAATTCTTTCAAACGCCAGAGCGTCGTATCACCACTGCGTCGATCGGCGCCCACAACGCGATATCCTTTTTTAATTAACAAATCGGCCAAATAAGCGCCGTCCTGTCCACGAATTCCAGTTACTAATGCGGTTTTCATATCTGACTCCTTCAACTATCAATTTAGCATATAATCGGTTATTCTTACGAATAGGGCAAAATACAAAGAATAACAAAAAAAGTCAAGGATAAAATCTATAAAGCTCCGGCTTAATGCAGTTTATTGGCGTTGAAAAGCGAATCGGAAAAACTAAAAATACGCGGTTGCCTTACCATAAACAGTATGGCGTTGGGACGCGAATTCTGTCCGTCGTTTATCACCCACTGCCAAAACACCATGCAAGCTAATGATAAAATCGTCCTGAAAGCGATACTCTATAGAGGGCATTAGCGCCGCCGAACGATCGGAAAGGTTAGTCAACGTAAACAAGGCCATTTCATAATCAGTAAACAGGGTATATCGCAGGCCTGCCATCAGATAATGGCGCCCGAGACCCGGCATCTCATCAGCCATTAATTTCAGTAAATCCAGCGCCTGATATAAATTACTATTTTTTTTCCCATTGCCATTATAATAATACTCAACCAGGTAAGAAATTCCGCTGTCAAAAGTATAGTCCGTACCAATCACCCCCTGGAAATATACCGCGCTGTCTTCAAACGTTCGGCGCGAAGTCAATGGGGCGTGCCACGCGCCCTCAAAAGCAAGTCCGCGCTTCCAGACTTCACCGGCTCCATCAAAACCCAAAATCAATTTTTCTGGCAAATTAAACAATGCGCGGTCACTGGAATGGTAATGAACAAAGGAGAATGAGTAATCAAAGCGTTGCCAGTTGCCTTTATAACGGGCTCCATAAATCGAATGCAGCCAGTCTTTACCCGGGGAAACAGCCAAATCCAGCGAAGTTAACGCGCCGAGACTCCAAATCAACCGCAAGGCATGGGCGCCAAGCTTCGGGGCATCAACATCCAGGGGATCCTTCCGATTCCATATATCGGTAGGATTAAAAGCATATCCCGTACCCCAGCCAATTGATTGCTTACCGATAGTCAATGTCAACGACCGCCCGTAAAGGGATACCGCTGCGCGGTCCAGTTGCCAGCTCGATTGTGGATAAAAACTGCTATACGCCAAATGGCCCAGATAGGGTTCCAAAACTACTACCATCAGCGAATCATCAAGGGGAAGATTACCAGCCAGGCTACTGAATGATCCAATTAAATCATCATATAAATAACCAATCAGCGAATTTTCCCGTATTGTATAGAATGGATCAATGGGCTGCAATTGCGAGGTCAGAATCAAATGGGTTTCCCAGGCAATCTTTTGCCAGCGCCAACTCCCCTCAAGACGTAGATTTTCAACATCTGTCAGAAGAGTAGTATCACCACCCATCCATAACGCCGTTCGCGTCTCCAGATACCCTCCATAATCAAAGGTTCCCCGATCGGCCCTCATTGGATCCATCAGGAGCAACCCGCAAACCGCTACCCATATCCACCATTCCCAACCCCAAACGCGGTTCATTTTTCGCGCCATTATCGACTCTTCCATTATACCGTTCCTATCGCTTTAAATATTGTTCACTAAAATAATTATCCGGCAACGACAAATCACACTCAACTGTTTTCACTAACATTTCCGTATGCGATCCCTTAATCAGGTTTTTCATTACCATTTTATGGGCAACCCAATAGTTCCCGACTTTTTTAATATCCTCCATAGCGGATTCTTTCCATAATTCGCCGTCTTCGTCATAGTAAAGCCCTTTGACGGCTACAAAATTCGTTTGATCCACCCATAAAATGATCTTGCTATAGGATTTGCCTTTATCTTTCGGAACCATAGTAATCACATAGTATAAGCGTTCATTGAGCTTTTCGTCAGGATTTTGGGTGATAGTGTAATCTTTGCGGAAATCCCGGGTCGAGAGGTCCTCATAAGAAAAATCGGAATCATTAACGCTTTGCTTGCGCTGGTGGGAGGCAATTTTACGAGCCCGTCCAGTACGCGGGGAGAAAAACCAGATATCATCGCCATCATTCAGCGTCAATATCTTCATTCCTTTGATCCGATTCGGTAGCGCATACTCCATCAATCCTTTTTCGCCCTCATCCTTACTATAACTGATCAGTTCAGAACGGTTCACATCGCCATCGGCCTGATAAGCATTTTGAACCAGAGTCATTTTAGCGGATTCCATTTTATCGTTTGCTTCCATACGATCCAAAATTTCATCCAGAGTGAATGCAAAAGTGGAGATAATCTGAAGATTAAACAGACAGATTAAAGCCATTAATCTGAACACAGCAGGTTTTACAAAAAAACAGGACCTGGTATTTATTTGACGGGTTGATCGCGATAGGATAAAACTCGAGAAAAAAAGCATATTACGCATGGGAATCTCCTTTGTGAAAATATGTTTCATAAATAGTAATGATCGCGGGCAAAACTAAAAGCGAGCTCAGAAAACATGAACCGACTCCGAAGGTGAGCAGTTTACCCATGCCCGCCAATCCGCGATGAGTCGCCAATGCCATGGAACCGAATCCAATCGCAGTCGTCAGTGAGGTTAATAGAATCGCCCGGCCGGTATGATGGATCACAACGGGAAACGAAAGCCGCCCTTCAAGGCGGTAACGATGCAAAATATGAACACCGTCATCGATACCAATCCCTAAAATCAGGGGTAAGGTCAATAGATTATTATAATCGAATTTCAGACCTGCCAGGGCCATCAGGCCCAACATCCATAAAGCGCCGACTGAAATCGGAACCAATGCCAGAAGCATATATTTCCAGGAACGGAAATCAATGAGCAGCAGAAAAATTATCGCAATAAAACTTAATATAAAGGCCAACTCTCCTTTTTCCTTGATTAAATCAATAAAAATCAAGGTAATAATCGGATAGCCGGTTACTTTAGGAGAAATTTCGGACAACCGCGCATTAATCTGACGGAGAAAAATCTCATCCCAGACATTCGCTCGCGGGTACACAAGCACTAAAAACGTCGAATCCTCAACATTCATATATCGGTCAAGGATAGTGGCCGGCAATGAGTCCAATGTGATGGGAGAAGGGTTGGACATTCTCCATAACCGAGTATGCATCACTGGAAAAAGAATTGTCTGGTACCGTGTCAATAGTTCCGTCAACGAGGAAGTTGATCTCATTTTTTGGATCAGTTGCAATACTTTACTATCCTCATCTTTCTTTCCGACAATCTCATCGCATTTTCGAACAATTTTATTGGTTTCCCCTTTAGCTGAAATTGAGAGTTCGCCAATTTCCACAATATTATTATGAAGACGTTCCAATTCAGATATAATCGTCTCGACATCGGCTTCTATAATTGGCGTTGGCGCGCTCTGAGCGGCCAAAATCAGGCGGAACTGTTCCAGCAAGAGTCGATTGGCGGCCTGGGTTTGCGCGCTGGGAAGGAATTCGGTAATCGCGTCCAATCCGCTGACCAGACCCGTTTTTTTGCCATCTTTTTTCACCTGTTCCACTTTTGAACGGCAGGAGTCCAGATCACGGGCTGTAAAAAGGATAAAATCAGGCGCCATTTCAAACTTGTCCAGAATTTTGTTTTGCGTAACAACCGCCGGCATCTCTTTCGGTTCCGTCTCAAGATAGTTGTACTCGAATTTTAATTTGGCGGCGCCCCAAACGGACAAGACCAGGGTGAGGGCTGTTACAATTAGTACCAATCTGGCATTCCGCGGACGAATAATCCACTCCCCCACCCGTTCAAGATATGAAAAACTCAGAAAACGACCCAATGGATGCCAAATCCGGCGTAATAAGCTACGAGAATCCCCTGACGAAACAACGGCTCCTTTTTCATTTTTGCTCCAAAGCATCAATGCGGGCAACAGGATCAGCATCAACACCAGAGTTATCAAAATGCCCGAACCGATCGCAATTCCCATTTCGCTCATAGCCCGAAACCCTGCCAAAATTAAAGAAAAAAATACAGCCGCCGTCGTCGTGGCACCGGTTATAATTCCATTACCGCTTTTCAAGTACATGGCGCGGATCGATTGCGCCCGACCCAATCCCTCATTCCGGTTATTATTGTAACCCGTGATCACATGGATCCCAAAATCAATGCCCAATCCAATCAGAATCAAGCCGAACGACGCGGACATCATGTTCAGATATTTCAAGGATAAAGCAATGAAACCGCTGGTCCATATAAACGCAACAACCAGCGCGACAATCGCCATTAACGGATATTTCCAGGAACCAAACGACCCAACAATTAAAATCAAAATCAAAAAAAGCGCGATTAGCGAAGACCAGCCCATATCATTAAGCGTCGTCTCCATCTCTTCATAACCCAATACCGGCAACCCCGTCGCCCCTACAGTAAGTTCCGGGTTCTCTGCTTGATACTCATTCAGCTTTAAATTGATTTTCTCACCCAGAATCAACATGTTATCCCAATCATCCATACGGACCGCCGGTTGCAGCATCAAGATCAGCATTGTATTATCCGGGGACAGGAAATATTCTTCACCGCTGATAAAAGCGTCAATTGCCTCATGGGTGGCCACACTATCCCCGCCTTGAGTCAGAAGCGCCAGACTCCGAAGAAGCTGGCGAACACCCTCCAGAGATTCAACAGCCTGGCGTTCTCCATCCAACTCGGTCATTTTTTCCTGGTCTTCCACATATTCTCTTTCAAAATTATCGTTCATACCAACCAGCAATTCCGGCAAATGGAGAGAATGAAACATTTTTAGCGAAGATTCCAGATCCCGGGTCTTCTGAATCATCAAACCATGATCCAAAAAAAATTCCTTGTCAATGCGATAATCGATCCGCTGAACCAACGGAATGGAATCATAAATCACCCCGGGCACAGGCTCATCTCCAGAAAAAATACGCCATCTCAAGCTTAACGATAAATCCTGATTCGGCTGGGGATAAACATGAACCAAAGATTTCAGCTTCCCAGCCAATTCATTGGCCGACTGGCGCAAACGGGGCAAATTCTTAGTGGAATCCTCAAGGGTGATCATAACCGTTGAAGCCGATGGGTAGTTCCGGGCGATTTTATCATATTCCTCAACCTGGGGAATCCCCTTGGGCAACATGTCGGAAAACTGATTTTTCATACTCAGTTTTGACGCTTGATATCCCATAAAAAGCGTCATCAAAATGCCTATTATAACCAGACGGCGGGCATACCGTTCGACAAACACTCCCACTCCATTCAATAATCGATGATTACTCATGGCTCTCCTCTTTCAGATAACGTTGGATTATAATTTGTTTCATATTTTGAAAATGAGGCCTGATTTTATCGGGGTAAAGCAGCATGTGCAATTGCAGACCATCCAGAGTTCCTGCGAGAAATACGGCCTCGGCTTCGGGATTGCGCACTCCCAGTTCCTGCAATAAATCGGTAAAAACTTTAAGCAATTCGTTGTATAAATTGTGGAATTCTTTCCGAAACTGCTCGATCACCTGGGGTTGCATAAATACATAGAAATAGAGACGCCAAAACTCATAGTTATTCTCCAATTCATCAAAATTCATATCAATCAGATAACGGAACCGGCTGTGCGTATCCGGGAATTGACGATGCCTGCTGATGAATTCGCTAAACACGGTGAAGATGTCAGTAAGGATGGCACGTAGCAAATCTTCCTTACTCGCGAAATAATTATAGAGCAGACCTTTGGAAACTCCAGCCCCCTGGGCGATCTGGGCAATGGTCGTCAGAGCATAACCCTGTTCGGCGAATAGCGAAACCGCTGCCTGCATAATAGTTTCCCGACTCTTTTGTCTGATTTGTTGGTTGGCTTCCTGACTACGAGGCGACATATTAAGGCTCCTGTCGAAATTTATGAATGACCAGTCATTCAACCATAAATATATCAACTTTTTTTCCTATGTCAAGTCCTTTTTAAAATTATTTTAAAATTGATAGCCGACACAAAATAATTGATAAAAGCCTAAAATAGGGCATTTACACGAGAATTGATATTGTAAACAAGCTTTCAAATCAGTCAATCAATATTTTGAAATTCACTAACAGGCCGTCCAAAATTCAGTCCGTGAAAATCCATGTTCAATACAATGAGTAAGACAGATACTTTCTGGGATAACTTTGAGGAAAAGTTTTTCACTTGACTTTTAAATAGTAATTTTATATAATATTAATCATGGACAAATTATTGTATGTAAAGGTAAACAACTGAAGAGAATAGGACTGGATGATTAAAAAATATCAGAAATAATTGAAACTCAAGCAATATAGCCCCTAAACCGTCCGATCCTATACTCACTGTTTCAACCTTTGTAATACTGTCCAACATCGCTACGCTTGTTGGACAATGGGAGGCTACAATTTTTTTGCTAATATACAATCGTGAACAGAAAGAAGTATATACTTGCCCATTAAGAATGCCCAACATACATGTAGGTTATATAAGAAAAAACTTAGGGTAAAGAAATAGTTATAACTATGGATACAGCAAATAAAATTAAGACTAAATTGAGAGTAAGCGCGGTGGATTTGTTTTGCGGTGCCGGAGGATTGACCCGTGGGCTCGAAAAATCGGGTATTGCCGTCAATCTTGGTATCGACATTGATCCGGCCTGTGAATACCCATATTCAGCAAACAATACCGCCAGCTTTCTCCTGAAATCTGTCAATGATGTAAACGCCTCCGAACTGCTGGACGCATACAAAGATTCCCAATTGAAGTTACTGGCAGGTTGCGCGCCTTGCCAGACATTTTCTTCATATAACCAAAAGGCTGATTCATCGGATAAACGCTGGTGGCTGCTCCTGCAATTTTCACGTTTGATTCGAGAGACTGAGCCTGAACTGGTGACCATGGAAAACGTTCCAGGGTTGATGGATCAGGATGTTTTCAAGGAATTCGTTGCCGATTTGAAAGCTCGGGACTATCACGTCGATTACAAAATCGTAAATTGCGCCGAATACGGTTTGCCCCAACAGCGGAACCGTTTGGTATTGCTCGCTTCGCAATTAGGGCCGATCAAGTTGCTCAGCCCGAAGGAATTCAAGAGAAAAACCAAAACCGTCAAGGAGGCCATCGGGAAGCTGCCTGCAATCGAAGCGGGAGCTATCGACTCGAAAGACCCACTGCACCAAAGCTCCAGCCTTTCCGAAACCAACTATCAGCGCATACTCGTTTCCAAACCGGGTGGAACATGGAGAGATTGGCCAGAGAAGCTCGTGGCTGATTGTCACAAGAAAATAAGCGGAAAGACCTACCCGAGTGTCTATGGACGTATGAGTTGGGACGAACCAGCTCCAACCATAACAACTCAGTTTTTCGGCTTCGGTAATGGAAGGTTCGGACATCCCGAACAGAACAGAGCAATTTCACTGCGCGAAGGCGCGATACTCCAGAGTTTCCCCAAAAAATACAAATTCACGGCTCCCGGTGAGCCAATAAGCAAGAAGGCACTCGGTCGCCTTATAGGAAACGCCGTTCCCGTCAAACTCGGGGAACTCATCGGTAAAAGTATTTTGAAACATGTGTCGATATACGAAGCCACTGTTAGTAAGCTTTAGATGAAAGGCTCCATGAGAAACACTATCGATTGTTCCAAAAAATACATATCCATTGCCACTGCGACTCCCGAACCCGGACAACTCGTCGAGGTTCGAAGACGCCAGTGGGTTGTCAGTGACGTTCAGGGACAATCCTTCGAATCCAACGGTGATCAGCAACATTTGGTGACCTTGTCCTCATTGGACGAGGACGCTCTGGGTGAAGAACTTCAGGTGGTCTGGCAGATAGAACCCGGAGCCCAGGTTCTCGAAAAGGCCGGAATGCCTCGAATTACCGGGATCGACTCGGAAGACAAATCGAATGCCTTTTTGGATGCCGTCCGTTGGGGTGCGGTGACGAATGCCGATAGATCCTTCCTGCAGGCCCCGTTCCGGAGTGGAATAACCATAGAAGATTACCAGCTCGACCCATTGGTGCGAGCTATCGACATGGCGCGTGTCAATCTGCTTATAGCGGACGATGTCGGTCTGGGTAAAACCATCGAAGCTGGTCTCGTCGTACAGGAACTCCTTGTTCGACACCGAGCGAGAACGGTTTTTATTGTGTGTCCGGCATCTCTACTGGTCAAATGGCAGGTCGAGATGTGGGAAAAATTCGGGTTGGAATTCCGAATTGTCGATACCGATTACATCAAACAGTTGCGCCGTGAACGCGGCATACACGCCAACCCCTGGACTTCATTCCCAAGGCTCATCACTTCCATGGATTGGATGAAGTGTGATGAGGGGCTCCGACTTGTCAAGGATTGCCTGCCGCCGACCATCACCTATCCGAGAAAGTTTGACATTCTGATCATCGACGAAGCACACAATGTCGCGCCTTCGACCGCCGCGAAATATGCCATCGAAAGCCAGAGAACCCGTTTGATTAGGACTATCGCTCCGCATTTCGAACATAGGTTGTTTTTGAGTGCCACTCCGCACAATGGCTATCAGGAGTCCTTCACCTCATTGTTGGAACTGCTGGATGACCAGCGGTTCGCCCGATCCGTCATGCCGGATGAGAAACAGTTGCAGCGAGTGATGGTCAGACGTCTCAAGACCGATCTGGTCGATGCGGACGGGGACTCCTTGTATCCCAAAAGAAGGCTGATGCCTTTGGAAGTCGATTACTCGGATGAGGAACGCGAGATACACGATCTACTGAGACAATTCACGGCCGCTCGTGCTCATAGCATCAAAGGCAGTTCCTTCGAATACGGCTCCGACTTCGTCCACAAGCTTTTGAAAAAGAGGCTTTTCTCTTCCCCTATGGCTTTTGCCGGAACGCTGGCCAAGCACCGGGAGAGTTTAGAACGGCCCAGATCGAAACAAAAGATCGGTGTCATGGACGACAAAATCCTCAAAAAAGCCATCCTGAAGGCGGAAGAGGATTTTGCCAATGATCAGCTTTATGAAGATGCCCAATACGAAGCGGTGGAAGCTGCCGGTGAATTGTCGCCTCCGCTTGATCAGGAACAACGGCAGATGCTCGACAGACTGACAGCATGGGCCGAAAAGTCGAAAAACCGGGTGGATGCCAAAGCGACGGCCATCGTCGATTGGCTTGAAATACATTTGAAAACCGACGGCGAGTGGAACGGGAAACGGGTGATCCTTTTCACCGAGTTCAGGGCGACGCATGTCTGGATGGAACAAATCCTGACCACTCATGGCTTCGGTGGAGAACACATGATGCTGATGCATGGCGGTGTCGACCAGAAAGATCGTGAAAAGATCAAGGCCGCCTTTCAGGCCCATCCGGATATTTCACCCGTCAGAATACTGTTAGCCACCGATGCGGCCTCCGAAGGGATCGACCTGCAAAACTACTGTAATTACATGATTCATATCGAAATCCCGTGGAACCCGAATGTCATGGAACAGCGGAACGGTCGAATCGATCGACACGGGCAAAAAGAATCCGAGGTGTTTATCTGGCATCCGGTTGGAAAAGGTTTTGAATCGAACAAATCCATCCATTCGAAAAAAGTCGGGCAGATAGAAGGCGACCACGAATATTTGATGAGAGCGGTGCTCAAGATCGATACCATCCGGGAAGATCTCGGAAGCGTCGGTCCGGTCATCGCCCAGCAAATAGAAGAAGCCATGCTGGGCAAAAGAACGGTTCTCGATACCGCCGATGCAGAAGGCAAGGCCGCGAAGGCCAGAAAATATGTATCTGCCGAGCGTCGACTTCAGGAAAAGATAGGCAAGTTGCATGAAAGGCTCATGGAGGCGAAAACCGACTTCCATCTTTCTTCCGAGCATATTTACAGAGCCGTTTCCATCGCGTTGGAACTCGCGGAAAAGCCACCGCTGAAACAGGCCTCTCTGTCCGGAACATCTTATGGCAGCGTTTTTAAGGTTCCAGTTCTGCCCGGTTCGTGGGGACGCGCCGCGGCTGGGCTGGAGCATCCACACACGGGTGAAAGGAGGCCGATAACCTTCGATCACGAAGTTGCCAAAGGCCGCGATGATGTTGTCTTGGCCCACCTGAATCATCGACTGGTCCAGATGTGTCTTCGACTCTTGCGGGAAGAACTCTGGAAACTGGATGACGTGAAAAAACTTCACCGGGTGAGTGTCAAGGCCGTTTCCGACAAGGAACTGGAAACGCCTGCCGTGCTTGTCTGGTCCCGTCTGGTCATCACCGGAGGTGACCATCACCGCTTGCACGAAGAGATAACGATCTCGGGTGGTGAACTCAAACACACCGGGTTTTCGAGAATTCCCCAACAAGGCCGACTGCAGGATTTGTTGGACAAGGCTGTGACGTTCGAACCGAAAGGCGGTCTTCTGGATATCCTGACCGAGCGCTTCGAAAAACAGGAGAGCTCCATTCGTGCCACGATGGAAGCCCGTTCGAAAGACAGACTTCGTTTCCTTGAAAACACGTTAGCGCGTCGTAGGGATGGCGAGATAACCGATTTGACGAACGTCCTCAATGAACTCGAGAAAACGATAAAGAATGAACTTAAAGATGATGGTCTCCCTAAACAAATGGTTCTTTCCGGGTTCGAGCCCGAGGAGCGTAACCAGATTAGCAAGGACATAGAAGCCCTGAAAATGAGGCTGTCGAGAATTCCCGAAGAGCGGGAAATGGAAAAAGCAGCGATAGAGAAACGTTACGCAGGATTGACCGACCGAACCTTCCCGATAGCCGTGGTCTTTCTAGTTCCAGGAAAAATACTCGAGGATAAAAGCGGAAGATTTGAGGTTGAGGTAGGAGGCGCGTCATGAAAAACCGCTGTGAAATGAATCCGGCGCAAGGCACGCTGCTGGTTTATCGGGGCAATGACGGGGCGATGAAACTGGAAGTCCGGCTTCAGAACGAGACCATCTGGCTGACCATCAATCAGATGGCGGAACTTTTCGGAGTCGATAAATCCGGTATCAGCAGACATTTGAAGAATATCTTCAAAAGTGCAGAATTGCTTAGAGAGGCAACCGTTGCAAAATTTGCAACAGTTCAAAATGAAGGAAATCGCCATGTCGTCCGTGAACTGGAATACTACAACCTCGATGCCATTATTTCGGTCGGCTATCGCGTGAACAGTATTCGCGGTACTCAATTTCGTATCTGGGCAACGGAACGTCTCAAGGAATACATCGTCAAGGGTTTCGCCATGGACGACGAGCGGCTCAAAAACCCGGAAGGCGGTCGTTATTTCGAAGAATTGCTGGCGCGTATCCGGGACATCCGCTCTTCGGAAAAGATATTTTGGCGCAAGGTGCTCGATATCTATGCCACCAGCATAGACTACGATCCGAATGCAGAGACTTCGAAGCTGTTTTTTAAACAGGTACAAAACAAGATGCATTGGGCGGCGCATGGCCATACCGCCGCCGAACTGATTTACCAGCGCGCCGATTCCAGTCGGCCGAATATGGGAATCACCAATTATCCTGGCAACAAACTACTCAAACGAGATGTGGAAATTGGCAAAAACTATTTATCCGAAGAAGAATTGAATATCCTCAACCGCATCGTTACCGCCTACCTTGAAGTGGCGGAAATCCAAGCGCTAAACCGGAATCCAATGACGATGCAGGACTGGATTGAACGACTTCATCAATTCCTGGCCATGACGGGCCGTGAATTGTTGAGTCATGCGGGTCGCATCAGCAATGAAATGGCTATGCGAAAAGCGCATGAGGAGTATGAAAAATTCGGAAAGAAACTATTAGAAAAACCGACTGAAGTGGAAAAACATTTCATTGAGGCCGAAAAGGAGTTTAAACGAATCGAAGCTTCTAAAAGGAAAGGCCGCGACCAATGAAAAAATCATTCTTCCGCCTTCGTCCTTCATCCCACCAAGAGTGGCTCTCAATGATCGAAGTGTCAGGTTCTTTTCTGGCTGTATCAGTGCTGGAAAAGATTTTCCCGCAGGGACTGGAGTCGCTGGAAACCTACAGAAAGAAACGCATCCGCTCCGCATACGAAGAGTGGCGTGATGCCGTCGAGGAAGACGATCCGCAGCTTCCAGAATTGCACCGGGCTTGGATCGGGCTGGTGCTCGAAGAACTGCTGGAATACGAGGATTCGATTCTCGAGGCCGCATCCGATAAGTTTATTTACAAGTCTCCGGACGGGGATGGCCAATTCAAGCCCGACTTTGTCTTGAAGGGCGATGGTGAAAATAACCCGATGTTGTTCGTATCTATCATGCCCGAGGGTACGGATCTGGAAAAGGTGAAGGTCGGCGATGGCTGGCCGGTTCCGGTTTTCGAACGTATGACTCTGCTGTGCCGTGACAAGAGAGTCCGGCTCGGAGTCGTCACCAATGGTGAGCGCTGGATGTTGGTGAACGCCCCGGTGGGCAGCACCTCGTCCCATGTGTCTTGGTATGCCCGTCTCTGGTTTCAGGAACCGGTGACCTTGAAGGCGTTTCAGTCTTTGTTGGGGGTTCGGCGCTGGTTCGGTCCCGAAGAGGAGACCCTTCCTGCCATGCTCGAAGATTCTCTTCAGCATCACGAAGAAGTCACGGATACCCTCGGCGAACAGGTCAAGCGTGCTGTCGAAATGCTCGTTCAGTGTCTGGACAAGGCCGATCAGGATAGAAACCGTGAACTCCTGCACGATGTTCCTCCTGCGGAACTGTACGAAGCCGGATTGACGGTGATGATGCGGCTGGTTTTCGTTTTGTGCGCCGAAGAACGCGGTCTTTTGCTGCTTGGAGATTCGATCTATGATCAATATTACGCCATCAGCACCTTGCGCGGACAACTCGCTGAAGAGGCCGACCAACACGGCCATGAAGTGCTGGAAAGAAGGCATGATGCCTGGACGCGGTTGCTCGCCGTATTTCGTGCTGTCTATGGCGGCATCGAACATGAATCCCTGCGAATGCCCGCACTGGGTGGATCGCTTTTCGATCCTGACCGTTTTCCGTTTCTCGAGGGCCGTGCCAAAGGAACACACTGGCAGGAGACACCTGCACAGCCACTTCCGATAGACAACCGAACCGTGTTGCTGCTGCTCGAAGCGTTGCAGGTCTTGGAACAGCGAGGCGGAGCACTGCTGCTCTCCTACAAGGCGCTGGATGTCGAACAGATCGGCCATGTCTATGAAGGTCTGTTGGAGCATACCGTTCGCAGGCTGAAAAAAGATACCCTCGGGCTGATCGGCTCCCAGAAAGCGAAGAATCCAAACCTAACACTCGCAGAACTCGAATCGGCTCGGTTGGACGGTGACGAAGCGGTGACATCCATCGTCGAAACCTCCACGCAGAGAAGCAGGAGCGCTATATCCAATGCGCTGGCCAAGGAGGTGGACGATGCCACCTTCGGCAAGATTGTCACGGTCTGCGGTGGCGACATGGAACTGGCCGCACGCCTGAAACCGTTTGCACACCTGCTTCGAACCGATGCCTGGGGAGACTTCATCGTTTACCATGCGCATTCCTTTGCCGTCACCCTCGGTGCGGACAGACGGGAAACCGGTACCCACTACACCCCGAAATCCTTGACGGAAAGCATCGTCAAAACGACGCTCGAACCGGTCGCTTACGTCGGACCAGCCGAAGGCAATCCGCGTGAAGAGTGGACGCTGAAGTCATCTGCCGAACTGCTGGAACTAAAAATCTGCGACCCGGCCATGGGCTCCGGAGCCTTTCTCGTTCAGGTCTGCCGCTGGTTGTCCGAACGGCTGGTCGAAGCGTGGGGCAAGGAAGCGGGTCAAGGGAAATTCATCTCCGTGGATGGTGTCGCGCTGGAATCGGCAGGCAGTGCCGAACCGATGCCCGACTCGCTGGACGAACGATTGTTGATCGCCCGTCGTCTGGTTGCGGAAAAATGCCTGTATGGTGTCGACCTGAATCCGCTGGCCGTGGAGCTGGCCAAGCTGTCTATATGGCTGATTACCTTGGCCAAGGGCAGACCCTTCGGCTTTCTCGATCACAACTTGAGGTCTGGCGACAGCCTGCTCGGGCTTCATAAGCTGGAACAGCTCTACTGCTTCGATCTCCATGCCGATAACAAAACACCCAAGAAACTCTTCGCGCAGAAGATTGAGGAGCAAATTAAAGAGGCTCTGGCTCTCCGCAAACAACTCCGAGAAATACCAATCCGGGATATCCGGGACGTTCAATACATGGAACGACTCGATCAAGAGGCGCGGCAAAAGCTCGAACATATCGAACACATTGCCGACGCCATGATCGGAGAAGCCTTGGCATCCGGCGGAAACCAGCAAGCGCTGGATAATGCCATGGACAACCTGTCCACTTGGGCGGTCGCCTATATTGAAGGCAACAACGAGACCGGACGGAAGATCATTGCCGAGGCCAGAAAGTCACTGTCCATAGACCTACCGGCAGGCAAACCACCACGAAAGCCTTTCCATTGGGCATTGGAATTTCCTGAGGTTTTCGAAAATAACGGCTTTGATGCAGTCGTTGGGAATCCTCCATTTCTTGGCAATCGTTTATGGCGAAGTGCCATGGGTGAAAGGTTCCAATGGCAATGTCAATTAGTTGTTGGCAGCGCACTTGGAAAAATCGATTTATGCGTAGTTTTTCACAGAAGAGTCGCTGAGCTGCTTAAAACATCAAGCACTTATGGCTTGCTGGCCACCAGCAACATATCCGAAGGCAGTGCCATTGCTGTTGGGTTAAGTGAGATAGTGAAAAATGGGGATATTTATTTTTCAAGAAAGGGAATGGCTTGGCCGGGCAAGGCAGCAGTAATAGTTGCTGTTGTGTGTTTCTATAAATCAAAGTGGAGCGGGTGCAGAGATTCTGATGGCCAAAACTGTGATCGTATTGGCTCAAGGCTTGAGCCTGAAAGTGCCAATATCTGGAATCCTGTAAAATTAGGAAATGCTCCTTTTGCATTTGAAGGTGTCAATAACAGTAAAGGATTGGCCTTTCTTGTATCGCCTTCTGATGAATGGTTCGAAACTCTAAAGATGGAACCCAACAGTTTACTTCGTCCTTACATAACAGGAGATGACATAACAAGTTCAGCATTAAACACGGTAAAAAGATGGGCTCTTGACATTGAAGGGAGAGATATTTCCGAAATTACCAGTAAATGGCCAAAAGCCAGCCACTTTTTACATGAAGTTGTCAAGCCTACTCGAACGCCTGAGGCTCTTAAAAGTTACAAAGGTTTGATTGATAGATGGTGGCAATTTCCAAGGCATCGTTCCGATCTGATGTCAAGGTTGCGTTTAAATAAACAATTTGTAGCTTATTCGAAAAATACCAAATTCCCATTTGGAATTCTCGCGCCATCCGAATGGATTTATACAAACAAAGTATTGCTTATAGGTAAAGAGAGAGACGATTTATTTGCAATCACTTTGAGTACAGGGTTTCGTGGTTGGCTCGAAGCTTTTTGTGGAGGGAACTTAGGTGTTACGCTTACTTTATCTATTAGTGAATCTGTCGACAAATTTCCACTCCCAATACATTCAGTGTCTCCAAAAGGCATCAAAGCCTCAGTGAATTTCGATGAACAAGTCAAAACCTATAGCAAGCTAAATAGCTGTGGTCTGACAGAAACAATTAACTCGATAAATTCACCAAAATGTACTGACCCCGAAATAATAAATCTAAGAACTCTTTTGGAAACAATAGATAGAGAAGTTGCCATTGCATATGAATGGGACGGTTTGGAAATCGAATATAACTTTCAAGAACTGCCAGATTCCAATGAGTTGGACAAGTGGCGATGGTCGGTTACTGACGGTACAGCCGATAGGGTCAAAAATCTTTTATTAGACCTGAATAGAAAGCGTTACGAAGAGGAGGTCGTCCAAGGTCTGCACGACACAAAGAAAAAGAAGACCTCGACTCCCCGCAAAAAGAAAACATCCCCGGCCAAAGACGACGGCAATATGGATCTGTTCAACTTCATGAACGCTTCATCGAAGGGGCCGAAATGATATGGAGGTAACATGCAAATATCCCTAGTAGATATTCAGAATTTTCGCAAACTGAAAAATTGCAGGATTGTGTTTTCCGAACAGAAAACGGTTTTTGTCGGGGCCAACAATAGTGGCAAAACCTCAGCGATGGATGCCTTGATCGTATTCCTCAAGAACAAGTGCAGAGATTTTTCCGTGCGGGATTTTACTCTTTCAAATTGGCGGAACATAAACCAAATAGCATCTGGGTGGATTGACGGTGAACCGGATTTTTCGCACGAATGTTGGCTTCCCTATGTGCCGACTCTGGATGTCTGGCTGGATGTCCGAGATAATGAGGTCCATTATGTGAGTCATCTAATTCCAACGCTCGAATGGGCGGGCGGAAAACTCGGGGTGCGATTGGTTTTTGAACCGAAGAACGCGGAAGAACTCTACAAGACCTACAAGCTGGCATACGAGAGTGCAAAAAAAACCAGCGATGCGCATGGGGGAACGCTTAAGTTGTGGCCGAGATCCATGCGTGATTTTCTCGAGAAGGATAATCTGCTTCAGAAGCACTTTGCGATAACGGCATACATTCTTGATCCGGCAAGATCCGGCGAGTCCGCCCCTCAACCCCTACCGGCAGAGTCGGAGCCGCTTGATGGTGAACCGTTCAAAGGTTTGTTCAAGATTGATATAATCAATGCTCAAAGAGGATTTTCCGATCCCAATTCAGAAGATGGCGGGAATAGCGACCGCCGTCTGTCATCCCAGCTAAGAAGTTACTTTGAAAAGCACCTTAATCCATCTGAACTTCCAGAGGCGAGTGATCTTGATGCGCTGGAAGCAATGGACAAGGCCAGGACTGAATTCGACAAGAAACTGAAGGAAAGCTTCAGTGCCTCGATTGGGGAACTTGAGAACCTGAATTATCCCGGATTCAGCGACCCGAAAATATTGATTGCGAGCGAGGTAGATCCCTTGCAGGGAATCAGGCACGAGGCAGCGGTTCAGTTCAATGTAGGTTCAGATGGGGGCGAATCTTCTCCTGATGTTTCTCTGTGCTTGCCGGAAAAATACAATGGCCTTGGCTATCAAAACCTCATATCCATGATTTTCAGCCTTATACGTTTCCGGGATGAATGGATGCGTGTCGGGAAGGCCGGGAAGAGGGTTGAGGCGGAGGATTCATTTATCGCACCGCTTCATATTGTCCTGGTGGAAGAGCCGGAGGCTCATCTTCACGCTCAGGTTCAGCAGGTCTTTATCAAGAAAGCCTATGACGTACTTCGGAACCACGACGATCTCAAGGACAAACCCGCCTTTTCAACACAGTTGGTTATCAGCACCCATTCCAGCCATATTGCCCATGAAATCGATTTTGTGTGCCTCCGTTACTTCAAACGAAAGCCTGCGGAGGATGGCAATGGGGTACCTTCCGCCGAGGTCGTGAATCTTTCTACAACATTCGGTGATGGCTCCGATACAGCCAAGTTCGCAAGCCGTTACTTGAAAACAACCCATTGCGATTTGTTTTTTGCCGACGCGGCCATCCTGATCGAGGGGCCAGCCGAACGCATGCTGGTTCCCCATTTCATCAGGCATCACTATACTGAATTGAACCGGTGCTATGTTTGCCTGCTAGAAATAGGAGGAAGCCATGCTCATCAGCTGAGACCATTGATTGAGGCCCTGGGGATTTTGACCCTTGTGATAACGGACTTGGATTCGCTCAAAAAAGAGCAGGTCGCCTATAGTGAGACCGGGGATGCAAAAACCAAGATTTCCAAAGCTCAACCGGAAAAAGGGAAAGGCTATGAGACCGGGAACGATACCATCAAATCATGGGTTCCGGGAAAGACCAGCCTTGACGAGGTGCTGGCCACCAGCGGAGGAGACAAGGTAAAGGACGGAGTTGTTCGGTCTGCATACCAATACGAGATGGAAATTGAATATGAAGGAAAGAAAACAACCGTCACCCCGTACACCTTCGAGGATGCCATAGTCTTGAGCAATGTTGATTTCTTCAAAGGGAAGACCGGCTCCAAAGGGCTGATGAAGAAAATGGCTTGCGCTGTGAGCAAGAACACTATTTCAGGGGCTTGTACAGCCATGTTCAATGCTTTGTCGGAAAATAGCAGGAAAGCCGAGATGGCTTTGGAGTTGCTCTATACATCGGAACCCACAGAGTTGACTCCACCCCTGTATATTGCGGAGGGTCTCGCGTGGCTTGAGGAAAACCTAGTTCGGCGGAAGGTGGATTATATTACGCCCGTTGGTGCGGAAAAGGGAGGCAATGATGAGTAATGATGTCGTCCGCCTGCCGGTTAACGACGAAATCTACGCATGTCTGGATCTTGATAACCCGAAAAGCTTTTTTCTTTTCGCAGGTGCTGGTTCCGGCAAGACGCGGAGTCTTGTCGATGTGTTAACGAAATTTCGTGAAAACAACATAACCCGGCTTCGAAAACACGGACAGAAGGTTGCGGTGATCACCTATACAAACGCTGCCTGTGACAAGATCAAGCGACGTCTGGATTTTGATTCTTCATTTCATGTTTCCACCATCCACAGTTTTGCATGGGATCTTGTGCGGCCATATACGGCGGATATAAAAGCTTGGATCAAAGCATCCCTTGAAGCCGATATAGCTGAACTTCAAGACATGCAGAGCAAGGCCAAGAACACTTCCACCAAAACCTATATTGACCGGGGAAGGAAGATCGAGTCCAAGCAGAAGCGGGTGAATTCGCTAAAGGAGATCAGGAAGTTTACCTACAATCCAAACGGAGACAATGTCGGACGAGATTCGCTGAACCATGCAGAGGTCATCAGCATTGCTGCTAGTTTCATTCAGGAACGGGCGCTCATGCAAAGCATTCTAGTGCGACAATATCCCGTACTTCTAATCGATGAGAGTCAGGACACGAAGAAGGAATTGGTGGATGCATTTTCCCGGGTTCAGGAGCTAAAGTCGGATTGCTTCGCCTTGGGCATGTTTGGCGATACCATGCAGCGCATCTATGCGGATGGAAAACCCAACCTTGGAGAAGATATACCGGGTTCGTGGGCAAAGCCGGAAAAAACCATCAATTACCGGTGTCCCAAACGCGTAATCACGCTCATCAATAAAATACGTTCTGCGGCGGATGGGCAGCAGCAGGAGGCCAGCAAGGAGGACGACGGTCTGGTCCGATTGTTTATAGTTGATGCCGAAAGGGCTGTTGACAGGATGGCGGTTGAAGCCACGGTTTTAGAAAACATGGAGGAATGTACCGGAGATGCTGGATGGAATGCATCATCCTTGTCCGTCAAGGTTCTTACACTGGAGCATCACATGGCTGCTTCGAGGGGTGGCTTTTCTGTTTTCTTTAACGCCCTCTATGCCATCGATAAGTACAAAACCGGACTGATCAATGGCTCTCTTGCCGGTGTTGGATTGTTTGCGAATCAAGTTCTTCCCTTTGTGAAGGCGAAAAGCACTGGCAACGAATTCGCCGCGACGAGAATTGTACGAAAGCATTCTCCTCTGCTGGACAAAACGGCTCTAAAAGACAGCGGGATTCCTTTGGAGAAAATACGTTTGGCGAATGAAGCGGCATCCAAGTTGTTTCAGCTGTGGGATGACGGCAAGGACCCCTCGCTGGTTCAAATTCTCCAGACAGTACACCAAAATCAACTGTTCCGAATTCCCGATGTGTTGTTGCCAATTGCGGAGCGTTCGGATCAAGATGGTGGTCTAGAGGAAGATGCAGTTGACACAGAGAAAGATCCGATTATCGAGGCATGGGACGCGGCGCTTGAATGCCCGTTCAGCCGATTCGAAGAATATGTCAGGTATATCTCCGAGGAATCGAGATTTGGCACTCATCAAGGGATCAAGGGATTGGAATTTCCTCGTGTCATGGTGATTCTGGATGATGAAGAAGCCCGTGGATTTCTCTTCAGTTATGAAAAGTTATTTGGAGCAAAAGATCCATCCGATACCGACGAGAAAAACGCAGCCGAAGGGAAGGAAACAAGCATTGATCGTTCCCGGCGGCTTTTTTATGTGACCTGTAGCCGGGCGGAAAAAAGCTTAGCCATTGTTGCCTATACGAAGGATCTTCAGAAAGTAAAGAGCCATGTCCTTTCGCATGGCTGGTTTGCTGAAAATGAAATACATTTACTAAACACCGGGGTAGAGTCATGAAAATAAATTCTTCAAGCACCTACACCCCGCCCTTCACCGTCTCCGCCAAGGCGATTTCACTCGTCGCGGAGATTTCGGCGATGATCGAGCGTTATGCGATTCGATTGGAGCGTCAGGACTCTTTGCGCCTGCGAAGGGCGAATAAGATAAAAACGATTCATTCCTCGCTGGCGATTGAGGGGAATACTTTGACCGAAAGTCAGGTCTCCGATCTATTGGATGGAAAGCGGGTGGTCGCTCCAGTTCGCCAAATTCAAGAAGTAAAAAATGCGATCGCCACCTATGACTTAATCACTGAGTTGAATCCGTTTGAGATCAATGATCTCTTGCGAGCCCATGGAACGCTGATGTCCGCTCTGGATGACCGTCCGGGACGATTCAGGCTGGGCGGTGTCGGCGTTTTTGCCGGCGAACAATGTATTCACATGGCACCACCTGCCGATCGGGTTCCAACCTTGATGAACGATCTGTTCAATTGGCTGAAAAGAGCCGAAGACCATCTGCTCATCCGCAGTTGTGTTTTTCATTATGAATTTGAGTTTATTCACCCTTTTGCTGACGGCAATGGGCGCATGGGACGGCTATGGCAATCGCTTATCCTCGGTCAACTGCATGACGCATTTCTCGCCTTGCCGGTGGAATCCATGGTGCATGACAACCAGCAGGCCTATTACGATGCGATCAACGAAAGCACGATAAAGGCCGATTGCGGGGCTTTCATCGACTTCATGCTTACGGAAATTTATGAAGCACTCAAGGTGTGTCAACGAGGGGATGTCACATCGGATGGCGGAGTAAGTGGCGGAGTTAATGGCGGAGTAAACGACATCCTAAGCTATATTCAAATGAATCCCGGTCATCGAGCCAAAGCCATTGCAAATGCCCTTCAGATTCCCCTGCGTTCGGTGGAGCGTTACCTCTCCGAGCTGAAAAAGGCAGGCAAGATTGAGTTTCGCGGCGCACCACGAAACGGAGGATATTTTTATATGGATGAAATCGGAGGAATCGAGGATGAATAACAGAAGCGAAGCAAATCACGTTCGTTCCAACGCATGGCTGGTCAGGTTGGGTAAAGAAGCCCGTCTCAATGGCTATTTGCTTAACATCGACTTCGGCTCTTCCAGCCTGCGCGGCATCCAGACAGAAGACGCCATGCTGATCACCGAAGAGCGTGACGGAAAGTACACCGTGATCGGTGTAGGCCGGGTATTCAGGAAGCGCTATTCGCTCAAGGACACCTCGTTCTATTTCGACGGCTATCTACAGGCAACACCGACCGCCACACTGGATGAACAGACCATTCCCGTCCCCGAAACCAAGGCACCGATCAACCGTCTGGATTGGGCGCTGTTCGAGAATGCCCTGAAAACGACCACCGGTGTGAGTTGGACAGCATTCCCTGTCATTTCGGGTGATACACCTGACGAACAGGCATATGTGCGGGAATTAATGCAGGCGGCCATGATCGACGACCTTTTGGGACCCGCTGACGGCCCGGTAGAAGAGATCATCGGCATGAGCGTCCGTGATCGATATCTGGTGGGCAAGCTGGCCCCTCAAAACGCGGTCATCACCGAAGAGGACGAGCTGCCCGGAGCCGGAGCAGAAGACGATCAGGAAGGCACTCGAGAGGTGGATGCTTCGACCAATCAGTCACTCGTTCCTTCGTCTTTTGGTTTCACCTTCTGCGTGGACTCGACGGTCAACGAGGTGGAGCTCATTGCGAATTGGGGGCGGTACGAGAGAACGGAAAGCGAGCGAATCAACAAGGCAAATGACAAACCTTTCCGCTGCTGGAAACGTATTCCCTCGGGTGGTTCGGTCATCATTCCGATGATAAAACGAAAGATCGAACCGCTCACCATCGACAATCAATGCCCGGAGGTTCTGGTCCAGGGCTCCATCAGTCCGCCTCTGGAGAACGGTGACCGGCTGGTGACGATGTTTTTCATCAACAATCAGTCCATGCCGGAACAGAATCAGGATCAGGCATGGGTATTCCAGCCCGAACTGATCGTCCGGGACCCGGAAAATGGCCCCATCTTCAGGAGACGGCCGGTTTTGGATTCCGATGGCGGGGATGCCGAGCGTGAAGCGCTCGAGATGATTTACAGAAAACAGGTCGAGTTCGCGGTCGGGCACGGTGTGTCCGTCCATGCGACCACAGCCGAAAACGATACGGAACACGCGGTCGAGATCAGAACAGCCATCTTGCCGGAATACGAAGTGCCGGTCACAGAAACGCCGGGTCTGGCAGACGAAGACCGACCGGGTATGAAGCGCATGATAGCCGAAGGTTTCCTCGACATGGAAAACCTCGCGGAGCTGGACAAGGATTCCCTTGTCAATGGGTTGCGAATTCTAACACAGGATTACTCCGACTGGATCAAAGAACAACGAGACAGGATTCGCAACATTGAAGGCGGAAGGCAGAAGGCGGAAATTCATCCTTCATCCTCCAGCCTTCATCCTTCCGACTTCATCCCTCAGCCTTTCCGCGGCGCAGCCGTGGCGGCCATGGATCGCTGCTCTCAGGTTCTCCAACGTCTGGAAGAAGGTATCGATATATTGGGAGCCAACGAACACGCACTCGAGGCATTCCGTTTTGCCAATCGTGCCATGGCGCTCCAGCGCATTCGCAGCATCTATGCTTTGAGCAAGAGACGCGGTGACGATCCTGACCTCGGTACCCTGAATGTTCGAAAAAACAGGTCGTGGCGACCGTTCCAGCTGGCCTTCATGCTTCTATCGCTGACAGCTTTGGCCAACCCGGAACACAAGGACAGGACCGAGCCACTCGAAGCCTATGCCGACCTTCTCTGGTTTCCCACCGGTGGTGGTAAGACCGAAGCGTATCTGGGCGTGGCGGCTTTCACCATGGCGATTCGACGGTTGCAAGGAGATATGGGCGGTTTGGATGGCACTCGCGGTCTCGCCGTGATCATGAGATATACCCTCCGTCTGTTGACCCTCCAACAGTTTCAAAGAGCGACCACCCTGATCTGTGCCTTGGAGTCAATGCGTCGTGAAGACCCCGAGAAATGGGGGAAGACACCTTTCACCATCGGACTCTGGGTAGGAAATAGGGTCACACCCGGGACAACGGACGATGCGCATTCGGCTATTCAGCGTTTCAGAGATGGGCAGCGGTACGGTAGTAATTCCCCAGCACAGCTGACCACTTGTCCGTGGTGTGGTGCGGAGATTTCAGAGGGCCGTCACATAGAAGTCAATAATGCTATCAAGCGGACCTTTCTATACTGTGGGGACAAACTCGGCAGATGCGATTTTAGCAAAAGGAATTCAAAGGATTTAGGAATTCCGGTTCTGGTCGTTGACGATGAAATTTACAGACATCCTCCAACCATGCTGATCGCTACGGTGGACAAATTCGCCATGATGGCCTGGCGTGGGCAGGTGCGAACACTCTTTGGCCGTGCTACACAGGAATGTGCTCGACATGGCCTGTTATGGCCCAATGCGGATTGCTCCGGCAATCACAACGCTATGGGTGGTCTACCCAGGGTCACTGTGAAGGATATCACTCCAATTCGCCCTCCGGATTTGATCATTCAGGACGAGTTCCATCTCATCAGCGGACCGTTGGGAACGATGGTCGGGCTTTACGAAACGGCTGTGGATGAACTCTCTACATGGCAGGTCGGCAGTAAATCGATCCGTCCCAAGGTCATCGCGTCTACGGCTACCGTTCGCAAGGCTGACGAGCAGGTCAACAACGTCTTCTTGAGACAGGTGGCGGTCTTTCCACCCCATGGACTGGATGTGGAGGACAACTTCTTCTCTGTCCAGAGACCTATCGAGGAAAAACCCGGTCGACGATACATGGGGATCTGTTCCCCGGGAAGCTCGCGTCCGGCTGTATTGATTCGCGTCTACGTGGCCATGTTAACGGCGGCGCAGTCACTTTTCGAACGGTTCGGTCAGGTTGCCGATCCATATATGACCGTTGTCGGCTATTTCAATTCACTGCGGGAACTCGGCGGCATGAGACGCCTTGCCGAGGATGACGTCCAGACCCGTGCCTATAGAGTACAGATGAGCGATGTCAGCCGACCGGGACTGGAACAGCGGTCGGTCAGGAACGTGGGCGAGTTGACCTCCCGTGTGTCGAGCAAGGATATCCCGAAAAAGCTGGATCAACTGGAAGTGAAATTCAACGCTACTCTGGAAGACGGCAAGTACGTCACCAATTGGGAAAAGGGTGAAACACGGGCCATCGATATCGTTCTGGCCACCAACATGCTTTCGGTGGGTGTGGACGTGAATCGTCTGGGAATCATGGCCGTGAACGGTCAGCCGAAAAATACGGCAGAATACATTCAGGCGACGAGTCGTGTCGGTCGTCAATTCCCGGGACTCGTTTGCACGGTATTGACGTGGTCCAGACCGCGTGACCTCTCTCACTACGAAACGTTCGAGCATTACCATGCCACCTTCTACAAACACGTCGAGGCTCAATCGGTCACACCTTTCGCTCCGAGAGCGCTCGACCGTGGATTAACCGGTACTTTGGTCAGCCTGATGCGACTGGGCCACGCCCCATTAAATCCGAATCTTGGGGCCATGGCGCTCGACAACGTGACTTCTCCCGAATTGACCAGCGCCAAGGAGAGCATCACAAACAGAGCCTGGAAAGCGACCAGCAAAAAAGCCATCAAGGAAAACGCCGAGGTGATGATTTCCGATCGCTCTGACCGTTGGGTGAAGGAGGCCGGAAAAGCCGGACGCCGCTTGGGCTATGAAACCGAAAGGCGGCAAGGCGATGTGGCGGCACTGCTGAGAAAACCGGGCGTGGCCGCTTGGGACGAATTTACCGTGCCCATGTCGATGCGTGAAGTGGAACCGGGTGTGAAACTGATTATGGATATTGCGACTCTGCCGGAACCTCCGGCTTGGCGAATGAGAAGAACGGATGATAGCGACGGAGGTGAAGCATGAGTACACATCCAGTAGGACAAGTGAGACCGAGCCAGCTGTTGTGGACTTACGGACCGGGTGCGTTGATCGACTTACCCAACCTGTCCGTGATCACGATGGGACTGGACAGATGGGATATCGACCGGTGTCCGCCCGTGGAAGAAGCCCGATTGCTGGCTGCCGTGCGTCGGGTGCTCGGTCCGCAGGTAACCCATCTTCGGATTCCACCTGTCATGAATGACGAAAGCGCGAGTCCTTTTTCCGCCGAAGGTAAAGTCGGCGTTCCGGTCAGACCGTTCCCACGTTGGCTTCGCTGTGTGAAGTGCGGCCTCCTGGCTGAATACGACTCCGGGCTGTTCAACATCAAGGCCAACCCTTACAGGCCGGAACTGACCCACTTCGTCCATACGAACTGCATCAAGGGTGCAAATGCCGATGCCGTGCCAGCGCGTTTTCTGCTGGCTTGCCGCAACGGACATTTGGACGATTTCCCTTGGCACTGGTTCGTGCATGGCGGCCAATCCGATTGCAGGGGAACGCTGCGTTTCTTCGAATCAGGGGCTTCGCTGCAGACCGAAAATCTCTGGGTCAAATGCGATGCTTGTGGCGCTTCGAAACAGTTGGCGAAAGCCTTTGGTAAAAGCGGTCAAGAAAACCTCCCAGCTTGCCGAGGTCGTCATCCTCATCTCGATAAATTCGATGCCGATTGTAACGAGCAGCCCCGGGCTGTGCTTTTGGGTGCCACCAACAGTTGGTTCCCGATCACGCTATCAGTGCTGGCCATTCCCCTCGAGAAGAACCAGCTTTCCCAGTTGATTCTGGATGGATGGGACTATTTTGCGGATGCCGATTCTGTCGAAGAGATCAAGATCATCGTAAAGACCCTGACCAAGACAAACAGCCTTCCCGGAATCGACAAATATCAGGCGGATGAAATCTGGTTTGCGGTACAGGATCGCAGAGATGGAAACGCTACCGAGGTCATTTCCGAAGGTGATATCAAAGGACCGGAATGGGATGTGTTGATATCTCCAAATCCACCGACGGATTGGCCACACTTTTTGAGCAGCAAGGTAGCGAGACCGCAAGCCTACAAAGATGTTCTGGATTCGGTCCTCTTGTTGGAGCGTTTGAGAGAAGTGAATGCGCTGATTGGGTACACTCGCGTGGAGGCTCCCGAAGAATCGGCGGACGAAGACGAGCGCCCACCAATGGCGAATCTGTGCAAAGGAAGACCCAGCTGGATTCCTGCCGGTGAGGTGCATGGAGAAGGAATATTCATCCGTTTCAACAAGAAGGCCATTTCCGACTGGGAACAGCTGGAAGCCGTCAAACGCAGGGATCAGAAAATTGAACAGGGTCACCGTGGCTGGCGAAACGCCCGTGGACTCGATCCGGAAGTCGGCTATCCGGGAATCAGATACACAATGCTGCACTCATTCGCCCACCTGTTGATCAGGGAGCTGGCACTGGAATGTGGTTACAATGCGGCAAGTATTCGGGAGCGGATCTATGCCGGTACCGGTGAATCTCCAATGGCCGGGATTCTCATCTATACCGCCGCTGCAGATTCCGATGGAACGCTCGGTGGTCTGGTCGATCTCGGGAAACCCGATAACCTCGGCCGCCTGATCGAACAAGCGTTGAACAGAGCTATGATTTGCTCGTCAGATCCACTCTGTTCAGAACACAATCCAAGCGAAGATCGTTCTCTCCATGCCGCATCTTGCCATGCCTGCGCATTCGTTGCCGAAACATCCTGTGAAAGAGGCAACCGCTATCTGGACAGGGCATTGCTGGTGGAAACGTTCGAATGCAAGGATGCCGCTTTTTTCAGAAAAGTGCTTAAGGACTACTATTGCGTTGCTGAGGAACAAGCTCCATACGGATCGGCGAAGAAGTGATGAATGCCGAAATCTGGCAAGTCATCGCTGACATCGGGATCGGACTTCATCCCGACCGGGTAAACGCGATAGCGGACAAGATAGCCGGTCTGTCATCGGTGGACGAGTTTTACAAGGCGAGTTCGGGTTTCGGCCCGGCTGCCAACAAACCGATGATGAACGCTCTGGAAAAGGCGTGGAAGAACAACCCCGGGGTTTCCCCTCTGGAACTTGCCGCCGCTTTGCGCGGCGCGTCCGGAACGGCCGTGATCATGGAAAAGCGTGAAGCGGTCGAAATGGTCTGGACAGGTCCTTTTACCGGGCTGGTTGCATCCCGGCATACAGAACAGGTTTTGCTCGAGGTGATAGGTTCCGCGAGATGGCGGCTCTTCATTGTCAGCTTCGTCGCCTATGACATCGACTCGGTCAAGAAGGCTTTGCAGGATGCGGTCGGCAGGAACGTAAAAATCGACATCTTGCTGGAGTCGTCGAAGGCCCATGGCGGCAAGATCGATATCGACTCGATATACGCTTTCAAAAAAGCGATTCCGTCGGCCAACGTCTATGCGTGGAATTCCGAGTTGAAATCCTCTTACCGTTGGAACGGTTCTGTCCATGCCAAGTGCGCCGTTGCCGATGGCTCCCTCGCTTTCATCACGAGCGCCAACCTCACGAGAGCGGCCATGGAAAACAACATGGAACTGGGGGTGCTGGTCCGTGGAGGCAACCTGCCGGAAAAACTCGAAAGGCATCTCGAAGCGTTGGTGACGACGGGAGTGATAGGGAAAATCTGATGGATACAGTTGACAGAAAAACCCGTTCCAAGATCATGAAAAGTGTCCCTCAAAAGGATACCAAGCCCGAAATGCGTCTCAGAAAGGCGTTGCATGGGATGGATTTTCGGTACCGACTGCATGACAAGAAACTGCCCGGCTCTCCCGATCTGGTTTTCCCGAAATACAAGGCCGTCATCTTCGTGAATGGCTGTTTCTGGCACCGGCATGGCTGCAAACAGACCACAACACCCACCACGCGTGAGAATTTCTGGAAGGCCAAATTCGAAGCCAATATCGAACGCGACAAAAAAAATGTCAGTGACCTTGATGCGGCCGGTTGGCGCGTGATGACTGTGTGGGAATGTAAACTGAAGAAAGCCGATGAGAATCACCTTTTTGAAAAGATCAAATGTTTCCTGAATGATTTTTTAGGTGAAGAATCAATGGCAGAATTAATCAAAAGCAGGAGCGGCTAAATGAAAAGCAGGCTGAAGAACCTTTACAAATACCTAATCGAGAACCGGAAACACGAAGTCGAAGGCTGGCATGATGCCTATCGTGAGTTTTACGATCAGGTTGGGCAAATACGTGAGCGCATCAAATCAGGAAAAGGTTTGGCTCAAACTGATGAGGCTTTCCTGAAGCAGCTCCTCTATGAAAAAAGTAACGGGATCGCTTCTCGCGGCCAGTCCACTTTGAGTGAACCAGATTTCAAAAAAGTTATTGAAGATGCCGATTTTTTAGGCTGCCTGCAGGATCTGATTGCGAATCCAACGCCTGAGACATACAAAGCATTCGCGGAGATCTGGCCACAAAAAGTGACTCAAAATAATCCGGTCTTGATTAACAGGGTAGCTGCAGCCTGCACGCTCGAAGTTTCCACAACTGTTGATTCCGGTAAGTTCAATCAGGTCTTCAGCTGGCTTATTCGTGAAGGAATTATCCCGACATACCCTGCAGAAAAGGATCAGGATTGGTTTTCAATGAATCTATGGTTAATGAATGAAATAAAATCAAATGACTGGCTGGAAGAAATAAACAAGGATAATGGATACAAAACTTATAAAATTAAAGGTACAGATATCGAAACGGATGAGTTTTATCTGAACCTGTTTGTTTGGGTGCTGTATGAAAACCTGTCCAACCCATTCAGCCTGAAAAAGCAGATCGTTAAATACGGCGCTCCCGGAACAGGTAAAACATACCAGGCTCGTCAGCAGACCTTGATGCTTTTTGATATCTGGAAAGAGGAGTTTGCTCCGAATAGTAGTCTTACACATGCAAGCCAGATTGAGCTGGTACAGTTTCATCCTTCTTTCAGTTATGAAGACTTCATGGAAGGCTTGCGCCCCATTCTGGACGGTAATGGAACCGCTCAGCTGACTTTGCAGAATGGTGTTTTCAAAGAATTCTGCCGAAATGCCGGAAAGTGGGAAATTGATGTTTGCGATCTTGGTCTCGATCGGGACTGGGAATTAATTAGAGTCCGTCCATAAATTCAACGTGTTGTAGCATAAATAGATAGATATATTATTAAAGTAAATATTATCAGAAAAAAAATATTGTTTGTTGACAACAAAATGCTTGACTTTTTATCTCTTTTGTGTTATATTACAATCGGTTGGTTAATTTTAAACTATAGCAAAGGAGATTTGAGAAATGAAGTTGTTTTGTGAAAATCGACTCCGGTTTGAGGAAAAGCTCTGGGAGGACAATCCTGAGTTATTGACCTTAGATAGCATATTAGAACTTCATCAGGATATTTATCTGTTGATTGCCGATGATATTCTCCCAATCCGCCAAAGCGATATTAAGAAGGGGCGAAATGATTCCCCGACCGTCGAGCAGGTACTCCGGGCCGCATTGTATAAAGAGATTTTCAGACTGGGCTATCGCGAACTGGAATATGCTGAGAAGGATTCGAAGATTTGCGAGCTGTTTTTAAAGCTGCATCGCCGGAACGTTTTTTCATTTCAGGTATTGCAGAAATACATATCGGCAATTCGACCGGAATCGCTGCGGCGAGTGATGGTGGAACTCAATCGTATCGCATTGGAGGAATTGAATCTTTCGTCGGATATCATCAAGCGGTTGCGGGTGGACACGACGGTAGTGGAATCGAATATTCACTATCCGACGGACAACAGTCTGATTTGGGATTGTATCCGGAAGCTGGATGAGAACATGAAGAAACTAAGCCGGCATCTGCAGCAACAGTATCGCAGTGAATGCAAGCAGGCGAAGAAGAATTTTTTCAAGATCAATGTGGAGAAGAAGCCCCAGAAGCGGAAAGAGACCTTTGAGGATCAGTTGAAATTGTTTATCTCCTATATGAAGCGCGCGGAGCAGAAACTGCAGGAGATATCTCACTGTAATATCGGATTGATGGATCGGAAAGTGGATCGCTTGAAATCGATTGTTCAGAGCAAGACGCTGGAAACTCAACTGAAGAAATGGCGGAGCGGCATTGAAGGCGTGATATCGAATATCAAACGACGATTTGAACTGCGTCGAAGCGTCTGGAAAGGACGGCGGCGGTTCGAGTCCAAGGTGTTCTGGAGTGTGATCGCCTACAACGTCCATGTTATACCGGCCATGCTCTTTAAGCAGATTCAACTGAGCTGATTTAGTTGAATCGGATACATCAATTAGAGGGAGTTGGAGATTGCAGGTGGAAGGTATATCCCAAAATATGAAATCCAAGCGGAATTTGGATGAAAACCTGTTTGTTTTAAAAATATAACCACCAGAATCCGTCTGATTTTGATTCTGGCCATACCTCGAAAATTAAAAATCCTTAATTTCAGAGAACCGGAAGTCATAGAATTACAAATATTAGATAAGCTGTTATAAA
>CAZWDO010000006.1:0-55093 GCA_964632485.1 uncultured bacterium
CAGTCGGTTGATCGCTTCCTCCACTTCAACCGAATTGAAGCTAAGCTGACCTTGCCGGAACAACAGGCTCCGAAAAAAACTGAAATACAAATTGCCAATGGCATAATTGGGCACCTGAAAATAGACCAATCCCAGCTTCCGGTCGACAACCGTCACGAATCCCAGGTAGAACAGCATCGATTTGTAGTCTTCCAGCGTCCGCCCAACTTCGAGATTGAATTCGCGGGTCAGTTGGATCGGCAAGGGATCGCCGCCAAGCAAGCGCTCCAGTATCTCGCGCCGTTCCCCCGTTGGCTCGAGAATCAGTTCCAGCTTCTTGTGATCCGAGGCGATATTGATGTCCAATACCTCTGCCGGGGCTTTCTGTCCATCCCGGTATTCACTGAGGAAGTAAAGAACCATGTCGCTGTTATAGACCCTCGTGGACGCGTCGGGGGAGAAGCGATAGCCGTTGTAGTAGTCGCGCATCTCCTGAATATCGATGGGAAAATCCAGATCATCGATCAGGTATTGCACCTCGGCTTCGGTGAAACCCTGCATCTCGTTGAAATCTCGGCGCAGAGTCAGCGATTTGGCGATATTGAAGCCACTGGTGAGGCTGTCGAGGGTGACGGGCGAGACGCCGGTGATGAAGATGCGTTCCACAATATCGCCCGCCGCTTCCTTGATCACTTCGTAGAACTTGCGCACGAATCCGTTTTTGGCCACCACGTTCCGGAACAGCTCGTAGTTGAAGCTGAAGAGTTCATTGGCGAAATGGTCGTATTCGTCGATCAGGAGATAAATGGGCTGCGATTGTTTCAAGCTCCGCCACCAGGTGAAGAATTCGCGCAGAATAGTGGCTGGCTCGGAAAGCGATGGCAGATCGTAAAGTGACAATTGGTAATTGGTGGCAAAATTTTTCAGATTCAGAATCACTGATGCGCGAAAATCGTCGAGGAGAACCTTTTCATCCCGGGTCTGTATGCCGCTGAAATTGAATTTTAGGATATAATAGCTGTTGTGCAGGGGAGTGGGGTGGCGGCCGATATAGAGGTCGCCGAAGAGCCGCTCGAAATCATCTTTGCGCCGTACGTCGTAATATGTGGCCAGGGTGTCGATCCACAGGGATTTGCCGAACTTGCGCGGGCGCAGGAAGGTCAGATAAGACTCTCCGAGACTTTCCAGTTTTTCGATAAAAGAGGTTTTATCAATGTAATAGTAACTTTGTTGGCGGATCCGGGTGAAGGATTGCAACCCGTAGGGAATGCGTTTGGACATGGCTTTGCTCCCGGTGAAAGGTTTAGACTTCCAGTTCCAATATAACGCCTTCAGCCGGAAAAGACAAGCGGAATTTTTGATTTTTTCTATTATCGCAGCGCGATTTCCGCCCATCCCCTCCGTCATTCCGGACTTGATCCGACATCCAGCCTTTCTTCCGTCATGCCGGACTTGATCCGGCATCCAGCCTTTCTTCCGTCATGCCGGACTTGATCCGGTATCCAGCCTTTCTTCCGTCATGCCGGACTTGATCCGGTATCCATGGGTAAAAGAAAGACTGGATTCCGGGTCCGACCTGTCTGCCGACAGGCAGGGCCGGACTGGCGTTCAAGCCCGGCATGACGGAGAAGAGAGCCCGCGATCCCTTCCCCTCCTTTACTCTTAACCTTGTATGGGAATTGATCTATTCTGTCAGTATCGGCTATTTTAGCGAGCGGGAAATTAAGTTCATGATCAATTGCGCCCGCTGGGCGCCTTTTCTGACCTGGATCATCGTTTTTGACGGCAAATAGTACTCCTCCCAGCGCCGGTAATCATCATAGCTGATTTTGATGGTCTGCGCTTTTTGCGCGATGATGATTGAATCGATCTGTTGGAAGTTCTTATGCATATAGTAAGTAATGGCGCTAACTGAATCGTCGGCCGGAATTGCTATGACTGTTTTTTTGGGAAGTTTCATTGTCTTGAGCGGCGCCAACACGATGGGGAACTGGGCGAATAGCTGATTCAAAAGCGAGTAGGTCATGGGCAGCGGAATCCCCGGGATCAGACTCTGGCTTTGATTGTAGTCGATCAGAAATGAATCGCGTTTGGGAAGGAATTGTCGAATTCCGATCCGTGAAGAATCCGCCATCATTTCCATGACTTTTATTCCTAAACCGGCATCAATTTGGATATGGGTCTGCCGAGCTCCGATAGTCGCGCGACAATTAAGCTGCCGAAACTGATCGGGATCACTGTAAACCAGTCGGCTTTCAATTTCTATTCCTGAATTTGGGCGCGGGGCATAATAATGAAAATAGGTTTGAGGTGAATCATATATTTCCAAGGTGGGCTTGATCCACGATGCGCAATTTACCATGGAAAATAGTGTTAAAATAATGATCCGTTTATGGATTCCAGAGATTTTCAGTTTCATGGGAAAGGGTCCTTTTTATAGTGAATGGTTTAAAATTAAGCCGGTCCAAAAATACTCTTCTAAATATATTCTCTAACTGTTTAATCTGATGCCGGTTAGCGTGAAATCTTGTTTTCCGCGCGCTTTCGGCATTGTTTGAGTTCCGGAATCCGGGCGCTGATCTCACATCAATCGCTGGAACTGCTCCAGCTTGATGTCCGGTAACTGTTTGATATTAATTATCCAATAGAATTGGCGGTAATTGGCTTCTTTGCGATACGTGAACATAAATTCCCAGCAATGTAAATCCTGGTTCAACACAAAACTATAGGCGAGCAATTCTTTTCGTTCGATATCATATCGGGCGTTGAAACGCCCTTTCCATCGATGAGTGATGACCCAGTCCATTCCGATATCCAGAAACTGGTAGCGCTGGGTGACGGGGATTCCGGCAGTATAGGCGCGGTTGATTGTTAATGAATGGCGCAGGGTAACTGAACATCCGGGCTGGTATTCTCCCTGCCAACCGGATTTGAAAAAACCTTCGCTATTTGCCTGTCCCGATGATTGTGCGGATGAATCGCTGTTAGAGGAACGTTCCTGCCCGCTTCTGCGTTGCGGCCAGGGGATCGGAATATAAAAAATTCCCAATTGCAAGGTGGAAAGATTGAGTTTTAAATGATCGTCAATATTGAGGCGTAGTGAATTAAGTTGGTTGAAGGGGTTGGTTACTTGCCAACTCGTATCCCCGGCGGCATAAAAATTATGGACGCTATTGATGGTAATATTGAGATTGCTTAAGGGTTGCATTCGGAATGAAGTTTGCAAATCGGACCATTTTTTTTGGACGCTTTTCACATCATAGGCTGTATAAAAATTCAAATAAAATAAATCGATTTTTTTGTCGGTTTCTCCGTTGGCCAGTTTAGCCTGAAAGAGGTTATCGATTTTAAATGTCAATTTTTGGTTGGAATTGGGATTCGGAAAATAACTAATGGTGGAAAAACCCTCAAATTTTCGGTCGTGGGTATCGGCTGGGGAGTAGGTGATGCCAATGGCAGGATCAATTTTGTGGCGGATCACTTTGATTCCGAATATTTGGGGAGCAAAAACGCCATATAGCGTATTGCCCAGAGTCGCGCTATAGTCCCAATCCATTTTCCGTACCGCTTTTTCTATCGTACTGTCAGGCCGGATTGCTTCATCGAACCATAGTTCTTTTACTGAGACTGTTTGACTGAGGCGTAACCAGGTTTTAATTTTGTCAGTGCGGTTAATATTGAAAGAATGGGTGGCGCCGGCGCGATGTCGGCGGGTGGAATCGGCTTTATGATAATAATATAGCGCTTCACTCCGGTATCCCAGATAGGTGTTGTACCATTGAAAACTGTTCAAATTGAAACTGACTCGTGGCAAATGCTGAATAATCACGCGGGTATCAAGGTTTTCATTGCGATTGATATTGATACTCATATTTCCAAAACCGAATCGATGGGAAAAAAGCATACTGGAATTTAATTGCCGGTTAAGCCGTTCCTCCAGGTTATCGCTGGTTTGCTGGTAGAAAGTCTGATTACTCAGAAAATTGCCGGTGGCGTTCAGCCGGGTTGTCGGGTTTATTTCCTGCTGGTGCTGAAATCGTAATTGCCATTCTTTGCCTTCCGGACGATACCACCAGGATGCATCGATATTGCCATTAAGCCGATAGCGCAAATTATAGCGGAACTCATTGCGCAATAAAATATTACGGGTGTTATAAAAGTTGATTCGCGTGAGGTTGTCGCTGTAATCGTTGATGGCCCAGTAATAACCGGTTTCTTTAATAACGTAAATATCCTGGCCTGCAATTGTTTCCTTGCCGATTTTCGGCATTAGTACTCCGGAATGGCGGTCGCGGCGGATTGGAAACATCATCAGAGGAAAATAGAAAATTGGAAATGGGGGAGTGTAGAAATATCCGCTTGAATCCTGGAAAGACAAACCGGTTTGAATCGGCAGATAACACCAGGGAACCCGGTTAAAATAAAAGAGGATATTCCGGGCCAGCACTTTGTCGTTGGGGAGCACCTTAATTTCAGCGATGCGAAAGTGGTAGTGGCGTTTTTCAGGGCTCAAATCGCAGGTTGTGTAGTCGGATTGTGTGAGATAGATTTCCTTTTTACCGATGGATTGGATGGTTTGCCCGGTATAGAATCCGTTTTCAAATTTTGATCGCCCGTACTGGATTTTTCCGCGTTTTTCCCGAAGCAGATAAGTGATTGCGGATCCATAGATGGTTTCATTGCTCTGTTTTAATATGGGCCGGGAAATTGTATCGGCTAAGGTGGAGTCCCAAATTCCATGGGCATAAAGGATTTGCGAATCGACTTCGATCCGGATGTACCCGGCATTGAGGGTGAGGTCCCGATAGCTAATTTCAGCATCGCCGTATAATTCAAGGATTCTGAGGGGAAGTTGCTGATAAACTAAGGAGTCTTTGGCCTGGTAATAAATCGTGTCATTTTCAACCAGGAGGAAACCCAAGTCTGCCGGGACGGGTTTTCCCAGCAGACAAAGGCAAACTATTATCAGTCCAAAATAATGAGAAAATTTCAGGTCCCTCATGGACGTTTACAGGAAATCGCGTCGTAATTCTTCAGCGCTACGGGCGGAAAGATAGGCAAACGGGATATCAAACATAGTTTTAGCGCCGAAGTTTTTTTCATGCGCCATGCGAACGGCTGCCCGCGCGCAGGCAATCAACACGCTTGATGTAAATTCGGGATTGGAATCCAAGCGGAGTTTGAATTCGATGAGTTCCTTGTGTTCCGGACTGGTACGTCCGCTGCGCAAGACGAATCCTCCGTGGGGTAGCCCGTGATGTTTATTCCGGAGTTCTTCTTCGGACACAAAATTCACTTTGGTTTCATAATCGGCGAAATAGTTGGGCATGGTGACGATCGCCGTTCGTATCTGATTGAGATCAGCGCCGGGTTCAGCCACCACATAGCAATCGCGTAAATGTTTGTCGCGGGTGCTCAGTTCCGTATTGACGCCGGAACGAACCAAATCGACGGCATGTTCGATAGGCACGGTATATTGACGGGCATCCATCACGCCCGGAATGCGCCGGATGGCATCGGAATGGCCCTGGCTGACTCCAGGTCCCCAAAAGGTATAGTTTTTACCATCTGGTATGACGGCATCGCCCAATACGCGAATCAGGGAAAAAAGTCCTGGGTCCCAACCGGCGGAAATAACGGCCGTCGTTTTTGCGGCTTGAGCGGCGTGTTCGACTGCCGCAAAATATTCCGGAATTTTCGCATGGGTGTCAAAACTGTCGACAATATTGAATTTTGCCGCCAGTTGCGGGCCCTGTTCCGGCAAGTCCGTGGCGGAACCCCCGCATAGGATCATGACATCCAATTTCCCGACATAGTGATCGACATCCTCCATGCGCTTGAATACGGCATTGGATTGCGATGTCTTCATGGTTGATGGATCGCGGCGGGTAAATATCACCTTCAATTCCATATCATTGTTCAAACCAATCGATCGTTCGGCTCCTTTGCCCAGATTTCCATAACCGGCAATTCCGATCTGAAGCTTCTCTGCCATTCCGAATTTCTCCTGTTGGGGGTTAGTAAGTTAATTCCAAAACAAAATTTTTTAATTCCGTTACATCATCTGTCATTTATAATCAATTGTTCTGATTCAAAACATAAATTTTGATGTTTTAGTTTCATCGTGGGCTGTTTGTCGGATTAACAGGAACATCACACCCTAATATACGCAAAAAGACAAAAAAGTCAAAACCTTTTTTTAAAATTTTGCTTGACTTTCCGATAAAAAAATTACATATAGGGACCATGGCAAAAAACTGGATACCTGTTTCATTATGGAATCATTTACATACTTTATATTCGCCGGGGATGGCGGAAAAGATTATTCGCATTTGGGAAAAAAAACGATCGACTACGTTCCGCGTCAATTTATTGAAAGCGGATATTGATAGCGTTGGCGCCCAATTGCGGCAACGTTCCCTGAAATGTCAGCCCGCGGATTGGTTACACGAGGCGTTTATCCTGCAAAATGGAACTGAAGGCGATCTGGAAAAACTGGATTGCTATAAACAGGGGCAAATATACGTGCAAAGTCTGAGTAGCATGATTCCCCCTTTAGTGTTGGCGCCTCAACCCGGCGAATCGGTTTTAGATATAGCGGCGGCTCCCGGGAGTAAAACTACCCAGATAGGAGTGATGATGAATAATCAGGGAACGATATTAGCTAATGAAATCCACCCCTTGCGGCTGGAAAAACTTAAGTATAATTTACAAATGCAAGGGGTTATGATAGCCGAAGTCCGTTTAGGCGCGGGCGAGCAACTTGGACGGCTATTTCCGCAAAAGTTTGACGCTGTCTTGCTGGATGCCCCGTGCAGCGGCGAGGGGCGAATTCAAAAGAATGACGCCTCATCCTGGCGCGGCTGGTCGCCGCAATTGGTGCAGCAATCCGTAAAAACTCAGAAAAAGCTTTTGATTAGCGCTTATGCCGCTTTGCGACCGGGAGGGCGTATGGTCTATTCCACCTGCACTCTCAACCGTGAGGAAAATGAGGGGGTACTGGATGAATTTGTCCGCTCTCATCCATGCGATGTACTGCCCATTCCCCTGGCGCTTCAACCCCGTTACCGTCCGTTGCTTGATGGAGTCTCGTCAAAATTGCAACATGCCCTGCGGATTCTTCCATCGGAAACCATGGAGGGGTTTTTTGTCTGTTTATTACAAAAAACTGAATGATTTTTAACTGGGTTGCCTTCGTGCCACGATAAATTATTTTGATTCTTCTTAAAGAAAAGACCGAAGGTGAGGGCCTTCGGTCATTGGAGAGATGTATGGGAATGAGGGCTTAAATGAGTCTCTTCGGAGACCACCTGGTCGCGGCCATTTTCCTTAGCCATATACAAAAATTGATCGGCTCGCTGGATGAGAGTTGCTAATTCATCATCGCTGGAGACCTCTGTCAGTCCGATACTGATGGTAATATGAATCAGTTGGTCTTTATAGGATAAAATCCGGTTTCCGATTTTATGTCTGAGCCGTTCTGCGCTTTTGCAGGCTTGCTTCAGCGCTGTTTCCGGCATTAATGCCACAAATTCTTCTCCGCCATAGCGGCCGATGATGTCGGCTTCCCGCAATGTGTTGCGCATCATTTGGGATAATTCTTGCAACACAAAATCACCCGTGGGATGCCCATACCGATCATTGATCTGTTTGAAATGATCAATGTCGATCATCATCAGGACCATGGGTTTTTGATAGCGATGCGCTTTTTTCAGTTCTTGTTCGCCGGTTGTCATGAAATAACGGCGGTTATATAACCCAGTCAGGCTGTCCTGATACGCTAACTGGGTCGTTCTTTCGTGTTCCAGTATCGATTCGATGCGAATGGCGCTGTATTCTGCAAAAACGCTGATTTCCGTAATCATTTCCGATTCTAATTGCTGGTAAGGCGAACCCAGAATATTGACGCAGCCAATACGTTCTTTTCCGTATTGCAAGGGGATGTAAATAACCTGAATTAAATTATGCGGCTGCTGTTCATAATCAAAAAAAGTGATTTGCTGGAACCGTTGGAAAAAATTCCAGAATTTCTCATGGGAAAGCTCTTTTTCAATTTTTACAAATTGGCGATAGGTGTCAAGCACTTTTTCCTTATGATAAAATGTCTGATCGGGCAATCCGTTGAGTTTGATGATTCCCATGGTTCCCTGCAGCAGACTCAGCAGCTTTTCGACCACATACTTGCTGATTGTTTCCCGCTTATCAATAATAGCCATGTTTTTCATTTCATTCAGCATGATGATGAGTTGTTCAGGCGCCATCCGGTTCAATGATTCACAATTGGGCAGAAGTGGGTAGGTGGTGTTGCGTCTGAATGTCTGGTTTTCTTTCATAGGTGTTCCTTTCATCATAATAAATATTACTGCACATTATGTGCCAACTTCTCTTGAATCCCTGAAGTATTTAAAAATGGGGGCGGGTTTTTTGCCTGATCCGGCGCTGGTAATCAGGATATCTCTCTAAACTATTTACAATCTGGACCGATGCCCTGAAAAGAATTACTGATTTGAGGCTGACAGCATGTTTTAGATAGATGACTGTTTTTTTCGACTCTAAATAACCGGGATGACCGGTGACTGTGAGGATTGTTTGTCAATGAAAGCCGGTAAACACTTATTATAAATGCGATGTGGAAAAAAGTACCGAATTGCATAGGAAAAATATGCTATGGTTTTACTTTATTGTTGACAATTGATGGTTTTAATTGTATTATATAACAAATCCCTGAAGGAGTCAGATGTGTTAAGTTCTATTTTTTCTATCAATCCCCTCGACGGACGTTATGCCTCTAAAATGGCTCGGCTGCAGGATTGTTTTAGTGAAGCGGCTCTGATGCGTTATCGCTTGCGGGTGGAAATCGAATGGTTGATTTTTCAGGTTAATCAATTAAAAATCAATCAATTACCGGAGTTTAATACCTCGGTAATTGAACAGCTTCGGGCTTTGGAGTCGGTTTTTGGGGAATCGGAAATGACAGCCATTAAAGATTGGGAACGCAGAACCAACCACGACGTCAAGGCTTTAGAGTATTTTCTACGGGAGAAGATTGCCCTTATTGCCGGAGAGCGTTATTTAGAACATATTCACCTGTTTTGTACATCCGAGGATATCAATAATCTGGCGTATAGTTTAATGTTAAGGGCCGGATTGAGGGATATCCTTTTTCCTGCTTTGGAAAAAATATATGGTCAAATGTACGATTTGGGAGTTGAATTAGCGGATGTTGTCATGATCGGCCGTACTCATGGCCAACCGGCGACTCCGACTACCGTCGGGAAAGAAATTATTAATTTTGTAGCGCGTCTTAAACCCATGATAGCAGAATTAAAGACTTGGCGGTTTGGCGGCAAATTTAATGGCGCTGTCGGCAATTTCAATGCGCATCTTTTTGTGTATCCGGATTTGGACTGGATATCCATTTCACGGGAGTTTGTGAGTCATTTGGGACTCACCCCCAATCTGTTTACTACCCAAATCGAACCGCATGACCATTGGGCAGAATTTTTTTTGCTAATCTCCCGCTTGAACACTGTTTTTTTGGACATAACCCGTGATTTTTGGTCCTATATTGCGATCGATTACTTTAAGCAACGCGCGATTGAGGGTGAAGTCGGCAGTTCAACTATGCCGCATAAAGTGAATCCCATCGATTTTGAAAATGCGGAAGGAAACTTGGGGCTGGCTAATGCGCTGGCGGTTCATCTTGCCGCCAAACTGCCCGTCAGCCGCTGGCAACGGGATTTAAGCGATTCTACGGTGGAGCGGAATATGGGATTGGTCTTTGGCTATTCGTTATTGGCCCTTCAGTCTCTTTCCCGGGGTGTGTCAAAACTTGCGCTCAATCGATCCGCCATTCAGGACGATTGTGATAAAAATTACCAGATTTTAGCGGAAGCGATTCAATCCCTTTTACGTGTTCAGGGTGTTCCCGACGCTTACGATCAACTTAAAAAAATGACGCGCGGACAGATTATTACCAAGGCTACTTACGACAATTGGCTGGAGGCTCTGGTTGTTCCGCTGGAAATTAAAGAACAGTTAAAAAAACTTACGTTGGAATCATATTGTGGTTTGGCTAAAAAATTGGTTCGCTCTTTTAATCCCGCTTTGGATACTGACGCTACCATTTACCCTGCTGGCCGGTGATCCGGATAGCCTGGAAATTGAGTACGTGATTCATTTTTTTGATACGGTGTCCTATATTCCGGACACGTTGGCCCCAGCCGCGGTAATCGATCCCAAATTGAGGACGGATTGCAGTTCGGGTGATTATCAAGTTCCTGATGCTTTGAAGCTTTATCCGTTCCGGAGCGCAAAAATCATGTATGTGTTTTCATGTGATACCCTTCGGGATACGATGTGGTATTATATCGATTGCTATGGCGGAAAACAGCTTTTTATCACTCGGAAACGGAATCAGACCTGGTATAAACTGATGGATTTGGCGCAACCTGTCCGATTTATCTATCAGAAGGATGATCCGATAGGCTATGTGGTAGATAATGAGTTGAGCGGGCTGATTGATTCGCTGAAACAGCTTTCCGAAACAGGACAAAACAATTTTCTTGAACGGATACGGATGGCCGCCGGAGTTTTGTGCAATCAAATGGAGATTCATTTTGCCGGGATTGGGCGTGTGGCCGGTCGTTCCTGTTTGAAAATTTATTTGGCGCGTTTTAAGAAACAGGTTTGGTACTGGAAAAAAATCATTTTGAAAACCATGACCGAATTATCGGATGGATCATTTGAAACCATTGAAGCGCATGATGTTAAAATTGATTTACCTTTGGCGGATTCTCTTTTTCTTATCCCCCATAAACAATGGCAAAAAGTAAATTTAGACTGAGGAGTTTGTATGGATACCAATAAGATACTGGCGCAAATACCTTTTGCTTTAAAAGAAACCCAATTCCCTTTCCCTAATAAAATCACGGGTAAGGTCCGGGATAGTTATATCATTGATGATAAACGGATTATAATCGTGACGGATCGGATATCTGCCTTTGATCGGGTTTTGGGGACTTTACCATTCAAAGGGGAAATCCTTCAGGCTGTGAGTAATTATTGGTTTCAGCAAACTGAGGATATTATTCCCAATCATATCATTGACACTCCGGATCCGAATGCGATAATTGTCAGGAATTGCCGGACGTTACCCGTTGAAGTGATTGTTCGTGGATATATTACCGGCAGCCTTTGGCGAGCCTATCAAACAGGAGAGCGCGAAATGTACGGTATCCGCTTTGCGGAGGGTTTGCAGCAGAATCAGGCGTTTGAGCAACCGATTATAACCCCTTCTACCAAAGCGGAACAAGGTGAACATGATGCGCCGTTGACTCCCCGGGAAATCATCGAGGGTGGATGGGTGGAGGCGGGATTATGGCGCCGGATTGAAGAAATTGCTCTGGCTCTGTTCCATCGTGGGCAGGAAATTGCGCTGGAGAAAGGATTGATCCTGGTGGATACGAAATATGAGTTTGGTCTTTGGAATGAGGAGTTGATCCTGATTGATGAGGTTCACACTCCGGACTCATCCCGGTATTGGTATGAGGATTCATATCAAACCGGAACGCCCCGCCAGCTCGATAAGGAGTATATCCGGCAATGGTTGATTGAACTTGGATTCATGGGGGAGGGCGTTATTCCCGAACTGACTCATCCGGTGATCTGTGAAGCCGTTGAACGTTATTTAACGATATATCGACTATTTTTAAATCATGATCTGGAAACTCGGCCCGGCAATGTGTATGAGCGACTGGAAGGAAACCTGCGACATTATGGCATCCTTGTATAAATGGCTTTGCATGGCGCTGGTTTGGACGGGGATCGAAACCCAGGCGGATTTCAGATTTGATAAACCTGCGGAATTCTCGTTTCCGCCCAGGGAAGCAGTCGACCACTCTTTTTTTATTGAAACTGACAGTATAATGGATAGCGTTATGTTCTCCTGGCAGGGGATTCCCCGGGAGATTACCGTATTGACTTTGAGCCGATGTCTTCCCTGTCAAAGCCGGCGCTGGCAAGTTGTGTTAGTCGGTCCTCCTGTTTTTCCCGCTGATTCTCAATTTGATGCGTGGATTTGGGCGGCCAATCAACGCCTGGAAAAAGATTCGCTGCATTTGGTTTTTAACAACAGGAATTATGATGATTAAATTTGAGTGCCAGCAGTGTGGCCACTGCTGTCAGGGCGAACCCGGATACGTTTTTATTTCGCCGGAAGACATTAGACGAATTTCCATTTACCTGCGTTTGAAGCCGAAACTGTTCTTAGAACGCTATGCCCGACGGGTCAATTTGCCCTGGCGCTGTGAATATAGTCTGAATGAGTTCGATGATGGACGTTGTGTTTTTTTCGATAATGGGTGTAAAATATATCCGGCGCGTCCCGTTCAATGTTCGACGTTTCCTTTTTGGCCGCCCTATTTAAAAAATGTTGAGGAGTTTCAGAAATTGGTTCGCAACTGTCCGGGATATGGCCAGGGAAAAAGCTATAATGAAGATGAGATATTTGAAATCTGCAACGTGTATATGCGTGAGTTGATGTTCGATTCCGGGGAATCACGGAATAATAACGAGTGAGTCAGACAAGGAGCAATCAGTTGAACGATATTGAAACGACATTAATGGAATTCAGCGGTGCAATTGATCATAATTCCGCGCATTTAGCGCTTATTCTGGCTGCCGGCCATGGCAAGCGTATCAAGTCGGAAAAATCGAAAATGCTGCATACAATCTGGGGCAGAACCTCTATCGAACGGGTGGCGCGCGCCGTTTCAATCGGTCTGAAAACGGACAACCTGGTTTTTGTATTGGGAATCAAGGCGCTGGAAGTTTTAGCCGCTATTCCGAAAAACAAGAATTACCTTTTTGTTTACCAGCAAGATCAATTGGGAACCGGACATGCTGTACGAATCGCTTTTCAAAATCCTCAGGTCGCAACGTTTCCAGGTACAATTTATGTTTTTCCCGGGGATATCGGTTTGCTCTCCGCGCAAACTGTCAGTAATTTCGCTCAATCCTTCGACCATTGCGACGATGATATGATGGTGCTGACCGCAAATTATGAAGGAAATTCGATTGATAATTACTATGGCCGAATCGTTCGGGTCCCGCCCTCAGATGCCTCCCGGACGCCCATTGAATCCGAGAATTCGGGTAAAGTCGTGGCTATTAAAGAGTTTAAAGACATCGCCGCCGGGGATGATCATCGACTTTTTAGTTTTAACTATCATGGACGATCGATTGATTTCAATAAGCGGGAGCTGCTCGATATTAACGAGTTCAATACCAGTATTTATGCCTACCGTCCCCATTTGTTGCGTGAATATATCTATCAGATTCGTTCCGAAAATGTCCAGAAAGAAAATTATTTAACCGATTTGATTGAAATTTATAATGAAAAGAAGCGGCAGGTAGGCGCTTTTACCATACATGATCCCAATCAGGTGTTGGGTTTTAATAATAAAAGTGTATTAAAACAGATGGAAAATATTCACCAGTCAAAAGTTTATGAGCAGTTAAAAGATATCGTCACTATCGAAAGCAGTGAGCATTTTTTTATTGCTGATGAAGTGGTGGAGCAGATTCTGGCAATGGACAGGGAAGGAAAACCTCTGGATATTTATATCGGCATGAATGTATCGATTGGCCCGGAGGTGAAATTGAGCCGGAACATTACCATTCAAAAAAACTCAATATTTGAGGGTTCCATCGATATCCAATCCAATGTAACCATTGGTGAAAACTGTATTTTTTCCAATTATCCCCATCAAATGATCCGTATCGGCGAAGGAACCTGCCTGGTTGGAAGCTGTCGGATTAAGGGACAAGTAACCATTGGCTCTGCCTGTCGCATTGAATCATCGGTGCGTCTGACCGGGAACGATGAATTCCCTGTTTGTTTGGGAGATAATGTGATTATTAAAGGAACCAGTTATATTTTTGGTTCAATCGTTGAATCCGGAGTATTGATTGAACATTCAGTTATTCGGCAAAAACATGTAGAAGCGATTCAACGAAAAGATGGGAAAATTCAGCCGGTTCGTTATATTTTGCCATTACCGGAAGGGATGGATTCGTTACGTGAGCGTTGATGGACGATATTAGAGCAACGATTCGCCGCGCTCAGTCGGGCGATGAACAAGCTTTTCGTGAGATTATGGAGAATTATCGCGATGCGGTTTATCGCTATATTCATTCCATTTTAAACAACAATGAAGATGCTGAAGATGTTTTGCAAGAAGTATTTTTAAAAGCATTTCGCTCGTTGAGCCGTTTCATGATCGAATACTCGTTTTATAAATGGTTGATGAAAATAGCCTGTAACACCTGTATTGATTTTATGCGTAAGAAAAAGCTTCCGACCGTATCGATTCGACGTTCTTCCGTCAATTGCGATGAAGATGATTATGAAATCGAAATAGCGGATCCGCTGGGGGATCCCGATACGGTTTACAAACAGCATGAAACCCGGGAAAAACTGGACAAGGAAATCCATTTATTGCCGGAGATATATCGGGATTTGATCATTATGCGTTTTTTTGAGCAGTTGTCCTATGAGGAGATCGCCCGGCGTCTGACCATTCCGGAAGGAACTGTCAAGACACGTATTTTCCGGGCGCGGGAGATGCTAAAAGAAAAATTTGCCGGGTGGTATTGATATGCGTCGAACCAATTTTTTAATTCTTTTTGTTTTGTTTGGGCTGCAGACCAGCATGATTGATGGAGCGGATATTCCTGAATCCACACTGGTTATTGACAGTAGCCGGGATTCATTCAATCAATATCTGGTGGGAATTCGATCCAACATTGCCCGCGCGGAAATCGTTCTCAATTATCTGGATTCTTTGAAATCCTGGAAGAAAACTCAGGATTCGCTTACGGTTCCAAAAATTAGCAATAATATATATCGTGTGATCATTTTGGGGGATTCTGTCGTGATACCGTCGGGAACAGTTATGACGGGACAGATTTTTACGTTGTTTACGAAAGTTGTGGTTCATGGAGAGTTCAACGGCTCTATTTCTGTTTTGGGTAATGATGTTGAAATTGATCATGATGCTGTTGTTGATGCGGATATTGTTATTCTTATAGGAAAATTGTTTGATTCTTCGATGGTTGATTACCGTTTAGGCAAGCGGGTTGTGCTTGACCCTCAGTTTTTTTCTCCGACCTCGGCTGACAGGCCGCATTTTTGGGATAGTCTGATCTGGATTTCCGTATTTTTACTGGTTTCCTTGGTCGTGTTTAATTTGCGCAAAACGAATCTAATGCGCTTGTATGAAAATTTAGAATCGCATTCTGTGCGGAATTTTTTATGGGGCGTTTCAGCTTATCTAATGTTTTTTCCCATAGCGCTCTTATGTTTAATCATGATTGTCGGAATCCCTTTTTTGATTCCACTGGCCATTTTTTATGCGTGGGGCAGTTTTCTCGGATATTTGGCAGTAATTCTCTGGTTAAGTCATTTTTTGATTCAGCGGTTCAAATGGCATATCCACCCACTATTATTGTTTGGACTACTCATTGTGGCCTTTGAAATCTGGGAATCTGTTTTATACCTGATTTATACCATTACGCCTTTAAAAGCATATTTGCATCAATCCTCACTTTTCTGGATGACCCGTATCGCGCGGCTTTTAATGTTAAGTTGGGGATTTGGAACCTATGTTAGTGGATTGTCATTTTGGCGGGAGCGATGGCTTTTCCCCATTCAAAAAAAGGATAAATAGTAAAAAACCTCTAAAATTTAAAAAAAACCCAAAAAAAAAAGTAAAAATTGAAAATTATGCTTGATTTAATGAAAAAAAAATATAAATTAAGTACTTAAAAATTTCATGTAAGGAATGTCATGTTTACTGATTTAACTGAAAAATTCGACCTGATTTTTAAAAAACTTCGCGGTCAGGCTAAAATTACTGAAAGTAATATTGAAGAGGCCATTAAGGAAATACGGTTGGCATTGCTGGCCGCCGATGTTAATTATAAAGTGGTTAAAGACTTGATCCAGCGCGTCAAGGAACAAGCGTTGGGGCAGGATGTATTATTAAGTATTTCAGCCGGCCAGGTATTTGTTAAAATTGTTTATGATGAATTGGTCCGGATTTTAGGAAGCCAGCATACTCGACTGCAACTTCATGGAGAAGCGCCCTATGTAATTATGCTGTGCGGCTTGCAGGGATCAGGGAAGACCACGTTTGCCGGGAAGTTAGCGAATTATCTCCGCAAAGAAAAGAAACAGCCCTTATTGGTGGCGGCTGATATTTATCGCCCCGCCGCTATTGATCAATTAATCAAAGTCGGCGCCAGTTTGGGTCTCGAAGTCTATCATGAAATGGATAGTCAGGATGCGGTCGGTATTTGTCAACGAGCCTACCAGCATGCGCTGAAAAAATTATACAACGTGATCATTCTGGATACTGCCGGTCGGTTGCATATTGATGAGTCCATGATGGATGAGTTGGAAGCGATTCGCGCCAAGCTGAAACCGGTGGAAATTTTGTTGGTGGTGGATGCGATGATTGGACAGGATGCCGTGAATATGGCGCGTGAGTTCAACAACCGTCTGGCCGTTACGGGCTTGGTGATGACGAAGCTGGATGGCGATACGCGCGGAGGCGCAGCGCTTTCTATTGTCCAGGTAACCCAAAAACCGATCAAATTTGCCGGGATTGGTGAAAAACTCAGTGACTTGGAACTCTTTCATCCCGAACGAATGGCCTCTCGTATTCTCGGGATGGGTGATATTGTCAGCTTGGTGGAAAAAGCGCAGGAGACTTTCGATTCGAAAAACGCCCAGGAAATGGAGAAAAAGCTCCGGAAGAATCAATTTACCCTGGCCGATTTTCTGCAGCAACTGCGGCAAATCCAAAAAATGGGTTCGCTTGAACAGTTAATGTCCTATATCCCAGGCTTTAATCAATCTATGATGAAAGATGTTCAGGTTGACAATCGTCAATTAAAATATGTTGAAGCGATCATCCTGGCGATGACTCCCGGAGAACGGGATAAACCGGAAATCATTAATGGCAGTCGCCGAAAACGGATTGCGCTGGGAAGTGGACGAAGTGTGCAGGAAGTAAACCAACTTCTTAAGCAATTTGATATGATGAAAAAAATGATGAAACGATTCGCTACCATGAATAAACGTGATATGTTCAAACAAATGAAACAGTTTAAAAAGTAACCGGAGGAAATAAAGTGTCAACTAAAATGCGACTGACTCGTTTAGGTACTAAAAAGAAACCTTATTATCGGATTGTGGTGATCGATTCCCACGCCAAGCGTGATGGAAAATGTTTGGATGTGGTGGGACATTACAATCCACTCACGACACCCCTGAGTGTTGATTTTAATGAAGAGAAGGTATCCAATTGGCTGGCAACTGGCGTTGTTTTATCGGATACCGTGAAGAATCTGTTGACGAAAGTCCATTTTTTCCAAAAACAGGAATGGATAAGACAAGGAATGGATGAACAGACAATTGCTCAAAAAATAGCGGAATTTCCCATGATAAGGGAAATCCCGAAAAAGAAGAAACCCGCCAAAAAAGCTGAATAGTTCGTATTAATTTTATTGGCAAGAGGAACAACTTATGCGAGATTTTAAAGGATTTGGCGATATCGTTGCGGATTTGGCAACGGATACCAATCCCGCTGGAACCCATATCGGGCCGTCCATTACGATACAAGGTGAGATTTCAGGCGATGAATTCTTAATTGTTGAGGGAACGGTTTTGGGAAAAGTCTGTTTGAAAAATGGTATTCTGGTCAAGCAAAATGGACTGATTCAAGCGGATATCGATGCTCTGAGTATTACGGTTGGCGGTTCGGTTGTAGGAAATATAACGGCCCGGGAGAAGATCGAGTTGTTGGCGGAAGGTAAGGTTGAAGGCGATATCCGCGCTCCGAAGATTATTATCCAGGAGGGCGCTCATATTCGCGGCCATATTGAGATGGTTTTTACCATTGATCATGCTGAATCTGCCAATCAGGGTGAAGAGATAGTCGGTGAACAGCCACCCTCTGGAGAGGATATATCCGTAACTGAACCGGGCGTAGTGGAAGAGGCCGTCCCCTTGATTAGTCCTGAAACGCCTGAAACGGGATCTGTGAGTGATCTACCGAGGATGGGTACACCATCCAGCGCGCCTATGGGAAGCGAATCCCTGGATTCAACTCCGCCATCCGCGCCGGAATTACACCCGACAACTCAACATCCCGCTCAGCAGCTTAGTTCAGTCACTCCGATGCCAGGCGCAAACAGCGCTATGAATCAATTTAACAAAGTAGATGATACCAATCGGTTACGTTCATCATTTATCATTAATTCGAATCCGAAAACGTCCTAAAATTGATCCAACGACGAATCCGAATATTCCCATGAAGGAGGCCTTTTATGGAAATCCAAAAACTGATCGAAGAAATTGCGCGCGTATTGGTCGATAATCCTGACGATGTAGTGGTAAGTCAAATTGATGGTGAGCAGACGATTGTTTATGAATTACGGGTTAACGAAACCGATTTAGGCAAAATTATCGGAAAGAATGGAAATATGATCCAATCGATTCGGACTTTGCTGAAAGCAGCATCTGCTAAAATGGGCCGACGATTGATGTTAGAAGTTATTGAATAATGCGTTTTTTTTTGCTGACCGCTTTTCCGGAAATCTTCCATGGCCCTTTCTCAGAAAGTATAATCCGGCGAGCGGTTAAGCGTGGGATTGTGGAAATAAATTATATTTATTTGCGCAGTTTTGCCGATGATCGGCATGGAACGATCGATGATGTTGAATTTGGGGGAAGTAGCGGGATGGTTTATAAGGCAGAGCCAATTTTCAAGGCGTGTGAAACTGTTAGGCGACAATTCGCCCTTGAGAAGACCCGGATCGTGATGCCGAGCGCCCGTGGGCGGCAATTCAGGCAGGAAACAGCCGCTGAATTTGCCCTTGAGTCCGATCTGATCTTTATCTGCGGCCATTATAAAGATATTGATTACCGCGTCGTAGAGCATCTCGTTACGGACGAAATCAGTTTGGGAGATTTTGTGATTACAGGCGGGGAGTTAGCTACTGCGGTGATGATGGATGCAATTATCCGTTTGTTGCCGCAAGTTGTCGGGAATCGCGATTCGGTTGAAAGCGATTCATTTCAAAACGGTTTATTGGATTGCCCTCGCTATACCCGCCCGGTTGAATACCGGGGATGGATGGCGCCCGAAGTTCTTTTGTCGGGGCATCATCAGGCCATTCGTGAATGGCGTCGGCAGAAATCAATGGAATTAACCCAATGCCAGCGTCCCGATCTTTGGGAAGCATGGCAGCAAAAAAATGTAAACAATCAGGAGGCATAGATGAATATCCTCGAGTTGGTCACACAGGACCAGTTAAAAGAAAATCTTCCCATATTTCATATCGGTGATACGATAAAAGTCCATTTTGAGGTTACCGAAGGCGACAAAACACGTATCCAGATTTTTCAGGGTATTTTGATTTGTCGTAAAAATTCAGGTATTCGTGAAACAATTACGGTCCGTAAAATTAGTTCTGGCGTAGGTGTTGAACGTATTTTTCCAATTCATTCGCCGAAAGTCAAGTTGATTGAAACAGTCCGTCATGGTCGTGTCCGTCGTTCAAAACTTTACTACTTGCGCAAATTGTCAGGTAAGGCGGCCCGTATTCGTGAAAAACGCACATTTTCAATGGAACATACTGAAGCAAAATGATTTGAATTTTCAGTCCCCGGCGCTCGCCGGGATTGATGAGGCCGGACGCGGACCTATCGCCGGTCCGGTTGTTGCCGCAGCAGTAAGCCTGGATTACCGGGTGGATTTGCCGGGATTGGATGATTCAAAACGTTTGACTGTTAGGCAACGGGAAAGGTTGTTTCAGTTTATTATATGTAGCGCCAATGATTGGGCAATAGTTGCTGTATCATGCCGGGAAATTGATCGTATTAATATTCTGCAAGCCACGTTTAACGCAATGCGGCTGGCTTGTCATGCATTAAATGAAAAACCTTTCCTGGTTTTGATTGACGGGAATCATACGATACCTGAATTGAAATATAAACAGCAATCTATTATCAAGGGCGATACAAGTAGCGCGGCAATAGCGGCTGCTTCTGTTTTGGCAAAAGTATCGCGTGATCGAATCATGGAGAGATATCACCATATTTACCCGGGATACGGATTTGCGCAACATAAAGGCTATCCCACCCGTAGCCATCTGGAGAGTCTGATATCTCTTGGCGCATGCCCCATTCACCGTCAAACATTTTCTCCCCTTAATAGTATGGCTCAGAAACAATTGGCCCTTTTTGAGTTATGAGTTCCTATAATCAATGTGTCGGACGCTTGGGAGAGGATGCCGCCGTTGAATTCTTGATTAATCAGCAGTTCCTGATTGTTCATCGCAATTTCCGCTTCCGTCGGGGTGAGATTGATATCATCGCTATCAGAGAGACGACCACTCATTTTATTGAAGTTAAAACCCGTACCGGATTCAATTATGGTGAGGGTGAACTGGCAGTTAATTTAAGTAAGCAGAGAACTATCCGTTTAGTTGCTGAATTTTATCTCCAAAAATTCGGTCTCACTACTTTGAACTGCTGTTTCGACGTGATTGTAATTGATATTAAACAAGGGATATCACAAATTCGTTTTATTGAAAATGCATTTTAATCGAAGGAGGACGCATGTTACCGTTGTCTGAATTGCTGGTTGTGTTTGAGGATTTTTTAAAGGCAATGGGAGATGTTGTTTGGGGTTGGCCGATGATTATTCTACTACTGGGAACCCATATTTATCTGACGATTCGGTTGCGTTTCATACAGCGTTTTATATTTAAAGGAATTAAAATTTCTTTTAGTCGCGTCAATGAAGGCACTGGCGATATCAGCCAATTCGGCGCTTTAACAACTGCTCTGGCCGCAACTATCGGAACCGGCAATATTGTGGGTGTTTCGACCGCGATTGCCGCAGGCGGACCCGGCGCCGTGTTTTGGATGTGGCTTTCCGGCTTCTTTGGAATTGCCACTAAATACAGTGAAGCCTTGTTGGCTATCCATTACCGGGTGACATTGCCCAACGGGAATATGGCTGGTGGGCCTATGTACTCCTTGGAGCGTGGATTAAATGCCCGCTGGTTAGGACTGATCTTCGCTGCCTTCACCGCTATCACTGCGTTTGGTATCGGCAATATGGTTCAGGCGAATTCGATTTCGCAAATGCTCAAACAAACTATCAATTTACCTCCTTTCATATCGGGTCTCATCCTGGCGTTTATAACGGGGATTGTTATTCTGGGGGGGATTCGCTCCATTGCTAAAATTTGTGAAGTTTTAGTTCCTTTCATGGCTATCTTCTATATCTTGGGTTGTTTAATTCTAATAATCATGCACATTGAGACTATTCCGGCAACGATTGTTTTGATTTTCAAAAGCGCGTTTACCGGTTCCGCTGCATGGGGTGGAGTTATTGGCATCACCATGAGGGAAGCGATTCGCATGGGTGTTTCCAGGGGATTGTTTTCCAATGAATCCGGATTGGGTAGTGCGCCAATTGTTGCGGCAGCAGCACAAACTCAGAATCCTGTCCGCCAGGCATTAGTTTCTTCTACCGGAACTTTTTGGGATACGGTTGTCATTTGCGCACTTACCGGGATGGTTATTGTAAATTCCGGTGATTGGCAAAGTGGAATTGCCGGAGCGGAACTCACATACTCGGCTTTTTCCAATCTTCCGTGGTTCGGCCCGATTATTCTATCTGTCGGCTTGTTGACGTTTGTTTTTTCCACAATACTGGGATGGTCTTACTATGGCGAAAAAGCGGTCGAATACATAATTGGAACCTCCTATATCATCCCTTACCGGATTCTTTGGGTTCTTGCCGTTTTAGTCGGCGCCGTTTTATCGTTACCTATTGTCTGGTCGTTGGCTGATATCACCAATGCATTGATGGCCATTCCGAACCTGATTTCCCTGCTTTTATTAACCGGGGTGATTGTCAGTAATACTCATCGCTATCTCTGGGATTTCCAGGCAAAAATTTGACCATCTGCTTTTACCCGTTGCAGATAAAAAAATTTGTTTTGTAAACAAAATGCGTCACGGCATTCATGTAAAATTTGAATTTATTAAGACTTTTCGCAAACAGCTTGAAATTCAATATCTGTGTTGTATGTCTGATGGTTTTATTCTCTTAATTTAAGGCCGGGTCTTTCGATGTTTTTTCAGAAAAGGATTTGGGCGTGAATGTATAAATTTTTTAATATGATATCAAGGGTAAATATTGACGTTTTTACTATTATATTGAAAAAATGGCGGGATAACATATCCTCTTTTTTTTTGCAGGATGTTTCGCGCATTTTAATTATATTCTTTTTATATTTTCTTTTATTAACTAATTACGATATTTATGCCCTGGATCCACATAAGGAACTAACCCAATACTCATTGAGAGTATGGAATCAAAATCTGGGACTACCTCAGAATACGGTACATGATATCATCCAAACTTATGATAAATATATTTGGGTGGCAACGTATGAGGGACTGGCGCGTTTTGACGGTGTCAATTTTACTGTATTTGACAGTCGCAATACATCGGCAATACGGGTGAATGGGATTTGGTCCCTGATGGAAAGCCGCGATTCAACCTTATGGATCGGTACCAACGGGAGCGGGATTGTCTGTTACAAAAATAATCAGTGGGTGCCGATAACCGCTGAGAAAGATGGTTTGAGCAACAACATCGTTTTAAAGATTTTGGAGGATAGCCGTGGGTATGTCTGGGCAGGAACCCGTGATGGACTGAACCTGATTAAACCCGATACAATAATCCGCTACGGAATTGAAAATGGATTGACGGATCCTCAGGTGAATACCTTGATGGAAGACAGACAGGGACGATTATGGATTGGAACCAGTCGGGGAGTAGCTATATGGGATAATGGATCAATCACTCATTTTACTATTCCATCAGTTCTTGGGTCTGATTTAATATTAAGTTTTGCACAGCTTTCCGATCAGTCTATTTGGATTGGAACTGAGAAAAAGCTGATTCATTGGGATTCAACTGGATATCGGCTTTATACGGAAAAAAATGGATTGCGGGATATGAATATTGCCGCGCTATATGAAGACTCCCACCAACAACTTTGGGTTTCAACACATCGAGGGTTACACCGATTGGACACAACCAATTTCCAGGTATTATCACAAGAAGAAGGTTTGATGGATGATGTGGTGAATCCACTTTGTGAAGACCATGAAGGAAATTTGTGGATCGGTAGTTTAAGAGGGGGCTTAGGTTGTCTTTCGGATGGCAAATTCTGGATTTATGACCACAATCAGGGATTTCAAAGTGATATAGTCAATTCACTTTTGCATGATAAAAATGGGGGGTTGTGGCTCGGCTTGGGAAATCATGGCCTGTCGTATTATTTTCAGGGAGGAATTAAGCGCTATTCGGATTTGGAAATTTTTCAAAATGATTATATACGCTCTTTATATGTCGATCATAAGGATTGGTTATGGGCGGGAACCTTTAGCCATGGAATTATTTGCCTTAATAAAGACCGCTATCGATTCTATAATTCATCCTGTGGGTTGCCTAATGATAATATAAAATCGATTACAGAACGTGTACCGGGTGAATATTGGGTGGCTACCCGCAATGGTTTATGCCGGATTGTGGAGGATTCAATACGTATTTTTTTGAGAGAAGATGGTTTGCCGGTCAATTCCATTCTTAAGGTTTTTACGACTCGAAATCAATGCTTGTGGATCGGGACCGATGGTGGCGGCGCTTTATGCTATGATAAAAATAAATTTAAGTGCTTTTCAGTGGCTGATGGTTTATCGAGTGATATCGTTTTTTCCTTTTATGAAGATCCTGAGGGGCGGTTATGGATTGGAACCAATAACGGCCTGAACTATTTTTACAAAGGAAACATTGTTCCAATTACAGTCCGCAGTGGGCTCTACTCTAACCAGATTTTTTCCATCACAATGGATACATTGTACGAAAATTTCTGGTTTTCGTGTAGTAAAGGGATTTTTACAATTCCCCGGTCAATGTTGATGGATTTTGTAATGGGTATTCGTCAACAGATATCCAGTCGATTTTTTAACAAATTGGACGGGATGAAATCAGAAGAGTGTATCGGCGCGATGGACCCGGTTGTCAGCCAGAGTTCAGATGGCCGGTTGTGGTATGCGACTACTCAGGGAATAGCAGTTATCGATCCACTCAATATACCTATTAATCACACTCCGCCGATTGTGTATATAGCGGAGATACGCGTTCAGGACCAGGTATTGCCGTTATCCGATACTGTCATACTTCAATTAATGGAAAAGGAATTGCAAATTTCCTATAGCGCATTGAGCTATAGTGTCCCGGAAGGAGTGCGGTGCAGTTTTCGTCTTAAGGGCTTCAATGAGGATTGGCAGCATGTACAGCAACGTCGGATCGCGTACTATACGAATCTGCCTCCGGGTACATATCTTTTTCAGGTAATGGCTGAAAACTATGACGGTATTGCAAGCCCCGAACCCGCTCAGCTTCTTCTGATCGTCAAACCCCCATTTTGGCGAACGTATTGGGCATATATAATTTATTCAATATTTTTGATTTTTATTGTTCTTTTAATTTTTTATTATCAATTAGAACATGAGAAGAAACGGGTTTTAAGAGGCAGGCATCTGCAGGAAATGAAGCTCGCCCGTGAGTTGCAACTCTCAATGCTGCCGAGCGAAATCCCCCTTTTTCATCATCATGCATTATTTCCATATATGGAGTCTGCCTCGGAAGTCGCTGGCGATTATTATGATTTTTTTGTTCTGAACGATCAACGATTGGTACTCGTCGTCGGGGATGTCACCGGCCACGGGTTGGCCAGTGGATTTGTAACCGCTCAAGCGAAATCACTTTTATGGAGCTTGATGAGCCTGTTGGATAAAGTTAATCCTACATTTGTTCTGCAACATATTAATCAGGTTTTTATCAAAACCCATCACAAATACGCGATTTGCATGACAATTGCGATTTATGATTTTTCAATACATGAACTCAAAATTGCTAATTCCGGATTACCCTATCCCTATCTCTATCGTTCACAATCGGATACAGTTTCCAGTCTTGAAATCGGGGGGGTTCCTTTAGGTTTTCTGGAAGAGTGGAAATATGAAATGGAGTCCATATACTTAGAACCTGGTGATTTTATCTTGTTTTGTACCGATGGGATGCCGGAAATGACAAATGATTCCCGGGAACAATTTGGATATGGTCGGCTTTATAATTTTATTGTTAAGCATCGTCATAAAGATCCCCAGGATATCCTGATTGCTCTTCGGAATGAATTGTCAGAGTTTACTTCCGCCCAACCACGCGATGATATCACCTTGCTTGTTTTTAAACGATTTCAGTAATAAGCTCTATTGAAGAAAACCCGGCTAATTCGACATATTAACCGGGTTGGTAAAAAAAGTTCGGCTCAGGATTTAAGCTGATGACTAACACAAATATTTTATAAGTTCCGATATCATCATGTTTATCGGATAATGAGATTAATTACTAAAAAATTTTTTTTGCTTCATTAAAAGAATCGAAGATCGGAATAATTGTGTCGAGTTGGGTAATTTGAAAAATCTTTCGAATATGCGGCAATACGTTTATTAAACAAAGATATCCGCCATATCCGGTAAAGCTTCGTTGGATGTTCAAAATAGTGCCGATTCCGATACTTCCGATATAATTTACTTCGGAAAAATCAATAATGCATTTTTTGTATTGAGTTTTCGTTAATAGTTCGGAAAACTCATTCGCTAAATATTCCCTTCCTTCGACATCAATATCACCGATCAACCCTAAAATCAGAATATTGTCCTCAATTTTGGTGCTAATAACCAAACTTTCGCTCCTCGCTAAATTTTTTATCTAACTCAACAACCAGTAATCATGGATGATCGATATCTGATAATTGTTTAATTTCCTTTTGAGCCTTTTTTATTAAGGGGCTATTGGGAAATTGCTGTATCAGTCGTTCGAACATTAATTCTGCTTCTTCTTTTTGGTTCAGTTTAAGATAAACCAGGCCTAAAATATAAAAACTATCATCGGTCCAATTACTTTGAAAATAATCGACAATTACAGTTTTAAGATATATTTCAGCGGCTTTGTACTGATCAATTTTATAATACAGTAAACCGTTTTTATATTCTTTTTCCGCCAATTTGTTATTGAGTTTTTCGATATGATTACGGGCTGTATCGGCGTAAGTGCTGTTTGGAAAGTCAATGATGAGCTCATTATAGGAGCTAATGGCCTTTATGGTATTTTCTGGGTCAAGTTCCGCTTTGTTTGACATTTTTTCATAGCACATGGCGGAAAAAAAAGCCGAAGGAATCGCCAAAACATGGTTAGGATAATCACGGCTGACTAATTGATAATTGACCAGAGCTTCGGGGTAATCTTGATTTAATCGTCGCGCTTCTGCCAATCGGTAAATTACTTCAACATAATATTCCGTGCCGGAAAATTCATAGCGCACTCGTTCTAATTCAGTAATAGCTTGCAGGTATTTTTTTTTAATAATCAGTTCCTTACACGCAGCAAAACGGTCCTGGGCGGACATATCACGAGTAATTTTAACCTTAGACGCACAGTTCAACATTAAAAAAAATATAATTAGGGTTATGATCCACCCTGTTTTTTGCATGGGGAGTCCTTTCATAACAATAGTGCCGAATGATTCCGGGTCGTTGGGGTTATTTTGCTCCTGCGGTATTGGCAAATTGAAAATCCACTAATTTTTCAACGTCAATTTTGGATTTCATGATATGCATCTTGTCAGTCATATAGTTTTGAATTTTATCCAAATCTTCAAGAACTGGTAGCAATTCATCGGTTCGAATCCGATCTGCCGGTTGAGTTAGCACGCGTTCAACCACTTCTACTTTTTGTTTTAGAAACTGAGCACCGATTTGAGCAGCGCCTTTTGGATTGTCGCCAATAAACTGGCCTGATTTTACTAAACTTTGCATGAGCTCATGAACGGCATCACCTTTTTTGGCAATTGTATCTTCACGCATGATGAACACACAACAGGGATGATTGTTCCAAAGATCTTTGGAGAGGGCAAATTCTTCTCCAAGACCTTCATTAATAACCTGGGAACCGAAGGGTTCCGCTACGATAAACCCACCAATTTCACCTTCTTCATCATATTGGATCGCTTCAGGAATCTGAGCCGGCGCAAAAACTTCCAGCTTGACATCGCCTTCAAATCCCGCAGTAATTCCTTGTTTCGCCAGCATTTGGTGGAGCAACATGTGGTGTATGGAGAGTTGATAAGGAATAATGATCGTTTTACCGATGAAGTCTTCCAATTTTTTTATGTTGGCGGATTTATTTTTTATAATAACACTACCATTTTTATGTCCCAATAAAACCAGCTTGATTTTTTGACCCGATTTGAAAAGGTCAATGGCCATAGGCGCTAAAATAAACGCGCCATCCACGCTGCCATCGCAGATCGCTTGATCAACTTCATTCCAGCCGAATTTACATACTGTTTCTAATTCGCCATATTGAAATTTTTCAATTCCGTTTTGTAATTTTGCTTTGGTGATACCTAAAATCAGATGGTCTGTAATACCGATATGCGCGATACGAAGGGTTGATTTCTCTGCCATTTTATCCACCTTTCATGGGTTTTATCGATTGAGTTGTCGCAATATTTATTCATTACTATACTGAATGTAGAAAAAAAAACACAAAAAGTCAAGACAAAATTTATTTAAAAAGAAAATCATTTTTTTACTTGACATTTTATCGCTTTAAAGTTATTGTTAAAGTCCACGGTTTGTTACCCTGATCTTTAAAGAAAAAGGGTATGACGGGGACAAGGCTGTCTCTGGGCCGGTAAAATGGAATTGAAATGAAGAAGCCGGTGATAGCCTGGCGTTTCTTCTTTAATGGTAAATTTATGAACAGAAATAACTTGGAAATATGGAACTACTTCGTTTACAAAATGTTTCGTTTGCATATTCATCGACTGATATTTACCCGGCGGTACTATCGGATTTTAATTTGTCGGTAAACCAGGGTGAATTTATTTCAATTGTTGGTAAATCCGGATGTGGCAAATCAACCCTGCTTTCCCTGATTGCCGGGTTACTATTGCCGGTATCTGGAAACATTCACGCTTTTGGAAAACCTGTCCAAGCTCCCTCGCCTGAACGAATGCTGATGTTTCAGAATCCATGTTTGCTCCCGTGGTTAACAGTAGCTGACAATATTAGTTTGGGTTGTAAGCTTAGAAACGACACTGGTAATTTAAAACAACGTATTGAAGAAGTCCTGGCCCTGGTTGAGTTATCGGGTCAAGCGAATAAATATCCGGGCGATTTATCGGCGGGTATGGCCCAACGAGTTGCTTTTGCCCGATCAATCATTGCGCGTCCCCGTATTCTTCTGTTGGACGAATCGTTTGCCAGTCTTGATTATTTTACCGCTCGCCAATTGGTTTCTGCACTGCATGATTTTTGGTTTCAATTTCAGATGACCGTTTTGTTCGTCATTCATGATTTAGAAGAAGCCATTGAACTCAGTTCGCGTATTATCGTTGTAGGTGGTTCGCCTGCAACGATTCAGGTTGATATGCCTATTGACATTCCTTATCCTCGTTTAGAATATCCCGCTGCCGTAGGGAAAAAATATCGTGAGTTGATCGATCTTTTTTCTGGGAACCTATAATTTAGGAACATATAAGAATGAAACGACGTGATTTTTTAAAACAGTTAGCGGTTTCAGGAACCGCAGGGTCAATTATTGATCTTGAAAGAATTTTGGCTCAGAATCTCACTCGTTTTCCAATGCCATTAAAGATTGGATATTTACCCATTACTGATGCTTCACCATTATTAATAGGATATGAAAACGGTTTTTTTAACAAGCATGGAATCGAAGTAGCTCCACCGGTTTTACTGCGCACTTGGCCGGCGTTGGTGGAAGCGCTTATGACCGGGAAAGTGGACTTAATTCATGTTTTGTTTCCATTGGCAATTTGGTTGCGCTATCAGGTGCAATTCCCGGTAAAAATTTTTGCCTGGAATCACTTAAATGGCAGCGCGCTGACGTTGGGACCACGTTCCCGGGTGCGAAGTTTTGCTGATCTGGGTGGAAAAACCATAGCGGTTCCGCATTGGTATTCCACACATAACCTGATTCTTCAGGCTGGGTTGCGCCATGTGAATTTGAAACCTCTCGTCCGCCCGGGAAAAAAAAGACTTTCGTCGCAGGAAGTCCTCTTGACCATTGTCGCTCCGACCGAAATGCCTGCTGCGCTTGCCGCTGGTAAAATTGACGGGTTTATTGTCGCCGAACCATTCAATGCTATGACTGAATTGAAGTTAGGTGGGCGGATTTTGCAATTTACCGGCGATATCTGGAAAAATCATCCCTGCTGTGTTTTGGTCATGAAAGAAAACCTGATTCAGGCTTATCCCGAAATTATGAATAAAATCACTCGGGCTGTAGTCGAATCTCAGGCTTGGATAATCCAGCATTTGAATGAAACTGCACGATTACTGGCCAGAGAATATAAGGGATGGTTACCGGTAAATCAAAAAGTATTGGAGCGGGTCTTCGAAATTGATGCTGTTTCTGATCAAATTTCAACCCATCACCATAAGCAATGGCTTACCAAACGCATTGGTTTCCAACCCTATCCATTTCCATCCGCAACGCAGTTGATGGTTGATTATTTAAAAAAGACGCTGATTGAAGGTTCAAATCAATTTTTAATTCGTTATGAAGCAGAATATATTGCCCATGATTTAGTTGTCGAAAATTTTGCGCGCCAGGCCATCCTTGATCTGGGAGGGCTTGCTTTATTTCCCGATCTCAACGTTGATGATCCCTGGCAAAGAGAAGAATTCATCGATTTTTAACAGGTTTTGTTATGAAATATAAAAAAATTTTGCTGATCGTCTCCGGGATTTTATTTTCAATCCTCAGTTGGTATTTGATTGTCTTATTTTATGTGGCTTCACCGGAAAAAGCCGCTTTTCGGGATTTGCTGCCCCAGCCTACAATAGTGGCTTTTTGGGAACAGTTGTCCTATGAATATTTTTATTTTTCTGTTTTGGCCAGTCTGAAACGGATTGGCGTGGGATTGAGTTTAGCTTTTATCATTGGATTTCCTATGGGTTGGGCTGTTGGCGCGTCCCCTTCTATTCGTATTTTTTTCAATTATCCCTTTCATTTTGTGCGCATGATCAGCCCTTTGGCCTGGATGCCGATTGCCATGCTTTTTATGCCTACATTTGAGCAGACTATATTATTTTTAATATCCTTTGCGTGTATCTGGCCGATTTTACTTAATACCGCGCAAGGTGTTATGCATATCAATCCGGAATGGGTCAATATGGCTCGAATTCAGGGAGCTACTTCTTGGCAACTCATTGTGCATATTATTTTCCCCGGGATTGTTCCCTATATTTTGACGGGTATCCGCCTTGCGTTGGGAGTTGCGTGGATCGTATTAGTGCCGGCAGAATTTTTGGGCGTGAATTCAGGGTTGGGGTATATGATTAACAATGCCCGGGATGCCATGGAGTATGACCGGTTAATGGCCGGAGTTTTATCAATTGGCGCAATTGGAATGTCGATGGACTGTTTAATCCAGTGGATTCAATCCAAATATGACTGGCGTTTGAAAAATGAATAAGAAAGGAGATGTAGATGCTCAACAAAGTATGGTTTTGGATGATTGTGGGAAGTCTTTTTATTGCGTTGGGAATCGATTTTTGGGAATGGGGTAATAACAGATATCGTAACGATTTACGTTTTCCTGTCCAATTTGAGCTTGTCGATTCCTCTCTCACGGCCAGTCAAAGAACGTTCCAGGGTCGTCTTATGTATAATCAATCCGATTTTAACCGCTTTTATCAACCCTCCGATTATGTTGATCAGGATGGTTCGATTTCGGCAAAAATCACTTTGAATCAGGAAGGTACTAAAGGAGTTATTTATTTCAGCGATCGGACTTCCTTGCCGGGTTTATGGCGGAGCATCTGGGATGCGTCAGGCAAAGAAGCGGTTCAGTTGGTGGCGGTTGTGGTTAATGAATCCCGGTTGTCGCCGACTCAAATGAAATTCGAAGTGCAATTCCAACCGGTATATTTTTTGAGAATGCGCTGGGTTGTGGACCGTTTGATTGAAATGGCGGATGTGGCGGTCAAGATTGCCTTAGGTCTGATAGGTATTATGGCGATCTGGCTGGGTGTCATGAAAGTAGCCCAGGAAGCCGGTTTTATCCAGGTGATTGCTCGTTTTGTGCGTCCCATAGTGTGTTTGCTTTTCCCTGATGTTCCTTCGGATCATCCTGCTGTCGGGCACATGGTCATGAATATTTCCGCCAATGTCCTGGGTTTGGGTAATGCGGCAACTCCGTTTGGACTGAAAGCAATGGAAGAACTGGAAAAGCTTAATCCCCATCCAGGGATAGCGACAAATGCCATGGTGACCTTTCTGGCGATTAATACCGCAGGGTTCACGCTGATTCCGACTCAGGTCATTGCGATACGCGCCGCGCTGGCTTCTAATAATCCTACAGTCATTATTATGTCATCATTTATGGCGGCGAGTGTGGCTACTCTGGTTGGAATCACAATGGCAAAGCTATTCGAACGCAGCCGGACCTTCAGGGACCCATCCAATCCCCCTCTGGTACCTCTTTCTAAGCTTTTTTTGGCTATTATTCCTTTTTTTGCGGGTCTTTATGGTTCGCTTTTTCTATTGAATTGGTGGTTGGGAATCGAAGTGATAAAAACGGTATTCAATATCCTTTCTATTGTCGCCATCCCGCTGCTTATTGGCAGTTTTCTTATTTTTGGGTATTTTAAAAAAGTTAAGGTATATGAAGTCGCTGTCGAGGGCGCCAAAGAGGGATTTGACATTGCTGTGAGAATTATCCCCTACTTGGTGGCGATGTTAGTGGCAATCGGTTTTTTCCGCGCCAGTGGCGGGATGGAAATTTTGACACTCATTTTGAAACCCATTACCAATTTAATCGGAATGCCCGCAGAAGTACTACCCATGGCGCTGATGCGGCCGCTTTCAGGCAGCGGTTCTCTAGGAATCATGACTGAGTTGTTAAAAACCCATGGACCCGATTCATTTATCGGTTTAATGGCCTCTACGTTTTATGGTAGCACTGAAACAACGTTTTATGTGCTGGCGCTCTATTTCGGTGTCGCCAGCATCAAAAATATACGCCATGCTTTATGGACCGGGTTGTTTGCTGACATTGCCGGCATCCTCACGGCTGTTGCTATTTGTCATGCGCTGTTTAAATAATTGAGATTAAACTGGCCGGGATTGGATAAGAAGACTCATCAGTCCCGGTTCCCGCGCAGAATTAATAATCGAATGAGTTGGAGGACAGCCATCGCCGCGGAAGAAAGATAGGTCATTGCCGCTGCGTTGAGTACTTTTTTAGCGCCGGTGATTTCTTCAGTATTCAGGAAATTTCCTTCACGTAGAATGCTGATAGCGCGTGAACTGGCATTAAATTCCACCGGCAGGGTGATTATATGGAAAAGTATAACTCCGATAAAAAAAATGATGCCGATGTCCATCAGGCCGGATACCGAAAAAAAGATGCCAATGAAGAATATGGGAAAAGCCAGCCAGCTTCCCAAATTAGCGACCGGCAAGATCAGATTGCGCAGTTGGATAGGGGCATATCCCTCATGATGTTGGATGGCGTGCCCGGCTTCGTGAGCCGCTACGCCGATCGCTGCAATGGAAGTTGAATTATACACATCGTCTGATAATGCCAGTTTTTTATTGCGGGGATCATAATGATCCGTCAATGATCCGCTGACATGAATAATTTCCACTTCATGTATCCCGTTTTGTTGTAGAATATACCGGGCAGCCTGGGCGGCTGTCAGACGACGTGTCGATATGACTTCACTGTAACGGCTAAACGTCGATTTTACTTTCCATTGAGCCCAAAAGGCAAAGATTAATGCCGGTATCATCAGGATCATCGTGGGATCGTAAAAAAACATGGCGCCCTCCTTTGAGAAAATTAGACATATTGGCTTTTTTATTTGATTAGACGTTAACTCTGAAGTAGCAGGCGAATGAGTCGCTCGATTGTTCCAACAATCACCCGGGTGTTGACACAAGGCCCTTGCGGACGTTGATTCAGGATACCAAATGTAGGTATTGGATAGACTTCCTGGATACCAATCGATAAATCCCGTTCACAAGCCACGGCGATGATCACACTTGGACGGGTATCCACGATGATCTTTCGCGCTAAGGTGCCACCTGTGGCAATAGCAATTGATACCGGATATCGGGCGGCTAATTCTTTTATGCTTCCAATGTCGCATTTTCCGCAGGCCCGGCAATTGTTGATTGTATGAGTGATCTTATAGGCGCAATCATACCATTGCAGGCAATGGGGTAAAAGAACCAAAATTCGTTTTGCTTTTATATGGCGCCATTGTAACCCCCAAAAAATGTTATTAAAGGCTATATAGGAGCGCCGGATGGAATCTTTATTCCATCCAATCGTTCTACCGATGAGCATGTTGATCGGCAGAGTCAGGGATAAAAACCATTGTTTTCGGCCATGAAAAAATAAAAAATCGCGGCGCAGAGAGAGGGACAATAAAATTAGCAGATACTTAATAAAGATTGAAGCCCAAATAATCAAGATCAGACCTCTGAATAAAATGAGTCCAATCGCGGGCAATCCACTCAACGCCGGTGAAAGCAGTTGAATAATAACCCAGCCTATAAAAGCATATACTACCGTACTTAAAAACGTCAATGTAAGGAATTTTCGGTTTTCTCCGTGAGGGGAAAGCAGTTGAAGATCCAATGGGAAATCGATTTTTTTCATCTTTTTTAAGCTTAGGCCGGCTCAATTGCTGATATGGACGGCACGGCAAAAAACTGGGCTTCCAATTGGCGCGCAATATAATGATAGATAGGCAACTGATATTCCTGGATATCCGCGCTTTTACCTTTGATAGGAGCGTGGATGCAGATATCTACGGCTTTTTCCAAGGGTCGCCCGTCTTCATTTGTGATGCCAATAGTGGTTATTTCCATTATCCGCGCCAATTCAACCAGCACAAGAATGTTTTTCGATTGGCCGCTGGTGGAAAAGACGATGAGTCCGTCATTTTTTTTACCCAACTGGAATAATTCCTGGGCGAAATAGAGTTCTGGCTTGTTCACGTCGTTTAAGAAAGCTGTTTGAAGCGCTGGATTGGCGCCCAGCACCCAAACCGGGAGAGCGGGTTCCAAGTGGGTGAGTATATCCCGAACGGGCGATTGTTCAATTTTTGCCAGCCAGCTTGGGCTATGGCTATGTTTTGTTTCAAATTGTTTCATTAATTCTCCGGAGAAATGCAAACAATCAGCAAAGCTTCCCCCGTTCCCCGCCATGAAGAGGCAGTTTCCTGCTGAAAAAATGGAGTTAAGCGCTGTCAGCGTTTGTTCAATTTCGGCTTGAATTTTTACCGCCCAGGGGTATTCCATGGTAAATTCATACCATAGCTCAGGTCTGGTCATTTTGTTACCTTTTTTAATATTTTGGGAGAGTATTTGTATACAACAAGAGTGATTATTAAAACCGCAATTACAATCCCGATATATAGATTGTACTGTTGGATGAGAGAGATAATTTGTTTGGAATTCAGCTTGAACATTGTCGCCGCCAATACAATCAACAGGTTCCAAAGGAGACTTGAAATCATCGCGCTGAGCGTAACATAAGGGATTGAGTAGCGGAATGTTCCGGCGGCGATTGAGATAATGCTGCGGGCGCCGGGTAGAAAACGGTTAGCAAGAACGACCCATAATCCCCAATGTTGGAACCATCGGCGGACTTCGTCCAGCCGTTGTTGATTGCGGTGGGATTTTAACCAGCGATATTTAAAAATATTATGCCCATAGCGATAGCTAATGAGAAAATAGGTTAAAAATCCAAAGAAACTGCCGCAACTGGCCGCCAGCCAGGTAACAACAAAAGAAATCTGGCCCTGGGCGACCCAAAAGGCGCCAATGACGACAATCGTGTCACCCGGAAGAGGAGGGAACAGGTTCTCAAAATATGCAGCCAGGAATAGCATAATGAATATCCAGTTTTGATAATCAATCAGCCATTGTTCCATGATTGCCCTTTGTTAAAAGTAGGATGCTCATGGCGGCAATTCCCTCCTTGCGACCAATCGAGCCCATATATTCAGTCGTCGTCGCCTTGATGGATATCTGATGGGGCTGAGACTGGCAAATATGAGCCAGTTTGATTTGCATTGCCGGAATATGCGGCGCCATCCTGGGCTGTTGAGCGATTATCGTAGCATCACAATTCACTAAATAATATCCTGCGCGCTGAACCATCTTAATCACCCGGCCCAATAAGTCGCTGCTGTCGATTCCCCGGTAAGCCGGATCCGTATCGGGAAAATGCTGGCCAATATCGCCCAGAGCCAACGCGCCCAGAAGGGCATCCATTATGCTATGGACCAGGACATCAGCGTCGGAATGACCCAATAATCCATGCGTATGGGGAATGGTGATCCCTCCGATGATCAGGGCCCGGTTCTCCGTGAATTGATGAAAATCGATTCCCTGTCCGATTCTATACATAATCCAGCGCTTTCAGTTTATCAAGATCGTTGGGGGTTGTAATCTTGATATTTCGTTCATCCCCGGGGACGGTAAAAACCGGGGCGCCAAATTTTTCAACGGCTTCGGCATCATCCGTCACCTGGATTCCTCGGTCGCGAATAAAGCGATATGCCCTGCGAATCATCTCAATTTCAAATGCTTGTGGCGTTTGAACCGCTACCAGACGGGCCCGCGGATGCGTCGTCTCCACAAAATCATGCTCCACCATTTTGATGGTATCCTTGACAGGAATAACCGGTATCACTGCCGAATGTTTTTCCAATGCGATTGTTATCCGCTCAATGATATCGACGGTTATAAACGGGCGGACTGCATCATGAATCCATATCTGCCTGTATTCCGCCGGAATCGCCTGCATGGCCGCCCATACTGAATCCTGCCGGGTTGCTCCCCCTTCCACCAAACTAATATGATCATCCCATCCCCATTCGTAAAGTGAAGCCTGGAATGACTCAATATAATCCGGTATCATGGCAATAACCGTATATAAACCCGGGAAAAGATTGTAAAATACGTTGAGAGTATAGTATATCAACGGCTTTCCCCGGTATTGAATCAATTGCTTGGGAATTGAGGATTCCATGCGGGAACCGCGTCCCCCTGCGGGAATAATGAGCGCTGCCTCGTTTTTAAAAATCATATCCATATAATACATTTTTTTTTAAAAAAAGTCAATAAACTTTTTCCACTTGACAAAGTTTTAAGTTAGTGTTAAATTATTTTTATGAAACGAATATTGATAGTTGATGACTCCCGCGTGGCACGTGAATTTTTAAAATCTCATCTTGAAAATAGTCAATTTGAGGTAGATATTGCCAATGATGGTATTCATGCCCTGGAACGCTTGCTTGATTTTCATCCGGATTTAATTATTTCGGATGTTGAAATGGAGCGGCTGGGCGGTTTCCACCTGGTCCGTATTTTACGGCAATCGTTAAAAATCAATATCCCAATCATTTTAGTCAGTGGAGTTTGGAATAATAAACTGGGTTTTTATCTAAAAAAACGATTGGGCAATATTACTCTCTTGAAGAAACCGGTTGAAGTTGAAAAATTAAATCAATTAATTGCTGAAATCATGGGTAGTAAAATTTCCACTCAGTATGAATTGCCGGATAATTTTGATTTTATTTCTATACTTTCAAATTATAGCCAGTACCTGGAAGAAATCTACAACCAACAATTGATCTTGCGGGAGATTGAACGGCTATCGCAATTCACCAATCGACTCGATGAATATGTGAACGCGCTGAATGAAATTCTGCAAACCTTTTTGATTTGCAACAGCTTAATTGTTTTTTTGCGTATTGGCAGAGAAAATATATTTTACCGTTCCCGGCGATTTCCTAAAAATAAATCCATGATCCGTATCTTAAAGTGGTTTAAAAAATCGGATAATATGCATGAAAAGGAGTTGGTCTCTTTTCCGTTGAGTGAAGATGAAAAGATGGCTCTCAATATTCAATCATCGTTCTCCGGCACTTTTTCTTTTAATAATAAACTGGAGGGATCGTTACGGTTTAAAATATTTCTGGAGTATGCGGAAGACCCGTTTTCAAATTTTTTTCTGGAGATTCTCCAACAGAAGCTAAATGAGTATTGTCAGATTTTATTATTGAATGAACAGAGTCGTTTGCATGGGATAACGGATTTTTTAACCAACAGCTATAATCGTAAACACATGATCGATGTTTTAATCCGCGAGGATGAACGTTTCCAAAGGAAACAAACTAATTATGCCATTAGCATGCTGGATATCGACCATTTTAAGAAAATCAATGACCAATATGGTCACCAGACGGGTGATAGAGTATTGCAGCAAGTAGCTAATTTGATTTGGCATCATATTCGCCGCTATGATCTTTTATTTCGGGTTGGAGGTGAGGAATTCATAATTCTTTTTCCGGATTGCGGATTGAGTGACGGGTTAGTCATTACGGAACGAATCCGCGAACTGATCGCTGAATATAATTTTAATCCATTTGTACGTTCAGTTACGGTCAGCCAAGGCGTAGTGGATCGTCTTTCAATGCCGGATGTCACGATTGACCAGTTGATCAATATTGCGGATACCTTTTTGTACAAAGCCAAAGAGGAAGGCCGGAACCAGGTGCGCTACCTTACCGGACGCGTTAAATGAATGAGGCTTTTTTAAATTCTTATAAGCTTTTAGATGATAATTACTAACCAATAAAAAAATCTTTTATTCCCGCTGTTGGCTGTCCAGATATTGTTGCTCCCAATCAGGATTGTGAAATTCTCCAGGGGCGTTTGAATGTACCAGTTGATAGGAGTCGAACCCCCATACATCCATAAATACAAAAAAAATACCGCCAGGTTGGAAGTAATGCCATATTTCGTATGCCCGATTATTGGCAATTCGTTGGGATCGTTCGATTTCATCAGGGGGTCCATATTGAAAATATATGCGGCACCTATCCGCGCTTGCATCGTTTTTTTCAGTTTCCTTGAAATGCTGTTCGCAATATGCCAGTTTGTCTTTAAAGGATTGAAAATCTTCATTGTCGGGGGTGGATCGATCCGGGTCCCGTAAACGCCAGAACTCTTTGATAAATGAGCGTTTCCCTCTTTCGGTGAGGGATTCATAGGCCTTGATCTGTTCACGGTTAAGGAGGATATGCATCCGGCGGAAAAGAGTGTCCAGCGCGGGTTCCGCCATAGAATCGAATGGCATGGGGTCTATATAGGCGAGATTATCCGGGTCTTCCTGCCAGGGTCCTTTGATGAAGGTAAAATCGGTATGTTGGGTCCTTGATTGGGTATCCTCTCCGACTATTTTCACTTCGACAATCAATCGGTAATGTCCGCTTTTTAAGCCCAATAAGTTGTAGCCAAGGGTTTCAAGTTGGGTCTCCTCGACAATTGGCTTCAATTTCTGTTCAATCTGACGCTTTGACTGAGTGGCCAAATCCACTAGAAGATATGTTATTTCGTAGTTTTTTGATTGTTGAGGGAGATTGTAGATTTCCATATATGTATAAATTAGCGGATATTCGATGGCAAAGACGTGAAACGGATTTGGAATCAGACGGTAGTGGTATCGTGTGAACTTATCGGGAGATGATTGAGTTTGTAAATGGATATTAACGTTTAGGGTGGAAACGGATAATGAGTCTTTCCCGTAATCGGGAACGGTAACGGTTTGCAAAAGTGATCCAGTGTTTGGATTCGTCTCATCTTCGATAGCTAATCGGCATTCGTAAATGCCGGCCTGCAGTTTGATGGATGTTTTTTCCAGCAGCCATTGATGGGGACGTATCGATTCCTGGCGTGAAATTGAATCGGTTTGGGCTATTTTCAGGTCAGCAATTAGCTTGGAATCTTGAAATATTTCGAGTTTCCAGAAAAAATGGCATACTTCAAGTTGGTTTCCCTGAAAATAATGCAGCGCGGAGCGGCGGACGCCCATTGAGAATTCTAAGAGACTGGTATCTCCAGTCTCTCGATAGGCTGCATAATCAAGCGCAACAGGGTTGGAACTTAGGGTTCCAACCCAGGCGAAGAGTATAATGACAGCGATTAAACGCATTAAGGCCGGCTGTAATAGGGCGCGCCGGCAGTTTTCATATTGACGCGGAAAATGCCTTGCAGTGCGGTATTGGTTTCATTACGGCAGATGAGATAGGCATAGACTTGATTTCCCCAGATGATCGCGTGAGTGGTTGCCTGAAGCACGCCGGGATAATAGGGAGCCCAGCTTCCATCGCTCGCTACGCGAATCATGGCGACTTCATCGTTGGTGCCGATCAGCAGATTACCTGTTGCGTCAAACGTCATGCATTTGATTTCGGCGCTGTCCATGGCTGCTGTCCAGTTGAACCAGTTCTCGCGCGTTCCCAACTGCCCGGCGCTTTGAATCGGGTTCCGCCAGACGGCGACGCTGTTATCGGCGCGGTCGATCGCCGCGGCGTACACATAATTGCCGAATACCCGTATCTGAGTGATAATCGAGTTGGGGTAATCCGCTGCATTAGTGGCGGCGCCTTCTTTGGTAATATAGTACATGACGTCATTTTTTCCTCCGGCATACATCCCCAAGTTCGAATCATAATCGAAACAGTAAATAGAGCCGGGTGCGGTGATCCACTTTTCATCCTTGGTCATTTGGGCCTTGACGCGGTTAATAATCTTGGTAGTGCGGGCCAGATAGAGATATCCGTCGGGGCCGAATTTCATATCACTGGGTGTATAGGTGGTGAGGGGAACCCAACTCGTTGACACGCCATCGGTATTGACAATATAGACTTGCTTTGAAGTTGCGTCGACAACATAAAGGTTTTCATCGCTATCGCATTCGATGGCATAAGGGTCGAGGCGATCATCAAAATCCCCGTAACGGCTGATGGTTACCTTAATGGAATAATTTACAATGTTGCTGAATCCGATAGCACCTTTTGTAGCGACTTTGACAGGTAGTGCATCTCCCGTCACAGTCGGCGCGATCAGGCGGATCTCGGTAGTGGATGAGCTTATTATTTCTGCGGTGGATTGTCCGATTACAATAGTATTGTCCTCATTGTTTAAAGAGAAATTGTTCCCGGTAATTGTTATTTCATCGACGCCGGAGAGGGCTCCTTCAGCGGGAGATATCGATTCAATGACCGGGTTGCTGTTGTAGGCTTTGTTTTCGTCGTAAACACTGACCGGATCGTCCTGGCTGCAATTTAGAATCATTAAATTCACGAACAGTAACGTTAAAATTGAAGATATACGCATCTTTGCCTCCCGGCTTATGGGTTAATTTTGTTGTGTCGAAACCATCTTTAAATTTAAAAGATAAATTAATAGATTAAAAAAAGCAAGAAAAAAAAAATATTTAAAAAAAATTTTTGTCTTGACAAAATTTATCTTGTAAACTATCTTAATAAACAAAGATTTTAACTTGGTAACCTTCAAACTTTAGGAGACCTTATGAGTTTTAGACGGTTTCGTTTTTATTTTTGGATTGGGTTGTCCCTGGCGCTTATTGCGGGGTGTGAAAAATACCAGGAAGAGAGCTACCATATTTCTTCCCTGGATGATCAGTCTTGTGATAAACTGCACGCCACGTTTCGAATTGATACCGTATGGTCAGCCGATTCTTCGAGCATTGCTCGTCTGGACACGCTTCCGGTAGGCGATACCGTAAAGTCGGTGGCCTATTCTCAGTTCAGTGAGTGGTTTATGCTAATCGATACGATTCGTGATTCCACCCAAACTCCACCTAAGGATTCCATCTGGATTCATTATTCGGTAACTCAGGATTCCTTGCGATATAATCTGCCCCTTGTTTGGGATTCGATTTTTAACTGTGGAGAGAAACGTGACAGTGTCGCGTACTATTTTCCCAACGCGCTTATCACCGCCGGCCAGGCCTCTTTTATCAATCTTTCGCGCTTTAATGATTCTACTTATTTACTTTTGAACGTTTTAACTGAAGCGAACTATGTGATCTATGCCAGCAACTACCTGACGGTTGCGCTTATCGGCGAGGATGGCGAGGTTTATGGATCAGACAGGGAGGCGATTGAATTGGAAACGATATTCGAGTGTCCCGTAGTTCGTTCAAGATATGAATTTATTTTGAAGCCGCAAAAGTATTTGATCTCTTTGATGCGCCATGACAAAACCGTGGGATATCAGTTTTATATCCTGCTTCAGCAAGAACAGTAGGAGCGATAACCATGAATAAAAAGTTGTTAGTAATGATTACAGCCTTATCTCTGTGTTTTAGTACATCCCTATTAGCCCGGGATAAATTAGCGCAGACGGGGATGATGTTTTTGAACATTGGAGTGGATGCCCGCGCCGCGGGGATGGGTGAGGCGGTAACGAGTTTGAATCTGGGATCAGCGTCCCAGTTTTATAATCCGGCAGGATTGGCGGCAATGACGGAGTTTACGGATATATCATTTACTCATATAAAATGGTTTGCGGATATGAAGCTCAACGCTTTCAGCGCTTCCTTCAGTCCCTCACTCGGCAAATACGGGGTTTTTGGCATTTCGTTTGTTAATATTGATTATGGTGATGTTGAAGGGACGATGGTCTGGCAAAATCCGGATGGATTTATCGATACAGAGATTCTCAAACCCGCGGCGATGGCGATTGGCTTGAGTTATGCGCGTAAACTCTCGGATAAGTTCGCGGTAGGCGGCCAGGTGCGGTATGTGAGTGAAAATCTGGGTAAAAGTATTATTGAGAATTTGGATCAAAGCACGGATTTAAAGAAGAATTTAGCCAATGCTCTGGCGTTTGATTTCGGTACTCAGTATTTTACCGGATTTAAAAGCCTGATATTCAGCATGTCGGTCAAGAATTTTTCCCAGGAAATAAAATATGAAACCGAGGGATTCCAGTTGCCTTTGTTATTTCGCATCGGGTTTTCGCTCAATCTGATGGATTTTATGTCCATGGACTGGCAACGCTCCCATGCATTATGGCTCAATCTGGATGCGTTGCATCCCCGTTCTCATTCGGAACAGCTAAACGCAGGGCTTGAGTACTGCTTGCTGAATATGCTTTATTTACGTTCCGGCTATTTACTGAATTATGACGACTGCGGCTTCAGCTATGGATTTGGCTTGCGTAAATACAACCTCGCTATCGATTATGCCTATACTCCCTTTGATATACTCGATAATGTTCAACGTATAACCATCCGCTTGTTTTACTAAGTCTAAGGAGGCATAAGTTATGAATAAATATTTAATCTGCGGGCTGATTTTTGCGCTCTCCCTGGGGCGTTTAATGGCAGGTACCGGCGGTAAGATTGCTGGCAGGATCATTGATTCTGAAACAGGTGAAGGGTTACCCAGTGTGAATGTTATAATTTTTGCGCAATGGCTGGAGAACAATGAAAATGAGTTAGCTACCAAGATCGGCGCGGCTTCCGATATGGAAGGGTATTTTCGAATTTTGAATCTGTCGCCGGGAGAATATACTGTCAAGATGTCCATGATGGGATATGCCCCGTATGTGGTACAGCATGTTAAAGTTCAGATTGATTTGACCACGCCCTTGAATATCCAGTTGACTCCGCAGGCCATGATGGGCAAGGAAGTTGTCGTTGTGGCTCAGCGGGCGATTGTGACGAAGGACATTTCCAACAGCCAGATGAATGTAGAATCGAAAGCGTTGAAAACTCTTCCTGTGCAGAATGTCAACCAGGTTGTTACGCTCCAGGCGGGTATTCAAAAAGGAACCGAAGGCATGGAAGTCCGGGGCGGCAGCGCCAACCAAACCGCTTTTTTAATCGATGGGTTATCAATGAACGACGAACGCTCGAATATTCCTTATTCCGCTGTTAGTCTCAGTTCAATCCAGGAGATTCAGATACAGACCGGCGGTTTTAACGCCGAGTATGGGAATGTGCGATCCGGATTGGTGAATGTTGTTACCCGCGATGGTGAAACCAATCGGTATAGCGGCACGTTTAACCTCCGCTACGCTCCCCCGCAGAAGAAGCATTTTGGCATTTCCCTCTATGATCCCAATTCATTTTTCAACCGTCCCTATATGGATCCCGATGTATGCTGGACGGGCACTAAAAATGGGAATTGGGATGCATTCACACAAAAACAGTATTACTCGTTTGAAGGCTGGAATACCGTCGCGGAAAAAACATTGCGGGATGACGACCCCACCAATGATTTGACCCCTGAAGGCGCGAAACGGGTCTATGAATGGCAACGCCGTCGTAAGGGTGATATCGACAAAAGCGATTATGTCATCGATTTGGGAGTGGGCGGGTATATTCCCTGGCTAACGCCCAAATTGGGAAACCTGCGTTTTTTTGTTTCCTATTTTGATGAACGTAATATGTTGATTTATCCTTTATCCCGCGACAGCTATCATAACCGGCATACACAATTGAAACTGACGTCTGATATCACCGGAAATATTAAGTTGACATTATCCGGATTATACGGAGAAGTCTATTCAGTTTCTCCGTATAACTGGACGACCACCCCGACTGGCCGAGTACTACAGGATAATAGTGAAATCGCGGATCTGCTTTCGACAACGGATGGTTCTGCGATGTTATATGTCCCGGCCTATTATAGCCCGTCAGCCATCTACCGCAGCATGATCGGGTTGAAACTGACCCATGTACTGAGTGAGCCCACATATTATGAGGTGAGTCTGCAATACAATGCGAACCGTTACCGCACCACCCAGATGGAACTGCGCGATACATCCAAAGTAAATGAAGTCCTACCAGGCTATTTTTTGGATGAAGCTCCTTTTGGGTACTGGGGATATGGTACGGGCGGCATTGAAGGCGTTATGCGCACCGGTGGCTGGCAGAATCTGGGCCGCGATCATAGCGACAACTCTACGATTCAGAGCCATTTTGATTTGACCAGCCAGATCAATCGCCATAACCAGATAAAAACCGGTTTAAGTTTTGCATTGAATGATTACGATATTAATTCCACTACCTTCAGCCCTTCAATGGATACCTGGACCCGCTCGATGATCTATCATGTTACCCCGTATCGGTTGGGCGCTTATTTTCAGGACAAGATGGAATTCGAAGGATTTATCGCCAATATAGGCATGCGGTTGGATTTATCCGATCCCAACTCCGATCAATTTGTTCTTTCTGATTATGATAAATACTACAAAGCCGGTTATGGCAAGTTGCTTGAAGAAGAAGTACCTGAAACAAAAGTTGATCCTAAATGGAATCTTTCACCCCGGCTGGGTGTTTCCCATCCTATTTCGGAGAATTCCAAACTCTATTTCAATTACGGCCATTTCCAATCGGAACCCTCATCCACTTATCGCTTCCGTTTACAGCGGGAGAGCAGTGGTCTGGTAACGTATATCGGGAACCCGAACCTCGGGTTGGAACGCACGATCGCCTATGAGCTGGGTTATGCCCATAATTTATTTAATATGTTTCTTCTCAACCTGGCCGCCTATTATAAAGATGTAACTAACCAGATCAATTGGATATATTACCAGAATATCAATTCTTCAGTGCAATATTATAAAACAGCCAACAACAATTATGCTGATATCCGCGGATTTGAAATTACATTGACCAAGCGAGTCGGTAAATGGATGACTGGATTTATCAACTATACCTATGATGTGCAAGCTAATGGGTATTTTGATATTCAGAGATATTATGAGGATCCCAATGCCCAGCGTAATTATTTGAAGGATAACCCGTATGTGACGAAAGCCGAACCTCGGCCCTATGCGCGCGCCAATCTGGAATTTCATACGCCCTCGAAGTGGGGACCGCAATGGCTGAGTGATTTTCCGCTGGCGGAATGGACGATGAATCTATTAGTGGATTGGAAAACGGGTAGTTATACAACCTATAATCCGCAGAATATTTTATTTGTAAAAAATAATGTTCAATGGCGCGATTGGTTCAATGTGGACCTCCGGCTTTCTAAAATCATCCATATCCGCAAATTTGATGTTCAGTTCTATCTCGATGTGGAAAATCTATTGAATCTCAAACATCTGAATTATGCCGGATTTGCCGATAACTATGATTACCAGTACTACATGGAATCGCTTCACTTTTCCTGGGAATCTGGCGTGGAAAAGGGGAGTGACCGCATTGGCGATTATCGCAAACCCGGAGTGGAATATCAACCGGTGAAAGAAGCGGCTACATTAACTGAAATTAAAATACCGGATCCGACTGCCTATTATTATATTAAAACAACGGATGAATGGATGCAATATAATAACAATGCATGGGAAACGATTGACAAAAATATGGTCGATAACGTCCTCGATGATAAGGCTTACATCGATATGCCCAATATCTCGTCCGTGACATTTCTCAATCCCCGTCGATTCACCTTTGGCATTCGCTTCAATTTTTAATGAAACAACAAAGAGGAAGATGATGAAAATAATCAAAATTTTTATGCTGCTGATCTGCTCTCTGATATTTGTGAATACAAGTTGGGGACAGGTTGAAGGAACCGAGCGGCGTTATTTGCGGTTAGGTGAATTACAGCATTTTTACAGCGCCTACGGCACTGAACGCGCCTGGAATAATGTGTACTATGAGGGGTTGATGTGGCCGGCTGATTATACCAAGCAGGATAATTTCGTCATACAGCGGGCATGGGTTGGATGCGAGGAGTTCACCGATCAGTATAATGAGTATTGGAGCCATTATTGCAGTATGTTTCTGATTGATTATGTCGGCAGAAGCCTATTCCCGGTCGAGCTGAAAGAAACCGCTAAATTTGAGCGCCCCCCGGTATATGTTACCACCGCCAACGGGTTGACGGATATTACCCAGCCCTATCGCGCCGATGTTGATGAACTCAATGAAGATCAACCTTCTGATTTGATGATCAGTAATGTAATCAATACCTATATGGGAGTGACGGTTACCCGGCGTTTATACAAGTTTTCACAACAATATCATGATAATTATATTATCAGGGAGATTGTGATCAAGAATACCGGCAATACGGATTATGATGATGATATTGAATTGAATGCCACTGTAAAAGGATTTCGGCTGAGTTGGGCAATTCGTTACAGTCTGGGCCGTCGGGGCGCTGAATTGGTCAGCGGCGGTCAGGTATGGGGCCAGAATTCCTGGGTGACGCGTCGGGGAGAAGATTATGCGTCGCATGTGGGAGAAGCGATTACTGAAACCAATCCAATTGTTGACTGGCTGCGTTGCGCATTTTCATGGATCGGCCAAAACAGCGCCAACAGTTATGATAACTGGGGCGGGCCTGATTTAACGACGAATGGAATGCTGTACGGCCCCCAACACGCGGGTATCGTGACGCTGCATGTGGATAAAAGCGCCAGCGATAAAAGCGATGATCCTGATCAACCGGTCTGCTTAGGGTGGCATTCCGGCGATGATTATGCTTCAACCGGGGATCTGACGGATATTACTCAAATGGATAAAGCCTATAGCTATATTAGCGGTAATCCCTATCCCGATGCTTCTAAAGGCGGAACGGATCGATTTTATGAAAAATACCATGCGACAAATCCCAGCCCCTGGACGGTTCATGGCAATGGTGGCGGCACGAATATCTGGTTTTGTTACGGCCCGTTTGATCTGGCCCCCGGCGACAGCGTGACGATCATTGAGGCCGAAGCCGTGGCGGGGCTGAGCCGCCAGGAATGCGAACGCGTGGGTATCCGTTGGAAAAAAGCGAAGGATGACACCAGCGATAAAGGGCCCTTCATCCTACCTGACGGGCTGACGACGGACGATAAAGACATATTTAAAAATGATTGGGTCTCTACCGGTGTCGATTCGATTATGCAGACTTTTGGACGCGCGAAACGCAACTTTGATCTGAATTATCAAATCCCTCAACCCCCCAGCCCTCCGAGCTTTTTTAAAGTTGAATCCGGCGGCGACCGCATCAGTATCTCGTGGGGCGACAGTCCTGATAACCAAAACCCGGATTTTGCCGGGTACCGTTTATTCCGCGCTGTCGGAAAACCGGACACCACCTATGAAATGGTCTTTGAATGCGATCCCAGTGTGACTGAATATTCCGATGTTTCGGCTATCCGGGGGTTTTCGTACTATTATTATATCGTCGCGTTCACTCATGGAGCCGATAATGCGACCGGTCAGGCAAATCCTACCGGCGAACTGGTCAGCAACCGTTTCTATACCAAGACCACCGAAGGCGTCTATCTATTACGCGCCGAGGGAGATGCTCTGGATGATATTCGTATCGTTCCCAATCCCTATCATATTCGCGCCCGTAATATGCAATATCCCGGCGAACAGGATAAAATCATGTTTCTCAATATTCCCGGACATTGTACAATACGGATTTTTACACCCAACGGAGATCTGGTACAAACCATTCATCATGAGGATGGATCTGGCGACCAAACCTGGAATTCAGTGACCTCTTCCCGCCAGGTCGTGGTCAGCGGCGTCTATCTGGTTCATGTGGAAGTTACCCAGGATTCGCATGATGAGAGAGGCAATATTAAATTTCGCAAAGGTGATACGATTATCAAACGGATGATTATCATCCGCTAATCAGTATAAATTATTAAATTAGCAACGGCGCCGGGAAATCAATCTCGGCGCTTTTGCATTGGTACTATATGATTTTTCATATTATTTACAGATAACTTTATTGTCGTGATAATGGGCCTGATTCTGTTTCCACGAAAAATAATAGATTATGGAACGGCGGATGCCCCTTGGCAATTCCATAAGACAGGAATCCCCAGTCTCTCGATAGGCAGTATAAACAAGAGCATCAGTGTTGGAAATTAGGTTTCCGACCCAATCAAATATGATAATAACTGTAATGAAACGCATTAATCCAACTTTAGCAGGCAGTAATTTTGTTTGATTTATTATAACTACATATATTACATAGTGTTAAAGATTTTATGTCAAGAAATTGACTGAAGTTTTGACTTGAGCGTCAAAAATTAAGTATTTATTATCCAATAACTTAAAGTTAAGGTTTTCAAAAAAGTTGTTTGTAGTGCCGTACAGATTAAAATAATTTCACTTTTCGCTTGACAACCTCGCCTTTTTTTGTTATATTGCCTGTTGTGTTTGTGGGTCTATCCCCAATTGCCTGACCGAAAGGATGTAGGGTGTTCTTCCGTAAAAAATTCGCCAGACGATCCGTATTGCCTTCTATTCAACTGATTGCCAATGAACGCATTGGAAATAAAGTCAAACAAATCATCGTGATTTCACTGGGAACTGATTATGATCTGCCTGAAACTCTTTATCCGGATGTGGCGGTCGCAGTCGAGCAAAAGCTCAATCAGACCCATTCGTTATTTACCATTCCCCGGGTCGATTCGATTGCCGAGGATATTTTCCAGCGCATCATCAAGGAAATCACCTATTATCTCAAAAAACAGCAGATTGAATTGCAGAAGAAAGCCTATCAGGAGCAGACAGGGCATCCAGAGAAAGTTGGGAAAAAATCTGCAAAGAGGAAGGGCGGCGGGATTGGTGAGGCATATTGACAATTATTTTCAGTTGGCTAAGGGATATTATTCGTTGAGACAGATTTTTCTGGTATTGGGATTGAGTATTATGTTGCGGGCGAAAACGATTGAGGGGATCAAGCATTTTTTTGCTGGAGAGATGGGGAAGTTGCTGGGATTGGATCGGATACCGGAATATGCACGCACATTGCGCAAGAAGTTGGACGCGTTGGCGGAATCGGGTCAGATCGGAGCCTGGAGTCAGGCGTTGAGCCGGGATTGGATGGCAAGCTTCCCGGAATTGGCCGGGGCGCTGTATGTTGACGGACATGTTCGCGTCTATTACGGTTCCCGGGCGCAATTGCCGAAGCGTTACATCGCCCGTTACAAGCTATGTATGCGGGGAACAACGGATGATGTGGCCTGGATTGGATGTTTTCAACATGTTCGTTAGCGACGGTGTTCAGTAAACTAACAATCAGATCATGGTTACCCGGGGTATTCTTCCGATGCGTCTGGTGAGATTTATTGCTGTATGAATTATTTTATGAGAAATCAGTTCGGCATCAATGATGCTTTAAAAGCCGGGCTCTATCAAGATCAGTCACTGGTGCCCGCCTGTGCTTGGATCAAGAGCAGGGTTCCTCACGTTGTGGATGCAGAAATCGAATCAGGGGAAGGCAAGCTTAAAATAAGCTGGATGGCCGTATCGGAAGATTCGGTCTTTCGTTGGGTTGTCAGTGCAGAAAAATTAGAATGCCGAATATGGTGGCATCGGCGAAAAAATGAGTGATAACTGGAGCAAGCATTCCTTTGGATTCTTTACGGATAAAACCTAGTAAAAGACCATAGATTGCTGCTAAAACTGCTCCTACCATTCCTCGGGGAAATCCATTCCAGTGCATAATGCCAAATAGAGCCGATTGGAGTATATTAACCTGAATAGGGCGCTTGATAATTTGCTCCAATCCATTCCATAAAATTCCCTTTAGGATAAATTCCTCCCAAATGGAATTGAAAATTGAAAATATAATACCGATTATGAGTATTCCGCTTAGCGATGAATTTGGAATTTGTTGAAATAAGTCGATCAAATCCGGTTCCAGTAAAACGACCCAAAGAATTAATGCGCCTGAACTGATTAAAATTGTCGGAATCATTAACCACAATGTTCTTCTGTTAATTTGACCCGGTTTCAACCAGGTGATTTTGTTTTGTGTTTTTTTTAAGCTGGATAGTAAGCCAAAATATAATATGAGAGGAACGATAAAAGCGCTTGGCCATGGCAAGATTAGTAAGAATACTAAAAATATCGGCCAAAAAATGGAATGAACAAAAAAAGTGGAATCGGTAGTATAAAAATATGCCAGAATTAGACATTGAATAATCGCTAATAACCATAACCACGATGTTTGATGGACAAAAAAGATAAATGGAATCAAAATGTTCAGTATGGCTAATCCTGCATTCATTTTTTTTTGAATCATTGTAGCATATCCTTTTTAAGACGCTTAGGGAGTAATAGTATTTTAATAATCGAAACGATACTGCTTCCGGATTGTATTGAATTGAATTTGATACGAACTCTTATACCTTCCCGGATTGCTGAATGGGGATGAAAAAACTGAATGTGGAACCGATATTTTTTTGACTGTTGACTTGAAGGTTTCCATGATGCAATTCAACTATTTTTTTTACAATTGCCAATCCCAGACCAGTACTGGTTTCGCCAGCAGTCGGGCGAGCGCTTAGTTTTTCGAATCCTTTAAATATCTTTTTCATGTCGCTTTCGTCCAAGCCTTGGCCGGTATCCGTAATATGCGTAGTTAGATAACATTCTTTGATTTCGCATGACACGGTAACTTTTCCGTTTGGATAGGTGAATTTAATAGCATTGCTTAACAAATTGTCTAGAACTTCATGGATTTTATCGGCATCAATCATGATTTCGGGAATCGGTGAATGGAAGTGGGTTTTTATCTCAATGTTCTTCTGTTTGGCAATCTGTTCGTGGAATTCGATGGCATCCTTTAGTATTTTTTCATAGTTCTGGGTTTGAAGATTAAGCTGGATTTTTCCCGATTCTATGGCGGAAATATCCAGGAGTTCATTGATTAAGCGAGACATTTGATCGATAATTGCCAGAGTGCGTTCTAAGTCTCTCATGCTCTTGCCTTTGTCGAAAGTGTCCGCTTTGAGCATGTACATTTGCAATTGGATATAGCCGCGAATCGAAGAAAGCGGATTCCGCAAATCATGAGCAGCCATTCCCAAAAATGTGTTTTTTTTCTCATTAAGCTTTTTTAGTTCATCCATGATCATGGTTTTGATAAAAGCGGAAAGTATGTGTTCCTTGAGATGTTTTAGTAGTTCGATATCCTGATTATCAAATGCCTTTTCATTCTGCATGTTCTCAAAAATCAGGTAAGCGCCAATTCGGTTTTTAACTAAAATTCTCATAATCAACATTACTTTAGGAAGTTCGAAAAAACTCATTTTCTCTTCTGCGATTCTTCCTTGGACCTGTTTTATTAGGTATATATCTTCAAAAACAATACTGGAATTCTGTATATATCGATATTCAGCTTCGAATGCCGTTAATTGAATGGATTGCATTTTTTTCAGAGGCCATCCCAATGTAGCTTCAAAACAGTATTTGTCAGCTTCCTTGTCATAGACCAGTACCGATGCTTTTTCCACTCCGGGAATGATGCGTGTGGCATTTAATATGGATTGCAGGAGTTTTTGAAAATCCATTTCAATATTGATTGATCGAATAATAGAATCTAATTTTTCCAGAAGATTGTTTTTTTTCAAAAGCAAGATATTATTAGTCTCTAATTCGCATTTTTTTCGATTTAATTCATCGGTCCGCAGGATCACTTTTTCTTCCAATATCCTCTTTTGCTTTTCGATTCTTTGTAGCCGTCTTTTATGAATCAAATAAATAAAAACCAACATACTCATTGTAGAAAATATTTTAAACCAAGTTTGTTCCCAGAAAGGCGGTTCAATAATCACATAAATCCGGGAACACGCTTCGTTCCATTGATTGCCGGTACTGGTGGCTTTGACATTAAATATGTATTCGCCTCCGGATAAATTGGTATAAGTGGCATAACGTCTTTTTCCACAATAAATCCACTCCTCATCAAATCCTATCAATTGATAGGCGTATTGGTTTTTTGATGGGTTCAGGTAGTTGAGATTGGCAAACTCAAATCCAAAAAAATTGTCCTTGTATGAAAGGCGTATGGTATCAGTAAATAAGATCGATTGGCTAAATTTTACTTCCTTATCAAATTTTTTGAAATTGATGATATGGGTTGGTTGAATAAGTGTCCGGCATTGAATGCTATCTGGAAAGAAATAGTTGAATCCGTTACTACCGCCAAAAAACATCTCGCCTTTGCTGTTCTGATAATAGCTGCTTTCCGTAAACTGATATCCCAATAATCCATCCGAAGCATCAAAATTATCCATGCGATTAGTGATAGTATTAAATTTCGTAATCCCGTCATTGGTTGATAACCAGAGATTTCCAGAACTATCTCCCAGGATTCCTAAGATATCGTTGTTGGGTAATCCGGTTTGAAGAGAAAATCGTTCAAATTGATGAGTTTTTATATCTAACTTATTCAGTCCACCGTTAAGTGTCCCGATCCAAAGCGTCAGAGAATCTGAGAAATGCAAGGAAAGAATATTGTTATTGGTCAAGGTGAGTGGCGAGGTCTGGTCTGCAAGATACCTTCGGATTATTTTTCCTGAATTATTGAAATGGATAAGTCCGCCTCCGTAAGTTCCCAACCAGAGTGTCTGGTCGAAAGGGTTTTCCAAAATCACGATTACAAAGGAGCTGGTAGTATTATTGTGGATTTTTTCGATGGGAAAATTGGTAAATTGCTGATTGGAAATGTTTAATCGCATGATACCATTTTCAGTGCCAATCCAGAGCATGTTGTTTCTATCCAGCCACATGGACCAGATGTGATCGCTTTTTCCGCTTTGAGAATCGGATTTAATAATCGTAAACGTCTCGTGCTTGGGTTCAAACCGGATCAATCCTTTGTTTCTGCCTCCTAACCAGAACACACCTGAATCATCCCTGCAAATACTATGGATCGTACTGTCCATACTCGCGAAGTCGGTCGTGTGGTTGGGTATGTAATTTTTATAAGTGTCGTCGGATCGATCTATCCGAATCAGTCCATTCCGTTCGGTCCCGATCCATAATATCCGATTATCATCTTCATAGAAACATAAAATGTCCCGATCATTGCTATGTTGTATAGGATTGATCGTCAATTCATGAAATTCGAACTTGATCCGATTGATATCACAGATATTGATGCCTTCACCGATGGTCCCAATCCAAACTAGATCATTTTTATCTTTAAAAATTGAATAGATATATTTGTCGCTGATACTACTGGGGTTGGTTGGATCATTGATATAATGAACAAACCGGTTGGCGGCAATATCCAAAATATCCAGCCCATTGACGGTTCCAATCCATAACCGGTTGCTTTTATCAAAATAAGTGGCTCGAATATTTTCACATATCAGAGTGTTGGTATCCGAAGGATGATGGCGATATTGAACAAAGGTTTCTCTTTGTGGATCTAGTCGGTTTAGTCCCTCCATCGTTCCAATCCATAAATATCCTGTCGAATCCCTGCAAATTGAGCGGATTATATTCCCGCATAGTGTCTGAATGACGGATGAATCGCTGCGTAGTTGGGCTGATGCTGATATATCGCTGTAAAAAGCCTTGTTTTGAAAGGTCTCAATATTTACTTTAAACAATCCATACGAGGTTCCTACCCATAGGAAACCTTCACTGTCAAAACACATGCACCAGATAAACCGATTACGATATTTACCAGTATCGATTATAACTCGGGTGAACTTTTTTATTTTTTTATCATAATAGTTCAATCCCATTTCGGTACCGATCCATATCCGTTGATATTTATCCTCGCAAATTGATGTGATGTATTTATCGCTGTTAATACTGGTTGAGTCGGTTTCATTATATTTGAATCGGGTAAAGGTTTCAGATTTTTCATTGTAAAGATTCAGTCCGCCGAATTTGGTTCCAATCCAGAGTTGTCCTTGAGAATCATTGAAAAGGATTAATATTTTGTTATCGGAGAGAGAGGTTGTATCTTCAGGAATATGCTTGAATATTTTAAAGTTGTAACCATCAAAGCGGTTGAGTCCGTCTTCCGTACCGATCCAGATAAAATTATGGTTATCCTGAGTGATGGAAAATACATTGTTTTGGGACAGCCCATCGGTATTGAGATAGTGTTTAAAACGGAAGAGATTTTCTTTAGGGAAAATATTTATCGTTTTCAAAAGCAGAAAAACAATAAAAATTATGTATTTTTGCGTCAAGCTGATAGTTGCTCCCCGTATAGGTGTTTACTTGTAGTTAATACTATATTATAGAGGATTTGATTCTATTTGTCAAGTTGTTTTTAATGTGACTGTTTGTTTTGTAAGTTAACTCACTTTGGATTCAATTTTTTTAATATAACTTTTTGCGGTGTAATGCTCGCCTTAAATGATCGGTCAATGCGCGGTTTGTTTCCAGTAGATTTGGCCAGTCCTGTCATGTAATATAATAGCGCCGTTTTTATTTTGGTCAGTGCCCCAGAAAATGGTATGGCTGCCGCTGTCGTTGCTAATATAACCGATACCGTGCCCTTCTTTACCACCACCCATGAACACGATTTCTTTTTGGTGTCGGTTGCGGATTTGCAAGTAACCGTCCCGTTCCGGTCCGGTTCCCAGATAAGTTATGGGCTGACCCAGCGCGGTAAAGGTGCTGATAAATCCATCCCCGTCTTCGATTGCGCCCAGATGGGTTGTGATCCGTTCCCGGCTGTTGTAAGTGCGGATGTAGCCATCACCGGCTGAACCGGCGCCCAGGCGCGCGCATTCACGTCCAAAATGATTATAGGTTCCCGCATGACCGTTGCCATGTTCATCGGTTCCCAGGTAGGTTACGATTTTTCCTTTATTATTGAGGATTCCGATGTATCCGCTGTTTTCATCCTGACCCAGAATAATAATTTTCTGGCCGTTGCTGTTTTCGATTGTTAGCGAACGCACGGTAAGCTCTTTCGGGATGGCGCCACCCCGCAGACTGAACAGATAGAATCCAAGAGCGGCCAGGACCGCCCCAAAAACAAAACTTTTCAGATCAATTTCGATTTTCAAAGAATCTCCTTTGAGTATTAATCATCAATGCCGGATCGGATTCGCCGTGTTTGTGGCTGATTTCTATTTTGCAGTTGCCGGCGATTGTATCGAAAAGGCAAATAGAACTCTATAAATGGTTAACTAATGATCAATCATTTCAAATATGAATCCCTGAATTCTTTCGACCAGTGGGGATAGTTATTTTGTTGAATGGCATTGCGTATTTGCCGCATCAG
>CAZWDO010000006.1:55103-72550 GCA_964632485.1 uncultured bacterium
AGATATTATGGTTAGTAAGTAAATGAGCGCTCAAGATTTCGCCTGCATACAGCAAATGGCGCAAATATGCTTGATTAAAATGGCGGCAGGTGTAACACCCGCATGCTTCATCAATAGGTCCCGGATCGTCTTTGAATTTGGCGTTGTGCAGATTCTTTTTTCCGTTAAAGGTGAAAACTGTACCGTTGCGGCCATAACGTGTCGGAACGACGCAATCGAACATATCGATTCCTAAACCGACGGCAGTAACGATATCTTCCGGCATCCCCACGCCCATGAGGTAACGGGGTTTTATAACAGGCAATAGGGGTTCGGTTACCGCAATCATTTCATACATCATCTCCTTGGGTTCGCCCACGGAGAGTCCTCCGATGGCATACCCGGGAAAATCGAGCTGAACCAGGTTTTCGGCGCTGATCCGTCGCAATTCCGGATAGACGCTTCCCTGGACAATAGGAAATAGCCATTGTTCATAATGGCTGTAAGTTTCCTTTTTTTTAAAATCATGAAAAGCATCCAGGCAGCGTTTGGCCCAGCGAGTGGTACGTTTTTGCGATTGATCGGCATAAGCGATCGTTGCCGGGTAGGGGGTACACTCATCAAACGCCATAATAATATCAGCGCCCAAGGAGATTTCGATTTCCATCACCCGTTCAGGGGAAAAAAATTGGTAGCTGCCGTCTATATGGGAGCGGAAAATTACCCCGTCCTCGCTGATTTTATTCAAGTCGAGCAGGCTGAATACCTGATATCCTCCGCTATCGGTCAGAATTGGCCGGTCCCACGAAATAAAACGGTGCAATCCACCGAAGCGGTGGATAAGCTCATGACCCGGACGCAAGTAAAGATGATACGTATTGTTTAAAATAATGGGTACGTCATTGTCGATCAGGTTCTTGGGACTGAGGGCTTTAACTGTTCCCTGGGTGCCAACGGGCATAAAAACCGGCGTTTCTATCGACCCATGAGGTGTCATTAATTTGCCCAGGCGAGGGTTTAGTCCCGGTTCCGTCAAAAGGCTAAAGCTGAAACTCATAGGGAACTCTCAATTGATATAATTGATGGCTTCATTGATATCTCCAATCGAGATAAGTTTTAATCGATCGGGTTTGTAGTGGAGTTTGATCCCCGCTGGTAGAAAACATTGCTCCATTCCGAATTTTTCAATTTCTTTCAAGCGTATTTCTAATTGCGAGACCGGCCGGATTTCGCCCGTCAGGCCCAATTCACCCAGCCAGGCGGTTTTGGGAGGGATGGCGCGATTGCATATACTGGAATAGATGGCCATAGCGACCGATAGATCGATACCAGGTTCACGCACTTGTAAACCGCCCGTAAGATTGATGAAGATATCGTGAGAATAGACTGTCAGCCGCAGATGTTTTTCAAGAATAGCCAGTAGCATGGCCAGACGTTTGTTATCAATTCCGTTGGCGACCCGTTGGGGATACCCGAAATTGATGGGAGTGGCGAGAGCCTGTATTTCCATTAAAAATGCGCGGGTCCCTTCGAGACTGACCGATAGGCAGATGCCCGGTTTGTTTTGGGGTAGATGCGGCATGAAAACGAACGTGGGATCGGTCATCTCGCACAACCCGTCGTTCTGCATCTGAAAAATACCCACTTCGCCAATGGCGCCAAACCGGTTTTTTACTGCGCGGATGATTCGATAAGCCGCTAATCGATCTCCCTCAAAATAGAGTACGGTATCGACCATGTGTTCCAGCACTTTTGGACCGGCAATGGCGCCTTCTTTGGTGATATGGCCCACCAGAAAGATGGTAATACGTCGGCTTTTCGCCATACGCAGCAATTGCGCGGCGCAATGTTTGATTTGTGATACACTCCCGGGAGCCGCATCTAAGTGTTCGCTATAGGTCGTTTGAATCGAATCGATGATCACAAATTGGGCGTTTTCTGATTCGATTGTTTGCAGAATCACTTCTAATTGAGCTTCGATTAGTAATTTGATGGGTTCAGATTGAGCGCCGATCCGATTGGCCCTCATTTTGATTTGATTAAATGATTCCTCGCCGGAAACATAGAGAATTTCATACTGATTCGCTAAATTAATAGCTACCTGCAATAAAAGAGTAGATTTGCCGATACCCGGCTCACCACCAAAAAGTATCAGACTGCCTTCGGTGATCCCTCCTCCAAGAACACGGTCCAATTCCTGGATTTTACTGGTCACTCTGATCTCTTCAGGCGCCTGGTGTTCGTTAAGCAGCAGCGGTTTTCCGCTGTGGGGAGTTTGAACCCAATTGCGCTTTCCGCCTGCCGGTACCGGAGGGGCTACTGTCATTGCCTGAAATGTATTCCATTCGCCGCATTCCTGACATTTCCCCTGCCAGCGTAATGATTCGGCGCCGCAATTTTGGCAAACATAGACGGTTCTCGCTTTTTTGGCCAATTGGATTCTCCTTTTTATTACATGAAGAATAAAAAAAAATTAACTAAAAGTCAATCTATTTTTCATTTAGCCTTGCTTTTTAGGTAAATTTTTATAGATTAGTAAATGCGCTTATTTTACTAAGTAAATAACCGATTGTGAGTTTTTACCGGAATTAATTTAAACAGAAAGGTTTTTATGCGGAACTTTTATTTTATAACTGTTATGGGGATATTGTTTTTAGCAGTTTCTGCGCTGGACGCGTGCACCAACTATTTGATTACTCGGGCGGCCAGCGCTGACAGCTCGACAATGATCACTTATACGGCTGATTCTCAGCATCTTTACGGTGAACTTTATTATCGACCGGCGGGAGATTATGCGGATTCGGCTATGGTGGATGTACTTGAATGGGATACGGGAAAATTTTTAGGCCGCATTCCCCAGGTCCGGCATACGTATGCGGTGATTGGCAACATGAACGAACATCAATTGGCGCTTGGCGAGACAACATTTGGCGGCCGTCTTGAATTGATTGATACGACGGCAATTGTCGATTATGGCTCATTGATCTATTTTACTTTGCAGCGGGCGCGTACTGCCCGTGAGGCCATTCATGTTATGGCTGATTTGGTAGCTGAATACGGTTATTACAGTGATGGGGAATCTTTTTCAATCTCCGACCCCAATGAGGTTTGGATTATGGAGATGATTGGAAAAGGAGTAGGCAACAAGGGCGCTGTTTGGGTTGCGCAAAAAGTACCCGATGGTTATGTGTGCGCGCATGCCAACCAGGCTCGTATCCGCCAGTTTCCGTTGGATGATACGTTGAATTGTCTCTATGCTTCTGATGTGATCTCCTTTGCCCGCGAAAACGGTTGGTATAAGGGTTCTGATCAGGATTTCAGCTATGCTGATACTTATTGTCCGCTGGATTATGAAGCGCTGCGTTTTTGTGAATCAAGGGTTTGGTCATTTTATCGCCGCATTGCGCCTTCGCAGAATTTGTCTATGGATTATGTGAAAGGTAAAAAAGGCGCGCGGCCCTTGCCCCTTTTTATTAAACCGGATAAAAAGGTGACGGTGGAAGACATGATGGCCTATATGCGCGATCATTTTGAAGGAACCGAGTGGGATATGACAAAAGGGCTCGATGCAGGTCCCTACCATGTCCCCTATCGATGGCGGCCTCTGACCTGGGAATTGGACGGCAAGAAATATTGTTGGGAACGCGCCGCATCCACTCAACAAACCGGTTTTTCCTTCTTCACTCAATCCCGTAATTATCTGCCGGATGGCATTGGCGGCGTATTTTGGTTCGGTGTGGATGATACTTATAGCACGTGCTATTTTCCAATCTATTGCAACGCAAAAGAAGTTCCGGCGGCCTTTGCCCAGCATAACGGCAGTTTAAATCAGTTTTCCTGGGATGCTGCTTTCTGGGTTTTTAATTGGGTGAGTAATTTTGCTTATACCCGTTATCAGGATATTATTCAGGATGTGCAAGTTGTTCAAAATAGCTTAGAAAGCAAATTTATTCGTTTGCAGCCTGCGGTGGAGCAAACCGCTGCTAACCTTTGGACTCGGGACAGCTCTCTGGCGCTTGCCTATCTGAATGACTATTCCTATCAACAAGGGGAACGGGTGATGAAAGCCTGGCAGAAATTGGCTCAGGATTTATTCGTGAAATTTTTGGATGGTTATGTCAAAGATAAAAATGGAACGCCCCAATGGAGCGGATATCCTGAAGAATGGTTGCGGGAAGTGATTCGCAATCGCGGAAAGGATCATTATCGCATTCCGGAAAATTAATGCAACTTAAAAAGAGAGAGATGAGGAGATTAAAACTCGAATTTTTGATTTTGAAACAGACTCAGGCAGGCATCCACGACTTCCGGATCATAGAGAATCCCTTTGTTGATCGTAATCTCCTCAAGAGCTTTCTGAATACCGAGCGCTGGACGATATGGACGGTGGGACGACATTGCTTCAACTACATCGGCTACGCAAACGATACGGGCTTCGATAATAATAGATTCATTGAATAATCCCTGTGGATAGCCACTCCCGTTGATTCGTTCATGGTGTTGATGGACAATGTCTGAAATTGGCCAGGGGAACGAAATGTTTTTTAAGAGATCATAGCCAATTTCAGAGTGCTGTTTGATCAGCTCGAACTCAATTTTGGAAAGCCTGGCCGGATTTGCCAGTATTTCAGCGGGAATTTTTATTTTACCAATATCATGCAGTATGCCGGCGATGCGGATTCCTTCGACCGTCTCTTCATCCATATTCATTTCAAGAGCGATGCGGCTGGCCAATTCCGCGACGCGATGCTGATGACCGGCCGTATAGGGATCACGCAGTTCAAGGGTTGTCGCCAAGGCTGTCACGGTATCCTGAAGTATTTTCTTGAAATTCAGCTCGCTTTGTTCGGCCTGATATTTATATAACGCCATTTCGATCGTGGCATGGAGGGTTCGTTCTTCGATGGGTTTGACAATATATCCGTATGGTTCCGTTTTTTGAGCCCGGTTTAAAATCATTTCATCATTGAAGGCGCTTAAATAGATAATTGGGATCGGATTGATTTCCCGTACTTTTATCGCTGTTTCAATACCGTCATAGGGTCCGTTAATTTTAATATCCATCAGGATTAAATTCGGCGGATCCGATTTAATCTGTTCCAAAACGGCAGGGCCCGAATCCAATATATTCAAAACCTCATAGCCTTGTTTGCGGATAAACTCCTTGATGATAAAGGCGTTGACCTTGTCATCCTCGACGATTAATATTTTTTTTCCTATCATGGTTCCTCTTTACTTTTCATCAAGTCCCTAATTCTAATCGATACGCTAAAATTTCCGGCAGCATATTACTATTTTTAATTTTTTTCATCGTCTCCTGATAGGGGTAGGGAATGCGATGAAATACGAGTTTACAGGTTTCTGTGTCCATGATCACAAAGCAGGCGTCCGGATTGTGGTCTCTGGGCTGCCCGACACTGCCCACATTGATAATATAACTTGAGTTTGGATCAAAGTCAAGCTCTGTTTTTTTTGACATGCTGAGATGATTTTTTTTTTCTTTTTCCACGATCATTGGGATGTGGGTATGGCCAATGAACAAGGGGAAGACAGTTTCGTCCAGTTCGTATTCCCGTTCAAAATCTTTTTCAAAGGTCAGGTAAAGCCAAGCCAGCGGGTCGGACCAGCAACTGTGGGCCAATGACAGGCCACAATCCCTGCTTTGGAAGGGGAGTGTGGCCAACCAGTCGCGCCAACGCGATTCGATGATTGTTATCTGGTACTGAAGCGCTTGCCGGGCGTAAAGGCTAAATTGGGCCATTAGTTGAGGATTAAGCAGAGCGGCTTCATGATTTCCTAAAAGAGTGCGGCTGCAATTTTTGGCAACCAGTTCGAGGCACTCATTGGGATTGGGCCCGTATCCGATAATGTCCCCCAGGCAAAAGATCGTGTGGATTTGCTGTTGATGAATAGTCGTCAGGACTTCATTGAGGGCTTCCAGATTGGCATGGATATCGCTAATGATCGCTATTTTCATGATCTTCGGGTTTTTTTATGGCCATGGAAACAGCAATTTTATCAAGTATGGCATTAATCAAACCCAGGGTATCATCAAGGCCGAAAAATCGGCCGAGTTCCAGGGCCTCATTAATAGTAGCTTCTACGGGTATAGTGTTAAAATAGCGGAATTCCGAAATGGCAGCTTTTAAAATAATCCGGGTCAATACGGGCAGACGTTCCACCTCCCCCGGATCGAAGAATTCCTGGATTTTCGATTCGATGGATGTTTGGTTCTGGACCGTTATGGCAACCAGATCGTGAGTAAATTCGTAGATTTTATCTTTGTCGGGAAATTGTCGCTTTATGCTGTGTATAGTGGCATCAATATCCTTGGCATTGATTTCCAGGCTATAAAGGGACTGGATGGCATAGATGCGACTACGAAAACGGGGAGTGTAATCTTTGGCCTGCTGGATCCAGGGTTGTGGCATGGGTGTGTTCACTGTGATTGAAGGTTGATGAAGAGATTGGCCATTTCAATAGCTGTCAGCGCGGCATCCCAGCCTTTGTTCCCCGCCTTGGATCCGGCGCGTTCAATAGCCTGCTCGATATTGTCGGTTGTTAAAACTCCAAAACTGATGGGGGTATTATGTTGCAGCATTACATGCGCTACCCCTTTTGCAACTTCGGCGGCGACATAATCGAAATGGGGTGTTGAACCCCGGATGACGGCGCCCAGACAAATAATTGCCTGGTAGCGGTTGCCTTTTGCCAATTGCTGGGCGGTAAGGGGGATTTCAAAGGCGCCGGGCGCCCAGACAATATCGATTTGCTGCTCATCCGCTTCATGGCGGATAAGGCAATCGAGCGCGCCTTCCAGCAGTTTTCCGGTAATAAATTCGTTAAATCGGCTCACGACAATCGCAAAACGATGGTTCTGAGCGGAAAGATGTCCTTCAATGGTCTTGGGCATGATTGTTTTCCTCCGGGTAATCTAAAAAATGTCCCAGTTTAAGTTTTTTTGTGTTTAGATAATGCTGATTGACATCGTTGGGGGAGATAACGATAGGAACACGTTCCATAATCTCCAGTCCATATCCGTTCAATCCGATCAATTTTAAGGGGTTATTGGTTATCAGGTGAATTTGTTTGACCCCGAGATGCCGCAGGATTTGAGCGCCGATACCATAATCCCGCAAATCTGCCGGAAAGCCCAATTGGATATTGGCTTCAACGGTATCGTAACCTCTATCCTGGAGCTCATACGCCATAATTTTGTTTGCTAAACCGATTCCCCGTCCTTCCTGACGCATATAGAGCAAAATTCCTTCACCGGCCTCTTCAATCATACTCATCGCCTGATGGAGTTGGTCCCCGCAATCGCAACGCAGGGATCCGAGTACATCGCCGGTCAGGCATTGACTATGGACGCGGGTGAGAATCGGTTTTTCTCCGTGAATGGTTCCTTTAACCAATGCCAAATGATGATCGCCTGTAATAATATCCTCGTACAAATGGAGGGTAAAATGTCCGTATTTGGAGGGAAATGGAATAGTGACAATGGGTTTTACCAGGTTTTCCCGGGCAAAGCGATAGGTGATCAAATCGGCGATGGTGATTATTTTAAGGCCGAGCTGACGGGCAATCAGCGCCAGTTTAGGTAAACGGGCCATTTGACCGTCATCATCCATGATCTCGCAAATAGCGGCGCCTGGAAACAAACCCGCTAATTTTGTTAAATCGATACCGGCTTCAGTATGCCCGGACCTTCTTAAAACGCCGCCCATGGCGCCGCGTAAGGGAAAAATATGCCCTGGCCGCGCAAAATCTTCTGCCATGCGTTGCTCATCAACCAAGCCCTTGATGGTCAAGGCCCGGTCATACGCCGAAATCCCGGTTGTCGTCCCTTCCTTTAAATCGACGGATACTGTGAATGGCGTGCCCATTTTCGAATCATTCTCGCGAACCATCATTTCCAGCGACAACTGTTCGACACGGGGAGCGTCCAGGGAAACACAAATCAGCCCCCGGCCTTCACGGGCCATAAAATTAACCAATTCCGGGGTGATTAGTTGCGCGGCGCAAACAAAATCACCTTCATTCTCTCGATTTTCATCATCCACGACAATGATCATGCGACCTGATCGAATCTCTTCAATTGCTTCTTCAATTGTATTGAAACGTATGCTTGGTTCCATTAGCGCCTTCCTTAAACGAATCCGAATTGTTTGAGTTTTCCCAGCAACTGCTGATTGCTTTTATCTTTATGGAGTAGTTCCAAATGAGCTTGTACGTATTTTCCCAGAATATCGAATTCCACATTGACTTGTTCACCTTTTTGGCGATATTTCAAAATGGTAGTTTCAAGAGTATGACGAATGAGACCGACTCTGACCGAAGGCCATTGAATCTCCTGAATTGTCAGACTGATTCCATCAATGGCGATTGATCCCTGCGGAATGATCAGGTTGGACATCTCTTGTTTAAATCGGATACGCAAAAAATGGGGTTCCCGGTGACTCTCAATTTGTTCGACAACAGCGATGACATCGATATGGCCGCTTACTAAATGGCCGCCTACCCGGCTTTGGAGTTGTAATGCCCGTTCGAGATTGACCTTCGCGCCCACTCTTAATTCTCCTAACGAAGTTTTCTTAAGTGTGTCGCTCATGGTTTGAAAACTAAATTCCTCCGTATCATGGGTTACTACCGTCTGACAGGTTCCATTGACCGCAATGCTGTCGCCGTTCCGGACATCCTTTAAAATACCGGGAGCCCGGCAGTTAAAGCTGATTGAGTTTGCTTCCTGGCGGCGGGCTGTGATCGCGCCGATTGTTTCAATTATACCGGTAAACATGTTTATTCCAATGCTCCTTCAATCATAAAGCAATCGTCAAATTGACGGTATCGGGGAAATTTAATGCGTTTTGCTGTTGTCAATGAACGGATTGTCATCTGTTGAAATGGTGATTTCCCGGGTCCCAGAATCACGGGGCCATAAAAAAGATAAATCCGATCGACCCACTTTTCATCCAGGAAAAGAGCGCTTAACTGTTCCCCCGCTTCGATGAATACAGAAGAATAGCCCGCGCGGTAAATCGCGTCGATCAGATCAGATGCTGTAAAGCAGCTTTGGCTTCCCGTGGGGAGCAGGATATAATCCAGTTCTTTCAACGATTCGTTGTAGGTTGGGGAGATGAGTCGGGTTTTTTGGTCCTGGTTTTGGCTGAATATATGGGCATCGGGGGGCAGATCGCCGGAATAAGAGACAATCAAGCGATAGGGGTTATGGCGGTGCCGGCCGTAGCGAACGGTTAACTGCGGGTTATCGCATCGAATTGTTCCCGCGCCGGTTAACAGCGCGTCAAAACCTGCGCGCAAATGATGGACGTATCGGCGGGCATACGGGTTGGTAATCCATTTGGAATTGCCGTCTATGTCCGCGATTTTGCCATCTAAGGTCAATGCCAGTTTTAAGGCGATAAAAGGGCGTTTTTTTTCAATCCAGGTGAAAAACCGCTCGTTCAGTTTGCGCCCGGCTGAAGCTAATATGCCTTCGGTAACCGTGATGCCGTTCTCGCGAAGCAGGGTAATCGATTGCCCATTCACTTGAGGATTGGGGTCGCGATTGGCAATGACTACCCGGTCAATTCCGGCTTCAATGATCATATTCACGCAAGGAGGGGTTTTCCCATAGTGAAAACAAGGTTCCAAATTAACATAAAGCGTCGCTCCTTTGACGGATTCATGCGCGTTTAAAAGCGCCTCGTACTCGGCATGGGGCTGGCCAGCCTGTCGATGGTACCCCTCGCTGATGATCCTGTTTTCCTTCACGATGAGGGCGCCCACCAGTGGATTGGGATTGACTTTGCCCCAGCCTTGCTTAGCCAGTTTTAACGCCTGCTTCATATATATCAAATCGGCGCGGGATGTTTGCACTCCACTCATCAATAATTCCTGTCCTGTTGGATAAGGGTTCTCTCATAAAGTTAAATGATTTATTGATAAAAGTCAATAAAAAAAAACAGATTTATCACTATTCCTGACGGAAACAATAAAGCCATCGGTGGCTGGTTCCAACATACCACTCATTGCCATGGCGCGTCGGCATCGCGTGAATCATTCCTTTCAGCCGTACCGACCATTTGACCCTTCCTTCGGTTCGGTTAAATATTTCAAGGCTCCCATCAAGATAAGTAATAAGAAGTCTGACGCTATCTATGGTTTGGACGCCCACAATTTCACTTTTTCCCTGATAAATTGCGCGCGCTCCCTGAGTATTTTTTTGAATGATTTGATTGTTATTCAACAGCAAAAGCGCCTCGCGGCTATTAAGTTGAATGATTTGCCGCGCGGGATGTGGAAGTGAATCGCAGATTGGATTTTCAATATTTTCTAAAGTCCATTGATAAAAAACTCCATTTCCATTTATAGCATAAAAGTTATCATCCACCGCTTGCAAAGGGAGCTGGAAAAATGTGGCCAGCGTCCCGGCAATATGGAATTTCCGTTGAAAAATATCGATATAAAGGATATAGCCGTTTTCTGTATTCGCTATTAACAGGTTGTTCCGTTTAATCATGGGAAATAATGGACGACCCGGTAGCTGACCAATGGTTTGATGTTTTTTTTCCCGTATGTCTAATAGTTTGAGATAATTTTTATTATCAATCAGCGCAATCACTGTATCCATGATTTCAATTCCGATAATGGGCGGGTGTTCTTTAGTGGACATAATCTTTTTTATCGTTGGGAGTTCATAAATAAAAAAATTATCCTTATAGGTGCGCCCTACAGTAAAAAACAGAAAAGGTTCGTATAAGGCCATATTGGGGTCCGGACTTCCATTAAATTTGATTGTTCTGATTTTTTTACCGGAATAGATATCGATAAAATGGATTTGCTGATGGCCTGTTGGGACGATCAGATAGTTATAAAAAAGGGTTGGAGAGGCGATAATGCTGGAATTAAGCTTCATTTTCCATACTAAAAGCATGGAATCGACTGTGGGTTGCGAAAAGGGTCGGGTGAGAGGCAATCTATTTATGGTTAAAGGTTTTTTCCAACATGCTGCAAAGATGAGGACCAAAGCCGAAATCAGTATTGAAATTTTCATTGAGTTACAATCTTTGTTTGAGTTCAAGGAGTATTTTTTCAGTTTCATTTTTGGCGTTGATGGGATCGGCCGGGATCAGTTCCAGAAGGTCCAGCAGCCGACCCTGTTTTTTTTTGGTTTCTGAAGAGTCAATTTTTTTTTGTATCAGCAACTGATTCAGCGTTTTCTGGATTTCAGCCTGCTGGGCATGGAACCAGGTTTCAGTCTCTGGTCTCAATGAGTCTTTAATTTTACAGGTTTTATAAATGGAGTAATCGATCAGTTGAATAGCGGAATCAATTTGAATGGTTAATGCTTCTGGATTTTTAAAATAGTTTTCCCGATGGATACCAATCAGTCGCTGAATTTTGTGATGCCGGGCCTGGATTTCCTGATACAGCAGAGGAGCGTAAAGGGCCCCATTAGCATTTTCAAGGCGGTCGAGTCTTTTATTTAATTCTTCCATTTTTTGATGAGGTAAACGGTCGCAGCAGAGGAGTGTTAGAAGAACAATCGAAATTAAGCATTTCATAAGAGATGTTCCAGGGTCGGCAGAGTGAAGTAAAAAGTGGCGCCGCTTGAGGTGTTATTTTTAGCCTTGATTTCACCATGATGGAGTTCCACCAGTTTTTGGGCAATGGCCAATCCCAATCCATGGCTGGATTCTCCGGCGGTAGGCTTTGCGCTTAGTTTATTGTTAGAGTTGAAAATGAGCTTTAAATCCTCCTCGCTTAAACCTTGTCCGGAATCAATTATACTTGTTTTTACGAAATGATCATGCCGTTCACAGGAAATGACGACATTACCTCCGGAATTCGTAAATTTTATCGCATTACTGACCAGATTGTCCAGGACTTCATGAATTCGGATTTTATCGATAGGAATGGGGGGGAATGATTCGCTTTGGAGAGACAAAGAAATGTTTTTCTGAATGGCCAGTTGATGATGATAATCATATATTTCCTGCAGAATGGCTTGATAATTTTCTTTTCGCAAATGGATTTTGATTGTGCCGCTTTCGATTGAGCTGAGGTCCAGCAGTTCATTGACCATAAACGTAATGCGGTCGAGGACTGAAGAGATTTTTGATGTATGGGCTAATAGCGCTTGAGCGGTATAAGCCCCCTGTTTAAGTTTAAACTCAATTAATTGAGTATTTCCACGAAGAATGGTTAATGGGTTTCTTAAATCATGGACGACCATCCCTAAAAAGTGGTTTTTTTCTTTATTGAGTTTCATTAATTCCTGATTGCGCGCTTCCAATTCCCGGGTTCGTTCCTGAACTAATTGGGCTAACCGTTTTTTTTGTGTCTTGAGCTGCCTGACTCGTAGGCGATAACCTAGTATCAACAATGTGATTGCCGTAACTATAGCGCTGATATTAAACCATAGTGTCTGCCAAAACGGAGGTATAATTCGAAAATATGCGGTGGCAGTTGACCCTGAAATCTGATGGGTAGCTGATAGACCTTTAACCTGAAATTGATAATCTCCGGAGACTAATTTAGGAAAAATCACTTGATTGTGGTTGCTGATGGTATCCCAGGAACTATCCACTCCGAGCAGACGATAAAGATAACAGATTTTTTCGCGTTGCCGATAGTCGAGAAGACTGAATTCGAATTTAATGGAATTCCATTGATGGGATAATTTAAACGGTAAATCCAAATCACTGATAAGCGAATCATTTCCAACTTGAGTCGTAGCGATAATTTGCGTGATTATAGTCGGAAAATCATCGCGCCGCGAATCAAATATTTTATCAGATAGATAGTTTGCTCCACCTGAACATGAAAAAAACAGAACTCCGTCGGCATTGGCGGCGCAGGCATTGTATATTCTGCTGCCTGCAAGTCCATTGTTTTTGGTTAATTTGATAAGTTGGTTGTTTTCAGGGTTGTAGCGGATCAGATTGGATCTGCTTGCGATCCACCAAATACCCTTTGAGTCTTTAAGCATTGTCTGAACTGAAATAGAGGAAAATTCCTCACGAACAGTATCGATACGTCCATTGCGCGTGTTGAATTGATAAAGGCCGGAAGCAGTTCCGAGATTGATAATTCCGGGGGCTTCCTCCTGGATGGTTTTAATCTGATATCGTGGGAAGCGTTCATCAAGTTTAAGCCTCTTTGTAGCGAAATCGACAGCGCAAAGACCATAGGCGGTTCCGGCATAAATTGTCTGGTCGGAAGTTTGCGCGAAGGTGTTAATTTCTTGGATTGGTATGCTTTTCTGGTCTAAAATCGAGTCCGGGAAAATCCGTTCCCATTTGTTTTTTTCTCGGTCAAAGCAAGTAATCCCTTTCCCGGTTCCCACCCATAAGCGACCTTGGCGATCCAAAAGGAGGGCGTGAACAACATTTCCCCATAGTTCTGGAATTTCCTGAGTTTGAAAAAGATGGAATCGATCAGATTTTTCATCAAATCGATATAGACCTTTGAACGATCCAATCCAGAATACGGAGTCACTCGCATCTTCCTCAATGCAAAGGATTAGGTTGCTTTGGCTGTTCAAAGGATAATTCATATCCAGCCATCTGCGTTCAGCCTGCTGATAATTGGGGGCTTTGAACCGGTATAAACGGTTTTGACTACCCGCCCATAATCGGTTGTGTGAATCGTTGAAAAGAGAATAAATTACATTGTCGATGATCGATGAATCTTCTCCCGGAGTAGTTTGCAATAGTTTAAACATGTGGCGGCTGGGATCATATTGGTTAAGCCCTTCCTTAGTTCCAATCCAGATAACATCGCTTCGGTCCTGGAAAATACAATAGATTTGATTGTTACTCAGGCTGTTATAATCTGCTAGTTTTCTTTGGAATAAAACTGTTTCCTGTAAACCCGGGTTGTATTCAATCAAGCCGTTATGGCTGCCAATCCATAAATGATCGTTCCGATCGATGAGCAGGCAGTTGATACGCAACGCTTCCAGGGAATAATGAATCCGGGGCAATTTTTGGGGACGGATAGAATTGTCAGCGCGATCCCAATAGAACAATCCATTCATTGTGCTAATCCATATTCGGCCCTTTTTATCTTTTTTTAGATCGGTAATCCGAGCGTCGGGGAATGGATATTCAATTTGTCGAAAATGAAATATCCGTGTGTTGATTTCGAAGATGCCATTCCCAAAAGTCGCGACCCAGGTCAGGGTATCGTCGATCCTGAGTATTGAGCGCACAACCCATTGCTCAGAATTAAGTTGGTTAGTCGCATGCAGAGGCAAATTCCCGATTTTTTTTTGCCGATGGTTGTATTCGTATATCCCTGAACCCAAGGTTCCCAACCAGATTGTGTTAGAATCGATGGGATATATTACGCGAATGCGGTTGTCTGTCAGCCAATGAGCTGTCAGTGAATCATGGAGGGGAAACTGGGGCTGTTTTTTATCAAGATCAAATTGAATCAAACCAAAGCTCATGCTTGCTAAGAACAATTGACCCGGCAGGATTTCATGGATAGCTAGAATACGATTTCTAATTAATGGGTTTTGATAATTCCACGGTTGAGTCTCATAAAAATTAAAATCGTTACCGTCATATTGTAATAGTCCTTTATCACTCCCCAGCCAGATGAATCCTTGGCTATCCTGGGCAATTGCGAAAAATTCCCCGACATCGGGATAGTCGGGGATTTCAAGCCGTTGAATTGTCTGGCCCCGGAGGATCGGAATCAGGATAAAAACGAGTAGCCATTTCAAGTGTTTCATGTGTTTATTATAATAAATAAATATACCAAGAGCAAGTTTTTTTTCTAAAGGAGTGAAATTTATAAAACTCAAATGTTGCAATAACTGATTGCTTCGATCTGATCGGATGTTGGGATTGGTAATTTCTGGAGTGATAGGTCCGATGAAATGGGGTGGCTGGTTTACTCAGTCGATTTTAAGGAAATCTGAATGACTTTATAACCGATCAGTATCGCTATCACAACCCAGAATACTCCCCAAAAAACAGGTGGCAGGAAGAATTGCTGGGACATGGCCCAGGCATCGGAACCCGGGACGGTGCGAACGATTAGGTCGTCTTTGATGTCGATGATCGCATAGAATATACTGGCAAGCCCGATAAACCTCAATACTCCGTCATTAATCCGGCTATTGCCCCACCGGCTTAAAACTCCGAAAATAATAGCGGTACTAAGTCCCAGAACAATCCCGAATATATTACGGACCCAAAGCGCGGTCACAAAAATCCATAATACTCCCAACGCTCCGGAAAGATGTCGATCATAACGGGTACGGGACGATATCAGCAAAATAGCCGAGCCCCAGAGCATACTGCCCAGATAGCCGGCGGGAATGATCACCCCAGGCCATCCCCCCATGGTATAGCAAACGCCTGATTCGTCCGGAGCAATGGCAATGCGAACAATCGAACCGCCTGTTAACAGGGCGCCAATACCGTGGCTGAGTTCGTGAAGCATCACTACCCAGAGACGAATGGGATAGAGCAGAAAACTGCTCCAAAAGAATAAACTGAGAATAAATAGGGTTGCTATAGAGAGAAAATCCCCATATCGTTTGAAAAAACTGTCAGCTTTCATGGTTTCTCCTTTTAATCTATTATAATTCCATTATTGCGACTTTGTCAAGGAATTTTTTCGGATCGTATGCTTATCGGTTAAAATATTTTAATAATGTTAAAAACACCGTGAAGGATTGATTGGATTGATAAATTTTATTTGTAATAAGAGGTTGACAAATTCTATATTGTCGGTTATAATGAATAGAGTTGCATGTTTATGAAAAATCACTAATCTTTGAAAGAGGTCGTTCATGTTTCGGTTTTCAATTTACTTGTTTTTGCTGACAACCATTTGGTTGATTGCAATAGTGGCTCAGTCTCCTAAAGTGTTTACAGCTATTCACTGTGATCCCGGGGAAACCGAGAATTTTCCATTTTTACTGCAATTAGTAGATAGCGCCAACTATTATCAGATACCATTGACTTTGGAATTTACTCCCCAATGGGCGCGAATGATCCGAGTGGATACGCAAAAAATGAATCTATTGCGAATTTGGCAATCTCAGGGGCATGAGATTGCCGTTCATCATCATGGTTTAGGCGCTAAATCCTATTGGGATGGCTATATGTCGAATCCCAACTCTGATAGCATTATAGCTCATGGTTTCAATCCTGACAGCCTGCAAGGCAATATGGATGATTTTTTGACCTTGATGCTCCCACTGTCAGGAGATTCCGTTATTCGCACATTGGGTACCGGTGATACTTCCGACTGGATTGCCGGTATTCCTTATCAGAATGATGGCAATTTTTTGGAACATACCGGATTGCCCGTTGAAACCCGGGTTTATCATGGGAATCATGTATCGCGGGTAGGACAGGTTTTTATGAACCATACGAACCCTGGGCTATTGAATGAGGTCACGGCGCTTTATAATTCATCGGCGGCCGATGCGGTCCTTGGGGTAGTTTTTCATGTATATAATTTTAAATATAATCCTTCTCTGTATAGCCGGTGGTTTGATTTTATTTCGGATAAAAATAGCATGACCGTCAGTGAAATAATTAAGAATAGCGCGCAGTATGTCGATTCATTGATTACCTATATTCCCTCATCAGTTGCCGGTGATACGGGTATTGCCGTGCAGGTTATTTTTCCATCATTCGGCCGTTTGGGACCAAAAGGCGCTCCTATTGCGATTATTGCGCAGGGTGGAAAACTCGGTGGTGGTATCGGGGAGGGGCAAATGGATTTGAAGCGATTTGGAATTGTTGAAATATGTTTTAATTTCCCGGGAAGTGTGGGGGGAATGCCGGATGTGGCCAGCGGAGGGAGTTATGATTTTCGCGGAGTTGATTGTATCCGCGCCTTCGCTGATGTGATCCGATTTGCCCAGGGTAAACTTGCCGATATCAATGGTAACACCATTAGCGATTATACTTCTCTGAGAGTCGCAACTGAGAATGTCGGACTGGTGGGTCTTTCCAATGGCGGAAATATTGCGATTGCCGCCCCGGCAATCCACGCCGCTGAAATCGACTCCTTAGGCTGGATTGTCACCTGGGAATCCCCTGTCGGCGATGCGATGCCCACCGCAGAGGCGGGCAGTCCTCATAATACGGATCCCCCCAATCCCTTTACAAATCCGGCTTATAATATAGTTGATGGAACCTTCGATTATTCAAAACTTTCCTACTCTCCATCCGTCTATTACCGCAACGATGATCATCAACAATATGATGGGGGACTCTTTTATGATATTAATTCAGATGCGCAATGGGATATAAATTCCGATTTTGCAATTGTTCCGTTTTTTTATCTGGGTAAATTCCATGCTTCGGAAAACGCGTCGGAATATGCGTGGAGCCACAATTTATATCCGGTTTCACCCCCTGCCCATATTGCGACACTGGAGGAAACCCGTGAATTTTGGTATTGGCGTAACGGTGAAAAATGGATCGACA
>CAZWDO010000006.1:72560-130397 GCA_964632485.1 uncultured bacterium
ACAGTCGGATTGCTACTCAAGATGGATTGATGGCTATTGTTGTCGGTGGGGATCGGGATCATGGGCAAACCGCTGCTAATCATCCCCATATTGTCAATCAATATACACGTTTCATTCTGGCTGGCGCGCGATTTGCGCGATTGAATCCTGATCGCTGCTATATTGATTATATCCAGGGGAGCGCGGTTGCCAATGCGGTCGATAATCCAGCTTTTGCGATAGTAGATTACAGCAATGTGCGCCAAATGCTGGAACCTTCCGGCGGTAATGGTATTGCCCTCAATATCAGCGTGCCGGCTGCTATTTGCGAATTGATCGATCGCGTGGAATCCAATAATGTAAATCCTCAAATTGAAGAAATACTTGTTTCCGTGAATGAGGGCAATCTTACATACTCACCGGCATTTCGTGTTTTAACGAATTGCCCGAATCCGTTTAACCAGACGACGCGTATTTTCATATACCAGGATGGGAAATATGATTTGGAATTGCAAATTTTTTCGGTAAACGGAGCGCTGGTATATGATGAAAGTCAATCGATAAACCAGTCGGGTTGGGTTGAGTTCTTCTGGGATGGCCGCAATAACAACCGGCAACGAGTTGCGTCCGGGGTTTATCTCTACCGGGTGAGCGCCGGGCCCTACTGTCAGACTCGTTCTATGCTTTTGTTGAAATAGCTGGAGCTTTTATTCTGCCAGCCGATTTCATCGATCCTCATCGTATAACCGATTGATAAGTAGCCGAAGGAATAGCAGGTCTGCTAAATATCCAGTATAAATCCCGGAGAATCTATTTCATCAGCATCATCTTGCGCTGTTTAATGATATTGATGGCCGGAATTTCAGCGCGAAGCAGATAGATGCCGCTCGGCCAATCGGCGCTGGGCGGCGAAAACCGATGGACACCCGCTGGTAATTGATGCAGCCCTTGCCGAAATAAACATTGCCCCTTGAGATCGTAAATCGAAAGTTCCACATCCGCTGGGTAGTTCAATGAGAATACTATTTGCGTCAACTGATTAAATGGGTTGGGGTAATTGGTCAGCAATGCCAAGGGGCTACGGTTAATAGCCTTATCCGCTTCGTCAACATCGTCAACGCACATCCAACTGCTGGAATACGTGGTGTCGCTTTTATTGCCGGCCAGGTCGATCGACACAACTCCATACTGGTAACAGCCGGCGGATAATGCTTGCGGATCGCTCCAGATAGTGTCCGGTGTCAGGGAGCAAAGCGGGTAGGTCATTCCCAATGCATCTTGACGGAAGACCGCATACCCCTGTAAATCGATATCCTGAACCGCTTGCCAGGTGATTTGGATATTCCTGTTGATAAGCTCGAAATTGAGATATTCAGGTGGGGATGGCGCGATGGTGTCAGGGGCGTTTGGCGTTATGGCGGAAATTGTTGTGTCGATTGTGGTTCCTTCCGGTAATAAAGCAAAAATCCGAATAGTATATTCCCTGTCGGGAGTTAATGGATTGAATAGCAGTTGATGATCTGTTAAGTAGTTATCTTCGGCAATCGTAAAAAGTAGATCGTTTTCTCCGTTGAAATAGATCTCGGCGATAGCGCGGCAGGGCCGGTTAACGCTAAAATCTACCCGGATGATGCGATCGGACGCATAGGCTATATAAGGAGTCTGGTCAAACTGAAGTTGTGGAGGAGTTTCACTCTCTGCGCTGATCGTTTCCCAGTCGGATTGATGAAATATCTGGCCGAAATAATCATCGGTTTGCAATTGTTGATAGGCATCACCTTCAATGGGTAACGGGTACACAATTAATAGATGATCCAAAGTAAAATCGGGTTCAAAATACCAGTAACCGTTTGCCTGCTGGGGTTGAAGATTGATGCAGCTTTGTCCCGTGCCGGGCAATGGGGTTTGCCATTGGAACAGGAAATAGTCGTCTGTTTGAATCGTTTGGGGGGGGTGTGGCAGGGATTGGATGATCGTCGGCTCATGGTGGCCCTGGGTGGCAAATTGAAGCGGGGGAGTCGCTTCAGACTCATTTCCCAAAAAATCGAAGATCGTGATTCCCACCGTATAGGAGGAGATGGGTTCCAAGTAATGTAGGATTGGCATTTGCTCGGGCAGATAATCGGGTGATTCCTTGGCATAGACCAATTGTTGGTTTGAGTTGCGGACTGTTAAGGAGTATCCAGCAGGTTCATTTGTTTTCCAGCGGATAATGGCAATCGAGTCATAAGCGACGATGAGATATGGCAGGGAATTGAAGCGTGGGGCGGAACTGTCCGCGGTGGTACTGGTGGAAAATTCGTTACCGCTCATGGCCGTTAAATCCCATTTCTGTTCGGTGAAGAGGCTTTTTTGTCCCCGCCATTGATAGGTATTGCCGGCAGGATCCGTAAACCAGCCTTCCGCGCTGTAGCGGGTGTTTTTCCGGAGTCGCGAAAAAATGAAGGAATGATCGACCCTGTATTCTGAATGGACAACACTATCGATCAGGGTTCCCCGGTAATAAAGGTAGATTTTCCCCTCGCAGGCTTCATCGAAGCGAAACCGCATGGATATCCGGTGGGTATCGGTGATCAGATGCGCGCCTTCCATCAGCATGGGCGCGCGGGTATCCTCCAACGGCAGAGTTTTAAACGGAATATCTACAACTGAATAGCGGATTGAAACTATGGCAGGTTGCCGATTGCCAATGGACAAGGTATAGGTATGACCCGGCATTAGATGGGTAAAAAGTACACGGTGCTCCATTTTTGCCGTATCGGATGATTCTTCTATCAGGCTATCCCCGTTGGCATCAATCAACCGGCATCGGCCGATCTGGGGTCGATCGGTTTCCCAGGCGATGAGCGTTCGGTCGGAACCGAGATACTCAATCCGGGGTTTGACGGTCCATTCGAACTGTTTTTCAGGAATGAAGCTGAGTGTACTGAACGAGTCGATCGCCGTCTGGCCACACGGTTGAAAATTTTCGGGTGTGAGAAAATCAAGATAATAAATAACGCTCTTTCCCGCTTCCAGTTGTTCCAGATCAACAGAAAAGTAACGATTATTGGATGATTGGGGAGTTGATTCAAGCCATGTTTCATTCATTTGGCGGTAGTAGAAGCGGCAGAAGACCGGGCGGTCAGTTTCCCATCGGAGGCGGGCTTTTTGATCGCTGAGAAATGTCAGACGCGGCGCGATCGTCCATTCAATGGGATAGGCAATGGTAAAGAGTGGTGAATGGAAACCGTTTGATGGATCGGTTGGCGTTGTGATTTGAAGCTGCCAGGTTGTTCCCAATTGAGTGGGGATTTGCCATTGATACCCGGAATTGTTAGTGATTAAAGAGGTAAGTTCGCTGAATTCGGCTGTGGAATCGGCGCGCGAATAGAGTTGGATTTGGGGGGCGTAACCATTAGTTTGCCAGGTGATGGAATCAGCTTCTCCGGCGATATAGCGGGTCGTGGAATCAGGTTTAATAAAAACGATGCGTAGCGTGTCGTGGATGATAAAGGGGGCGCTATTGGTTGCGCTGATGGTTGAATCGGCTGCATCACGCAGGCGCAGAAAACAGGTAGCGGAACGGATACCGCTGGGGATTTGCCATAGGTAGTCTCCATCATTCGGGGTACTGGCTGTGATCGTTTGCCAGGACTGGTTTAACCCGGCGCGATAATCGATCCGGAGTGTATCAATCTCACCCGCGCTTTGCCATTGGATAGAAACCGGCCCCCCGTTGTAGAGATAGTTGCCCGCTGCTGGCGCGATAAGAGTGAGAGTACGGCGGGGTGTAATCCGAAAATTTGCAGTTGAAGCGCTCTGATAGGTTGTATCGGTTTGAAAAACCACTTTGATGCGGCAACTGTCTGATACGGCCGAATCAGGAATACTCCAGACCCAGCTACCGGTATCGCGGACCATTTGTCCCATGGAATTTTTTTGTTTGTCGGCAGTCGTTAATAACTGATAATTCGCGCCGGCGTGGCGGGAAAAATAAATGCTGACAGGGCCCGAGAGTTCGGTTAATACCCAGCGGATTGTTTTTAGGGTAGTGGATTCCCATATTTCTCCACCTAAAGGGCTTAGCAGTGATACTGCAGGATTTTCCAGTGTGGTGAAGGTCATATCGCTGCCATGGACTGTTGAACTGGCTTCATTCGTAGCATTGATGCGATAATGATAGGTTGTGTGGGGTTGGAGGTTGGTTAAGGGCGAGGTCACACTGACGGTTTGATTGCCGCTAATGGTAGCGGGAGTTGCCGCGGCGGTATTCCCGTAAGAGGACGTGGCGCCCCATTCAAACCAAACCGTGGCGCTACCGCCGGATGGATTGACACTGCCTCGCAGTGTGGCTAGGGTTTGGCTAATGTTTGTAGCGCTTTGCGTGGTGACGGTGGGTAAGGCCAAAGCCGTTGTGAATTGGGTTTCGGCGCTGTAGGCCGTTCCTAAGCTGTTGGTGGCATAAGCGCGGAGATAATATAACGTATGCGGAGTTAGATTGGTGAGGTTGGCTGAAAATGCTCCGGTCGTTCCGGCTACACTTTGTTTTGTTCCTGAACTGGTGGTCGGAGTGGGGGAAGTTCCGTAAACAAAGCCGCGTTCCGTGATAGCGGAACCGCCATCATCGGTTACCGAGGAACTGGCTGAGGCCCCACTGGAAGTAATGTTCTGTACCACCGGCGGTGAGAGTGTCGGAGTTGAGCTCATCTGCCACCAGGCTACAAACCCGTCCCGCATTCCGGCCTGAACGGCCTGTGAGGCTCCCGCGGTAATCGGGAACTCTGTTGTTGAAGTGGTTGTCCCGCATATATAAACATTTGAGTTGACTATCAAAATGCCGTTGACTTCTTCTTCATTGTCCCCGCTCGGTACAGATACAGGCAATTCTCCGCCAAAATAGGTAATCCATTCTCCCTGGGTGAGACTATTGTTGAATTGGGCGATAAATCCATCTTGCGCGCCGCTGATAATTGACGCCCATGCATTTTCCGTGACACAGAAATCGGTGGAATTGGTTCCCCCGCTGACCCAAACATCATTATTGGCGGCGGTTGTAACGTAGCTGGCCCCTTCATTGGACGAGCCGCCAATAAAAGTGCTGGAATTGATCTGGCTGAGACTGCTATTGAGACCTGTAACATACGCTTCTTTTCCGGTAGGCGTGGCGCGGTAGCTGCCGGCGGTAATTGGATAATCGGGAGAATCGGTATCGCCGCAGACCCAGACCTGGCCATCGCTTCCCAAATGGACGAAAAGGGCTTGTTCATAAGCGCTACCACCTAAATAAGTGCTATTGACCAATCCGGTCAGGTGGTTGTTCAGGCAGGCGACAACAGCATCGCGGTCTCCGTTTTGCGTGGCATCGTAGGGAGAGTCTCCCATGGGGAAGCCGCCGCCGATATTTCCGCCGCAGACATAGATTCCGTTGGCGTTGCAGTCCACGCTCCATAGTACATCAAAATTAGCGCTGCCGAGATAAGTGGAGGCGATCAATCCGGTCAGACAGGGATATAGAATAGTAACAACTCCGTCCTGGCCGCCGCCATAGATTGTTTGGTAAGATAGCCCATATATATTTGCGGTGGGGTAATTGCTGGATTGACTCACACCGCTCAAGACGATGTTTCCATCATTGTCGATATCGATGCCCATTCCGTAATCATAACCGCTCCCGCCCAGATAAGTGGCGCTATTGAGCGTATTAAGGTCGCTATTGAGACATGCCACAAAAAAATCATTGCTTCCTGCCAGGGTTGACTGGTAACATCCCGGAGTTACCGGAAAATCGCTGGAATAAGTGGTGCCAGTAATATAGACATTGCCGTTATCGGCGATGGCAATGGGATTGCCGGCGTATTTATAGCCTTCATCCGCGCTGCCTCCCAGGTAAGTCAGGCTTTTGAGGATAGTGAGGTCGGCAGAATAGCGCGCGATAAAAGCATCGGCCGATCCACTCAATTGGGTGTCGTAGGGAGGATTGCTTCCCGTTAATCCTGCCGACCAGGTCATTCCTGAAACATATATATCCCCATTGGACCCGTGTTTAATATTTTTCATCGGCCGGTCGTCTCCGCTGCCGCCCAGATAGGTGCATCCGCTTAAAGTCGGATCGATCACCAGAATGCGCTTGGGATCGTAGTTGGGTATTTGGTACCGGAGGTTTCGATTTTCATTTAAAACAAAACAGCCATCAACCGGGCGGATCACTCCACCAATATTTTGGTAAAGAGTTGGTTTTTCCTCACGCAGGATGCCGCCGGGCCAATATACCAACAATTCTCCCGCTTCCCCAATCATGAGTGAGTCAGCGCCTTCATAACCCCACTCAATACATGAATAATCGGCGCCTGGATTGACGATCCAGTCATATTTTAACTCTCCCTGATGGATATAGAACAGCGCGCTGATTCCCGGATAGATTTCCGGGTACTCGATTTGAGAATAGGTCGGCAGATCACGCTGCCATAAAGTCGGATCATTCCCCTTAAATCGATTGACTCGTGTCGGGGTCGGATTGCTGGTAAGGGGTATTGACAGGGGATTTTTATTGTGTATGATCATGTTGAGTGTATGTTCTTCCGTTATTAGTGAACGTTCACTTGCGTCGGGGGCATAGCTGGAGGCTTTATGATCAAAGTAGTAAAACCTAATTTTGTCCCCTTCAAAAATAGCGGAACCTCCACTCCATGTTAAGTTATAGATTGGTTCATTGAGCGCCGCGCCCTCCGTTTGCACAAAAAACGGAAGGGAATTGGGGGCCGAAGCCTTTACCAAACTTAGAGTCAGAGTCAGAATTATAAAAATTCGAGGTATCATTTCTCTCTCCTTAATTTAAATCATAAATAATTACCAATTCCATAATCGTTGCCTTCTGTTGCTGTAAGGCATGATTGTGAATGAACGGTTTCACAGATTAATATAATCCAACTCGGAAGTTTTGTCAAATCAATAAATTTTCAGCATGCAGTTAATACAAAATTTTAAGCATCACTCATTTTTTTATCTTATGCCATATAACGCTGACAGGGTTGGATTATAAATTTAATGGATCTGTATTCTCACCCTATATACTTGTCCAAAATACGGGGATGACCAAGCGGCTCTGAACCAGCCTGATAGGTATCCCTCAGAGGTTTTTTTTATAAGAATGGGATACCAGGTAAAACTGATTAATTAAAAAATAATAATTTACTTGACAGCATCGATAAAGAACCTTAAATTAAGTATGATGAATCAGAATGAAACTACCGTGGAAAATAGAATTGTCCTTCAACCAGAACGGCATTATATGTCCTGGATTTTTATTCCTCCGTTGTTAGAAGCCCCCCCGGCCTGGTTAGTTAGTTTTTTTTTAGCGCTTATTGTTCTATTATTATTGATTATTATTGTTTTAATCATCCAAATTCATAAAAAAAACCGTTTGCAGCATCAATTATTTCAAAGCGAATATCGGTTTCGATCGTTTTTTGAATCGATGAATGAAGCCGTCGCTCTTCATCGTGTTGTCTATAATGACCGAAACGAAGCGCTAGATTATCAGTTGTTGGATATCAACCCGGCTTATTCCCGGATCATCGGTTTTAGCCGTGAACAGGCAGTCAATGCATTGGCCTCCCGGTTGTATGGAACGAATACTCCTCCCTATATTGATATTTTCAGTCAGGTTGTGGCAAGCGGTGAACCAAAGCAGATGGAGATATATTTTCCCCCTTTGGATAAATTTTTTTTAGTATCGACGATTGCGACGGGTTCCGGTGAATTTGCCACTCTCACATTGGATTTGACTGCTCGGGTCCGGGCTGAAAAACTGCTTAAAGAGAAAACTGATGAATTGGAACGAATTTTCAATTTGATGACCGATATGGTTTGCGTGGTTGATCTGGAAGGTATTTTTTTAAAAGTGAATCCCCAGTTTGAACGGGCGCTTGGTTTTAAGGCTGAAGAAATGGTTGGCCACAATTTCTTTGAATTTATTCATCCCGATGATATCCGGGACAGCCGGGAAGCGCTTGCCCAATTGTCGCAAGAGAGTCCCAATATCAATTTTATCAATCGGTATCGCTCCAAAGATGGCAAGTGGCATTATCTTGAATGGTTTTCACGTACCCATGGTTCGCTGTTATATGCGGTGGCCCACGATGTAACAGAACGGCTTCTAACTGAAAATAAACGGGAATTATTGGTTAATGAATTGAAACAAAAAAATCAGGAACTTGAAAGTTTATTTAATGTGATTTCCCACGATCTGCGTTCGCCTCTGATCAATATACTTGGATTCAGCCAGATACTGGAGCAAACGATGGATGAATTTTTTCAGTTGCTTACGAAAAGCCTGCCGAGCTTAGAAATTCCCCATGAATTGAATAAAATGGTTAAGGAGGAATTGCCGAGGACGGTTGATTTTATCACCAGCAATGTGACCCGTATGGATAGAATGTTGAGCGCGATTCTGCGTTTATCGCGGACCGGTCAGATAGTTTTAAATTCCACTTTATTAGATATGAACGAATTGGTAACCACCGCACTGGATTCCCTTTCTTTTCTACAACATCAGGTGAATGCCGAGATCGAGATATCCCCCCTGCCCGCCGCTAATGGAGATAAAATCCTACTTTCGCAAGTCATTAGCAATATTTTAGAGAATGCGATGAAATATCGGGATACTGAACGGAGTTTGAAAATAACGGTGAGTGGCTCCATTCAGGGGGAAAAAGTGACAATCATTTTTCGTGATAATGGGATAGGTATCGATTCCCCGCAAATTGATAAAATATGGGAAATTTTTAATCGGGCGGTTTCTGATTCGAATATCCCCGGCGATGGCATCGGTCTGACTATTTGCCGCTGGATCATTCATCGCCATGGGGGCCGCATTTGGGTCGAATCTGAACCCGGCAAAGGTTCTTGTTTCTGTTTTGAACTTCCATTAAATAAAAATGAGTATGAATAAACGTTTACATAAAAGCAATATTAATTGTTTCGGAGGGAAAAATGTCTGTGATCATTAGAATAGCGGAAGTATAATTATGATTTCACCATTAAAAAGTTGCTTAAAAAAACTGATTATTTTTAGAAAAAAGGTGTATCTTTTATTTCACTGTGACTCTCACACTATTAAAAATGTGGGAATTAGAATGGGAATCAGTTGGGTGATATTATTAGTTTTATGTAGTAAACCCCCGGAAGCGAGATTGGATCAATTGGGTTATAATTATTTTATGATTTATCCGCGCCATTACGATTCAACCCGTACCTGGCCATTAATTTTTTTCCTGCATGGCAGGGGAGGGGGGACTACGGACTATAATGAATTTAGTGATTACGGCCTGGGGGATTATGCCGACAGCGCCACTGGATTTGAGTTTTTTGTGGCGGCGCCGCAAACGTGGGATGATTGGGAAATTTTTCTTTTAGATTCCGTTCTTTTGCGCATTAAAGAGCGCTTTCCGATTGATACGAATCGCATTTATTTGACCGGTTTCAGTATGGGAGGCAATGGCTGTTACCGGTGGGCGATTGAACACCCCGATCTTTTTGCGGCTCTTGCTCCGGTTGCGGGTTGGGGCATTCCTTCCCTGGCTTGCACCTTGAAAGATGTGCCGGTTTGGGCTTTCCATGATGAAGGCGACCCAATCATCCCGTATGGAGAAGCCCGGGAAATGATTGATTCTTTGCTCAGTTGCGGCGCTGATGCGCGTTTAACTACTTATAACAACCAGACCCACAATGCCTGGACGGAAACCTATCATAATGCTGAGCTTTATCAATGGTTTTTAAGCCATACCCGTAGTGGGAGCGCACAATGAAGTCAAATTCCATGAAGCTGATCGTTAAGCGTTGTCTCTTTTTTGTCTTTATCCTATTTTTATTGCTTTTGGACATGGATTTGAGCTGGGGATTGAATAGAAATTTCAAACAAAAGATTTACTATTTTGGACATTTGGGCAGTTTGAGCGGGATTGGCATGGGAATAGGCGCCAAATGGGGCGGTCCACTGAGAACAGAATTCCTTTTAGGCGCCGCCGCGCCCTTTTTTATCGGTCTGACGGCGCCCTATGTCGATAACCAAATAAATCTCCTGGCGCGTGTGCCGGTCGATCTGCGTTATGGTTTTTATATAGCTCCCGGCTGGTATCTTGGGTATTATGATATTATGGGCTCTACAAGTTCGCGCGATGAGTATTATAATTCATCATTCATCCAAATTCATAAAACTCTTTTTGAAAAAGGCCCTTTGCTGTCAGGCGGGTTTTATTATCCTAACGGATTGAAAAAACGGGCTATTGGCATCGAAGGGGGTGTCGTTTGGGGGATACATAAAAAAATGATTTATTATGAAACAAACTACAAAGGTTCTTTTTTATTAACAGCGGCGCGCAGTCTCGATAATTTGCCTGTTTTCCCATTTATGCAAATTTGGATCAAGTTCTAAAAAGGATAGGGTTTTATGTTGCATTTTTTTGATTGGATCGTTATTGTCCTCTATTTTATTCTGATTTTTATTGTGGCGTTCTGGTCAAGTTTTAAAAAAAAGGATTCAAACAAAACTTCCGCCGATTATTTTCTCGCTGGACGGAATATTGGTTGGTTTGTTATCGGCGCTTCTTTGTTTGCTTCCAATATCGGTAGTGAACACTTGGTTGGATTAGCGGGCAGCGGCGCAGCGGGTGGGGTAGCTGTCGGCCAGTTTGAAATTCTCGCTTCCCTAATTCTGTTAGCGCTTGGATGGCTTTTTGTGCCTTTCTATTTAAAAAGTGGTGTTTTTACAATGCCTGAATTTCTGGAAAAGCGCTACTCGGCTGGAGCGCGGTGGTATTTAGCCCTTATTTCGATTGTCGGTTATGTGCTAACCAAAATTTCAGTAACCATTGCGGCTGGCGGAATCGTTTTTGTTTCGTTAATGGGTATAGAATTTTGGACCGGGGCTTTGATCGTAGTGATTATCACGGGTATTTATACTGTATTCGGCGGATTGCGGGCAGTACTTTATACCGATTTGGCGCAAATGTTTATACTGATTGGCGGCTCTATCATCGTAACAGTTATCGGTTTGGTTGCCATTGGCGGTCCATTGGAACTCTACCGAACGGCGAGTCCGGCTTTTTTCAACCTTTGGAAACCGATGCATGATGCCAATTATCCATGGACAGGGATTATTTTTGGCGCGCCGATTCTGGGTGTCTGGTACTGGTGTACCGATCAGTTTATTGTCCAGCGGGTTCTTTCCGGCAAAAACATCGATAATTCCCGCCGAGGGACTATCTGGGCCGGATATCTGAAACTACTGCCGCTTTTCATTTTTGTTGTTCCGGGGATTATCGCCTTTTCACTGGCTAAAAAGGGGATTCTGACTCTTGATTCACCTGACCATGCTCTGCCAACCCTGATTGGAGTTCTGCTTCCGGTTGGTTTAAAAGGCATTGTTGTCGCTGGATTACTGGCCGCTTTGATGAGTTCACTTTCCTCCGTGTTCAATTCCTGCTCTACTCTTATTACCTGGGATATCTATAGAAAAATTCATCCCCAGGCTTCTGAAAAACAGTTAGTCTGGGTAGGCCGCATGGCTACGATTGTATTGGTTGCTTTTGGTTTAATGTGGATTCCCATGATGAAGTTGATTTCCGGCCAGATTTACCAATACCTTCAAAGCGTTCAGGCTTATATATCCCCTCCCATCGCCGCTATTTTTCTGCTGGGAGTTTTGTCAAAACGGGTGAATGCGCCCGGCGCTATCTCTGCCCTGGGTGTTGGATTCATTTTAGGGATCACCCGCTTAGCGCTTGAATTGTATAAGGATTCGCTTCATGGATTTTGGTTTCAATATGCTGATATTAATTTTCTTCATTTTGCGCTATTACTTTTCGTCATTTGTTCCACCGTCATGGTGATGGTCAGTATGTTCACTAAGCCTCCTTCGGACCGACATGTCGCTGAGTTGACCATTTTCACTACAAAACAGGAAAAAATTATAGGAAATCGTTCCTGGCTGCGTATAGACCTGATTTTGTCGCTACTGTTACTCGTGTTTGTAGCGCTGGTTTGGATTAGTTTTCGAGGTTGATTGTTTGAAGGCTTAACTGCCTTCACTCTTTTCTGGAAATTGGCGGCTTTAAAGTTTCGCGCCAATAGGTTGATTCTAATTGTTTTATTTGCGATTTGTTGAGCATGAAAATATTAGAAAAATCTGTCACTAAAAGATTGAAAGGAAGTGAATTATGCCGCGTTTAATAATGATCGGATTGTGTTTCGTCTGTTTATTTATTACAATGAAAGGGAAGCCGGTGGATTTTGATACATTTTTTTTCAATCAGACTCTACGTGTCGATTATTATCATATCGGACATGCGCAAATGGATGTTATCGCCATTGATCAAATGAAACGTTATGAAGGCTGGGCCGGCAGTTGCAAAAATTTGACTGACGAGTTCAATAATGGCCGTTATTATGCCCGTGTCTTTGACGATGCTAGCGGAGAACTGCTTTTTTCACGGGGATATGATTGTTATTTCGCAGAATATCAATCCAGCGATGATGGAGTAGCCGGTAAAACGAAAGTCTATCATGAATCAGTTTTGGTTCCTTATCCCCGTCAAAAAATCCGTCTGGTCATCGAACGGCGCGATCAACAGCAACAACTCAATAAAATATTCGAGCAGATTATTGATCCCGGCGATTGGCGGGTGATCAGGGAGGAAACCCACGATCCCCAATGTTATATCGAGAAAATCGTTAATAATGGCGATCCGCATCGTCATGTTGATCTGGTTGTTGTCGCCGATGGGTACACCAATCGGGAACTCTCAAAATTTAAGCAGGATATGCAGCGCTTCAACGATTATTTTTTCTCATTGGAACCCTATCGTAGTATGCGCGATGAATTTAATGTAACGGGAGTGTTGAAACCTTCTGTTGAAAGCGGTTGCGACGAACCGGAAAGTGATATCTACAAACAAACAGCATTGAATTGCACTTTTAATTCTTTAGGATCGGAACGCTATTTGCTGACTGAGGATAATCGCAGCCTGCGTGATATTGCCGGACAGGTTCCGTATGATGCGATTTTAGTAATGGTAAACCATTCCCGCTATGGTGGGGGAGGAATCTATAATTCTTTCTGTACATTTACAAGTGATAATCAATGGGTGGATTATCTGATCCTGCATGAATTTGGGCATTCATTTGGCGGACTGGCCGATGAATACTACACGTCGGAAACGGCTTATAACGATTTTTATCCCAAAGGCATTGAGCCGGTTGAACCGAATATCACCGCGTTGTTGGGAGATACGGTTAAATGGCAGAATGTGATGAGCGCAGGGTTGGCGATTCCGACTCCCTGGGAAAAGAGCGCCTTTGATAGTATGGACGGGGAATGGCAGCAACGCCGGCGGGAGATGAATCGGCGGATTAGTGATCTGAAACGCGCCCGCGCGCCTGAGAGTGAAATTAAAGCTGCTATTACCCTTTACGACCAGACTGATCAGGAAAATAGTCAACGCGTTATTCAGTTTCTTGAAAAGTGTCAATATGCCGGGAAAGTGGGTGTATTCGAAGGCGCTGGATATTCTTCGCAGGGTCTCTATCGCCCTATGCTTGATTGCATCATGTTCAGTAAAGGGAAAAAGCCCTATTGCCAAATCTGTCAACACCATATCGAAAAAGTGATTCGCCACTATACAGAGTAGCCGTGGGTTAAATGACTTTGAACTACATCTCCTGCGCGGGATTTCGCCGCGCAGGATGAACGCTATAATTCTTTTTGTTTACGTAATTCCTCATTTTTTACAGCCGGGGCGAAATAGCGTTTGCGGCCTTTAGTACTCTTTCCGAATTGGATCGCCTCAACCGGACAGGTCTGCAGGCAGGCCAGGCATTGTTCACAATGCCCAAGCCAGTGGGGAAGACCTTCCTTTATTACAATATTATCTACCGGACAGATTTGAGCGCATCGTCCGCAATGCGTGCACTGAGTTTCTACCAAAAATTTTTTGTCCATAGTGGGAATTTTGCCGGAACTTATCGTATAAAAAAGACCACTAAATAGAATGTTAGTAAAAATATTGTTTGTTTCAATCTTACTGTTTTGTTTCTGATTGATTATTGCGGCAATCGACGGTAATCGCCCGAGACTTGTTTGGATGGTGTTGCGGATTTTTTCATCACTATCAGCGCCATAAAAAGGCGTGTAATTTCCCGGCATCCGGATAGCCCAGCCTGCATTCAGCGTTTGGCCTTTCTTTCTCAGTTCTTTCTGCAGCATAGATAAGGTTGCCGCCGGCAATCCACCATTGGTCGCTAATGCAAAAATATAGGGTGCGCCATCAATGCTTAAATTGCGTATAAATCGCTTGATGATTAGTGGTAAGCCGAACATATAGACCGGAAATACCAATCCGATTGCTTGACTGCGGGTCAGGGGTTGCGACTGCTTCAATGCGGCGGCGATCCCGATCATTTCCGTTTCACCCTCAAGTTTTAATTGCAGCTCACGGGCGATTATCAGTGAGTTCCCGGTGCCTGAAAAATAGAAAATTGTCGTCATGCAAACTCTCCTTTGGAAATCTTGTTAATCGATCCAATTCGCAGCGGCCGTTGAAATTTATAACTGAAAATGATTATCGGCCATTCGAAAAATCCAATCCGCGGAATTCTATTCCAGACTGGTTGCGCATTTTTCTTGAATCTAAATATAGCTATTATCCCTCATTTTGTCAAGTTGTGTTGAAAAAAAATTGCGCTTAATTTATATGTACCCGCTATCAACCGTGATTTAAATTAGTTATCATTCAAGAGGTCTCCTAAGAATGATATTTTAGTTAAAATAGTGACTGTTACCGTCACTTCATGTAAACGGATCAGCAATATTACAATTTATGCTGCCGACGCAAAAAAAAATCAACTGGATTGTCGAAGCTGAACGCTTTGGGGTCACTAATGGAGGAGATAGTTTTTGATATTGACAATTTTAAATAATTAATGTATAATGATTATGTTTATTTTGTTTATTAAAATGAGAACTGAATGAAAAAAGGAGTGAGGAATGACCTTTATAGAAAAAACCGGTATTGAGCGGGAAACTGCTGTCAAATTGCTAAACCAATATATTACCAATGAAAATATGTTAAAACATTGTTTGGCTTCTGAAGCCGTCATGCGGAAATTGGCTGGATTTTTTGGTGAAGATGGCGATATTTGGGCCATGGCCGGCCTTTTGCACGACTTGGATGCGGAAATGACGGCCGGCGATATGCAGCGTCATACTATTCCGGCTCGAGAAATTTTATTAAAAGCCGGTGTAAAATCTGATATTGTCGATGCAATCTGTATGCATAATGAGGAAGCAAGCGGAAAGGAGCGTGTGGATCGATTTCATATCGCTTTGGCCGCCGGTGAAACGATTACGGGTTTGATTATGGCTACGACGCTGGTTTATCCGGATAAGAAAATTGCTTCCGTTAAAACCAAGTCGATTGTCAAACGTATGAAGGAAAAAGCGTTTGCCGCCAGCGTTAATCGCGATACCATCCGTGAATGTGAGAAATTGGGATTAGCTCTGGACCAATTTGCCTCGCTGGCGCTTGAAGCTATGACCGAAATCGCCGGAGAGCTGGAGTTATGATGATGTTAAGGGTTCTCCTCTGGATGGCGATGCTGACCTTGACCCTTCATGCCCGCTTCCAGCCCGGAGATAAGGTGATCTATTCTCGATTCTATATTAATATGATTGATTTGCAAACCATTGAAATCATGACAATTGTCAAGATCACTGACCAATTTGCGCGCTTGATTTATGACGATGGCCAAAAAATTACGACCCATATTTCAAGTATCCAACCTATTTTTAACATTGATTCCATTTTTCGGGACTCTTTAGTCGGAGCTTTTCAACATCAATATTCACTCGATTCCCTGAAAAATATTACTATTGAAAGTGTGGATCTGGGTGGAGCTTTGTCTGAAAACGATTCGATTTATTATTCCGGTCAACGGTATCGTCTGATTCTCCAGGATGTTAAGGAAACTCAACGAGAATTCGAAACTGTCGATACATTTCTTTACATTAATCCTGGAATGACGCTTTATGGAATCAATGATGGGAAGCCCGATTATTACGTCGTTCGGGCGGGCGGAATGGAAGAACAGGGCGTTGATTGGGCGCTTTATCCGCTCTTCGTCGAACTTTTTTTAAAAATCGATGCGTTGCGCATATTGAAAGATGAACCTTTACGATTAAAATTTTCCCGCTAAAGTTTTTTTAAAATCGTCCGATAATAAAGAAGGGTACTTAACCCATTAAGTTAAGTACGGATTTCATTGAGCCGATCAGCACCCATAATTAAAAGGAGATGTGTATGATCAACGCTGTGGACAATCAGGCGAGGATTCAGCAAACAATGCAAATGAATGTGGATTTGCTCAAGCAACAACTATCCTCTCAAAATGAATTATCGCAGAAAGTTGTGGAGATGAACACACAGATGCGGGTAAGCAATCAAAAATCGAGCCTCCAAGCTGGAGCAGTTGATTTATTCGCTTGATGGATTCATTCGATTCTATCCGCTCAGAAGCCCAATTCGAATTGCTGGAGAGAAAATCGCGATTTATTGCCTTTATCTACCCAGTTGATACAGAATGCGCCGCACAGGAAAAACTTGCGAATTTACGGAAAATTTATTATAATGCGGCGCATTATTGTTGGTCTGTTCGTTTATTGGGGGATACCCAACCTCTTATTCGGTTTTCCGATGATGGTGAACCCTCCCGAAGCGCGGGATTTCCAATATCACTTACATTAGAGGGCGCAAATTTATTTAATACCTTGATTTGTGTTGTGCGCTATTTCGGTGGAATAAAGCTGGGTACCGGCGGATTGGTTAAGGCCTATACAGCCGCTGCCCAAGGTGTTATCGATTTGGCTGAACGGATTGCGTGGCAGGCAGTAGCGGATATCCAACTAGTATTTCACCATGAGCAAACCGGACTTGTAATGCGTATGGTCAATGAGTTTCAACTCCGGATTCTCACCCGGGAGTATAGTGATAGCGTAATCTGTCATTTACAGGCGCCGATCGCTCAGTGGCCGGCATTTCAACAACAAATCGAAGAACTTTCAGCGGGCGGCCTGCATCCAGTATTGACTGGCCGTTCTTGGATTTCGCCCTCCACGTAATCTATTCCCTAAGACTCCCTATGGACAATCTGCATTTTAAATTTTTTGAGGCTTCTTCTCAGCTCAGTGTTGAATTCTTTAACCGAGGGAGTTTTGTTCAAAACCGGAATGACTGATGGATGCATATTCTTCCTGTTTTCGCAATGAAGATATACTATTTTGGTGGGTGATTTTTGAGTGGTATTTGATCTTTTTCTTTTTTTAAAAACTTTTAAAAATCTTCTTGCTTAATTGACTGATTATTGTTATATTAATTTTTTTGTTACGTAGTTATTTCACTGAAAAGTAATCAAACCCAAAGGAGGAAGAAGGATGAAAGAATACAGTGCGGATTTGATACGAAATGTGGCTCTGGTATCTCATTCCGGGTCTGGAAAAACGTCGGTAGCGGAAGCGTTGATGTTTGTTTCTGGAGCATCTCATCGATTTGGTCGGGTTGATGATGGTAATTCAATTTCCGATTATAACAAAGATGAGATTGAACGGAAAATTTCTATAAATTCATCGTTACTCCATCTCGAATGGAACAAGCATAAGGTCAATCTGATCGATTGCCCCGGCTACATGGATTTTATTGGAGATGCTTATGAAGCGTTGGCAGTTTGCGAAAATACATGTTTACTGGTCCATGCAGTATCGGGTGTGGAAATCGGTACGGAAATGGCCTGGAATATAGTCCGCGAAAACAATCGTAGCGTTGTTTTTTTTGTTAATCAAATGGATAAGGAACATGCTAATTATGAAAAAGTGATAGCTGATCTGAAAGATAGATTGGATTCACACATTGTTCCATTACAGCTTCCCATTGATCCGGGCATTAATTTTAAGGGCGCTATCAATTTATTGACCGGTAAAGCTCATTATTATGAAAAGGGTAGTGGAACGGTCACAATCAAAGATGTTCCGGCTGAATTGCAGGATGCCGTTGAGGAAGCTCGATTGGTTCTGATGGAAGCCGCCGCTGAAGCAGATGATGCATTGCTGGAAAAATATCTGGAAGTAGGTGAATTGACCAACCAGGAACTCATCCAAGCAGTTAAAACCGGAATTCAAAAGAAAGTTCTTTTCCCGATTTTATATGGTTCCGCTACGGAATTGATCGGAATCCAGGCTTTGTTGGATGTTTTCTGTACTGAAATGGTTTCTCCGGCAGTGGTTGATAAAGTCAGGGTCATCCAAAAAACGGATAAGGAGCAAATTGAAATTTCCGTGGGTCCTGATAAAGGCACATTGCTTTTTGTATTTAAGACTTTATCGGAAGCTCATGTGGGCGAACTCTCCTTTGTTAAAGTGATCTCCGGCGCTGTTACGAACGGCATGGATTTGTTGAATGTCAGCAATGATCATAGCGAACGAGCGGGTCAGATGTATCTTATGAGTGGTAAAGATCGTAAGGAAGTCGAAAAATTGGGATATGGTGATATTGGCGCTTTGGTCAAGCTGAAATCAACTCACACCAATAATACATTAGCTGACAAAAAAATGAATAATTATGAGGTTTTGCCGATTAGTTTTCCCGAACCGACAATACGATCCGCTGTTCAGGGTATGAGTAAAGGTGATGAGGACAAGATCGCTTCCGGATTTACCCGTATTCATGAGGAATCTCCCACATTTTTATATCTGATGGATCCCGAGCTTAAACAGATTATCATTTCCGGACAGGGCGAATTGCAGCTTGATATTTTATGTAAACGCTTAAAAGATCGGTTTGGTGTGGAAGTTGAAATGGTACGCCCCAAGATTCCTTACCGGGAAACGATTAAAGGATCCCATACATTGCGCTACCGATATAAAAAGCAATCGGGAGGGCGTGGCCAGTATGGGGATGTGCAATTAACAGTCAAACCGCTGAAACGGGGCGAAGGGTTCGAATTTGTGGATGGTATTGTGGGCGGCGTTGTCCCCGGCAAATATGTTCCGGCCGTTGAAAAAGGTGTCCGAGAAACGATGGAAGACGGGATACTGGCCGGTTGCAAAGTTGTCGATATTCAGGTTGAAATCAACGACGGTTCCTATCATCCGGTGGATTCTTCCGATATGGCATTTAAAATTGCCGGCTCCATGGCATTGAAAAAGTCTTTTTTAGAGTGCAAACCCATTTTGCTTGAACCCATTTATCAGATTTTAGTCACCGTTCCTGAAGATTACATGGGCGATGTTATGGGTGACATTTCATCCCGCCGCGGTAAGATTTTAGGTATGGAGGCCAAAGGCCATTTCCAGGTGATCAAAGCCCTGGTACCTCTGGCTGAACTCTATCGTTATTCCACTTCCCTCCGTTCGATGACCCAGGGGCGTGGTATGCACAGTCGCTCTTTTTCACATTATGAAGAAGTGCCGCATGATGTGCAGGATAAAATTGTTGAAGAGGCCAAGAAAGACCGAGAAGAACAAGAATAAAGGAGACATTTATGTCCGGCCATAATAAATGGAGTACCATTAAACGCAAAAAAGAGAAAGTGGATGCGGCCCGTGGGCGCATTTTTACCCGGTTGATTAAAGAGATTACAATTGCCGCTCGTATGGGCGGTGGTGATACAGATTCCAATGCGCGTTTGCGGACAGCAGTTTTTAGCGCTAAATCACAAAACATGCCTCAGGATAATATTACCCGCGCTATTAAAAAAGGAACCGGGGAATTACCCGGTATCTCTTACGAAGAAGTAACCTATGAAGGATATGGACCCGGAGGCTGCGCCATTTTGATCGAAGCCGTTACGGATAACAAAAATCGTACTACACCGGAAATTCGTCATATCTTCACTAAATATAACGGGAATCTTGGTAATGCGAATTCTGTTTCCTGGATGTTTTCTAAAAAAGGGAGTATCCAAATACCCAGGGAAAGCGCGACTGAAGACCAACTGTTGGAACTACTGCTTGACGCTGGTGTAGAAGATATCAGCATGGATGAAGAGTTCTTCAGCGTAACCACTCCCCCCCAAAGTTTTGAAAGCGCAAAGGCAATTTTGGAAGAGAACAAAATTCCTATTGCCAGTAGCGAATTGACGATGATTGCCCAGAATACAAAAAAACTCGAAGGCAAAGAAGCGGAATCAACTTTGAAGTTGATGGACGCAATGGAAGATCAAGAAGACGTCCAAAATGTTTTTTCTAATTTTGATATTGATGATGATATGATGGAATAAATTGCGCAAATTATTGGAGCCGGGTTTTAATTTTTAAAAAATTGGAAATTGAAATCTGGCTCCATAATTGGTTGGGCAGTTCATCTAATGCGCGCAATTGGTTGGCGATTCGATGGTATATAGTTTGATAAGCTTCCCCTTGGGTTAAAAGGGAAAACATAGACTCAGTTAATTCAATTTCATTTTTAATTTGTATCCCGATTTGCTGTTTTAAACACCATTCGACATCTGCTTTGCAGTTTTGCGTATAGGGACCAAAAAGGACGGGTACCTGGCAGAGAACTGGTTCTAAAATATTATGGCCCCCAAAATCGGACAGGGTTCCCCCGACAAATGCCAATGATGCCCGGGAATAAAACTTCAACAGTTCCCCCATGCTGTCAATTAATAATACCCGCTTGTCTTGGGCAGTTTCGATCTGTGATCGTAAGGCCCATCCGATTTTTAGTCGGTTTAGTTTTTCGCTCCAGGGGTTGAGTCGGTTTAAATGCCGGGGAGCGATGATGATCCTTAATTCAGGGAGCGCTTCCGATAATTGGTTGATCACATTCAATATAATTGGTTCTTCTTTATCGTGGATGCTGCCGAAAACAACCATCGGCTGATCGCTGCGCCACTGGTCCAGCTCCTCAGGAACGGATTGCCGGTGGATGAGGCTGTAAATCGCGGCGGTTTTTATATTGGGAACTATGATTACGTTTTCGGGTTTGGCTCCCAGAGCAATAAATCGGTTGCGATCCAATGAAGTCCGGGCCAGTATCAATTGTGGGGCCTTTAACAGGGGACTCCAAAAAAAACGTGTTTTATAATACCGGTGAAAGGTTCTGTCGGATATGCGGGCATTAATAATTGCGATAGGTATTCTAAACCAACGACATAATTGGATCATATTCGGCCACAATTCAGTTTCCGCAATAAACAGCGCCTGGGGTCGATTGCGGATAATAAACAAGGCGATAACCGGAAGAAAATCCAAAGGCGCCAACTGCGCCCAAACGCTGCTGCTGAAAATTTGTCGAACTCGATTCAGCCCGCTTTCGGTATTGGTAGTTACGAGCTGAGGAGTATCGGGCAGATGCGTTCGGATCGTGTGGATGGCTAATGAGATCATATTCACTTCTCCCATCGATGCCGCATGGAACCACACAGGAGAACTAAGTGGTAATTTTGCAACGCTCAGACGAGGCCATAATGCGTGTTTTTTGAGGCGACACCAAAGCCAAATAGGGAGAATGGAAAACACGCCAATCACGCTAATCGCCAGATTGTACCCGATCCAAAGACAAATGTAAAAGATGTTGCCGTAAGATGTTCGCATAATATGATATATCCTGTCCGGTTTGAAGACGAAAGGGAGGTCCAATGTTTATTTGAATATGAGCAAAAGGCAATGGTATCATAAAACGGTCCCATGAGTGAAGATAAATGGCGTTTTTGGCAGCCAGTCTGATGGGGATGATCGGTCTGCCCGTTTTTAATGCCAGAAAAACGATGCCGGGTTGGACTTCATGACGGGGGCCCTTGGGGCCATCGGGGGTTATTCCCCAATCATTATTCTCTTCTTGAAGTGAATGCAGCAAGCGTAATATCCCTCTAACTCCATGGCGGGAGCTGGATCCCCGCGCGAGCGTGAACCCCATGCGTTCAATCACACGGGCCACCAGCTCACCGTCTTTACTCTCACTGACAAGAACACGCGCCTGACGGCGGCGATAGTTGAAAATCAAAGGAAATAGTTCCCCATGCCAGAATGCAAATATCACCGGTCGCTTTTTATTTCGCCGTATCCATTGAGTTTCTCCAGCGCAATGAATGCTCCAACTAAAACCGATAATATAAACGATTAATGAGATTAGCGATGTATAGAGTTTCCAGAGAAACCGATGAAAACAGTTAAGATAGCGCATGAGAGGAGTCTTGTTGGAATTGAAAAATCAAATTGGCCGCCCGGATCGCTGCTCCCGGCTCTCCCAGTTGCTTTCTCACTTCTATAAGGGCCCGGCAGGTATCTTGATATAGGTCGTGTTGGCCGCGAATCGTATGGATAAATTCTACCAGATTAGTGGTATTCGCCTCACGCTGAATGAATTCGGGAACAATCTTTTTGCCGGCAATCAAGTTGACAATTCCAATATACGGCACTTTGATTAATTGGCGGGCAATATAATACGTGAGTGGATTGACGCGATAAACAATTGCCATGGGCCGTGTGAATATCGCGGCTTCTAATACCGCCGTGCCTGAAGCTGTTATAACGGCGGATGTGGTCGCCAATGCGTTGTAATAATCCTCGGTACTGATTAGGTGTCTGTTTCCTTCTGACCCGAGAGGAACCAATTGCCAATATTCTGGGGGAATCGTATTGGCTTGGGGTATCAACCAATGGATATCCGGGTCCTTAACATCTTCCATTACTTTTATGTATAGGGGCATAAGCTGTTCGACCTCATGAATGCGGCTGCCGGGTTGCAGGTTGATACAGTAAGCGGTAGGAGGTATCTGGTATTTTTGACGAAAAGAAGCCGTGAATTCTGTGTGATTTAATTGATCTAACAGCGGATGTCCGACGAAATGAGCAGTAATTCCAAATCGTCGATAAAAATCAACTTCGAAGGGTAAAATTACAATCAGTAAATCCACACAGTTACGGATGATTTTTACCCGTTTCTGTCCCCAAGCCCAAAGCTGTGGGCTTATATAATAAATAATTTGTAAGCCGCGCTTTTTTAACTTCTTAGCCAGCCGCAGGTTGAAGCCCGGATAATCGATTAGAATAACAGTTGTTATCTGTTTTTCACTAACGATATCCAGAATAGCGCGAAACACCTTTGAAATTTTATTCAGGTGCTTGATTACTTCCCAAAATCCCATGAAAGCCATTTCACTGTTGTGAACAAGAATTGACATTCCCTGTCGTTGCAACAAGGGTCCGCCAATTCCGAAAAAGCGGTAAGTGGGATCAAGAGCCAGCAATTCTTTAACTAACAGGCTGCCGTGCAGGTCTCCGGAAGCTTCGCCGGCAATTAATAAAACATTATTGTTATTCATGGAGTTGCCATTTATCGATGAGAGTATTAACGGCGTAGGCGGCAGCCCAGGCGCCCATAATTATCGGAATAAAAGGAGTGGAACCAATAGTTTGTCGAATTCTTCCCGTTTCTTCCCGATGATTTGATTGCTCTTCACGATCAGGGTTGCAAGTGGGAGCGGGAGTTTCAAGGGAATGGATAACGGGGATACCCTGGTTTATCCCCCTGCGGCGCAGAAATTTGCGCATTCGGCTGGCCAGAGGGCAATTGCGAGTTTCAAACAGATCGCTTTGTTGGACGTCTGCCGGACGCCGCCGACCACCCGCTCCCATACAACTTATCACAGGAATTCCATGTTCATGGCACCAGACCAGCAAGTTTACTTTTGGGTTGCAACCATCGATGGCATCGACTACAAAATCAACTGTCGGCTGGAGATACCGGTTAAACTCTTCACGCGCCATTTCGGTAAAAATAGTCAGTCTGATCTCTGGGTTGATCTGTATAAAACGTTGAGCGGCGACTTCAGTTTTAGGTATCCCAACCGTTGTGTCAAGCGATAAAATTTGACGGTTTTGATTGGTCGAGTGGATTTTGTCAAAATCAACGAGAATAAGATGTCCGACACCGCTCCGGGTCAGACATTCCGCGGCAGCGCCTCCGACTCCACCCAGTCCAAATACTGCAACGGATGCGCTTTGCAATCGCTGGATTACTGGCGCGCCAAAAACCATCTGATTGCGGCTAAACCGGTTCATTCTCGGTTTCCGGCCAATCATTGGCAAATACGCCGGCGCATACCAATTCTTCCTTGTTAAATACATAATAATCACCGTAATGCAGTGGATTGAACCATAACGACGGTGTGACGAAGATCGGTGGGATTACATCCGGATTGGATATCAGGTAGCATACAATTTCACGGCGGGGATTAAAGGGATTGTAGTAATGGAAAAAAGCCTGGATCGGCGATCCATGAATCTCCTGGCCAAAAAATGATAACCGCTGGGAATTAAAATCGATATTTAGTTTTTTCAGTAATTTATCAATGTGAATATTGGATTCAGGCGAGCCGATTAAAATAATATTGCCCAAAGTATCATCGGCTAAATCAATCGTTTCTGCGGGCCGTATCGGAAAATTTATATGTTCCAAGCCGGGAATATAAGTTAAATTTGTTAAAAATCGTTTCATTTTTTTGTCAATATTGTTGCTGATGACAAATGTGTGCCATTCCTTGAATGCTTGGTAGATACCCTGTCGGGGAGGATAAATCAGTTCAGGGGTATATTTGGTGATGCGCTCGATTCGCATATCATCGATTTCGTATATCAGATCCTTAATTATTTTGCGGGGAACTTCCGCAGGTAGGCCGTTGATGTACAGATTGGTTTGATGCGTTAAGTTGATCATATTTTTATTGATTTGCAGAAAATGTACATTACGTGTTTGAATGTAAATCATGTCGCCCTGTTGATGCGCTTCCACTCGAATTGAATCGCGATAATGGCGCGGTTTTAGAATTTCAAAGCATCCGAACGAATTATGGGTAATGTCGCTGGTTTGATAAATATGATTGAGCTCCGATATTGGATGTTTTTGATGCTGAAGCAGCAGATTGAGTACAAAATCATGGTCAAAAGCGGTTTCCCAGATATTGTGGTTTACATTTGTCATTTCAACATAGATTTTGTTGTAACCCAAAGATTGGAGGTCTCGGGCCAGTTTTCGAGAATGCTCCACGGAAAGCACTGAATCGTTACTGCCGTGAAAAATATAAAGAGGGATATCTTTCAGATTTTCCAGGTAATTATTGTAGTCATAGAGATAAAGTAGTTTTCGTTGTTCTTCCGAAAGTTCCGACATGTTTTGTTGTGGAATGAGGCGTTCCAGATCATAAGCCGGACATAGAATTGCCCCGGCAGCAAAAAGATTGGGATAATGGGAAAGAAAATAGAGAGCCCCTGTGCCTCCCATTGAAATGCCGGTAATATAAATGCGGTTTTCATTGATTGAATAATTTTGACGTACCAGCTCCATTGAATGGAAAAAATCATCTTCTGCATAGCTATCATATCCAATCGAACCGAATCCATTGATGCTCAGTACTATGTAATCTCTTTCCGGAACTTCTATCGATTCACGCAGCGAATAGTACTCGCTTTCTTCATGACCGCTGCTAAGTCCCAGCAAGCGAAGCAGATGCAAATAATGATTCGAGCCATAACCATGGAGTCCAATGACCAGGGGGTATTTTTTTTCAGGGTTATAGGATGGTGGGATGTACAGGGAGAATGGGATCGGGGCCATCGTGTGAGGATGATAATACGCGCACCGTAAATAACCCCGTCGGTCAGTATAGGGATTTTTGCCTTTTTCCAGATCAGTAAGTATCTGGTCGATTTCCTGGCTCAATTCTTTCATCATATTATAGTCTTTAATCCCATTTACAAGATCGGTCCATATCTCTTCTAAAAATGTGATCTGGTACTCTACCGTGGGTAATATATCGTGAAACAACTGATTTTTCTTCTGGTTGGTAATATGTATGTCTTTTAAAGACTTCAACCGTTTGTTATAGAGTTGGATCACCCGATCGAAATCTGAATCCAATACAAAAAAGCCGACATTCTTTTTTTCATTGTGCAGCAAGCTGAAAAAAACCAGATTAATATTATAAAAACCGGGAGCCAGCTCTAATTCAACCCGATTAAAATTAAAACGAAATACGCTAAGGGGGAGGTGTTTGAGTTTTCGTTCGAAACAAACCCGGTTATCTTCTGTTGTGATCTGAATCGATGCGTTCATCGATTCGGGAAAAACGCATGAGTTTAAATCAGAATGCAAAATCAGATTCAGTTCATCCATATTACGGATATTGCGGGTTTGCATATCGACCTGCAGTGAGTTGAATAGCGAGTGGTGGGCAAAATGAATGTCATCAAGTTCATAGGGGATATGGACTTTATAGTCTTTTAGCGGTTGATTGCTATGATTTGTCAGTTTAAGTGAAAAATCCCAATGGGTGTTGACCTGGATTACTTCCAATAGTAAATAATTCAATCCTTCCTTGAAGGTTATGGCAAGATTGAACGGATCCGTTTCAAAATAATTTCGACCCTGGCTGAAATCGGCCAATAAATGGTTATTATACCAGATTTTAAGGCCTGCGCGGCCAATATGCTCCATTATTGCATTCGTATCGGAATTGAATTCCAAACAGACTAATGCCATAACAGTGGCATTGCAACTGTATGTATTAAATTTGGGATAGAAATCGATTGTGGGAAGGGAGGAATGCAAAAAAAACCAATGATCCCGATGGTTAAATAAATATTCATCCACATGGTCGATCTTTTTGAGTATCTCCATGCGCGCCTGACGAATAAAAAATGGATCCACCATTGGATTCGAACAGATGAAGGTTGCCAAATACCCTTCCCGCGAGTCATTAAAGGTTAAAAATGCCATGAATTCTCCTTTTTATTTATAGTAGGATAACCAGTAATTTTCATTTTATTTTACGGATAGATTTAATCATTGATTACACTGGCTTAAAGAATTAACCGAATGTGTAATCAATATGCTGGAAAAACTATTGAACCATATTTCATTTTCAATTATAATAAAAAAAATGAGGAATGTCAAGGGGGGAATCTTGATTTTACTTGATTTTTTTTTACTATTCACCTATATTCTTTAGATTTTAAACAGGGAAAGGAAAATTATGCCATGCGCATCGTCATTGTAGGGATGGGTGAGGTCGGGTCATATTTGGCGGAAATTTTATCAAAAGATAAAAATGATGTGATCGGTATTGATATGGACCGCCGTAAGCTGACATTATTGGAAGATCAACTGGATATCCAGATCATTGAAGGTTACGGAGCCGCGCCCAAAGTACTGAAACAGGCTGATGTTGGCAGCGCGGATATCTTTTTAGCTGTGTCGAATAACGATGAGGTCAATCTGGTTTCCGCTCTCATCGCCCAACGCCTGGGCGCCTCCTTTACGGTGGCGCGGGTCAGTAATGCGAATTATCTGGATGAAGAACAATTAGGTGAGTATGGAACAATCGGGATCGATATGGTTATTTCCCCTGAACGACGAACCGCTTTGACTATTTTTCAGGCTATTGAATATCCCTATTTTTTAAAAGTCAATGCTATTGGACGGGGTAATGTCTTTATTAACCAGTTCTTGGTAACACACGAATCTCCGTTTACGTATAAAAAGATTAAAGATATTGCCCTGGATCCAGATATTTTAATTGTGGGAATTAACCGCCGGCAGAATTTTATGTTTCCCAACGGTGAAACGACTATTTTCCCCCACGATACGCTTTTTCTGGCTGGGAAAAAAAAAGCGATGGATGGTTTAAGCGATCTCTTTCCAATCGCGCAAAAAAAAATCAAGCGGATTCTTATTCTGGGCGGCAGTTCCATTGCATTTTCCTTAGCGCGTTTAGCTGAGAACAAATATCGCGTAATTATCATTGAACCCGATGCCGAACGCAGTAATCGAGTCGCACAGGCGTTGATTAACTCAACTGTATATAATCTGGATGTTTTTGAATCAAGCGCGATGGATGAATTACAGCCCAATGAGAACGATTATTTTATCGCCGCTACCGGTAACGATGAAATCAATTTCCTCTCGGCGATCCTGATGAGGGATCGGGGTGTTTCCATGATCGCCATGGTAATGCATAATTCGCAATTACTGAATATTGTTACTAAAATGGGTATTTACCAGGTTTTTAGTCCCCGGATGATTATCAGTAACGATATCGTGCGCGCCATCCGCGAGCGGGATTTAATCACACTCCACAGTATTAAAAATGTGAGCGCTGAGTTTGTCGAATTTCACCTTAAAAGCCACTCTCCCTTAGTTGATAAACAGATTCGCGATCTGAAACTTCCTTCCAAGACCATTTTAATTGCCGCCATTCGGGGTAAAGAGGTATTGATTATTAAGGGGAATGCTATTTTACAAGCGGATGATTATGTTGTCGTTTTATGTCTGAAAAAGAATCAACGTGAAATAGAAAAATTATTCAATCCATAATGCGACCACGAGTAATATTTTATCTGTTTGGTTTGCTAATCGTCTTTCTGGGGGTCAATATGCTGGCGTCCATGGCCTGGTCGCTTTATTACGGGGAACCCCAGTGGCTTGATTTTTTATTTACAATCGTGGGAACATTTATTGTGGGGGGAGGATTAATTTGGCGGGGATGGTCCGGGACAAATTTTACCATTTATAAAAAAGAAGCGTTGATGATAGTCAGTGGGTCCTGGATTATTTCCGGGTTGTTCGGCGCCGTTCCGCTTTATATCTCGGGGTACGCGCCATGTTATATCGATGCTTTTTTTGAAATTGTTTCCGGATTCACAACTACTGGTGCGTCAATTCTGTCGAATGTTGAAGTACTTCCCAAAGGGTTGCTTTTTTGGCGGAGTTATACGCACTGGCTGGGTGGTATGGGAATCATTGTTCTGTTTGTCGCTCTGATTCCTTTTGTCGGCGCCAGTGGGAAAAAGATGTATCAATTCGAGGCCCCTGGGCCGGATGTGGAAGGAATCAAGCCTACAATCCAGTTAACCTCACTCATTCTGTGGGCAATTTATATCGGGTTTACATTGCTGGAGTCCATTTTATTGATGCTTGCCGGCATGCCACTTTTTGATGCGCTGTGCCATACTTTCGGTACCATGGGGACGGGCGGTTTCTCCACCAAAAATGCCTCCATCGCTTACTATTCCAATCCGTGGATTCATATTATTATCCTTGTTTTTATGATCAGCGCCGGTACAAATTTTACGTTGTACTACTATTTTTTTAAACGGAAAACCTCGTTGATTTGGCGTGATAGTGAATACCGGGTTTACCTCATCATTACGTTGATATCCATCGCTATTGTTTCCGGATTGCTAATTCGACATCGGCAATTTACCAATTGGGATGAAGCATTTTTATATGGAAGCTTTAACACGGTTTCTGTGATGACTACTACCGGTTATGCTACTGCCGATTTTGATCAATGGTCTGACTCAATTAAAATTATTTTGTTCGCGCTGATGTTTATTGGTGGATGCGGGGGATCGACTGCTGGAGGAATAAAAATTATTCGATTCATAATACTTGTCAAGTATGCCTACAATCAGATTATTAAGTCCTATGTTCCTCATCGTCGCTTCATCTTGCGTGTTTCGAACAAAGTGATTGACAAGGATGTTGTTAAACGCACATTATCTTATTTTTTCTTACATATATTTTTATTTATTGGAGGGGTGATATTAATGGGGATCGCGGGGACAGATTGGATTTCCGCTTTTAGTTCGGTGGCAGCATGTTTAAATAATATCGGTCCCGGATTCGGCCAGGTGGGCCCGCTTTGCAATTATGGATTTTTACCCGGTTTTGCCAAGTTAGCATTGTCTTTTTTTATGATTGCCGGCCGGTTGGAGATCTATGCCCTGTTGGTTCTGTTCATCCCCGATTATTGGCGGCGCTGAACATCGTGGACATCGATCATGATAAGGGCAATATCGTCGTTTTGGTGAAAGCTTTGCGCTTTGAGCTCTTCGATGACGTGTTCCGCCAACCCTGGCTGATGGCGCCATTTACGTAATAGTTCCAGAAATCGGGGTAATCCGAACATCTCCCGCTGGTCATTTCTTGCTTCTACTATTCCATCCGTATAAAAGACCAGTTGTTGATTGTTCAATAACTGGATTTCATGGGAGTCATAGACGGCATCTTCAAAACAACCTAAAGGGAATCCACCGATCGTAGGAATGGCTTCAATGGCGCCGTTATGATCAATCAACAAGGGGGGGATATGCCCGGCCAGCGTATAAGTCAGTAGCCGGGTCTGGGTGTTCAGAATCCCGTAAAATGCGGGTATAAGTACGGATTCCCCTTCCTCAGTATTTTTATATTCATTTGCCATAAATTCCTGGTTAATCCGTGTCATCACCTCATTGGGTGAATTGATCTGCAATTCCTGGGGGGATTGATTTTTATAAAAATGTCGTATAGCGCCTGCTAAAAAGACGACGATCATGGCAGCCGATACCCCATGTCCTGTTACATCGCCAAAAAAAATTCCAATATTCTCTTTGTCAAGATGGAAAATATTATAATAATCCCCACCTACCAGCTCAGAGGGCAGGTACATAATCTGGAAGGTAATGTCGGGAATTTTTGGCAGTTCTTTGGGCAACATCCCGATTTGGATATATTGGGCCATTTTTAAGTCGGCGAGTAGGTTGTCGTATGCTTGCTTCAGTTCCAGATTCTGGGTAATGATATGCCGTCGCATCTGCATATTTTCCAGGCCATTGGTGATGGTTTGGATTAATTGATCCTTGTCGATCGGCTTGAAAAGAAAGGCAAAAATCCCCCCTTTGTTGATGGCCCGGGCGATGTCATCTTTTTCTGCCTGGCCGCTGAGTATAATTTTGCATAAATCCGGGTGTTTTATATGGATACGGCTGAGCATCTCACTTCCCCGCAAACCCGGCATCATTTCGTCAGACAGGATCAAGTCAACCTCATTTTCTTCTAAAAACGGCTCAACTTCAAAGGGATTGCTGAAAGCATGGATTTTATAATCCCGTCTTAACAATCGTTTCAGACCATTCAATACAGCCAGATCATCGTCAACGATAACCAGCACAGGGAGGTTTGATTCCGCGGGGGAATGGAGTTCCATATTAATCTTCTCCTTAAAAGTATATTTCTATGAAGTGATCATCACCGGTAGCTGAATAATAAATTCGGTTCCCTGTCCTTCTTCTGATTCAACGCTTATCTGACCATGGTGCGATTCAATGATTTGATGGCAGATATTGAGTCCCAGTCCAGTTCCCTGGCCAATGATCTTGGTTGTAAAAAAAGGATCGAAAATTCGATGTTTAATTTCCTTTTTTATCCCTGTTCCGTTATCCTTAAACCGGATTTCTATTAGTGATTGCTCTTCAAAATACGTAGTGGAAATGCGGAGTTCGCTTTGATTGATCGATAACCCTTTTTCTTTGATCGCATCGCGGGCATTGATGATCAGATTGATAAATACCTGGCCCAGTTCCTGCGGTGAGCCTTGAACAACAGGCAGGTTTTCACTTAGCTGAGGCGCAATCGTCAGGTCGTATTTGATCTGGTTATAGGCCAGCGTAATCGCATCCTCCAGGATTTCGTTTACATTACAAGTCGTTAAATTTAAATCGGCATACGCCATCCGCTTCGTGCTTTTGACAATATTTTCAATCCGAATCAGGGATTCATCGTTTTCCTGGGCAATTTCATGTATTTCATCAAAAATTAGATCAAGGTCCATTCTTTCAATTTTACTTTTAAGTTGATCGATACGGATCGTGTACTCTTCAGGTGACGATTCGAAAAGTGGCAATAATTGATCCATTAACTCCTGCAAATCCTGGATATTGAGCTTGAGGCTTTCCATGGAAAACTTAATGGCTTGGGTCGGATTATTAATTTCATGGGCGATTCCGGCTACCATGGTGCCCAGTGACGCCAGCTTTTCCTGTTTGATGATAAGTTCTTTACTTTCATCTAATTGCCGGTAGGCTTTTTCCAATTGATGGTTTTTATCCGCCAGTGTAGAGATTTTGTTTTCCAGTTCAGCCGCCATAGCGTCAAATGATTTGGCAAGTTGACCCAGTTCATCATTGCGGGAACAATTCAGTCGGTGGTCATAGTTTCCTCTGGCGATATGGGTCGTCGCGTGGATCACATTGCCCAATTGTCGCATTAGTACCCGAAATATTAAGTTTTGGGCAATTATCGTCAACACCAGTAAAAAGAAACCAATTGATGCAACTATTAAAAATATTTGAAATAATTGTTGATTGAATCGTTCCAGTGATATTACCAGTACCAGATATCCGGCTGTAATGCGGGCGCTGCCGACATTCGTGATATCGTCCGCTAATAACATGTCTTCCTCGTTGCGTACCTGGGGCGATATTTCGATGGGACTGGCGAAAAGCAGGACGTCCCGATCCGCCAATTTCAATTGTTGGCCGGTAATCCGGGGATGGGATTGAATATAATAGAGAAATTCCGTTGGCAGGATTTCTCCATTCACCATCTCTTCCTTGTACCCCGTATTGTAGAGCGCCATAGTAATAATATCCTGGATAAGGGATACTTTGTTGAATTGCGTCAGAATTTCATTTTTAAATTCATCAGAACCGATTTTTTGGGCTAACGACTGGGGAGAAGTATCTGAAAAATCATGGGGAAACTGGGAAAGTACCTGGGCAATGGTGGTCTCAATAGCCTCAATCCCTGTATCCTTGTAAAAATCCAGCATGTGATGGCTCATCGATCTTTGCGTTAACAGCGTCATTAAGGTGATGGTAATCAATACCAGGGCATTGGTGAGCAAGCGTATTCGAAATAATAGAGAATGCCGGAATTGATCGATCAGATACCGTATAAATCTCATTCGACCCACTTGATGTTTGGTAAATCAGTGATAGTGTATTTCTTTTTTAAATCTTTTTTTAGATAGATATAAATTTCTTCCGGTACTTCACGGGGAAAGCGTTGGGCAGGATAGCGCAGTACTCGGCTCACTAAGTTGGCGGTTTGAATTCCGATCGATTGCGCATCAATATTAATAGCCACATGCGCTCCAGGATCGGTTTTTAAGTAAATATAGGAAGGAACCAGAATAATGGCTTGTTTTTGATTGAGTGGCCGAAACATATCGACGAGTATCGATTTGGAATAGATACTGGGGTCGGGTAGAACCCAAAAAAGGGTTTTATCGCGAATTTTGCGTAATACGCTGGGAATTTGCCGACTGTTATAGACCACATAAGAAGAAAAACTGATCTCACGTTTTTGGGCTTCTTCTTTGATGCGGTTGACATCGTTGAAAAAATTCTCTGAATAAAGAGTGGTTAATTCCCATTGCCGACCAAAAAGTTTGATTAAAATTTCCAGAGTGGTTCCTTCGTCGATATTCATCGTGACACCGGTAAAAAGATCGGGCAACCGCTCTTGTATCGGATAATCTCCTTTATAAGAAAGCATACTGAAAATAATGGGGACCGGTGGTTTTTTTTCATAAATATAGGAAGTGGCGCTATTGCCGAAAGATATTATTAGATCAGGCAAGGTATCCGTGAGCATATTGTCCAGCTTAGATAGTTCATCGACTTTGAAAACAAATTCTTTAAAAATCAGTTTAGTATGGTTCTCCTGCAATTTTTCTATAAAGGCTTCCTTCGCTTTTCTCAATTCCGTATAATCTCCGCTCAGGAGAATCAGGATGGTTTCTCCTTGAATGGAAATACGAAAAAAAAGGAAAAAGATTACAATCATCCAGAGGTTATTTTTCATTTTTAGTATATAAATTTAATGTTGAAGGAAATAATTCGGCCTAAATTTTTGCCTTGGTCGAGATTGAAAAGATACAGGGAATTAATATCGTGATAATTGTCGATGTTGTAGGAATTTTGCGGGTATTCGTAATGGCGGTTGTTGAGGAGATTTTTGGCGGCCAGGGTGAAAACGGTGTTTTTCCAGTTGAAGGTCAGCGCGGCATTGGTCAACCAGTATGCCGGCACGGACATATACATGCCATTATAATATGAAACCCAATTTTTTGAAGGGCCGGTATAGAAGAGTGTACTCGTCAGATGCCAGCGGGATGCAAGCCGCAATTCGAAGCCCATGTTGAATTTATGCTGTGGAGTATGTCCCTCTTGTTGGGCGGCGCGGCGAAAAACTTCAAATGTATTTTCCGCCCAGGGCAAATCCAGGTACTGATATTTGCCGCTTTTAATCGGTTCTGTATTGGCATTTGGGAATTTTTCAATCAATGTGGCTGAATCCAACTGCATATCGCTGATATGAATTTGAGAATAATTAGAAAAAATCGATAATATCGGGCTATCCCACCGAATGCTGATTTCTCCCCCAAGAGTTTTATAGCTGCCGAAATTGAAAAACATCCAGGGTGAAGTGGGATGTCCTTTTTCTTCAATGCCCATCAAATTGATCAAATCCTGCAATTCATTATAGAAAAAACTCAAATCCCATGATAACGCGTAACTTTGTGAGACTTTTTTAAGTTTTTGCCAGCCAAATTCAAGTGATTTGATCGATTCCGCCATTAATGCGCGGTTGTTTCTGAGTTTTTTTTCCGGTATCCCCAGGGAATCTTCGCCGGTTTCAATATATGTGTAATTATGAAACCCCTCGAGATACCCGCCGCGAATAAACGTATTGTCTGTATAAGATTCAAAATAGGAGGGATTCCGGAAGGCCCGTGAGAAAATGAAGCGCAGGGTATGGTTTTTCAGGGATATATTCAATGATGCGCGGGGTGACTGATGGAATCCGGCCCGTGGATGATAGTCGTAACGTTCCCCATAATGCAATCCCACATTCCGCATCAGACGGTATTGTATCTGCCAGTAAAACCCCAGTTGAAGCTGGTCATACGAAGGATAGGGTTCAGTCCTGTAAGGAGTAAAGAGGTTACTGGAAGCATTGCTATAACGAAGGTTCAAACCCGTCAGAATAGTATTCTCGGGGATATCGCCCATATTGGTTACTTCGTGTATAATTTCCGCATCCCAAATGTTATTGGCTATTTTATCATTATCACAAAAATTTGGTATGAAGTTCGATTCAATTAGACTCATTTGTTGGTTAAGCCAATGAGCGCGTAGAATCAGGTTCGATTTGGGATGTAAAAACTCGCGCCAGTCAGTATCAAAATGCAGATAACCAAATTGGTTCTCCATAATTAACGCGCCTGGCAGCAGACTCATAATATTATCAGTGTTCGCTTGTGAATAACTGGTTTCGAGGCTGAAGGTGAGATTCCGAGAGGCATAATAGTCGCTACGGAAATTGAAAAAATAGTTTTCAGCGCCGCGTTTCCTTTTTAAATATTTATCGGCTTTAGCTTTAGCTTCGCCAAATGTGCTTTCAAGTTCTTCCCGGATTGCATTGTATAAACTGTCAGTGCCAATATTGGCATAGAAAAATTGATCGAAGGTCAAACCGGTTGGCAATGGTTCACCGGTTTGTTCTTCATAGTAACTGGCGAATCCTTCGTCAAAGGTGAGGTTTCGTGTTTCTGACCAATCGCGTAGGAATCCGTAGGATTCGCGACGGATGGTTTCAATAGTGAGAGCTGCTCCTTTTTCAAAAGAAATTTCATTGGTTTGCCAGCGTCCGGTGGTTCCCCAACCCACGGAAGCGCGAAATGAAAAGTTCTGGCGGATATGGGAGGCGATGGCGTTGGAGGAATAGGTCCGGTTGGTACCGATGGTGGAAGAGAGTATCAGTTGGGGCAGCTCTTCAGAGCCTTTAGTGATGATATGAATAATCCCTAAATATGCATTCGCGCCGTAAAGAGCGGAACCTGGGCCGCGGATAATTTCGATCTGTTTGACAGCGGACAGAGGGATCGGCAGAGCTTGCCAGTCGATGAGCCCGTGAAAATCGGAATAGAGTGAATGATTGTCCACCATGAGCAGGATTCGTCGCGATAGCAGATCATTGAATCCACGGATTGAAATATTGTAAGCGCCGCTGGTGGGTTGCATAAAATCAATACCGGGAACCCGCCGGAGCAGGTCCATAATCGTCAATGCGCCGCTGTGTTCAATCTCTTCGCTAGTAATGACGGTAATAGAAGAGGGCGCTTGCGAAGCCTTGAGAGACCCTCGCGAGGCTGTAATAACCATAATATCATCGGCCCATAATAAATCATCTAACTGCTCTTCATCTTGCGCCATGATCGAGCCAGCCCACAGACTCCACCCGATGCACCACAATAATAGGAGATGTCTCATCACTGACTCCCGGTTCGGTGGTTGTTCATTTTATCCCATCTCTTTGAGGTTTTCCTGTATTTTATCTTCGATTGTTCTGCATATCCTCAGCGCTTTTAATCCATCCTCGCCATTGACGGCAGGTTCCCGATGCTGGAGTATGCTGTCAACAAATTCGCTCAGTTCCGCTTTTAACGGCTCCCGGTCAAGAGTGTATTGTTTCATATTGAAATCCGTGAGCGAAAATCCTTCGGTATAAAGAGTGTCCTTACGATCAATTGCCTGGGCATTCAAGGATATGACTTTAGTATATTTTTCCAGAAAATCGATGGATATGTAACTGTTTTCCTGGAAAAGCCGTAATTTTCGCATTTTTTTCTGGGAAATACGCGACGTGGTCAGATTGACAACACAGCCCCCGCTAAATTTCATGCGTACATTGGCGATATCAATATGCGGAGTAATGACGGATACGCCAGCCGAATCGATCGATTCAGGTTCACTTCCCATAATTTTTAAAATGATATCGATATCGTGAATCATCAAATCATAAATGACAGCCACATCGGTACCCCTTGGGTTAAATGGCGCCAGGCGATGCCCCTCGATAAATTTTGGCTTTAAGGTCAGATGCCGCATCACCTCCATGGCCGGATTAAAACGTTCTGTATGGCCGACCATTAAATTTAAACCGTTAGTTCTGAACAATGAGACTAAGGATTCTGCCGTTTCAATTTGATCGGTTATCGGTTTCTCGATGAGCGCGTGGCAGCCAGCCGTGGCGGCCAATCGTCCGATTTCGTAATGGCTGGAAGTCGGTACGGCGCAGGATACGGCGCTACATTGTTCCAAAAGGGATTCAGGAGAAGAATAGGCGCGTGTTTGATATTCCCGGGCCACAGTTTCCGCTTGTTGCGCATTCTGGTCATAAATACCTACTAATTCAACTTTCTCAGATAATTCTGAATAAACTCGTGTATGAATTCGCCCCAGATGTCCTACGCCAATTACGCCGATTTTGACCCTATCCACACGTTCTCCTTTGCTTATTTGATAAAATTGATGGTTGTTCCTTCATAACTTTCGAGTACCGCCGTAAACGAACCTATAAATACTTTGCTTTTGAGTTGCACCGGAACCTTATTATTATCGTCCGTAAGCCATATCAAAATTTTACCTTCCGATTTAAAAACTCCGGGATCCTTCATCACGGGTTCTATTTTAATCGTTTTTACTTTTCCCAGCGGAGTATCGATGATTTCACGTTTATGAACTATAACGCGAATGGAATAGTTTTTTCCATCCGTATGGTTTTCAAAAAAAATATCCTTACCCGGTATCAACTGTTGTGTTCTTAAATAATAAAGCGCGCAGAGCGCATCCATCGTGAATGGTCGTATGGCCCGCCATTTTTTTTTGCTGAATGCGATTTGTTGATCGGGATAGAATTTTTCAATTCGATCCTGCTTGTATTTGCCCTCTCGTAAGTGTTTTTCATAACGCCAACTATACAAGCCCTGATAATCCGCGTAAGATATAATATGATCTCTTACTTTATAGATATTATCGAAAAAACTATTGGTTTCATTTTTAACCGAAATCGTGTAGCATAAATTACTCCGAACAGTGGCCAGGTAAGGGATTTCCATATAGGAGGTGGCCGCTTTGATAAACCCATATTGAATTACAAATTTTAGTTTTTCTCCTTCACGAAACGGGATATTATGGATCACCCGATGGATTGTATCCCGAATCCCCGGGTTAATCTTTTTGAGTTCTTTGTCAGAGAAGAGTCGCTTGGCCTGGATGGGCGTAGCATTCAGAAAGAGTAAATAACAGATAAAAAAATAGGTTATGGCGCGCATGCCGGTGGCTCCGATGTATGGGTGTTTTGGATTTGTACAAAACGATCAATTCGTTGATTGATCTGTTCTTTATGCAGCCAGGGTCCGGCGGCAACTCCCTTCCCGATTAACTGTTCAAGTTGTTTCCGGGTTCCCGCATCAATTTTTCCGGCCGGCATTTTAGCAAATCCTGTTCCCGGTAGTGGAATAAAGGTGTGAATCCGAATCTCGGTGTTCATGGGAATGATTGTTTCAATTAGTTTAAAGGTCTCTTGTAAATCGTCAGGGTTTTCACCCGGCAGTCCAAAAATGAAATCAACCTTGCTTTTTAAATTATTGCGGTAAATTGTCTGTACCGCCATTAAAACATCTTCCGCGGTATGATGGCGGCGCATTATTTGCAAAAGACGATTGCTGCCGCTTTGAGCGCCGAGAGCCAGAGCGACATTGTCAGTATACTCCCGAATCAGGCGGACAGAATCGTCGTTGACATCTTCCGGCCGGACTTCTGCCGGGAAACTACCGTAATAGAGTTGGATGCTATTATCGATTTTGCGAATTCCTTCCAGTAGTCGGGCAATGGCATCCAGGTTGATTTCTCCTGTCCGGGTTGACCCAAACGAAAAGGCGTTGGGACTAATGAAGCGAATAAAACGTTGTCCTTTATGAATATTGGAGAGAATGTTTTCGACTGATCGGTGTCTCATCCGGCAACCAAAGAGCTGGGTTACCTGACAAAAATTACATCCATAAGGGCAGCCGCGGGTAATTTCCATGGGGAACGATGAGTGTAAAACCTTAGATCTGTAATAGGATCGATCCAGATCGACGGCGGGAGGAGATGGATTGTGGATGGGTGTCTGATTTTGATACCAACTCAAACCGGGGACTTCTTTAAAATCGATTTCCCCGTTTAAGGCTTGCCAAAAAAGAGGGAGACTGATTTCAGCTTCGCCGCGAATAACATAATTAAAGCCCGCATCCAGAGTTGCTTGAGGCGCGCCGCTGGGGTGCGGCCCTCCGGCTATAATTGTAATCTCGGGATTTGCTTTCCTTAACGTGTGGACCTGTGTAAAAACATCAGGAAACTGCCCTGTAAAGAAACTGAATGCCACAACGCTTCCCTTTTTCAGCCGTATCGCAGACAGACCTTCAAAATCTGTTTTGATAATTTTAATATGATGCGCGGTGAGCCATTCTTCACTAATGGCGATAATAGCAATCAAACTGTGCCGATTGATCCGGTCACCCACGAATATAACTTGATTCATCCGGCTACCGTTCAATCATCAGTATCGTCTAAATCATAGTAGTTCGGATCGAAATCATTATATTCCTCTTCTTCGTAATAATCGGAATACTCATCATAATCTTCCGAATATTCCGTATCATAATCTTCACCATAATAATAATCAACTTCACACGGTTCCACGTTGACCACCGTGAGTTCCGTTTCACAGTCCGGACAATTGAATATATGACCCAATTTGACTGTTAAATCGAGATCCAGGAATGAACCGCAATTGGGGCATTCAATACGACGCATAATTGCTCCTTTTTTTTCTGATAAACAATTTTCAATTTAAATCGCATTGAGAAGTCGTTGATAGGTTTGATACCGACCGGGATGAATTATCCCCTGCGCGACAGCTTCCTTGACACCGCAGCGGGGTTCTTCCAAATGCAGGCAGTCATTGAATTGACAATAATTGGCATGGGGTCTGAATTCCGGAAAATACCATTGCCATTCGTGAGTATCCATTTTTTCCAGCATTAAATGCCGGATTCCGGGGGTGTCGATGATCAACCCGCTTTGGGGCATGGGAAAGGCGATGCTGATCGTGGTGGTATGACGTCCTTTATTGACTTTCAGCCTTAAAGGAGCCGTTTTCATGGGCGCTTGGGGTACTATGGCATTGATCAAGGAACTTTTGCCAACCCCACTTTGACCGATTAGAACAGTTGTTTTGCCTGTTAGCAACGCTTTGACCTGTTCAATATTCTTCCCGGTTTGGCACGAACAATGCAAAACCGGAAGATTTTCCTGGTACCACTTAAAACTGGGGGGAGGTTCCGAAGTTAAATCTATTTTATTAACAATTATCGTAACAGGTATCGATTCCCGTAACCCGATTACTAAGAATCGATCCACCATCCCTGACCTGAAAATGGGCGCCGACCAGGTAACCACAATAAAAAGCTGGTCAATATTAGTAGCTATGACCTGAACAAAATCTTTTGGATGACGAAGTAGTCGGGCGATTTTACGCTCTCTTTGCTCAACCGATGTGATAATCGCATCGGATTCGTTGTGAATTTGAAACTCAACCTTATCGCCAACAGCAACTATTGTTTCGTTTTGCATCGGTAGTTTGCGGCTGATCGTCGCTTCATATTCAAAATTTGTCGATCCACTATAAATCGTATAATGGTTGCCTTTTACAGCTATAATTTGACCAAACATCTCACCTTAAATTAAGCCTTTCCGGGAAAGTTCCCAAAAAATTAAAATTTTGATAAATGTTTTTTAAAAATATAGACACCACCTTTTAACCATAGGTTTAATTTTTTTTCCAAACTATTCTGAATCTCTTTGTTTTCAATGGGATAGAGTTCATTCTCAATTTCCGAGACACGAAAAAGCTGTGATGATCGCTCAGGGTTGCACACCAGGTAATAATCATCTTCACACCAGGCTGAATAGGGGGACATGGTCCACAGCGCTCGCCCCTGGTCGGACGGGATGTCTAAAAGGTTTTGCCCCCAGCAGGTATGCCGGATGGGAAGGTTGAGCAGACGAAAAAGAGTAGGAAGGAGATCAAGGTGACTGCTGATTGCTGAATATTTTTTCGGCTCAATGCTGTCAGCGGAAGGGGTTAATAAAAGAGCGGGGACATGGAATCGCTGGATATCAAATGCCGGAGCTGATCCATAAATTTTCCCATGATCAGCAGTAATGAAAAAAATAGTATTTTCGAACCACTTCCGGCGGCGCGCCTGGTTGATAAATTCGCCCAGGGCCTGATCCATATAGCGATACGTATTGCGATAAAGAGCATCGGTTGTATCCGGAGGATAAAATGGGGTCTCAGATTTCGGCAGGCTGAATGGCTCATGATTGGTCAGAGTGAGAATCACGGATACGAACGGGGTATCGTTTACCTGATCTAAACGCTCCAGAACATAGTTGAAGAGGAGTTTGTCCGGGATTCCCCATTTATGGTTAGTATGGGTGAGTTCTCCTTCACAATGGTCGAAGCCGTTACAGCGCAAAAAACCTTCCATATTGTCGAAACTGGGATCGCCACCATAGAAAAAAAATGACTGGTACCCGAAAGGTTTCAAATAGGCGGCGATCGAAGGCAGGTGCTCGCCGGCTAATTGCTTGAGAGGGGATGTTCCCGGAAGGGGAGGGAATGAGCAGAGGAGAGATGGAATGGCTGTATTTGTCCGCGCTCCGGTTGAAAAATGATGTTCAAATAAAATTCCTTGTCGGGCAAGCGAATCGAAACAGGGGGAGTCACTTCGTCGGCTGTTCAAAGCGCCGCAAAAATGGCGGGAAAAAGTCTCCATCAAAATGATAACGATATTCCGGCGCACTGAAGGTCGGGTCGGGTCAACGATGATTTGCTGAGCCAGCGGTGTCCGGAAAGCTGTTTCAATTCTTTCCCCGCTGGGAATAATCATTTCCTGCAATTCGGTCATTGCTATTTCAGGGGAAATGAATATCCCCTGTTGAAACAGATTAGTTCGTTGGTGATCGCGCCACACCTGCCAACTGGATCGTAATAATGTGAATGCGCCGTTCAGCGCCCATTGGTTCAAAAAATCATGACGGGAATAGTAGGCTTGCCCCCATGACAGCGCATATATTCCTACTGATCCTCGTAGCAAAATAAAATAGAGGGGTACCCATAGAATCCATTTTTGCCGGCGGAAGAGACTTGAACATGTTGATAATGATTTAGCTCCCCAACGTGATCCCCATCGTTGCAGAATCAATAGTCCAGAGCAGACACCCACTATGGCCGGAATTGAATAATAAAACGGAATCATACTATGAACCATGGACAGGATGGGAATCCATTCCTGAAACCGGTCGTAATTGAAAAGCCATTCATTAAGATGGAGAGATAAGCTATGAAAATATTCGATGTCTATCAGCAAAACTAAAAATACAATGATGAGCATGATCTGCAGGTATCGTTGGGCGATTTTTTGAAAGAAATCGGCTGCTGATAGCCAGAGCGAGGCAATAATCCACAACAAGGTCACCGGTATAAATAAATATGCAATCGTATTCAGATCATATCTCATCAAATGCGGGATTCCTTTGGCGATTTCAATCAGCTCAATCCTGGAATCCAAAGGGCGGTTACGGAGAAAAAATGCAATGTGATAGACGATAAATACTAAAAAGAAATAAATGAATTGAAGGAAATAGAATCGGGTAAACGAAAATTTGGGCGTGTTTTCTTTAACGTTTTGGATGGTCTTTGTACCTAACTAATGGGGGTTAATCCTTGATTTTTTCCTTGCCGAACGATTTCAGGACGCCATTTCCATCAAAATTCAGCATGTATTTATAGCCGTATTGGCGATATGTCCATAATTCAGGGTAAAGATAACGCTTATCGCGATTTTCCTTAGATTGGGGTTCTCCCCAGGACAGCAAGACCATTTCTCTGGTCATCCCTTCAATAATACCTTTTGAAAGCATTTTTTCTGCAATTTTGGGTTTGACACCATAGGATTGAATATATTCTTTAATCCGTAACAGATGGAGATACTCCTCCACATCGCCATCGTTCCATTGGGTAATGGGCTCCAAAGAGGTCTGCGCAGCGGGTACCCATCCGATCAGGAATCTCGGGTGTGAAATAATGACTCTGTACCACTCTTTCGTAGAATCGATGATGACCAATTCGGTTCCCTGATTGATTTTAGTCAATTTTTTGCTCTTGATTTGAGGCTCAGTCATGAGAGAGGTCACTGGAGCATTTGACCATCGTCTGGGGCAGGTATATGATCGTGTCAGCCACTTCCATTCTTCACTGTTAATGGCTTTTGCCGTTAATTGCAGGGGCGCTTGAATCTTGCCATTCTGCAACAAACGATGGATAAATCCTGTGAACTCTCCCTGATGCCAGTTGAATATCTGTTTTAGATCCTCGATTTTAATATAAAGGGGAATATATCCCCATACCGTATCCGCTAAATGAATTTTTATTAAAGCGCTGTCGATTTTTACGATCTGAAGCGCTTCGTGAGGATGGCGGATATCATATACAACTTCATATAAAGGAATCTGTATTGAATCAGAATGTAATGCATAAAAAGTAAGTGAGGAGGAATCAGGGATTTGAAGATAGAAAGAATCTAACCCGATAGAATGAACCGTTGAAATGGGAATTCTAATTGTTTTGGAAGTGGAATCCAGGATGTAAAAGGCTTGATCTGAACGAGCCGATAGTTTGCCCATTAATATGGAGTTCGGAGAGCGAGTGTAAATCTTCAAAGCCGGCTCTTCAGGCCGCGGAAATTTTTCCAGACCCACTTCCGGTGGCATACAGTTTAAAATAAACAAACTGACCAGCGTGAACAGAATGATTATTATTTTCATTGGTTTCTCCCGGCTTGAGTTAATAATTCCTCTAATTTCAGCTTTCATTAACATATAGAAAGATTATGATGCAATTGGCCTTAATCCTAATTTCCCCGATTTGATGTTCTCATCACCATCTATTGCCAAGACTGAAACTGACACTTTCGGTGAAATAGCGCAGGACCGACTATTTAAAGTCTAAAATAACGCTCAACTATACATCAATTTTACCGCGAGGTCAAGAGTTTTTTAATAAAAATGAGTTTTTTTTGGCTTGAGTGTAACTTTTTTGTTGACATTATGACAAAAATTTAATAATATATAGGTTAATTTTCTTGATTTTAAAAAAAAATTAGTAAGAACAAGAAAGGTATCTGAAATAAATGATTAAAATAGTGTTGCCGGATGGCTCGGAACGTGAATATTCGAAAGGTGTAACTGGCCTTGAGATTGCGAAGTCGCTCGGGAAGCGTCTTGCGAAAGACGCGTTGGGGTTGAAGATTAATGATGAGCGGATAGTGGATTTAATGGAACCCGTTCAGGAAAACTGTTCAATTCGAGTGTTAACCTTTGCGGATGCCGAGGGTCGGTCGATTTTTTGGCATAGTTCTTCCCATGTCATGGCCCAGGCGGTATTAGAGTTGTTCCCTGGAACGCATTTGGCAATTGGCCCTTCGATTGAAGAAGGATTTTATTATGATTTTGATCCTCCTGAACCTTTTATTCCGGATGATTTACAGCGTATCGAAGCGCGGATGAAGGAAATTGTCGCCATTCAAGCTCCATTTTGCCGGAAGGAGTTGTCTCAGGCAGAAGCGATAGAGTATTTCCGCGATAAAAACGAGATTTACAAAGTGGAGCTGGCAGAAGAGCTCAACTCTGATGAACCGATATCATTTTATACACATAATAATTTTACTGATTTATGCCGTGGGCCTCATCTTCCCCATACCGGTTATGTTCATGCCTTTAAGCTGTTAAATTTGGCGGGAGCCTATTGGCGGGGGGATGAAAAAAAGCCCATGTTGCAGCGTATTTATGGAGTTTCTTATCCGGAAGAGAAGCTACTGACCGAGTATCTGCATCGTCTGGAAGAGGCCAAGCGTCGGGATCATCGGCGTTTGGGACGCGATTTGGAGCTGTTTGATATTAACAATGAAATCGGCGCGGGGCTGGTTTTATGGCTGCCCAAAGGCGCGACAATCCGCAACGAGATTGAATCCTTTTGGAAAAATGAGCATGTAAAATCCGGTTATGATTTAGTATATTCACCCCATGTCGCCCGTTTTGATTTGTGGCAGACCAGTGGCCACGCTAATTTTTATAGCGAAAATATGTTTTCACCCATGTTGGTTGAGGAGATTCCCTATCAGCTCAAGCCAATGAATTGCCCATTTCATATTAATATCTACAATCACAAAATCCGCAGTTATCGTGAATTACCGATTCGGTACGCGGAATTGGGAACTGTCTATCGTTTTGAACGCAGTGGCGTTTTGCATGGTTTGATGCGGGTTCGCGGTTTCACACAGGATGATGCGCACATTTATTGCCGCGTCGATCAGCTCAAGAAAGAGATCATGGGTGTTATCGAACTCACTCTTTTTATTTTGAAAACGTTTGGATTTTCCCAATACGATATTTATCTTTCTACCCGGCCTGAAAAATATGTAGGTTCGCCGGAAAACTGGGAAACGGCCACTGAGGCCCTGCGCTCCGCTTTGGAAGAGAAAAACTTGAATTATACCATTGATCCGGGCGAAGGTGTGTTTTACGGCCCGAAGATTGATATTAAAATAAAGGATGTTCTGAATCGATCCTGGCAATGCTCAACAATCCAAGTTGATTTCAATCTGCCGGAACGCTTTAAAATTGGATATCAGGATGCGGACGGAACAGAGCATCAGCCAATTATGATCCACCGCGCGTTAATGGGATCGTTGGAACGCTTTTTTGGAGTTCTTATAGAACATTATGCCGGTGATTTTCCACTTTGGCTGGCTCCGGTTCAGGGTGTCGTTATTCCGGTATCGGAAAAATATTTGGATTATGCGGGAAATATTCGCGCCCAATTGATTGAAAAAGGGTTGCGGATTCAATGTGATGAAAGAAATGAGAAGTTAGGGTATAAAATCCGTGAGGCGGAAGCTCAAAAAATACCGTATATGTTGATTGTTGGTGAAAAAGAACAATCAGGTAGTGTTGTATCTTTGCGACAACGCAAGGTTGGTGACCGTGGATCACTGACGATCGACGAGCTTTCCGCTGAAATGCTGAATAAAATTCAATCGAAAACCATTTAAAGGGAGGGTATTTTTATAAAAGAAGAACTCCGCATTAATGATGAAATCCGTAGTCCCCAAGTACGCCTGATCGACGCTGATGGGCAACAGGTTGGAGTGATTGGAACAAAGGAAGCTTTGTTGCGAGCTGAAGAGCAGAATTTGGATCTGGTTGAGGTTGCGCCTGAGGCCAATCCCCCTGTCTGCCGTGTTCTGGATTACGGTAAGTATAAATACCGGCAGAGTAAAAAAGCTAAATTGGCTAAGAAAAAACAACATGTGGTTCAGATTAAAGAAATTAAAATGCGACCTAAAATCGACATCCACGATTTTAATTTTAAATCGAAGCACATTGATTCTTTCCTTGAGGAAGGGAACAAAGTTAAAGTGACAGTTCGATTCAAAGGCCGGGAAATGACCCATCCTGAATTTGGTGAAGAAGTACTGAATCGAGTGATTCAAATGTTTGAAAATAAAGCGACCGTTGAAGTGACGCCGAAACTGGAAGGACGCTTGATGCAAATGATTTTGGCGCCTGTTAATACGAAAGGGAAAACGGTAAAAAAGGAGAAAGAGAATGCCGAAGATCAAGACCCATCGGGGAGCAGCGAAACGTTTTAAAGTAACTGGTACAGGAAAAATAAAACGCGATCGTTCTTATGCCAGTCACTTAATGTCTAGTAAAACCCGAAAACGAAAGAGGGAATTGCGTAAAAACATGATTGTCCATTCGTCTGACGAAAAGCGCATTGCGCGATTAATTCCCTATCTATAAGGAGCAGAAACTATGCCTCGTGTGAAATCATCCGTAGCCTCTCATAAACGGAAAAAGAGAATTTTTGAAGCGGTTAAAGGTCAATATGGCCGACGGAAAAATTTGATCCGTACCGCTACTGAAGTGATGGAGCGTTCCTGGCAGTATGCCTATACAGGACGGAAACTTAAAAAGCGCGATTTCCGCCGCTTATGGATCGTGCGTATCAATGCGGCCTGCCGGTTGAATGAAATCAGCTACAGCCGTTTTATGAACGGTCTTAAAAAATCTGAAATCTCCCTGAACCGGAAAATGTTGTCGGAAATCGCCATCACCGATCCCCAGGCTTTCAGTAATTTGGTTCAGCATGCCAAGCAATCCATCGCCTAATCTATGGAAGACCGGATTTTAAGCGAATTGCTGGAGATTGAGAAACGCTTCTCAAATGAAATAAAATCTTTGCTCAATGAAGATGAAGTCCAACAATTTAAAAGTCAATACTTACATAAACAGCATGGCCGGTTATCTCAAATTTTAAAACAGTTGCCTCAACTTTCATTGGAAGCCAGAAAATCGATCGGTCAACGCTCGAATCAGATCAAGCGAGAGATGGAACAAGCGATAAAAATTCGGGAAGAGGAGCTGAGCCAACTTAAGGCGCAAGCCGTCTGGAACGCTGTTGATATCACTCAGCCGGGTACTTACCTGCAAACAGCTCCCGTACATATTATGCATCAGGTTCTGGATGACTGTATTGAGATACTGGAACGTATCGGGTTTGTCGTAGCCGATGGACCCGAAGTGGAAATTCCCTACTATAATTTTACGGCATTGAATTTCCCTGACGATCATCCAGCCATGGAGATGCATGATACTTTTTATGTTTCTGAAAAAGCCTTACTCCGAACGCACACTTCCCCAGTCCAGATCAGGGTGATGGAAAAGCAGGCGCCGCCGGTAGCCATTATCTCACCGGGACTATGTTATCGGTGTGATACGCCCGATGCGACCCATTCCCCCGTTTTTCACCAAGTTGAGGGTTTATATGTCGACCATCGCGTGAGTTTTTCCGATTTGAAAGGAATTCTAACTTATTTCTATCAGGCTTTTTTTTCACCGGATGTGAAATTGCGTTTTCGCCCCTCTTTTTTCCCTTTTACCGAACCCAGCGCTGAAGTCGATATCAGTTGTATTTTCTGTGGCGGTAAAGGATGCCGAATATGTAAGCAAACCGGCTGGCTGGAAGTTGCAGGAGCTGGTATGGTTGACCCGGGTGTATTTCGTTTTGTTAATTATGACCCTGAAATCTATTCGGGATATGCGTTTGGTATGGGAGTTGAACGATTAGCAATTCTTAAGTATCAGATTCCGGATATTCGTTTGTTTATGGAAAATGACATTAATTTTTTAAAACAGTTCTGAGGCGGTCATGCGTTTTAGTTTTCGCTGGTTAGGGGAGTTTGTTGATATTCCCTGCACTCCGCAGGAATTATCAAAGCGTTTCCCCGCTATAGGTTTCGAACTGGCAGATTTTTATTATCGGGCTCGTAAAATTGATGACGGTATCATTGTGGGAAAAGTCATTTCCCGGGAAAAACACCCTCAAGCCGATAAATTATCGCTATGTCAGGTTGATACCGGTAAAGAAAAATTGCAGATTGTGTGTGGCGCGGGAAATGTCGATGCCGGCCAATTGATTCCCCTGGCTACACTTGGTTCGCTCATTAATGGTGAATTTCAGATAAAAAAGGCCAAACTCAGAGGAATTGAATCGTTCGGTATGATTTGTTCCGCTCGGGAACTGGCGATATCGAATGAACATGAGGGCATTCTGGTATTGCCAGATGATCTGGAAATTGGAATACCGGTCAATCGCTTGCCCTATTTTGATGATTATGTTTTTGAATTGGAAATACCAGCGAATCGGGGGGATGCCCTCTGTATTCTTGGAATCGCTCGGGAAATTGCCGCGCTGTACAATACACGGGTGAAATTGCCCTCAATGGCGGATCGTGTCTTTGAAGGGCGCATGGAGTCGGCGGTTTCCATACAAATCGAAGACGAGGAAGGATGCCCCCGCTATGTCGGCCAAGTCATCCGCCAGGTTAAAAACGGTCCCTCTCCCTTCTGGTTGCGCGATCGGTTGGAAATTGCCGGACAACGTTCAATCAGCGCTGTCGTCGATATTACTAACCTGATTATGCTTGAATTGGGACAGCCGTTGCATGCCTTCGATTTTGATAAACTACCTGCCGGCCAGATCGGAGTTCGGAGATCGCGTTCAGGGGATTGTTTGGAGACAATTGACCATGTTCAACGCTCTTTACCGGAAGATGTGCTCCTTATCACCGACCAGGATCAACCTATCGCTATTGCCGGAATTATGGGGGGGATTGCGACTGAAATCGATAGTTCCACAACCAATATTTTTCTGGAAAGCGCTTTTTTTAATCCGCAAATTATTTATCGCGGACAAAAAAAAGCGCAACTGCGGACAGAGGCCTCCAATCGGTTTTTCCGCGGCGCTAACCCTGAAATTACCCGGATTGCCTCGAATTATGCCTGCGCATTGCTTGAACAACTCACCCATGCTCAGGTCTCATCAGCTCCTATCGACCAGCACCCTCGCCCCTCTCAACGAGTTTCAATCGCTATTACTCAAACCAATATTCAGCGACACCTCGGTGTTGCAATATCATTTGATCAGGTTAAATCTCTGTTTATTCCTTTAGGATTGGGTCTAATCGAAGAAAATGAAACTCGTCTGGTTTTTGAAATCCCTGGATATCGGCCGGATCTGATGCGTGAAATCGATTTAATTGAAGAAGTCGCGCGATTAGTCGGTTTGGATAATATTCCCACCGCCACCCGATTTCAGGGTTTTTTTCAACAGCAGCCGAAAAAACGGTCCAACCATCTATTAGCGCAACAAATTCGACGATATTTTGTAGGACGGGGATTTTATGATTTAGTTTTAATGCCACTGGAGAATAGCGCTCAAAGTGAGTTTTTCGCCCCGGCAGCAGAGGCTGTTGTTTTAATGAATCCCTTGAGCCGCGATTTAGAAATTTTACGGCAAAGTTTGTTGCCAGGCGTGCTTCGCGCCATGGCGTATAACCTTAATCGAAACCAGCCATTCGTTAAAACGTATGCCTGGGGGAAAATATTTCATAAAAAAACCGGGGACCAAGTTCTTGCTGAAGAAACCCATCAATTGGTGATTGCGCTGAGTGAATACAAGAACGATGCCTATTGGCAATCAGATACGCCCCAATTGGATTTTGCCTATTTGCAGGGCATTGCCCGCGATTTTTTGCAATATCTTAAATGGAACGATTTTGAAATTGTACCTTCGTCGTTGCCATTTTATACTGGACCCGTACAAGGAATTCTGCGAAATAATCAAGGTGATTTTGGCCATTTGGGCATGCTTACCTCCCAGGTTCTTGATGCCTTTTCTTTGAAGAAGAATGTTTTTACGCTGGCATTGGATGCCGAGAAGTTGATTCAGAAGTACCAGAATAGAATTTTATCCTGCGAGGCTCCTTCTAAATTCCCCCCTGTTGAGCGGGATATCTCCTTGCTAATCGATCTGTCGATCACCTACCAGATGATTGAATCAACTATCAGAGATGTGGACGCGCCACTATTAAATCAAATTATCGTAAAAGATGTTTATCAGGGTAACTCAATCCCTCAAAATCAACGGGCTTATACGCTCCGTCTTGTTTATCGTTCTGCGGAACGCACCCTGACGGATGATGAAATAAATGCGACAACTGAAAAAATTCGGTTGACTTTGTTGGATAAATTTCATATTATTCTTAGGTAATTATTAAGGAAAAATTTATGGAAGAAAACTTATTTTTAGACATGTTCGACAAGTTCGAGAAAAAATTTAATGATATGCGCCAGGAGTTGAAATCGAATAAAGAAGATTTGCAACTTGTAAAAATGGAATTGGAAGATGTCCAGAAAATGAACCAAGAGTTACAAAATACCAACAATGAACTCGTCGTGGAAAATTCTCGTTTGCGAGGCATTGAAACCCAGTTTCATGATCTGAAGCAGCGTGAACAACAGGTTCTCGAACGCGTGAAAAATATGTTGAGTGTTTTAGATTAGCGCCTGAAATGACTATCACGAAAGTTGAGGTTCTTAGTACATAGATTATGAAACGGCTGGTAAGTGTTGAGATTTATGGAAATGTTTTTAATTTGCGTACGGAAGTTGATCAGGAATACGTAAATAAATTATGTGATTATGTTACCAGTAAGATGAAAGAGATCGAAGTACGGATTCCCAATAAATCGACCGAGAAAATTGCTTTACTTGCTGCTTTTTTCATCGCCGATGAACTTTATACATACAAGCGTGAACAAGACGAAAAGTTAGCCGGTTTTGAAGATCGAATGAAGCAGCTATTGGAAAAATAAAACCCTGCGTTGCGCGTGATAGTCGGTAATATTTGAGCCAACAAACTCAAATGAGGAACTGTTCTTGACCAAGGCTTGACCTTATCTTGAGCTATTCCTACTTGGACCCAGAGGTTCAAATCACCCATCTACACGGCGGCGCGGGGTTTTTTTTTACAACCTAACTACTGAAACAGGAGGAAGAATGTCAACGCTGTTGATTGTGATAATAGCAATCTTTTGTTTTTTAGCAGCAGCTGCCTTTGGATATCATTTAAGCCGAAAACTGGTCGGGAGCAAAATTGAAAATGCCGAAAAAGAAGCGAAACGCCTCTTAGAAGAAGCTGAAAAAGAATCGAAATTATTAAAAAAGTCTGCTTCCATCGAAGCTAAAGAAGAATGGTATCGCATAAAAAATAAGTTTGATGAGGAATCAAAAAGTAAGCGAAATGATCTTCAGCAAATTGAGAAAAAATTGTCCCAGCGGGAAGCGAATCTCGACCGCAAAGCTGATATCATGAGTAAAAAGGAAGATGAATTCGAAAACCGTAACCGACGCAATGAAGCCAAAGAAAAAGAATTAGAGGAACGCGGGAAAAGCATTCAAAAAATTATCGATGAAGAAAATAAAAAGTTGGAGCAGTTGTCCGGGTTGACTTCCGAGGAAGCAAAAAAGCTGCTTTTGAAGAATCTGGAGAATTCGGTACGCCACGAAGCGGCCCAACTGGCCAAGGAAATACGTGATAATGTGTTACGGAATGCTGAAAAGGAAGCGCGCGAAATCATTACTTCTTCAATTCAACGCTGCGCCGCTGACTATACCGTTGAAACCACCGTTTCTGTTGTGTCGTTACCAAACGATGAGATGAAAGGGCGGATTATAGGGCGAGAGGGTCGTAATATCCGTTCTTTTGAAAATGCTACCGGTGTCGATGTTATTGTCGATGATACTCCGGAAGCGATTATTCTTTCCGGGTTCAATCCCATGAACCGTGAAATTGCCCGTATCTCAATGGAACGTTTAGTCGTCGATGGTCGTATCCATCCCGGCCGGATCGAAGAGGTCGTTGAAAAAGTGCAAAAAGAAGTGGAACAGGGAATGATCGAAGAAGCAGAAAAAGTTCTTTTCGACCTGGGAATCCACGATGTTCACCCAGAGTTGATCAAATTATTGGGTAAACTTAAGTTTCGTACTTCGTATGGCCAAAATGTCTTGAAGCATTCATTCGAAGTTGCTTTATTGTGCGGTTTAATGGCAGCGGAGTTGAAACTGGACGGACATTTGGCGCGACGAGCCGGATTGCTGCATGATCTTGGTAAAGCAGTCGACCAGACAATTGAAGGTACACATACCGAAATTGGTTATGAGATTGCTAAAAAATATAATGAAAATGAAATTGTACTCAATGCCATTATGGGACATCATGAAGATGTTGAGGCCATAAGCCCGATTACCATACTGGTTCAGGCTGCCGATGCCATTTCCGGCGCGCGTCCCGGAGCGCGTCGGGAAAGTCTGGAACATTATGTCAAACGGTTGGAGACACTGGAACGTCTTGCAGATTCTTTTGCAGGTGTTGAAAAAACGTACGCGATTCAAGCCGGACGCGAAGTTCGTGTTATTGTTGAACCTACTGAGATTGATGATATCGGTTCACATCAGTTGGCATCTCAAATTGCCAACAAGATCAAGGAAGAAGTTGAATTCCCCGGACAAATCAAAGTAACGGTAATCCGTGAAACCCGGGCGGTGGAATATGCCAAATAACATTACGATCCTTTTTATCGCCGATATTGTTGGCCGCGTCGGACGACGGCTGGTATCGGAAAAGGTTGAGTATCTGCGGAAAAAATTTGAAATTGATTTTATCATAGCTAATGGCGAAAATGCTGCAGGAGGCATCGGATTGACCAGTGACATTGCCTTTCAGCTTTTTCAAAATGGTGTGGATGTCATAACATCAGGAAATCATATTTGGGAGAAAAAAGAAATATATCCTTCTCTCGACCGTGAAAAGAGAATTTTACGTCCGCTGAATTACCCCGAACAGACGATTGGGCACGGATTTTGCGTTATGGAACGTGAAGGCGCCTCAATTGCTGTCGTTAATTTGGAAGGCCGGCATTTCATGCGGCCCGTTGACTGTCCTTTCCAGGCGCTTAATCGGCTTATTTCATCATTAAAAAAGCAAACCAACTGCGTAATTGTTGATTTTCATGCTGAATCAACCGCCGAAAAACAAGCCCTGGCGAATTATTTTGACGGCCGCGTTTCTGCTGTGCTGGGTACCCACACTCATGTGCAAACCGCCGATGAACAGATACTTCCCGGAGGTACTGCATATATTACCGATGTCGGGATGACCGGCGCTTATCGTTCAATCATCGGATTCGATATCCCTTCCAGTGTCTCCCGCTTTGTTTCAATGATGCCTGTAAAGCTAAATCCCGCTAAAGAAGACCCCCGTTTACAGGGCGTGATTCTTTCGATTGACCCTCAAACTGGGAAAGGTGTTCGAATCCAGCGTCTATCTTTGATTAAGGAATAACTGATGTTATCTCATATAAATGATTTTAATCACTCGTTGAATGAACTGCGGGGTGAGTTGTCTCTGACTGATAAAATTATAGATGGACGGCGAATTGCGGATGAGATTAAAACACTCATTAAAAAAACGATTGCAGATTTAAATATTCAACCGCGTTTGGCGGTAGTTAATACACAAATTGATCCGGCATCTAATTATTATGTTCAATCCCAAAAGAAACAATTTGCCGCTTTGGGAATGGCCGTTGAAGAAGTTATAATCGATCCACTGAGTCCGGTGGAAAATTTTATCGAAATGATTACTCAATTGAATCAACGGCGGGAAATTCATGGTATTCAAGCGCAATTGCCGCTACCGAAAAAGCTTCCAGCTCAAAAAATTCTTAATCATATTGCGCCGCAGAAGGATGTGGATTGTCAGGCTTCATTGTCTTTGGGACATGTCATGATTGGCGGCGATGAGCCGGTCTTTTATCCGAATACGGCCTATGCGGTCCAATTCATAATTCAATATTACCGCTTGCAAATCCATCAGTGGCAGACGGTGATTTTGAATCGCAGTTTGGTGGTTGGTAAACCCTTAGCAATGATGTTGTTGGAAAAATCGCCGGAATTAAATGCGACATTAACGGTTTGTCATTCTCAGACAAAAGATTTGCCAACTTTATTGCAGCGGGCGGATTTAATTATCATTGCTATTGGCCGGGCGCGCTATTTGCCCGCCGAATGGGTCAAACCGGGGGGTTGCGTGATTGATGTTGGAATCAACAGCATTGTCGAAAATGGTAAAACCCGAATCGTAGGTGACGCTGATTTTGATGCTATACTGCCAAAGGCCGCTGCTATCACTCCTGTTCCTGGGGGTGTTGGCAGTGTGACGACTGCCTTACTGATGAGTCAAACTCTTAAAGCGGCGCTACTTCAGGAAGGTTCTCGTTAAAATGACGGTACAAACTCCGGAAGTGATTACCGTTTCTGTTCTGACTAATCAGATAAAACGTTATCTGGAAGAGCAGTTTCCCTTTGTTTTTGTGATCGGTGAAGTCTCCAATTTAAAGTTTCAACAATCAGGCCATATCTATTTTACATTAAAGGACGAACAAAGTCAGATCAATTGTGCGATCTGGCGTTCCAGGGTATCTGAACTGACGGCTAATCCGGAGAATGGGAAAAAATATATTGTCAGTGGATCGCTGAGCGTCTATGAAAAAAGCGGTTCTTATATGATTTCTATAGTGAATTTGCAGCCATTGGGTATAGGGGAATTGCAGCTTGCTTTTGAAAAAATGAAACAAAAGCTACAAGGTGAAGGATTATTTGATGCGGCATATAAGAAAAAATTGCCTGTTTATCCGCAGCGAATTGGTGTAGTAACCTCGCCGACGGGAGCGGCATTGAGAGATATTATCCAGATATTGCGGCGGAGGGCGCCGTCTGTCGAAATTATTCTCCGTCCAGCCAAAGTCCAGGGTGAGGGTTCGGCTGAGGATATCGCCTGTGGCATCCGGGATTTAAATGATTGGGGACAGGTCGATTTACTAATAGTCGGGCGGGGAGGGGGGTCCCTTGAAGATCTTTGGGCTTTCAATGAAGAAGTGGTCGCGCGCGCTATCTTTTCTTCTCGGATTCCCGTTATTTCGGCCGTCGGTCATGAGACTGATTTTACGATCGCTGATTTTGTTGCTGATCTTCGCGCTCCTACTCCGTCTGCAGCGGCTGAAATTGCTGTTAAGGATTTTTTGGAACTTCGAAAAAATCTGTTAAAGGACCGGGATCGGTTGATTCGGTCTTTAATCCAGCATTTTAAATTTCCCCGCGATCAGTTCCGGCATTTGAAACGGCGGATCAATTTAAGGTCGCCTATGGATATGGTTCATCAACACAACCAAACGGTAGATGATTTGATCCACCGATTACGCGTTCAAATTAGGCGCTCCCTTGATCGGCAAAAGCAACAACTGGATATGCTAACCCGCCATTTTCAATCGCTGGACCCTTATGAAATTCTTAGAAGGGGTTATAGTATTACCCGATTGAAAGAAAATCAGCATGTTATTACTTCGGCTGATGATGTAACGAATAAAAGTGTCATTGAAACGATTCTTTATAAGGGCAAGCTTGAAAGCCAGGTAACGGACATTACTTTTCCGGGTAATGAAGTCTCCGCTAAAAGCGAACATGATTAAACTACAAGCGGTGTTTATAGTTGCCTTAGGCGGCGCTTGTGGCGCGATATTACGCTATGGCTTGAGCTTGCTAACCCGATCCTGGTCAGATTGGTTGCCTTGGGGAACTCTTTTATCCAATGCCGGTGGTTGCTTGCTGCTTGGAATAGTCACAGCGCTTGCCTTGGAATGGTCGATCCTGCCGGGTCCGTGGTTTCTCTTTCTGGCGACGGGTTTGTGCGGAGGATTTACAACGATGTCCACCTTCATTTTCGAACTGGTTGGAGCCCTTAAAGAAGGACAATTCGGTTTTGTGTTTGTCTATGCAGTCGGGGGATTTGTTCTTAACCTCTTTTTTTTTATGGCAGGTCACAAATTTGTTCAAATTTGGTTTTCTCGGGGGTTTGAATGCAGTCGGTAAAGAATGCTCTATCCTTGCGAATATTCATCAATGAACAGGATGCCTGGCGCCATCGGCCTTTGTATCGGGTCATTGTCGAAAGCGCGCATGACGCCCAATTAGCCGGCGCTACTGCTTGGCAAGGGTTGTTATCTTTTGGTTCCGGCGCTCATCTCCATTCCGCCCGCTTACTTGATTTTGCGGCAGATCTCCCCATTATTATCGAAATTATCGATGAAGAGGATGAAATTAATCAATTTATACCGGTTCTTGACCGGCTTTTTGACGAATCGGGGTGCGGCGGCACTATCATTTGTGAAGAAATTGCGATGCGCCACTTCCCGCATAAAAAACATTAAGGCTTCCCTCAAGAGTAACTCTTTAGAAATCCCTTACAATTTAATGAAAATTTTTCGGTTGTACATCCAACGCAAAATAAAGAACCAAAAGGTGATAAACAAAATGGGGAAGAGGACTGAAGCGCCATAATTACCTAATACGGGTACAAATAAATAATGATAGATATAGCTTTTTAAATCCAGGCTCAATCCATTGACGGAGATCAATTTCCATGCTGATAGATTTCGCGCTATAAAGGAAGAACCCCAAAAGGCAAATATGGCATTACTGCCAAAAATAATAAAAAACTCAGTAGTATGGCGATATCCCTTCATATCAATCAGCCAGAAGCAAATCGCCAGGAAATGTAATGCGATACCTACCGTATAGAGGACATAGCTGCTGGTCCAGAGTTGCTTATTGATAGGCATCCAGTAGGACCAGAACATGCCTAATACTAAAAATGCGTTGGCAGCGACAAACATTCCAATCACTCGAGTGGTTTTTTCATAGTTCGAACGGAGCCAGCTACCTGTAAAAAATCCGAGCAATACCTGAGCGATAGCAGGTATAGTGCTGATCAGACCCTCAGGGTCAAAATTGGGTTTCCACATATGGTTTTTTAGTAACAAGCTATCAATATGTTGGGCAAAATTTGAACCCAGAGCCCAGTGATCACTTCCGGAACTCGGGAACGGTATAAGCGTCATGATTGCCCAATAACCGAAAAGCAAAATAAGGGCGCTGATGATTTGCCAGGTCCGATTAAAATGCAAAATGATTAGCGAGGCAAAAAAATAGCAGACACCGATACGAGGTAGGACCCCCGGGATGCGCATCGTGGAAAAATTAAATTTGGGATATAAACTTAAAAGCCAACCCAAAACGATAAGTAAAACGGTTCGCTTGATAATCTGTATATATACTGGTTTTAGAGCATGGACGCCTTCCAGACGCTTGGAGAATGAGTAGGCCATGGCTACCCCCATAATGAACAGGAAAAATGGAAAAACCAAGTCAGTTGGCGTGCAACCATGCCAACTTGCATGCCCAAGGGGTGGAAGGACATAGCTCCAGCTTCCCGGATTATTAACCATTATCATCAGTACGATTGTAAAACCGCGAAAAGCATCCAATGATATTAGCCGTTCGGAAGGTTTAACCATTTGTTACTCCTTTGCGTTTATTGGGTTACGTAAGATTGAAACTGTTTTTAATTGCTATATCCGCCTCTAAATAAACTGGTAAGAAAATCCAATGCCAATAACTTCTTTCAATTGGCGTTTAGTTGAAATGTCCCGGTCATAAACCAGACGGACGTTCAGATTGAAGTTGATAAAGCG
>CAZWDO010000006.1:130407-193047 GCA_964632485.1 uncultured bacterium
AATGATCACCGTGCTTAGTACCGAATCCCAATTGACATCAATTGTTTTAAAGCTGCTGAGAGTGGAAAAAAGCGCCAGTTTGGATTTGAGCATTGTTGTGGATGAAACTTTCCAATCCAATTCAGAAACTGATTCGGCTCCAACTTCCGAACGGAACTTTTCAATTTTTTCGGTTTGGGGATCGTCGGCATACGGAACCGGGTAATCAGAGGTAATGGTTTGTTTAAAGGCCAGCCCCAGTCTGGTTTTTAGCATTGGATACGGGATAAACCCTACTCCTATACTTTCTTGAATGTAAGCCGGATCAAAAAAATTGGATATTTGTGTTTTCCCCGTGGGTTCATAATTATATCCCGGTCTCACTTGCGATTCTGCCTTCGCGGCGATATAGGGATTAATATAAAGTTGTAATTTGTAACTAAAGACCGATTCAAATTTGAGTTCATCCGAGGCTTTTTTTTCAGGCTGGGAACCGCTCTTGCTGATACCATAACTGATTTTGCCGTCATTAATCCAGGAATAGTTCAATTGATCATAAGAGAGCTTGCCATTCAAATTGATTTGCCAGGTCAGATTGTCTTCGCCGCCCTGAGACCAGTTTTTAAACGCGCTTTGGGATATGTTAAATGTGGAAATAAGTTCTTTTTTCCAATGTTGAACAGTATCCGGCGGAGTTTCTCCATGCAGGAAACTACTAAAAAACAAGCAGATGCTGAGGATTGCCAATATCAGTTTCACTCTTAGGCTCCTTCTGCATTTGGAGTAGTTGAACCGCAATACGCGCATCGTTTGGCTTTTAATGGGATAGTTGAGAGACATTCCGGGCACTCCCGGGTGGTAATCGCTGCGACCGGCGCAGGTTTTTTCAGACGATTCATGCCACGGACAACTAGGAACAGCGCCCAGGCCGTGATAAGAAATACTACAATGGCATTGATGAAAAGGCCGAAATTAAGAGTGATTGCCCCGGATTGTTGGGCTATTTCCAAAGTCGCGTAAGGGGGTGGAGTCGTACCTGCTTTGATAATGAGAAAAATATTCGTGAAATCCACTTTGCCCAAAAGTAAACCCAATGGCGGCATTAAAACATCAGCCACCAATGATTTTACAATAGTTCCAAAAGCAGCCCCGATCATTATACCAACAGCCATATCCACTACATTGCCCTTCATTGCAAATTCCTTGAATTCCTTCAGCATACGATACTCCTTTCTGAATTAAACTCAGTTGATCGGCCTAACTTAACCATGAATTCGTTTGATAAAATATAATACATAGAATTAATAGAAATGTCAATAGTTCTTTTTTCAGGAACTTTTTTTTAAATAGGAGAGTAGAATTTTAGTCTAATATTATGAAAGATCGTGATCAGATCGTATGTTATTATTTGTTTAGTCCCAGGAGAAAGGATACAGCTTGTCAAGTAAATTTGAAAAAATGCTTTATGGGCGCTGGTACCTACTTTTTTTTTTAATGAGTATTCCGCCCCTGTCTTATGCTCAGGATACCAGCGACGTGGCGCCAATCAATATATTGCCATCGCCGGTTTCATACCGGACTCTTTATTTGCCATCGGTTTACGATTATCGACTCAGTCGTCGGTATTTGATCCAGGAAGCGAATAAGGGGGATGCCCAGGCCCAGCATGAATTGGGATTGCGTTATCTATTCGGCTTCGGATTTGATGCGGATACGGCGCAAGGAGTTGCCTGGCTTAAAAAAGCTGCCGATGCTCGCTTGCCGATTGCCTTATATAATTATGGAATCATGTTGAATACTGGGATTGGAGTTGAGTGGAATCCCTTTGAAGCTTTTCGTTATTTCCAATTTGCGGCAGATAGTTTGCTGTCGCAGGCCCAATATGCCTTGGGGATTATCTACCGGGCGAATTTGATTGTCCCTCGTCAGGAGAAAATTGCTATTTACTATTTGACTCAGGCAGCGCGCCAGGATTTCGAACCTGCCCATGCTGCTTTGGATGAATGGCGCAGAAAAGAACCGGGTCTTTTTATAAATTTTTCGTTAGATGATTCACAATCCGCTACTTCAATGATTGACACAGTATTTAATTCGCAGCCAGAAATTGCGTTAATCGATGGGGGATTTGAGTGGGATTTTATTGAATTTAATGCGGATTCGGGATTAGGTTATAATGAGCGCACGATTCTTGAACCCCTTTTTAATAAAAATGAAGATGAATTGGGACAAATTTTAGGCGCCAGGACCACTCTTGCCGCAAAAGACGAAGGAGATAGCGCTAAACTCGACATCATACTGCAAGTCGCCCGGGCAGGTAGCCCCGAAGCCTTGCTGATGATGGGTATGTTTCATCAGTATGGATATAAAGTTAAAAAGAATTTAATACATGCTGTTCATTACTACTTGCGGGCCTGGCGGTTGGGTTCCTTCAAGGCTTGGGAGTTTCTAAATCAGATGAGCCAGGATTCTAATCTTGTTCCTGCGCTGGATCAGGCCATTCGACGAAAAAATCCGGAGGCGATGTTCGACCGGGCAGGGATGACGGCTATTGGACTGGATATGAGTTTATCATCGGCGCAAGCTTGGAGTTTGCTGATTACCGCTGCCGATCAGAAATTTATCAGCGCTGTTTTGGAAGCCGGTATCTGTTTCTACTCGGGAATCCTGGTCGATAAAGATCGACAACGGGCGCTTGAATATTGGAATTTGGCCTCTGAATTAGGAGATAGCGAAGGCGATGTCCGCATCGACATGGCGACTTTAAGCGACACTCTTTTCCAGGGAAACAAGCAATCTTCCCTGAGTCGCTTAAATCAAGCTGTCGAAAACGGATCTGTTTTAGCTCAATTAGCTTTAGGTGATTGTTATAAGCATGGCTGGGGCGTTAAACGTAATTGGGGCCAAGCCGCTGCTTGGTACCAACAAGCCGGGATGAGGGGAAATATGGCAGCTTTCCAGTCGTATAAAAATATGCTGGATTCACTCCGACCTCCTTATTCAGAATTTCAAATTCGTTAGCATAGCAATTCCTGATACGCTTTGATTTCTGAAGCCAGTAATTGAAACTGCTTCATTCCTTTTCAAATTGCTATGTAAGATATTTTTACATGGCATGTTTCTTTAAATAAATAAAACTATTTATTTTCAATACTTGACAATTTGTTTTTTTCGCTTATATTGTTTTAAATGATTTGCCGATTTATTGAATGTATCCTTTTTTGGATGCGAACCTTTGATTTTAGAAAGGGAGTGGTTATATGGAAACATCAAAAGAGAAACTTGAACAGGGAGATGCTTTAGAGAAAAACAAGCAATGGCAGGAAGCTTATGAGCTTTACCAGGAATTGCTCGCTGAAAATCCCAGGAGCTATGATTTATTGGCAAAATCAGCCTGGTGTTTGTCACGTCTGGGTAAATATGATCAGGCTCGGGAAGTGTATGAAAAATTAACCCAGTATCAACAACAGATTGCTCGTTGGCCATATATGACGGGCTACCAGTATTATTGCCAATCACTATGGAAAGAAGCTTGTGAATGGTTTGAAAGGGCGCTGGATGTTTTTCCACGTTATTTAATTGTGAAATATCGACTCGCTTATGCTCTGACACAGCTTTCTGGACGGCAAAAGCAACGGCAATCCGAACATATTCCGCTGGCAATGGAACATTTACGGGATTGCATCCAACTTTATCAGGAATTGAATGAAATTGATCAGCAAAAACAGTCCGGACTGTTGGCTGATGTGTATTTTCAATTGGGAAAACTGGAAAGCCTCCAGGAAAATTGGAGTGAGGCTGAAAAATTATTCAATAACGCCCTGGAGTTGCGTCCCGGAGATATCAATGTTCTTTATCAATTGTCCAAAGCTTTCGTGCAGGATCAACGCTATGAAGAAGCTTTGAAAATTTTACCTCAACGATTTGCCCGGGAATATTACGTCAATGAACTCAGAGCGGAAATTTATCATAAAATGGGCGATCTGGGTAAAGCCCACCGAGTTTATCGAGAATGCCTGAAACGACGGGCCCGGGATTACCTTTATCGGAATCTGGCCGAACTCGAGTTGGAGGAAAATCAGTTCGAAGAAGCATATATTGCTATTAAGCAAGCTCTTAAGCTTCAATCAGATAATCACAAAACACTCTATACGCAGGCGCTTTTATTTGAAAAATTAGGGTTTTTTGAAAAAGCTAAACATTCCCTGAATGAAGCGATTGAAGCCAAAAAAAAGAATTTTCAATCTGGTTACCGCGAGGCGGAGATCAAACTCAAGGAGATTTCTCAACTCGAACCGGATCCTCAGGAAAATGACAAATGGCAGGAGTTTATTGACAAAATTGAGCCACCCGTTAAAATTGGTGTCGTGACATCCTATCATTACACCCGGGGTTTCGGCTTTATAGAATCCGACGGCATGCGTTATTTTTTTCATATATCCCAGTTACCCAAACGAGATCACATGCTTATCAAGGATAGTACCAAGGTTCGCTTTAAAGCCGTAAAAACTGAAAAAGGACCCAGCGCAATCGACGTTCATATTATCTTTGAGTAACCAATGGTTTGGCATTGAGTTCAATTTTTAAATGACTTCGATATTTTTTTTATTTAATAACTGCAATCCGTGTTCTTTGAGTTTATATTTTTGAATTTTACCACTGGCCGTCATTGGATACTCGTTTACGAAAAAGACATATTTCGGGACTTTATGGCGTGAAATTTTTCCCCGGCAGAAATCGATAATATCATCTTCGGCAAGGATAGAGCCTTCCTTTAGACGAATAAAAGCGCCGACTTGCTCCCCGTATTTGTGACTGGCGATGCCTGCCACTTGCACATCCTGGATTTCCGGAATACTCAGCAGAAATTCTTCGATTTCACGCGGATAGATGTTTTCTCCGCCCCGAATGATCATGTCCTTGATGCGGCCAGTGATGCGTAAATAGCCGTTGCTATTCATGGCGCCCAGATCTCCTGAATGGAGCCAGCCTTGATTGTCAATGACAGCGCGGGTCGCTTCGGGCATTTTATAATACCCCTTCATAATATTGTATCCCCGGCAACATACTTCACCCTGAATATCGGCAGGGCAGTTTTCACCCGTTTCAGGATTGACTACACATACTTCGATTTCCGGCAATGCCTGTCCGACGGTGGAAACCCGCAGCTCTATCGGGTCATCGGTTCGCGTTTGTGTCATCACTGGCGAAGCCTCAGTCAATCCGTAGGCAATCGTGATTTCCCGACAATTCATTTTGTCAATGACCTGCCGCATAATTTCGATGGGACAGGGGGAACCTGCCATGATTCCAGTCCGCAAACTATTGAACGTGAACAACGGAAACATTGGATGATTTAGCATCGCGATAAACATCGTAGGGACTCCATATAGAGCGGTACATTGCTCCTTTTCTACTGCTGCCAGCGCTAACAACGGGTCAAATCCTTCAAGAATAACCAGGGTCGATCGATGACTCAAAGCGGCCATCACCCCTAATACTAAACCAAAACAATGAAATAAAGGTACTGGAAGACAAATCCGATCTTCTGCTGTAAACTTTTGGCATTCGCCGATAAAAAAACCATTATTGACAATATTGTAATGAGTTAACATCACCCCTTTGGGAAATCCCGTCGTTCCTGATGTATACTGCATATTTATGACTTCATGGCAATCCATATCCGTCTGAATAGCCGCTAGGTCATCTTCTGGCTGATGAGCGCCTAATAAAAGCAGTTCGGCTGTGTTAAACATACCACGATGTTTTTCAGGTCCAATGAATATTACATTCTTTAAACAGGGAAACCGGTTCGTGTTGAGATGTCCCCGTTCACACGTGCGCAGTTCCGGGATCAATTCATAAATCATTCCTAAATAATCATTTTCACGAAAACTGTCAATTAGGCAAAGCGTGTTAATATCCGATTGTTGAATCAGATATTCAAGCTCATGGAGCCGATAAGCGGTATTAATTGTCACCAGCACTACGCCAATTTTAGCAGTTGCAAAAAGAAAGGTCAACCAATCCGGAACATTGCTCGCCCAGATTCCCAAATGATCTCCTTTTTTTAGACCCATGGCAAGCAAACCGTTTGCCATTAAATCAACACGTGAATTGAATCCACGATATGTCATGCGAAGATCGCGGTCAGCATATATTATGAACTCATGATCAGGATTGAGTTGCGCGGCTTCTTCCAATAATCCGCCTATTGTTTTTTCTATCATCGGATTTCTCCCGAAGTGAATGTTAACTTATTTTTAAAAATAGTACTTGAATCTAATTTAGCATAGTGAACCATACACTTTTTGGTTAAAAATCAATATGGCGCATAAACGACAGCCAGAATTTTAGCGGCTTTATCGCCGATCGAATGAACATTGTGGGGAACGATGGAATCATAATAAATGGAGTCTCCGACCTCCAAGATAAAATTTTCTTTCCCATAAGCGATTTCAATTTTTCCGCTCAATACATATATAAATTCTTCTCCTTCATGATTGGATAGATGAATGCTATCAGCCGAGGATGGCATAATGTCAATCAAAAATGGTTCCATGTGACGTGATGATTTGTTGACAGCCAGAGCAAAAAAATCTAGATCACTATGCCCAGGATGTTTTTTGTCGGAAATATGCATCGTTTTTATTGATTGACCGTTACGGGTAATAACCGGGGAAAGACTTTCCTGGTCATCGAGAAAAGTGCCGACCCGAACACCCAAAACTCGCGCGATTCGAATCAACGGACCCAGCGATGGAATCATTTCTCCGTTCTCGATTTGGCTGATCATATCCTGAGCCAGGCCTGTACGTTCGGCGACTACCTCAATGGGCAATTGACGATTTTCGCGTATTTGCCTGACAGCTTGGCCGATTTTGTCTGATGCTGGCATAAAAAACTCCTTTCCAGTAGTAATATAGGCTTTTAAATCTGACCGAAACTTTCTAAATGCGTTTTCCCGCTACAAATAGGCTACCGAAAAACGGTCCCGGAATTTATGGTTAGCGCCAACAACGATTTTTATGAGCAACCAGCCATCCATGCAGTGCCCGCAGTTTATTGCTCTTTTGGATTTTTTCAAAACCGGACCCTCACTCTTCTCCGATAGCGAAATTTCACTTAACATCTAAGGCTACCTGGAGTTGAAAAGTAGCGAATCCAAATGCTTACTAAACTTTTCCGCGCCCGTAATATTTAGATGGTCAGAATCCCAAAAGCAATCGTCCGTCAGTTTCCAGTTGCTGAAATCATAGTATTCTATTTGTGGGAATTGTTTTTTAAGCTGAGTGATCAGAGTATAAAATTCATTGAGATAAGATGAATTAAAAGATGAACGATAAGCTTTTGAATAAGGAGGAGTTATGAGCACAATATTTTTTTTCCGAGCCAACAATAGTGTGATAATTTTTTGATAGTAGGTCATATTTTCGTTGATCAAATCTCGATTGTATAAGGATTGATGATTTTCAGCTTTTAATTGTCCGTGCCTTAAAAGTTGGCTGGAAGGCATGTAGGTGTTATTGTAACGATATCCATTGGCAATGAGAACTTCATCCGGTAGATTTGAATTTTCAGAAACTGCCGAACATGTGTCAATGCGATGGAGGACGGGTCTTTTTTTTAAGATCAAGTCTTTGATCAAACCGTAATGATGCGTATAGAAGAGTGAACTATAAAGCCATGTCCGCAGTATATTTTGACTCCGCGGACTAATACCTAATTCATGATAATAGTCTTTCGCAAAGAAAGGTTCATAGGTCTCTTCGTCATAGCCAAAAGAAAACCATGAGAGAGTCAAAATTACGGTTTGGAGGGAGGGCAGACGATCAATATATTTTTCAATAATTTGATAATCATAATAAACATCCTGTGACGAGTACGACAGATTAAAAGTTTTTTCGCGGAAAAATTGGGGGTTCAGACTTTTTTCTCCATGAGAAGCCCCTAAAATTAGTACGTGAATTTGACTGAGTTGATTCACAATAGATGAATGTTTGAAATATAGATCGGTACGGCTGGTGTACATTAAACGGGCTAAAAATTCAAGAAAACTGAGTTGAACGATAAGTAACAGGAAAAAATAGGCTAGCTTTTTTATAAAGTGACGTTCTAATATCATACGGATTGTAATTCCTAAAATTGAAAATAGATGAACGATGATTCTCCGAAACGGCCAAACAAAAGAATGCTAAAAATCATCATGTAGTACACCGACCATCGGAGCCAGATTGGTTTCATTTTAAGTCTATCCCAGACTGGTTTTTTTTGATGGAGGGTTTGAATAAATAGAATTGCAACTATTGAAAAGATAGCAATAATAAAATCATAGCGATTCAAGCCATAATTAAAGATTTCCATTCCGCTCTGGCTTAGAGCGAACCTGGATGGAATACGGATTAAACGCTTAAAGATGGAAAAGGCATCCGAGACAGAATTGGCGCGAAACAGAATCCAGCTTAATGAAATGATAGTAAACGTCCAACCGATACGGATTGTTTTAAGAAGTTTGGGGAATTGAATTAAATGGCTAATCTGTAATGTTTTTTTACGTAATGGTTGGCTGATAATAGAGGCGGAAAAGAGTAGCCCATGAGTCAATCCCCACAAAATAAACCCCCAACTGGCGCCGTGCCAGAACCCGCAGACTAAAAATGTAATCAAGCATGCAATTATAGTTCCGCCCTGTCTGTAATTGCGATATTTCATCTGCAAGGGTGTAAAAAGGTAGTCTGTTAGAAATTTTGAGAATGTAATATGCCACCGCCGCCAAAAATCCGGTATCGAAATTGCTCCGTAGGGGAGATTGAAATTTGGGCTCAATTCAATTTGAAAACATCGCGCGGTTCCCAGAGCGATATCCGTATATCCTGAAAAATCAAAATAAATCTGAAATGAATAGAGCGCAACGGCGATAAATATGATTAACGGTTCACTTTGCTCTATGTTGGAATAAACCCGATTGACAAGCAAGCCCAGTCGATCGGCGATCACAATTTTTTGGAAAAGACCGCTCAAGATAAGGATGCCTCCCCGGGTAAACTGATCATAGTCAATTTTTGAAGACCGGCTTAATTGTGGAACCAAATGGCTGGCGCGCTCAATCGGACCCTGGAGTAGTTTGGGGAAAAAACTCAGGTAGAGAGCGTGGACCTCCCAATCTGTAGTGGGCTGGGTTTTTTCCAAATAGACATCCGCCAGATATGATATCGCTTGAAATGAGTAGTAAGAAAGACCGATTGTAAGGATGGTTTGAGGAACCGGCACTAAAGACCGGGATAAAAAAAAGAGGCCTGCTGAATTGATGCTGTTAAATATAAAAGGAATATATTTATATAAGATAAGAATGCAAAGGATCGCAGTGATATTGAGAATCAGCAACCGATTTTTAGCTGTGGCTGCGGAATGTGATTGAAGCCGCCGCGCCCCATAGTATGAAATGTAAATAATGGCCAGCAGTGCCAGCATTAGCGATGGATTGAGCAATACTGCGTAGAAAAACAAACTAGCCATTAACAATACGCGTTGTCTTTGTCGAAAATTTACACTGTAATAGATGATCCAGACAACTACCGCAAAAATAAAGAATTGAGGAGTATTCAGAGCCATACGAGATTAGACGGTTTTTTTTTCGATACAATTCAGTAGGTCGCCCACATTCTGAAAAGAAAGTAATTCACGCTGGGTAAAGCGGATGTTGAAACGAGTTTCGACAGCCAGTATCAGATTGACATGAGAAAGGGAGTCCCAACCTTCAACTTCATCTGCGGTGGTCTCTACAGTCAGCAGAATGGAATCGTCATTAAACACTTCACAAAAGAGATCGTTCAATTTTTTCATTAATTGAGTATTCATTGTAATTAATCCTCCATGGTTGAAATATCGCCTGGATCCGCCCCGGTATAGAGCGCTTTTAGGTAGCGTCTCATGATTTTGCCGCTTTTGTTCTTAGGAATAGTGTCGACAAAGCGGATATCCTGGGGAGTAGCGATTGTGGATACTCGATTGGATACAAATAACCGGATTTTCAATTCCAGTTCACGGGAATATAATACTCCTTCATTGAGCTTAATGAATGCCACAACTTTTTCGAAGAGCATATCATCCGAAGCTCCGATTGCTGCTGATTCGGCAATTTCCGGGATTTCAAGCAAAGCGCTTTCAATTTCAAACGGGCTGATTAAATGACCGGCTGTGTTGATAATATCATCATTGCGGCCGACAAACCAGAAATAACCATCCATATCTTGATAAGCGCGGTCCCCCGTCAGGTAATAGGAGCCGATAAATTTTGATTTGTAAATTTCGTCATGGTTTAAATAAGTCGTAAACATCGAAGGCCAGGGGGCTTTTATCGCTAAGGCGCCACTCTGGTTGGGTTGTAGGGGATGCCCGGCATCATCAATTATTGCGGCTGCAATATCGGGAACCGGAACTCCCATTGAACCGGGTTTGATCGTCAGGGAGGGTCGGTTGCTAATCATAATTGCGCCAGTTTCAGTTTGAAAATAGGTATCGTGGATATCTCGATGAAGTACTCGATGTCCCCAATGTACAATCTCTGGATTCAACGGTTCTCCCACACTGAAAATGTGTTTAAGTTTGGATTGGGGGATTGCCTTGAATATTTCAGGGTCCTCATTCATTAACATGCGTAAAGCCGTTGGCGCCGTGTACCAAATCGTTATACACTGCTCATTGATAATACGCATCCAGGTTTCAGCATGGTATCCACCTTCAAAGTGGATCTGACTGACACCCAGCGCGCAAGGGCCTATGATACCGTAAGAAATCCCCGTTACCCAACCAGGGTCGGCGGTACACCAATAAACTTCCTGGGGGTTAAGCTGAAGTATTTTTTCACTGGTCAATGTCTGGGAAAGAAGAGATTCGTGGTGATGGAGCACCCCCTTTGGTTTTCCAGTTGATCCGGAAGTGTAATGCAGGACGGATGGCGCCGAGGGCGGAGTCACCGGTGTTGTAAAGCGGAGGGAGGCTTCGGACTTTAATTTATTATAACTTAATATCTGCTCCGATTCGTGTTCATCAATGTCAATTAAAATAATGGCTCTAAGCGCCGGAAGTTCACCCAGAATCGAACTGAAACGTTTGAGAAGTTTCCGTTTGGTTACGATAACTTTTGCCTGAGCATCACTCAACCGATCCAGTAAGGCTTCTGTTCCGAAATTGGAAAAAAGAGTCCCGGCGATCAAACCCGCTTTGAGAGTTCCTAAAAAAGAGATGAGCTGCTCCGGACATTTTGGTAAATAAGTGAATAACACATCCTCTGGTTTAAATCCCAGCTTTAGTAATATATTTGCAAATTGATTCGTAGAATTGTCCAGTTCTTGAAAGGTCATATCCTTTATCGTTAGGATGGGGGAGAGAAAACGCACAGCTAATTTATTAGCCAAGCCCTGTTCGCATGGATATGTCGCGCAATAGTATCCGATATTGTACTGATTTGTAAATTTACTTGATAACATATTGTTCTCCAGATAGTTAACGATCAAATCGTTTTCTTTTGTTTTCGAATCATTCATTTTGTTTAAATATATCCCATTTTTATAATGATGTCAAGCCTTTTTTAAGATACTGAGCAAACAAATAAGTTGAACCCGGCTTTTATTCACCGATAATTTTTACCAGCACCCGCTTTTTTCGACGTCCATCGAATTCCCCATAGAAAATTTGTTCCCATGGACCAAAATCGAGTTTGCCTTGTGTAACAGCTACTACTACTTCCCGTCCCATAATCTGGCGTTTCAGGTGCGCGTCACCATTATCTTCGCCGGTACGGTTATGACGATACTTCTCAATAGGCGCGTGAGGAGCTAATTCCTCCAGCCAGTCAGCGTAATCAGCATGAAGGCCTCGTTCATCATCGTTTATAAATATGGATGCTGTGATATGCATGGCATTAACTAAGCATAAACCCTCTTGTATTTCTGACTCTCTCAAGGATTTTTCAATTTCCCGGGTGATGTTGATTAATTCTACTCGTTGGTTTGTATTGAACCAAAGTTCTTTACGGTATGTTTTCATAGTGTCCTCCTCAAGGGTTTAACAATAATATAAGATAAAACTTAATTTTTTCAATTTATTTTAGATATAATTTTTTCTCTTGACAATTAGTATAAATTTCTATATTTTAATATTATGTATATGAATTGGGAAGAGTGGATACTTCCTTTAGTAACGTTTATATAATTTTAGCTTGGATACGTAATTCTAAACGCCCGAAATTCGAGGAGGAAACTGATGAAAATATTGATTGTTGAAGATGAATTTGTCGGACGCATGTTTTTGCAGGAAATCCTTTCTGCTTATGGCCGTTGTGATGTTGCGATAAATGGTATGGAAGCGATTGAATCGTTTAAAATGGCTTTGGCTAAAAAAGACCCTTATGATGTCATCTGTCTGGATATTATGATGCCGGATGTTGATGGCCAAACTGTTCTTAAAGAAATTCGAAAACTGGAAGCGGAAAATGGTATATTTGGATTAGCGGGACTCAAAATTATTATGACTACGGCTTTGGGTGATTTAACCAACATCAAAACCGCCTTTAAAGAACAGTGCGATGCCTATCTCATTAAACCGATTATGCGCGATAAACTGATTCAAACCTTCAAAGATTTGGGACTTATTTCAAGTTCGATTGATCTTTAATTATAACATCAAATGATATTTAATTTTATCCGCTATTAACAATTGTAGAAAATTAACGGTCTTCTATCAAAATTAACGGATATACTTTCAACATTGTTCAGTTCGAATGTCCGGCGCTAATTGACAAACCAAATAAGGGATTATGTTTTAATGACTGGAAAAAAAATCCTGTTATTAAGCCTGATTGTACATTGTTTTTTTTGTAACATTATAAAATTAAGGGGAGATTTTATGGAAATCATTCAAGCCCCGGGAGTTGGGCGGTGGTACCCAAGCCAGACGGATAGTTTACGTTCATTGATCAAGGGTTATTATGACAGTGTTACGTTACCTGAGGAACTCAATGCAATTGAGCCGGTAGCCGGGATTGCGCCCCATGCTGGGTATATGTATTGCGGAGAAGGCAATGCGTATGCATATAAAGTATTATCCGGAAAAAAAATCAGGCGAATCATCGTTATCGGTCCCAGCCATTATCGCTATTTACATGGCGCTTTCGTTCCTACGGCTTCCGGTTATCATTCCCCTTTAGGCGATTTGAAAATCGATATTCAGGCGTGTCTGGATTTGGCGCATCATCCGCTAATCAGCGCGGATAGCCGGCCTTTCACCCAGGAGCATTCCGTAGATAACCAAATTCCTTTTCTGCAGTTTATACAGCCGCAAGGCTTTTTGTTGCTGCCATTGATCGTTGGGGAGTTAAGTCTTTCCGATGCAAAGGTTTTGGCCGAATTACTCAAACCCTATCTGGATTCATCGGATTTTATTGCAGTTAGTTCTGATTTTACGCATTATGGCGCAAATTTTCAATATCAACCTTTTCCCAATGACGGCCGTGTCCGTCAGAATCTCGAAAAACTCGACCGGGGCGTTATCGAACCGATTTTAGCAGTGGATGCCAAGCTTTTTGATGCGTATATCGTCAAAACAGGCGCGACGGTATGCGGTCGTCATCCCATTAATTTAGTTTTGTCTTTGTTGGCTGATATGAGTGTAAAATCACAATTGCTGCATTATTATTGTTCAGGAGACCGGGAAAAAGATTATTCTCTTTCCGTTTCATACGCCTCGGTATTGTTTTATAAATAAATTTACCGCGTCAGAGGCATTTCCATTATATATTAACCGGTAATTGATTGATTTTACCCCGGATTATATTGACTCTTTTTAAATATTTGTCCTAAACGCTAAATTTGTCTTGACATTTTGCAATTTTTTTATAAATTAGAGTGTTTCATGCATTATGGCGAAAAATGAGGATGTTTTTGTTTAAGTTAATTTTTTTTTGTGTTGGCAAGCACAAGATGCCCTATGTAGAGCAAGGGATACTTGATTATGAAAAAAGGTTATACCCTTTTTGCAAGTGTGAGTGGCAGTTTGTAAGAGAAATGAGGGCATCTAGTTCGAATGAAAAAGAGAGTATTGCGAAAGAAAGTGAACTATTGGTAGGTAAGCTAGCCGGATCAAAGGCGCATCATATTTTATTGGATATTAAGGGAAAAGCGATGGCTTCTGATCAATTTGCTCATTGGCTGCAGGGATTTGTTCTGGAAAATCGGGTGCCGGCATTCATTATCGGTGGCGCCGCTGGAGTTGACTTAGCCAGGCTTCAGCCACACATTCATGATCGGTTGTCTCTATCCGGTATGACATTCAATCATGTTTTAGTACGTTTGATGTTGATGGAACAACTCTATCGCGCTTACACCATTATTGTCGGCAAACCATATCATAAATAGGAAAGGTACTATGGACCTCTTTGAAAAATGCTATTCTTGGAAAGATGCAGCGATTGCCAGGGAACAAGGGTATTATCCCTATTTCCATGCTATCCAATCAGGGCAGGATACTCGCATTGTCGTAGATGGTAAGGAAATGATCAACATTGGTTCCAATAATTATTTGGGATTGACGTTTCATCCTAAAGTCATTGAATCGGCTCAACGCGCCTTAGAGAAATATGGTTCGGGTTGCACGGGTTCGCGTTTTTTGAATGGAACCTTGGATTATCATATTGAGGTGGAAGAAAAGCTGGCTCGCTTTATGAATAAGGAAGCCGCTCTTATGTTTAGCACGGGTTACCAAACGAATTTGGGTACTATTTCCGCTTTGATGAATAAAGACGATATTGTTTATATTGATCGGGACGATCATGCAAGTATTGTTGACGGGTGTCGAATGTCTTTTGGTAAAATTGTTAAGTTTTTGCATAACGATGCGACTGATTTTGAGCGGATACTCAATATGAATATGAAAAACAATTCCGGCAAATTATTAATTTTGGATGGCGTCTATAGCATGGGCGGGGATATCGCTGACCTGAAACGCCTGGTTCCAATCTGTAAAAAACATAATATTCGCATTATGGTTGACGAAGCCCATTCTATGGGTATTTTTGGCGAGCATGGCTGCGGTGTTTGCGAATTGTTGGGGGTTGGAGATGATGTCGATATAATTATGGGAACATTTAGTAAATCGTTCGCTTCTATTGGCGGATTTATTGCCGGCGATTTTAAAATTATTGATTATATTAAACACAAAGCCCGTTCCCTGATTTTTAGCGCCAGTTTGCCTCCGGCTGCGTTGGGGGTTGTCGATGCTTCGCTACAAGTAATTGAATCGGAACCTGAACGCCGTCAACGCTTATTGGAGATCGCTGGATTTATGTGTAAGGAATTTCGGCTTCTTGGTTTCAATATTGGCCTCACTGAGTCTGCCGTGATACCCGTTATTATTGGCGATGATATGAATACTTTTCGATTTTGGGGGATGCTGAACCAGTTGGGTATCTATGCAAATCCCGTTGTCTCGCCAGCGGTGCCCCCCAATATGTCGCTGATCCGTACGAGTTATACTGCCTTGCATACCGATGATGAACTGCATCAAGTTCTGGAAGTCTTCAAAAAAGTCGGCAAAGAACTGGGAGTAATCGCTTAGCCTATGCGCATCCTGGTGACGGGTAGTTCCGGTTTCATCGGATCTCATCTATTAAATAAATTGAGTGAAGACCGACATGAGCTTTCAGTTTTTTTAAGAACGGCAAGTTCTGTTCAAAATTTTCAATCTGTACAATTTTTTCGGGGAGATTTTTTCGATGTCGATTCCCTGAAAAAAGCTGTTGAAAACCAAGATATCATTATTCACTGCGGGGGAGTTACTAAAGTCAAAATTCCCGCTGATTTTTATCGGTTTAATACGGAGGTCACCTGCAACTTGACTCAGGCTGTTCGGCAGTGGAACCCGAATTTGAAATTGTTTATCTATTTTTCTTCATTAAGCGCAGCAGGCCCTTTATCTTTTAATGATTTGAGCCATCAAGAAATTGAGGATTCACCCGTCAGCCATTATGGTAAAAGTAAAAAAATGGCTGAGGATGCTGTGAAAGAAAGCGGCTTACCCTTTGCCATTGTACGTCCTCCCGCTGTTTATGGCCCGGGAGATCGGGATATTTTTATTTATTTTAAATTAGTTAATAGCGGGATTGCCCCTGTTATGGGCGATGGCAAGCAAATGCTGAGTTTGGTCTTTGTTCAGGACCTGGTCGAGGGTCTCGCATTGATTATCAATCATGTTGAAAAAGCAAAAGGCCAGGTGTTTTATTTTAACGATGGCCACCCGGTAAACTGGCGGGAGATACGTGAGACGATGATTGATGTGATTAAACCCCAAAGGGTTCTTCGCTTCACAGTTCCTGTATGGCTGCTTTATCCGTTGGCGGTTCTTGTCGAAGGCTGGAACCGGTTGTTGGGCCGGACAAATGCTTTCAATCGTGAAAAAGTTTTTGAAATGAAACAAATTTCCTGGCTCTGTTCTTCCGGAGTTGCCCAAAGTGTGTTGGGGTATACGCCCGCAGTTTCATTGGCGTCAGGATTCAAAAAAACATGGCAATGGTATCTTCAGAAAGCATGGATAAAATCTTAAACGTAAAACAATTTACAAGGAGAAAAAATGAGTAAACCCTTAAAGCCAATTTTGAAACGTCGTCGCGCGGTATCGCGTTTAAAACGGAAAAAAATTGTGCTAAAAAAGTTCTTGTCTGAAAAAAAGACAAAAAAGTCTACCTGATTAAACAGATACTTTCATCGGGGTCTGACTCAAAGCATATCTCAATTGCCTGGAGAAAAACTAACCAAGTCAATATTTGTCAGAATAGAACATATCTGAGTTGACTGGCTGATTCCTTTTCCACGTTAATTTGATAGGTGTTTAGAGTCAGGCCCTGTTTTTTTAATTTAGTTATATCCCGGATTTTTAAACAGAATACCGCTTAACCGATGGGTGAAGAACGCTTTTTCTATTCTACGCTATCGGATACGGGAGAGTTTTCGGAATGATAGGTTTTGAAAGTAGAAATAATAGCTTCAAATTGCTTTAAATAGATGTTTTTATCTAAGCCCGGCGCGAAGATCGCATAATCTATAATATAATACCGACGAGTCGCGCGATCGAATAACTGATAATTCATAAACGGACCTCCTACCAGTAGGCTGTCATTTTCCCACAAACCCCGTAATTCAATAGTTGGCATGCCATTTAGTTCGACCAGCCGGGCATGAGTATGCTTTTTCACCACTAAATCATGGGGATAGAAGCGGGTTGTGAGTGAATCTCTTTTGTCAGCGGCTTCCCGGGCATTAACGGTAATGTTGGCGCCGGGAGGCATATCTTGCCAGGTAATCAATATCCAACGATCGGGAGCAGATGACGTAAACCATATATAGTTGCTGTCGGGAACGTCGCGCGCCAGTTGATAGAGTTGGGGTACCCGAATCGAAAATTGATAGTTTTTGATGAGTTTTTCCGAGATATTTGTCCGCTCATGTTTGTCATACAGCCAACCTTTTAATCTGTTTTTAATATCTCGGTCCATAATCTGGTACATTTCATTTCCGTAAACTTCCAGATTTTCAGCCATGATTGAATCATTTTTAGCGATAAGGAACATCACTGTCTGGTTTTTTGCCCATAAATCGTGTTTTACGAAAATAAATGCCTGATTGATGCGAATTAGTTGGATCGCGTCCTGCTTTAAAGATTGCAGAATTAGTCGCGAGGGGGGCGAGTTATCGTTCAGCATCCCAATCACCAGAATGTTACGCCAGCGGGAAAAGGTTTCAAAACTGTTCCAATTTCCCTCAATCAGAGAATATTCTTTTTCTATCTGAGGAGTCATGATCGGCTTTTGAAATATTTCTTCTAACTGATTTTTATATCGCAGAAAAACATCGGGTGTCGTCAAGGTCATTACAACATCAAATTGTCCGATTGGCTCTTTTTTTTGGCTTGAGCACGAAGATAGCGTTAAAAATAACAGCGGAACAAACAGATAATACATCTTCATGTTACGTCCTTTATGGGTCAGGGAAGTTCCAGTTTAACTATTTCCATAGCTTGTAAAACGGAATCAATTAATTCTTGGGTCAATATTTCAGGTTCAAACTGGTTGATAGTCTGGATTTGGGCTTTGATCACCGGATGGCGGGGGACAAAAAGCGCGCAACAATCTTCGATCGGTTCAATTGAGATATTAAAACTACCGATTTGCCTGGCAAGAGCAACGGTGTGATATTTTTCATTAGCGATCAGTGGGCGGAATATCGGTATTTTTTGGACAATTTGGTCTTGTACGCAGAGATTTTCCAGTGTTTGTGAAGCGACCTGGCCCAAGTTATCCCCGCTGATCAAAGCCTGAAATCCGAATTTTTGCGCGATTTCCTGAGCCAGAAAAAGCATAGCTCTGCGTTGAAAAATGATTGTGTATTCCGGTGGCGCCACCTGACGAATTTTTTGCATGAGGGTTGTAATGTTGACAAAAAAGATTGTTATTTTTTTGTTTTGGTAATCCGCCAACACTTCTCCCAACCGCTTAATTTTTTCAAGCAATTGAAGAGATGTAAACGGGGGCGTATGGAAGTGGACCGCTCCGATGGTTAACCCACGCTTGGCCATACACCAGCCGGCGACGGGCGAATCAATACCTCCGGAAAGCATTAGTAAGGCCTTCCCTGAGGTTCCGGTAGGCAATCCTCCGGGTCCCTCAACCGTTTCCAGGGCGCATAAAAGAAATCCCTTGTGGATTTCACAGTTAACGATAAAATCCGGTGTATGTAAATCCACGATCAAATCTTGGATATGTTCGACAATCCATCCTCCAAGTTCCGCTGAAAAAAAGGTGGAAAACATGGGGTAATTCTTGTTGATGCGTTTTGTAGAAACCCTGAAGGAATGAGCTTGGCGCGGATGCGCCCGACGCCAGTTTTCAATACGTGGAATCGCGGCTTTCTTAAGCCTATCAAACGCCTCTAACGAATCTATTCCTTCCAACGGAAATATTTCAGCTTGCTGCAATCTGTGAATACCAAATATTTTGCTTAATATCCTTAAAGCCTCTGTCTCGTTTTCTTCCGTATATTCCAATAGAAATTTTTTATGCAAATTTTCAATTTTTTTTAATCCTAAATGTTCAGTTCGTTGGCGAATATTTTGGATGAGCTTTTTTTCAAAATACCAGCGATTGTCTTTTTTTAAACCGATTTCGTTATAACTGAGGAGTATCACAAAATATCCTTTCAAATGAGTTGGGAAATTTTCCCCAAAGCCTGGATCAACCGATCGACTTCCGTTTCAGTTGTTAAATGGCTGATGGAGAGACGGATGGCGCACTCGGCTATTTCCTTTGGTTTTTGCAGTCGGGTTAAAATCATTTTTTTTTGGCTGTGCCCTGAACATGCGGAACCTGTGCCGATATAGATTTTTTCTGTTGCCAGATAGTTTTGAATGACTTCGCCTTTAATCCCGGGGAGTATGAGGGGAATGATATGTGGAACTCTAACTGGAGGTTGGTTGATGATTAAGGAAGCAGTGAATCGCTTTTTAATTTCATTTATCAAGTAATCGTGAACCTGATTCACTCGATTCAAGTTTTCCTGAAAATAGTTAGTTACGTCCAGCATCGCTTGATGGAAGGTTCGAATCAGCGGATAATTGATAGTTCCTCCGCGTAAACCACTTTGTTGTCCGCCGCCGTGAATCTGAGCTTGAAGTGGAAATGCAGAGCGTTGGAATAATCCTCCAATTCCTTTGGGAGCAAAAAATTTATGACCTGAAAAGGATATCAGGTCCCCATAGGGAAGAAAATCGTTGAAAGGGATTTTTCCTACAGCCTGGGATGCATCAAGATGGACCAGAATATTCGGGTTGTATTTTTTAACGATTTGGTATAATTCTCTTACTGGATTGATAGTGCCGATCTCATTTTGGACAACAATCCAACTGCAAAATACGGTTTTTTCGGTTAGCGCATCACTTACTCGTTGGGGGTCGATCAGACCCTGGCTATTTGCCGGAATTGTGATAACTGGTATATGGTACGTCTGCTGTAAAAAATTCAGAGTGTTAGAAACCGCAGCATGTTCGATATTGCTGCTGAGTATGGTTTTTTCGGAAGTATGGGTTATGGAACCTTTGAGCGCCAGATTAATGGCTTCTGTAGCGCCGGAAGTCAGAATTAATCGCCCATTTTCCGGCAAACTCAATGTATGGATCAGTTCCCGTTGCATTTGCCGCAGGTTCTGCTGAAGTTCAATCGCATAATGGGAGGAAGGATTAAACCAATCGTTGGTTTGACAAAAGTTGTAAAGTTCGATTAAATGTGCAGCCACCGGAGTGGTGGCTGCGTAATCAAAATAAGCATTATACATAGTGCATGGTTAGAAATTGTTTTCTTAACTCATTAATTTTTTTCTTGACATTATGGCCTTTGATTGCATCTGCCATTAGCTCGCCGAGTGTTTCAAAATTACTTTCCTTCATTCCGAAACGGGTCATTTCCGAAGCTCCGATTCGTAACCCTGAGGGATTCATTGGGTTAGTATCGCCTGGCAACATGTTGTAGTTGGTAATGATATCGTTTTGCTCCAAAGCCAGCGCGGCTTGAACTCCGCCCCCGTAAGCGGAAACATCCACGGCGATTTGATGCGACCGGGTGTAGCCAAATTCTTTGGCTTCTACTTTAATTCCATTCAATTCCAGTGATTTTGCCAATGCAAGGATATTTGAACAAATCTGTTTGGCATAGGCTTGGCCGTGAATTTTCATTTCACGAATAGCTACCAGAAGCGCGGGTAGGGTATGAAGATGGTGGTTACTTGACGTACCGGGAAAAACGCCGCGATCGGCAGCCGCCCAATATTTTTTTTCATCTTCTTCATCTAAATTACCCACAATGATGCCCCGCTGTGGGCCGGGAAACGTTTTATGCGTGCTTCCTGACAACCAGGTCGCCCCTTCTCTGAGTGGATCCTGGAATTGGCCGCCGGCAATTAAACCCAGCACATGTGCGCCATCATATAAAATGGGAATTCCTTTTTCACGGCATAAAGGGGCGATTTCCGCGACCGGGTCCGGGAATAAATAAAGGCTTTTGCCCATAATGACTAAGTTGGGATTGAGCGTATCAATCAATTCCAACGTTTTATGGATATCGATGTGGTATCGGTCGTTAGTCAATGGGAAGAAATGGAGATTGACAGAGTTTTCTTTTCCGGGCTTGAGTATCTGACCCCGTACTTGAATCCGGCGTCCCATAATTCCAAAAAAGCTGTGGCTGATATGGCCGCCCCCATCGGTGGAATTGGCTAAAACTGTATCGCCTCCCCGTAAATATCCCATGGCAATGGCCGTATTCGCATTATTCCCGCTACAAGGCCGAACATCAGCCTGCTTGCATTGGAAAAGTTCTTTTATTTCTTGAGTGGCCAGGGTTTCGATTTGATCGATATAACGAGTACCCTGGTAATAGCGATTGATATGATCTTCCGTGTTGGGATGGCCTTCGGCATAACGGCCCATAAAATCACTGTTTTGAATCATGCGGACTGTGGGACTCGGAGTGTTTTCACTGGCAATCAGATTAATACATTCCTGACCTCGCCATTGATTTTGGCTCTCGACCATCGTTAGAATATCTTGAACGTGTACAGAAGACATGAACAACTCCTTTCACTGCGGCAAAACATAAGGGTTCATCTTTCAATTTAAAACAAATTTTAGTATCATTCTGCTAACCATAAGTTGTGTTAAATCTGAAACAACACGCAAGCGTTCAGTTTTTAATCACTGATCGTCGGTACGGCTTAATTTTCCAGGTATTCACATAGGGCATGTTTGCGCTTCGTGCGCTGAATAATTCACGGGATTCAGTGGCGCCCCTGCTCAATGGTGTTTGGGAATAATCAGCATACGGTGTATGTGGCAAATTTTCCCGGATTGGTATTTGCAATATAGTTTAAAATAGAAAAAAAGTCAAGATCATATCAAAAAAAATGGAAATTACCTTGACAGAAGCGCTTTTTTTTTTATATTATCTGAAACTTGCATGTAACTTGAGGACAATACTCCTGAATTCCGCGGTAATTGTATTCTGAGAGGGGGATGCTGTTTCCGGTCAGAATGCACTTTCCGCTAGGGTATGCCGAATGTTACGATACATTTTTGTATTCTGCATGCAATTTTTGTCATTATCAAAAACGATTAACCGAAGGAGGCGCGCGTGGCTGATCCATCTAAATTTAAACCGTTTGTATCATCCAGTAATCTGGATATGAAAGAGTTTACTTTACGTGCATTGGTCATCGGTTTGATTATGTCAGTAATATTAGGAGCGGCGAATGCGTATTTGGGATTGAAAGCGGGGATGACTATTGCGGCGACCTATCCCGCTGCAGTGATCGGCATGGCGCTGCTACGGATTCTCAAGGGTTCGATTTTGGAAGAAAATTTCGTTCGCACAGTGGGTTCAATCGGTGAATCTGTGGCTGCCGGCGCGATTTTTACTATCCCCGCATTCTTTATTGCCAGTGATATTCTAACGGATTGGGCAGAATTTGCGACCTGGGAACATTACGCCGCCGCTTCTGCGATCATGTTGATAGGCGGTGTCCTGGGTATTATGTTTGTCGCTTTATTGCGCCGCGTCATGGTCGATGATGTGGAACTTCCTTTTCCGGAATCGGTTGCCGCAGCGGAAATCCACAAATCCGGACGCGCTGGAGGCACCGGCGCTCAGTTTCTATTCGGGGCAATGGGTGTTGGCGCAGCGATTCAGGCCTTAGTAAAATTGAATTTTTTCGCTGCTTCCTGGGAAAAATTTATTCCTTTTTCTCAAAAAATTATCGATTTAAAATTTGAATTACTCAATAAAACAACGGCGATGATCAAAACCGAGAGCGGATTGCTGCTCAGCTCTCCTGGCGTAAGCCCTGCTTATATGGGTGTTGGTTATATTATCGGTCCCAAACTGGCATCTTTGAACTTCAGCGGCGGGCTAATTGCCTGGGGATTTATGGTTCCTATTATTACCTATTTTATGGGTCCTCAGCTTATTCCCGAGGGAATTAGCCATGGCACGGAAGCCACTTGGGTTACAATGTCGATTAATGCCTGGAAATATATAGTGCGACCTATTGCCATCGGTGGGATGTTGGTTGGGGCGGGTTATACCCTTTTCCGGATGCGTAACAGTTTATGGACGGGTCTGCGGCGCTCCATTGGCGATGTCAAACGCGCGGCTGTATCCAAGGAAACGACGATACGCACTGAGCAGGACCTTAAATTCACGACGATCATGATGGGTGTCCTCTTATCCGCAGTGGGTACTTTTTTTATTTATTACTATTTTTCCGGGAATATGCTAGCCGCCTTGGTGGCTACTATTGTGATGATTATTGCCGGATTCTTTTTTGCTGCCGTATCCGGTTATCTGGTAGGGATGATCGGTTCGAGCAACAATCCCATCAGCGGGTTAACGCTTTCCACCCTGATAGTTGCGGCATTGTTAATGGTGGCCATGGGTATGAAAGGCACCGCCGGAATTGCCGCTGTTTTAGGCGTAGCCGCAGTGGTCTGTGTTTCCACCGCTGTAGCTGGGGAAATGTTACAGGATTTAAAGGTTGGGCATATTCTGGGTGGAACTCCCTGGAAAATGCAGGCAGGTGATGTGATTGGTGTTTTATTCAACGCAGCCGTGATGTTCGGCCCACTTGTCATGTTGCATCAGGGCGATATCAATATAGGCGGAACCGGTTTTGGCGGTGAGAATCTTCCCGCGCCGCAAGCCAGTCTGATGGCCCTTCTTTCCAAGGGAATCGTTGGAGGGGATATGGCCTGGCCCTTGATCATCGTGGGTATGTTGATGGGATTCGGTTTCATTCTCATGCAGGTCCGCAGTCCCATGTTGGTCAGCGTGGGTATGTATTTACCTTTAGAAACTACATTTGCTATTTTTATCGGCGGTTTGATCAAAGGCATTGCCGATTGGTTGGTGACCCGCCGCGCTTTGAACGCCGCTCAGAAAATTCGTGTAGAAAATAATGGTGTTCTCCTGGCTTCGGGTTTGATTGCCGGGGAAGCGCTGATCGGTTTGTTTTTTGCCGCCCTGGCTCTGATGAATTTCATTTTGCCCAAAATTTTTGAGTCGCCGACTTTCCTCTTGAGTTTGCTGGTTTTCGTCATCATTGGTTTTATTCTGGTTGTGATCCCGGTTAAAAATGCCGGAAGGCCTGACGAACCTGCTCCACCTTCGGCTATGTTTTGATTAATTGTCCGATAATCTAAAGTTATAAACACGAAAAGGACACAGCCCGCGCTGTGTCCTTTTTTAATGGATATCGGTTTGGCGGGAAATTTTTTTTTGCTTTAAAAGCGGGGCAGAGTGATTACCTCCTGCGCAGTGTTCACGATTTGTATGATCGCCATTTTGATTCCAATAGAGCGATTTGGAAATAACGCTTTCAAGTTTTAGTTTGGAACTACCAATGAATCACACGCGGAAGGGTTACTTTTTTTGAATCATTTTCAAGCTTAATTATAGCTTGACAAAACCAATAAAAATAATTATATTAGACTCTTAAAAAAATAGTAGGTGATTAATGCGAATTGTCCTGGATGATCGGCCTGGAAAGCAAAAGCTGTCGGTTCTCTCTGAATCGATGAATCTTTACGGAGTTCTGAGTGGAGAAGAGCGCATGGTTCTGAATGGTCATTTTAGAGGGACAATTGATTTAAAGAGCGAGTTATTGATTGCCGCAACGGCATTTGTGGAGGCAAATATTTTTGCGGATACAGTTATTGTTTATGGACGGGTACTCGGCGATATGGTGGGACTGGCTTCTATCTGTATTAAGAACGGAGGCGTGGTTGAAGGTAATATTTTGGCGCCGGAAATTGTTTTGGAGAACGGCGCCAGGGTTACCGGAACAGTTATGATTGGAGATCGGAATTGAAAAAAATAGCGGTATTTATATCTGGCCGCGGTTCAAACCTGGCGGCTTTGATAGATGCCATAAATACAGGCGCATTGCAAGCTGAAATCGCTCTGGTTGTCAGCCATACCGAAAAATCCGGGGGATTGCAATTAGCGAGAAGCGCTGGAATTCCGACTGTAATAACCCAAGAAGGCCCAGCGTCGGCTTTGACCCAGAATGGCCAGATTTTGGTTGAACGACTTCAAGCCGCTGAAATTGATTGGATTGTACTGGCGGGATTTATTAAAAAATTGCCGGAATCGATTATCGATTTTTATTATCCCCGTCTGGTGAATATCCATCCGGCCTTGCTACCTGCATTTGGTGGCAAGGGGTTTTATGGAATGCGTATTCATCAGTCTGTTATCGAACGGGGAGTCTTTTATTCCGGGTTGACTATTCATCTGGTGAACAAGGATTATGATGCAGGTCCGATAGTTTTTCAGAAAATTGTCAACGTGGAGGAGGATGATAACGCTGAACGTTTGGCCGAACGGATACTCCGGGAGGAACATCGATATTATGCGTTAGTCATTCAGCGTTTATTGTATCAATCATTTATTATTCGTAACAAACGAATCTTTTTTCAGTAAAGGAGGCCTCCCATGGCGAAAAAAGAAGGCGGCACTGCGGCGCGTCTGGCCAAAGGTCAAAAAATGAAAACCGGAAAACCTTGCCCTATTTGTGGCGAAATCACTGAACCGATTCAGGTTATTGAACCGGCTGAAGTCAAAGGTTCCACTAAATTCCGGAAATCTTTTGTAAAATTATGTAAATGTAATCGCGCCCAATTTGGCGTCTAACCTTTTGTCCCCTTTATTCCATATAAAGGGGACTATTATTTTCAATGGTTCATGATCTATTAAATAAAATCGAATCCAATTTTCGTTATTTTATCGACCATTTTTTTTTGCTGAGTGAAGAAAATTCTGATTTTTATTCCCATTATTACCGTTCTGCTCAGTTAGCGTCGATTATCGGTGAACATACCGATGAATTTCATTCAGCGCATCGTAATAAAATCCTTTTCGATGCCACTCTGTATTGCGATATTGGACTGGATAAAGATTTGAAGCTGGGGCGATCCCTTTTACCGGAAGATCGAGATACCGCTTTAAAAAAACATATCGATGTTTCAATGGAAATTTTGCGTGGAGGCGAACATTTTTTTAAACACGCTATTTTATTAATCGCCTGGCATCATTGGCAACCGGACAGTAATGGCTATACTCCACGAGAATTGCCGGCTTTGGAACTTTATAAAAACGGTGGCGCTATTATTTCACTGACAACCGCCTTCGATGCGATTTTCTCCCGGAATTTTAAAAAATATCATGATCTCTCTTACAGTCTAATTGTCGCCACTGCCATCGTGTTGAAAAATAAAAACACGCAATTCATCGAAAATAATTGCAATATTCTGCTTGATTGTCTCAAACATGGATTTCCCGTATATTATAATTCCAGCCAGATCATCGTGAAGATTGATGAAACCATGTTTGAAACCGTGCAGCTTTTTTTAAGGGATGGTGTCTATCGTTATGAAGATTATCTCAATTCCAAAGAAAACCGTCCAAAAAAGACAAGTTCTTCTTTAACCACTTCAGCCGATGATATTACACGATTTGAGCAACATTTCAAACGGGGGATTAACGGGGATCTGTATAATATCAACGAGATTACGGAATATCTGCATGTCTTACTGGTGATTCTTGATAAATTTCCAGAGAAATTCGAACTGCTTTTCATTAAAATTCTCGAATTTATTGCTCAATTCCATTATCCCGATGGCGAAATCAAGAGTTTTGTAAAAATCCATGTGTATAAAAATATCGAAGAAATTTTCAATGTGAAACCTGGAAATATCGAATCTTTTTTTATCGCGATTATTAATGTATGGGTTAGCTATATCCAAAATGGTTTGGACGTGACGCTCCTGAACTATTTTGAAAAGAATATACTGAATTATTTAGATATCCTTCGGAATATAAAAGCGACTTATTCATTTTCCAATCGATACATGACGCCGGAAATTGAGAAAGCGACCCGCGATAAGGAGGCATTGTATTTACAGCATGTTAAACAGGTATACAACGCCCGGGAAATCGACCAGTTGAATCAACGAATTTCCTGGTTAAAACTGTTTAGAAAAATTTGGACGTGAGTATATTATTAAAAAATGTCTTGACATTGTCAATGATATGTGTTAAATATAATCGTTGCTTGATTTATGAAAAAGTAACAATAAATTAACTAAATTTGAAGATGGAGGCCTGTGTGAATGTACAAGTCGAACAGTTGTCCAGTTGTAAAAGAAAATTGACAATTGATATCGAATCGTCAGCCGTGAATGAAAAACGGCAAAATCTGGTTAAGGAAATTCAACGCCTGGCAACCGTACCGGGATTCCGGCGTGGTAAAGCCCCGCTACCGATTTTTCTGCGCCAATATCAATCAGTCATTGATCGTGAATTGAAAAACGAGCTATTGAAGGATACCCTGAAAGAAGCCCTTGACCAGCAAGCGATCATCCCTTTAAACCAAGAAAAAGTGAGTGAAGTGGTTTTTGATGCAGCGGGGAATGCCCAATATTATTTCGTATTTGAACATGATCCACAATTTGAACTGGCATCATATCAAGGGCATACGATAGAAATGTTACGTGTAAACCGCGACGTGGAACAGATTATGGAACAGGAAATTGAAAATCTACGGAAAAAAGCGGGAAAATTCGCGGAAACCGAAATTGTATCAAATCAATCTATCATTTTCTACCAGGTCGTTTTTTTTAGTGATTCAGGTGAGGAATTAACTACCCATAAAGATCAGTTTCTGAATATGATTTATCTGAAAGATGATCAAAAAGAACTGGCCGCTCTCTTGCTGGGTAAAAAAACAAACGATTGTATCGAGACTCAACTGGTAGAAATCGGCAGGGAAAATGATGATCAACCACCTAAAATTCCCGCTAAAATTACTATCCAATCAATTCGTGAGCTTACACTACCCGAATTGAGTGATGAGTGGGTTCAAGAGATTACGCATAAACAGGTTAATACTGTCGAAGAATATAAACTGAAACTGAAGGAAGCTGTAGAAAGCCATATTGAAAATGATATTAAACAATCGCGTCGATTGGCAATTGATCGCTATCTGGTGACGGCAAATTTGTTTGATGTTCCAGAATCGTTGTTAAAACACTATTACTCTGTTCAAGTGAACAAAGTGCGGGATGAATACGCCCAGAATACGAAACAACTGGATCAGGCTTTATCCGATGAACAGTTGCAAAGCATTTTGTTTAAGACGTTTTTCGACCTGAAATCCTACTATGTTTTTAAAAAAATTGCTGAAACCGAGAAAATTGACGTTACAACGGATGAAGTTACTGAAAAAATTCGACAGATTGCCGAAGAGCATGGGTTGGATGCTAAGGAATTCAAACGCGATTTAATAAAATCCGAAGGTCTGAATGATTTCAAATGGGACATGGTAAAGGATAAGCTCTATGAGAAACTCATGAAAGAGAATGAACTGGTTGAAGTGGAAACTTATTCGAAGCCCAGTGAAGAACAGACTTCAATGGTCGAGCTGCCGCCTGTTGAATCTGAGTTGGATAGAGGAGGAGAATAAACCATGCTGGTTCCAATTGTTATCGAACAAACCGGTCGGGGCGAACGCGCCTATGATATTTATTCAAGACTTTTACGGGATCGTATTGTCTTTATAGGCACTCCCGTTGATGATACCATTGCCAATTTAGTGATTGCCCAGTTGCTTTTTCTGGAAGCTGAAGATCCTGAAAAAGATATCAATCTGTATATCAATTCGCCGGGCGGCTATCTGTCTTCCGGCTTGGCAATCCTGGATACTTTGCGTTTTATTAAACCTGATGTCTCTACAATTTGTATGGGCCAGGCCCTGAGTATGTCGGCCATCCTGCTGGCGGCGGGGACCCCGGGAAAACGCTCCGCTTTGCGCCATTCCAGAATCATGATTCATCAACCCTGGGGGGGAGCGCAAGGGCAAGCCAGTGATATCGAAATTCAAGCTAAGGAAATTCTAAGCATGCGAGACCAAATTAATCAAATTTTGGCTGAACTCACCGGGCAGCCCGTTTCCAAGATCGAAAAGGATACGGACCGAAATTTTTTTATGTCGCCGGAAGATGCTAAAACCTATGGATTAATTGACGAAATCCTGGAAAAAAGGTAGTAAGTATGGCAAAAAAAACAGATTTCTTTTTTGGTAAACAACGGTGTGATTTTTGTGGGACGGTTTTTGCGGATGAAATGGAGTTGGTTTTTGGACCGAATGTCTCAATTTGCCGTGGTTGTGTGGAAAGTTGTGTGGCCATTTTTAATGAGCGGGAACATCTCGGAACTAGTTCCGATGAATTTAAAATCCCTACTCCCAAACAAATTATGGAACGGCTTTCTGAATATGTAATCGGTCAGGACCCGGCCAAACGCATTTTGTCCGTAGCGGTCTATAACCACTATAAGCGGTTGAACCAAAAGAAAAACGATGAAGTTGAGATCGAAAAAAGTAATATATTATTGTTGGGCCCTACGGGAACGGGTAAAACCCTGCTGGCGCAAACTTTGGCCCGCTACCTTCAGGTCCCTTTTACTATTGTGGATGCTACGGTGTTTACTGAAGCCGGTTATGTGGGTGAGGATGTGGAAAATATGCTGGTCAGATTACTTCAAGCGGCTGATTACAATTTAAAGCAAGCGGAAAGAGGGATCATTTATATTGACGAACTGGATAAAATCGCCAGAAAAACCGCCAATCCCTCGATTACCCGCGATGTGTCCGGCGAAGGTGTTCAGCAGGCCATGCTGAAAATACTGGAAGGATCCGTCGCCGCAGTTCCCCCAAAAGGAGGGCGTAAGCACCCGGAGCAGGACTTGATTCAGATTAACACTAAAAATATTCTGTTTATAGCCGGAGGCGTTTTTGAGGGGATTGAAAAAATTATTATGCGTCGGCGCGGCGGAAATGCAGTCGGTTTCAGTTCAGAATTGCACCTGCGCAGTAAACAGGGAATTGGCGAATTGCTCGCAATGGTTGAGCCTGAGGACCTGCATCAATTCGGTTTAATTCCCGAGTTGATCGGCCGTTTTCATTCAGTGGGCTCTTTGAACGAACTGGATGAAAACATGCTCGTGAATATTCTGACTCAACCGAAAAACGCTTTAGTGAAACAATATACAAAACTGTTTGAAATGGATAATGTTAAATTGAAATTTGAAGAAGAGGCATTGCTCGAAATCGCGCGAATTACGGTGGGCCGCAAAACAGGAGCGCGCGGGTTGCGGGCAATTATGGAAAAAATAATGACTGATATTATGTTTTCCATTCCCGAGGATGATGTCAAGTATTGCATCATTACTCCCGCTGCGGTGACTGGGAAAGAACCTCCTAAAATTGTCCGGAATTCATCCAGAAAAAAGACTGCTTGAAATGGTAAATTTCAGCCAAACTGAGTATGTGAAAAGCGTTTTTTTTAAACGTGATCTGATTGATGATGACTTGCCTCAATTCGCTTTTATTGGTCGGTCAAATGTCGGAAAATCTTCGTTAATCAATGCATTGACCGAACGGAAAAAATTAGCGTTAACGAGCAAACAGCCGGGTAAAACGCGTACAATTAATTTTTTTTTTTACCGATCATCAGTTCTATCTGGTCGATTTGCCCGGTTATGGATTTGCCAAATCCAGAGAAACCTATCAACTTCAATGGAATTCACTGATTGAGTTTTATTTGCTGGAAATCCGTTCCCTGAAAGTCACTTTTTTACTCTGGGACGCCGAAGTTTCACCCAAGGAAAATGATTTGCAGGTTTTAAAATGGTACCGAAACCATCGGCTGCCATATCAAATCATTCTGACTAAAGCGGATCGTTTAAGTCAAAGCCATTGTCTGCAACGGGTAGATGAAATCCTCTCTCGTTGGAATGAGGCTCCCATACTTTTTTCCAGCTCTAAAAAAAGAGGCATTGAGGATCTGCGTTCTCTTATTGTTCAGTGTGTCCCCCAAGAGGTATAATGGATATATTTGTATTAGGTACCAGTGGAGCCATACCCACTCTTAAACGGAATCTGCCTTCGGTTGTGTTAAGACGGGATGGTCGTTTATTTATGTTTGATTGTGGCGAAGGCGCCCAAATGCAAGTCATTCGTTCCGGCTTGTCCCTGGCCAAATTTGAAAAAATTTTCATCACACACATGCATGGCGATCATGTAACCGGTTTGCCGGGTTTGTTGATGTTGCTGACCCAGGCAGGACGGCAGGCGCCGCTGACAATATTCGGCCCAGTAGGGATCGAGGATTTTATTGTTTCAATTCGTCGGAGTTTGAATTTTTATACCGAATATGAAATTGTAATCAAGGAAATCGAACGCGAGGGGATCATTTATGAGGAGAAGGAATTTTGGATTGAAACGGCTAAAGTGGATCATAAGATGTTCACCTTGGCTTTTGCCTTGATAGAAAAACCCCGGGTTGGCAAATTTTTTATTGAAAAAGCGCTGGAATTGGGGCTAAAGCCGGGTGTTATATTCAAAAAGTTACAAGAAGGCGAATCGGTATTGCTGGAGGATGGCCGTTGTATTGATCCTGAACAGGTTGTTGGCCCCCCGCGTCGGGGCCGTAAATTTGTGTATGCCACTGATACCCGGCCTTCACGCCATGTCGTCAAACTCGCCCAGGATGCTGATTTATTAATTCATGATGGCATGTTTGCCGATAGCGAAGTCGAAGATGCCATTGCCAAAGGCCATTCCACTGCCCGTCAAGCCGCCGAAGTCGCCAAACTCGCCAATGTCCGGCAATTACTTCTCACTCATATCAGTTCCAGGTATGCTCATACTCTGGAATTAAAACAGCAGGCCCGAAAAGTTTTTTCTAATACACATGTTGCCAGGGATTTGCTGACTATCAATTTACCGAATTCAGAGGAAGAACTTGGCTAAACTCTATGTTGTAGCGACACCCATCGGCAACCTCGGTGATATAACTCTCAGGGCAATCGAAACACTTAAAAATGTTGATCTTATTGCCGCGGAAGATACCCGGAAAGCGATGATCCTCTTATCTCATTTCCAAATCAGAAAAAAATTGATGGCGTATCATAATGCCAATGAAACCCGAGCCGCTGGTAAATTTTTGGATTTGTTGCATCAGGGACACTCCATCGCTTTAATCTCAGAAGCCGGAACTCCGACGATTTCTGACCCGGGATATCGTCTCATCCGGGCTGCAACCCAGGCCGGAATTGAAGTGGTTTCTATCCCGGGACCCTGCGCTGCTATCACTGCGCTCTCTATCTCTGGTTTTCCCACTGATCGTTTCCTCTTTTTGGGTTTTCTGCCGCCAAAACCCGGTAAAAAAAAACAACGCCTGCTTTCTTACGCCGATTGCGATTGCCAGATAGTCCTATATGAATCACCCTATCGGATTCGGGCTACTCTTGAATTGTTATTGGAACTTTACGGTGAACGGGAAGTTTTTATTGGTAGAGAACTCACAAAACTTCATGAAACCCATCTTCGAGGAAATCTCTCAGAAATATTGAGTGGTTTTGATCGACAGACCGTAAAAGGTGAATTTGTAATTATTATTAACCTCAAGCAAGGGTGGTCTGATAATGAATCGGACAAATTTTCAGGAAAAGAGACCGGTGTTTACGACATTAGCGGAATTGGTTAACCATGCGTTTACGGAATTCGCGGATTTGCCCTTTTTATGCGAGATCAATGGCGATTCGATAACCTATCGACAAGGCCATCAAAAAATCAGGGAAATTCAACAAATTTTCAGAAAAAATAATTTACGTCCGGGCGATAAAGTTGCCTTGTTGGGAAAAAACTCCATTCAATGGGGCCTGATCTATATTGCAGCGATTACCCATGGTATCGTCATTGTTCCTATTTTGCATGAATTTAATGCCTTGAACGTCCATAATATTATCAATATGTCGGACAGCAAACTGATCTTTATTTCAACTCAATATCTCGATAAAATTGAAAATACTCAGTTTAAATATCTGGAAAAAGCGGTTTTAATCGAGGATTTCGAAGAGGTCGCCCTGCAGAGTATCCCTCTGATTATCCAGGAAATCAAACAACGGTTATATCATTTTAGAGATTGGATTCATCAGTATATCCGGGAATATATCCACGCGGGCGAATCCCTGGACTATGAACCCAAACCGAATGAAATCGCCGCCATTGTTTATACTTCCGGGACAACTGGCAGTTCAAAAGGGGTTATCCTCACGCAAAACAATCTGGCAAGTGATGTGCAAGTTGCCGTGAAGTTCATCGACATCTGTGAAAAAGACCGGTTTTTATCGCTTTTGCCTTTAGCGCATACCTATGAGTGTTCGTTGGTCCTCTTCGGAGCCATGACAGGCGGCGCGGCGATTTATTATCTTAAACAAAAACCCAGCCCCAAAGTGCTGATGGACGCTTTTTCGATTGTAAAACCGACTCTGGTGGCCTCGGTCCCTTTAATTATCGAAAAGATTTATCGTAAACGTATTCAACCCCACATTGAAGGTAATTTCTGGTTGCGGCAAACGACCCATATCAATTTACTGCGGCGCGCGATCTATAAAAAAGCCGTGAAGGAACTTCTTAAGGCGTTGGGGGGAAATCTGCGATGGTTTGGCATCGGCGGCGCTCCACTTAATCCTGAAGTTGAACGCTTCCTTTTTGAGGGAGGTTTTCCTTATTCCATCGGATATGGTATGACTGAGTGTTCTCCCTTAATTACCGGTTCCTCAGTGAGTGACAAAAAAAAAGGCAGTTGCGGCTTTCCAGTCGAAGGAATTGAAATCAGAATTGCTGATCCCGATCCAAAAAATGGGGTTGGAGAAGTCCAGGTACGGGGTCCAATTGTCACCCAGGGTTATTATCGCAACGCCGAGGAGACCGCTCGTCTTTTCACGGCTGATGGCTTTCTTAAAACCGGAGATTTGGGGTATATCAAAAAAAATTATCTCTACTTAAAAGGGCGGAGTAAAAATATGATTCTGGGTCCCAGTGGTGAAAATATTTATCCGGAAGAAATTGAGCAACTATTGAATCAAAATCCCGCTATTCTCGAATCATTAATTTTGTATAAAAACAACCGCTTACGCGCCCTGCTTTTTCCCGATTACGATTTTCTCAGGCAGGAGCTGGATATGTTCGATCAGGATGATCAGAAAATCAAGGAGAAAATGGATAATTATTTTCAGTCAATTTTTAGCGCCTTTAATCATCATTTGCCTGAATTCTCCCGAATAAGTGAATGGCGACTGATGGATGAGGAGTTTGAAAAAACTCCGACCCAAAAAATTAAGCGTTTTATTTATAACGATTAAATGTAAAGGAGTAACCATTGGCCGTGTTGGAGAATTTGGATTCCATCGAACAATTGAGGAAACTGGGTTTAGATGAGTTAAAAATTATCGCCCAGGAAATTCGAGATTATATCGTCCAGGTAGTTTCTGTGAATGGCGGGCATCTGGCATCCAGCTTAGGAGTTGTTGAGTTGACGCTGGCTTTACATTATGTGTTTAATACGCCGATGGACCGGATTGTCTGGGATGTTGGACATCAGGCGTATGCCCATAAGATATTGACGGGCCGGCGCGATCAATTCTCCACAATCCGGCTATATGGCGGCTTAAGCGGGTTCCCTAAACGCGAGGAGAGTCCCTTCGACGCCTTTGATGTAGGGCATAGCAGCACATCTATCTCTGCTGGTTATGGGATGGTGGTGGCGCGCGATTTGCTGCATCAAAATCATAAGATTATCTCCGTTATTGGGGATGGATCGCTGACCGCCGGGTTGGCATTCGAAGGTCTGAATAATGCCGGAGGGAGTAATCGTGATTATATTGTAATTTTAAATGATAATCGGATCAGTATCTCAAAAAATGTGGGCGCTCTTTCCAAGTATTTGACTGAAATATTGGCGAATCCTTCCTATAATCGCATTAAAAAAGATATCTGGCTGGCCATGGAACGTTTCGAATTCGCTAAGGAAATTGTTCGGCCGTTGATTAGCCATATTGATAAAATTTTAAAGAGCTTATTGGTTCCGGGAATGATGTTCGAGCACTTCGGGTTTCGTTATTTTGGACCCATTGACGGACATGACATCCCTTTATTGATTGATACGTTTAAGAAGATCAACCAGTTGTCGGGTTCAATTTTTGTTCATATTATTACGACTAAAGGGAAAGGTTTTGAATTTGCCGAAGCTGATGCTGAAAAATATCATGGCATCGGAGGCACCCGTAACAAAAAAAATACTTCTACTCCGACCTTTACTGAAATATTTGGAAAGACTATAGTCCGACTTGCCGAAGACGATACGCGTGTTTTGGCGATAACGGCGGCAATGGGTCATCATGGCGGGTTGACTGAGTTTTCCCGGCGTTTTCCAGAACGATTTTTTGATGTGGGAATTGCAGAACCCCATGCGCTGACCTTTGCCGCTGGTTTGGCGATTGAGCGTCGGTTGAAACCTGTCGTCATGATGTATAATACATTTTTACAGCGAGCGTACGATGCTCTGATCCATGATATCGCGCTGCAAAAAGCGCCAGTCGTTCTGGCCATTGACCGTACCGGACTCGTCGGCGCCGATGGCCCCACTCATCACGGTCAATTGGGATTTTCTTTTTTACGGGCTGTTCCCAACCTGATCATCGCGGTTCCCAGTAATGAAAACCAACTTCAAAATCTGCTTTATACCGCAGTTTATTATCCGCATGGTCCATTTGCTATCCTTTATCCACGTTCACCGATTATGGGCGTCGAGCTATCGCATCAATTTGAGGAAATGCCTGTTGGAAAGGGAATTTGTTACCGTCAGGGTGAAGACATCACAATCATAGCAATTGGCACAATGGTCGCTACTGCTGTTGCTGTTGCCTCTATGCTGGAAAATTATTTCGATATCTCTGTTAGTGTTATCGATTTGGTCTATATTAAACCATTAGATGAAGATTTACTGGAAAAAGTATTTGAGCAAAAAGCGGCCCGACGCCTGGTTTTTTTGGAAGAAAACACAATTATGGGTGGATTTAGCTCCGCTGTTCTTGAATTCCTGGTTGATCGGCAACATCCAATTCCGGCTATTTTGCGCATTGGCCTGCCCGATCGATTTATCACGCATGGCACTGTACAGGACCTTTACCGGGAATTAAAACTGATGCCTGAACAAGTATTAAAAAGTATTTTAGAGCGGTTTTACCCTCGGAAGCTTCAGACTTTTTATGAAAATTTTAATTTGGCCTAATTACCAAAAAAAAGAGGTCTATCCTTTTCTTTCACGACTTGAAACGTTTTTACATAACCATTCCGTTTCATTTATTAAAGCCGGGGAAGAACATTTCAACCAGTCGCACTCTTTTATAGCCCAATCCAACCCTGAATGGCAGGACTCGGATATGATTTTAACGATCGGGGGCGATGGAACGTTTCTTACAGCCGCGCATTGGTCGGTTGAATTTGATATTCCATTGTGGGGTATTAATTTGGGGCGAATGGGCTTTTTAACAGATATCAATGAAGAGGATACGTTTACCTATCTTCAACAAGTTTTGCTTGGGCACTATTATCTGGAATCCCGTTTTCTTATTTCGTTTCATACTCAGTTGGATGATCATCCGGAAAGACTGCTGGCAGTCAATGATATTGTCATCGAAAAGGGTAATTTTAGCCGGCCGGTTGAAATGTCATTGTTCGCTAATAAGCGGTTTATTGTTACTTTTGATGCTGACGGAGTGATTTTTGCAACTCCTACCGGTTCTACCGCCTATTCGCTTTCTGCCGGCGGACCGATTTTACCGCCCGAAAGTGAGGGGATATTAGTAACTCCCATCTGCGCCCATACCCTGGCATTACGTCCTATGTTTTTTAACCGGGCCACTATTTTGGAAACCCAAGTCGAATTTTCCCATAGCCACATCGTCTTGAATGTCGATGGGCAATATCGGTTTCAATTGCCCAACCGAAGTCGAATTACAATTCATTCTTCCAATAAAAAACTCAAGCTAATCCGCGTAAAAGAATTTGATTTTTATCAGGTCTTACGCGACAAATTAAATTGGGGATGCGTTGGACGAAGAAAAACGGAGAAAAAATATTTTTCATGATGGTTTAGTTAAAACCCGTTATCCGAGTATTTCTTTTAGAAAGAGGACAAAATGAAAAAACCAGCTCGTTTGATCCTGGTTTTATCCCTGCTGCCGTTGAGTTGGTTGATAGTAATTCTGGTTATTTTTTTATTTAAAATTAACACCTATGATCATCAGCGGCAAGTTTTTTCTTTTAGGCAAATAATTTTGCCTGAAGAGTTTTACCAGGATCACCGGATCGGATTCGCAACAGTCGAAATAACTCCTCTTTTTTTTGATAGTTTGTCTGGAGATGGATTACCGAATCATTTCTCAACTCTTTCTGCAAATGAATTTTACGATCGCAATGGCAATGGCGTTTTCGATGGTCTTTTTCGCAGTTCGTCTCATAGGACCATTCCGATTCGGTGTATAGATGAAACTCTCTGGGCGACTTTGTGTTTTCTTGAAACGGATAATATTAAAATCGCAATTTTAAGTTTTGACGGGAATGGTATTTCACCCTTTCTCTATGATCTATTGGGAAAAAAACTACGAGCCGGATTTCAAATCGATTTTTTAATCGTGATGCCCAGTCGGGAATATCATGTCCCCGACTTAACCCGGCAACGAATTCCTCCCTGGAGTTCAGATCTGGCCCATCAGCTCTATCAGGATTATTTTATCGGGCAGATTCGTGAAGCAGCATTGGCCGCGGAGAAAAAAATGACCCCTTTTTCCCTTAAAGTTTATCGACAATCGACTAATTTAATGGTGTATCGATTTTTTTCTTCGAATGAGCCTGTTTTAGGAGATTGGATCGTTACACGTCAAATTGGATCTGTCGATGATGACGGGGAGTGTGTCGATGGTGGTATGTTCCATGCCATCCGGGAACGTTCCCGTCTCCAGGGTAATTCTAATCTTTGTTTTTTTATCGGCTATGACCCTAAACAGCGATATACCTCCTGGGTCAATAGTCTATATTCCCTGATACCGGATTCAACAAATTGGCATCGCCAGGATAGCATCGATTTTGCCATAGATGCCAGCAATCTTGTATTACCCCTGGAATGGAACCAGTTATTCGCTCTTTATGACAACGGCAATATCCAACGTTCGCTTTATCGGTTTAATAGTCTTACTACCCAGATCTCATTATTAAAATTCGGGGATATTTTTTATTTGAATTCCCCCTTTGATTATACTCCCGATTTTTATAAGCAAATTGAGAGTTTTTTATCTAATGTCCCCGGAGAGTATTATTTGATCTCCCGCGTGAATGATTTTCCACCTTTTGTCATTGATAGAAATTCTGAGCACTCATTTAAAATTATGAGAGGTTTTCAAAATATGATCCAGAATTATCAGATTGAAAATATCATTGAAGAAGAAGAAAAGGAGATTGATCCATGAATATTGAGTTAATTCAAATCGAAAATCCGATGAGTTATAATTTAATTCTCGGACAGAGTCATTTTATCAAAACGGTCGAAGACCTTTATGAAATAGTGGCAACCAATGTCCCCGGAGCAAAATTCGGAGTGGCATTCAATGAAGCTTCAGGTCCTTGTCTGACGCGTTTCAGCGGCACTGATCCTGAATTGATCGACTTGGCGGTAGATAATATTCAGCGCATCGGCGCTGGACATCTTTTTCTGATTTTTATGAAAGACTTTTTCCCGATTCATGTTTTAAACGCTATAAAATTTTGTCCGGAAGTAGTATCAATTTTTTGCGCCACAGCTAATCCGCTTAAAGTCGTTGCGCTCCGTGATGAAGACGGCGCTGGAGTTTTAGGAGTTATCGACGGTTTTTCTCCGAAAGGAATCGAAGATACCGAAGCGATCCAACTTCGTAAGGATTTTTTGCGCAAAATCGGGTATAAGCAATGATGCCGGCGTCTGATATAAATGTGTCTAAACACGCGGCTATTCTTCTTAAAATATTAAATAAAATTACTCTTTTTAATGGATTGAATAATGGATCGAAACTCAGTCTTATTTCAATCTGCAAGGAACATCGATTTGAAGAAGGAGAAATTATTTTTTGCCTGAATGATGAATCAGATCGAATGTATATTGTCATTACGGGATATATTGATGTGATTCTGGCGAATAATCAAGTTGTGGCGACGATTAAACCCAACAGTATGTTTGGCGAAATGGGGGTTTTCTCCGGAGAAAAAAGAAGCGCTACTGTTATTGCCCGTACACGAACGGTTTGCTTTTCTATCGAACGAAAAGGACTTGATTCCCTATTGCTGAAAAATGCGGTTCTGGGACGAGATCTGCTGCGGAATGTCGTCACGATGCTGGCAGCTAAAATTAATGAGAATAACATCATGATCGAAGAACTAACCAAAGAACTGGAGACGAAAAATCGTGTTTAAAAAATTTATTTTTTTATTTATGTTCATTGTCATTATTTTTAGTATTAATTGTAAAAAAACTGATATAGCGAATGCAAAGATGCAATATAATCCCGATAGTCTGTTGAATCCCGGGTATCTCTATGCCAAATTCGCTCAAAATCCCCAGGATTCCGTGCTGGTTTTTGCTTTAGCAGAGAATTATTATCTGGCCCAACAGTATGATTCATCAGTTAAATACTATCATTTGCTTACCCAAATAGCGCAGCGTAGCGCTAAATTGTATAATTCCATCGGCAATTGTTATACGGGGCTTGCTAATTATCGTGACGCAAAAACTTATTATCAGATGTCTATAAGGACAGACCCCAACTATATTCCTCCCGCTGTCAATTTGGCTAATACGTTTCGATCGATAGGAATGATCGAAGAAGCCAAGACCCAATATCTCCAGGTGATCGAAAAAGATCCTGGCTATTGGATTGCGTATATCAATCTTGGCCATATTTATTTCCAGGGCAAAACTCCGGATGATTTGAAAAAAGCCCGGGAGAATTATCAAAATGCCTATGAGAAGATCAACCAGACTCAATTGTCTGATTCAACGAAAGCAAGTTATCAAATTATGTTGACGAATTCGATAACAATTTGTGATTCACTTTTGGATGTATTAAATCCCAAACGACCATACGAAAAATAACCGGAATAAAAGGAGCGAGGCATGCGACTGGTTGAATGTGTACCCAATTTCAGTGAAGGGCGGGATGCCCGCATTATTGATGCGATTACATCGGCGGCTCTAAGTGTCGATGGGGTTCGGGTGTTGGATGTGGATATGGGCCATGATACCAATCGTACAGTGGTAACGATGGTAGGTTCTCCGGAAACGATCGGTGACGGAGTATTTGCCGCCATGCGGGAGGCGGCGCGTTTGATCGATATGAGCAAACATAAGGGGACCCACCCTCGTATCGGCGCTATAGATGTTTGTCCGTTTATTCCCGTAAGTGAAATTTCAATGGAAGAATGTATTACAATTGCGGAATCCCTGGGCGAACGAGTCACCCAAGAATTAGGAATTCCCGTTTATCTTTATGAATATGCTGCCCGAAATGAACGTCGGTGTAATCTCGCCACGATTCGGGAAGGGGAATATGAAGGACTGGCAGAGAAACTGAAACAGCCGGAATGGGCCCCTGATTTCGGCCATGCGGAAATGAATGCGCGTTCGGGGGCGGCTGTGATTGGCGCTCGCGAATTCCTGATCGCTTACAATATCAACCTATCCACCCGCAATAAAAAAATTGCGGATGATATTGCCTTCGATATACGGGAGATAGGACGCGCTCGACGGGATATTAACGGAAAATTGCTATTTGATGAGAACGGTGAAAAAATATTCGATCCTGGTAAATTCAAAGCCGTTAAAGCGATCGGTTGGTACATTGAGAGCTTTGGTTGCGCCCAGATATCGATCAATTTTACCAATTATAAAATCAGTTCCTTGCACCAGGTCTTTGATGAGGTCTGCCGTCTCGCTGAAGCCCGCGGAGTTCGGGTGACCGGTAGTGAGCTGGTTGGTTTGATTCCTTTACAGGCGATAAAGGACGCTGGTATCCACTATCTGAAAAAACAAAACCAATCCATCGCTGTTCCGGAAAAAGAGATTATTGATATTGCTATTCGTTCTCTGGGATTGAATGACCTTTATCCATTTGATACTACTAAAAAAATTATTGAATATATAATCCGTAAGCCTCAGTCAGAACTTCTCTCCGAAAAAAAACTGAATGATTTTATTGATGAGCTTTCCTCCGATTCGCCTGCGCCGGGAGGTGGTTCAATTGCCGCTCTCAATGGCGCTATTGCCAGCGCCTTGGGCGCTATGGTCGCCAATTTGACACATGGCAAAAAAGGATATGAACCGAATTGGAGTTCAATCGCTGAAACTGGATTTTGGCTTCAAACCCAAAAAAAAATGTTCCTGGATGATATTGATCGGGATACCGATAGTTTTAATGATGTAATGGCCGCTATTCGGTTGCCAAAGAAAACAGAAAATGAACGGCAATCGCGCCATAAGGCGATGCAACAGGCCTATCTTCATGCCACGCTCATCCCTTTTGAAGTGATGAATCGCGCCTTTTCTATGATTGATTCGCTGGCATTGATTATTGAACAAGGAAATCAGAATTCACTGAGCGATGCGGGTGTTGCAGCGCTGAATCTGCAAACCGCTTTGGAAAGCGCTTTTATGAATATACTGATTAATCTGCCTTCACTGGAAAACAGTAACTTGGTTAATGACTTAAAAACTGAGGCTACCACCTTGAAAGAAGAAGCGATTCATCGAATTGAAGCGTTGAAGCGCAAAATCTATTCGCGGCTAATGCCTTCATGAAGGTTCTCTATCTTTCCTATGATGGTCTCACCGACCCCCTGGGCCAATCCCAAGTATTGCCGTATCTTATCGAAAACAGCCACTTCGAAATTCAGTATCTATTAATGACCTTTGATAAAAAAGATAAAATCTCATTGAATGAACTGGTCCGCTCTCTTGAGGATAGGGTTCGCAAGGCCGGGATTGTTTGGAAATCATTACGCTACCATAAACGATTCAGCCTGCTCGCTACGGCCTGGGATCTGTTTCGGGCATGGGTTTGGCTTTTTCCCCGCTATCGGTCCTTTGATGTGATCCACTGCCGGGGCTACGTGACCAGCATGATCGCTTTAGCTTTGATTGGCAAACAGGATGCCCCCCGTTTTATTTTTGACATGCGTGGATTCTGGCCGGAAGAAAAAACCGATGGTGGCAGTTGGGCCCCCCGTGGAATTGTGTTTCGGATTGCGAAATATTTTGAAAATAAATATTTAGCCCACGCCCATGCTATTATTATTTTGACCCATGTTGGAAAGCAGTATATGCTCGATCATTCCTCCCAATACCCTACGCGCGCTCAGATCCATGTAATTCCGACCGCTGCCGATATGGATCATTTCGCGCTCGATATTGAAAAAAAACGTCTTCGTTACCAAAAATTACGTAATATGTCCCCCGATGATTGGGATCTTCGCCTAATCTATAGCGGATCACTAGGCACCTGGTACAAACCGGGGGAAATGCTGCTTTTTTTTACGCTTTTTAAAAAACGGTTTCCTCAATCGGTTTTTTGGGTTTTTACCAATCAACCCGAAATGGAATCCGATCTGCGTTATCAATTGCAGGAATTAGGCCGACGCTGTGGTTTAAAGGATGTGAATGACTCACTAATTTTAAAAAGTGTTTCCTATCACGACTTACCTAATTGTCTCAGCGAAGGAGATTTAGCGATTTCTTTTATTGAACCCTGTTTCTCAAAACTCAGTTCTTTTCCAACCAAATTTGGTGAAACTTTAGCGTGTGGTTTACCTCAAATTATTAACGCGGGGATTGGAGATACCGGTGATATCGTCACGAGAGAACAACTCGGGATTGTTTTAACTCAGTTTAAAGAAACCGAGTATCAACTTGCCATTGACACGATTCCAAACTTGTTCGATCAGAATATATATGAGAAATGTCGATTGGCAGCAGAAAAATATTTGGATCTGAAAAAACTATCCAGCCATATTCGAGAGGTATATCATGGCGTCACAAGATAAAGTGTTGACCGTTTGGCGGAATTCCTGGTTGGGAATCCGGTTGAATGCGATTTTTATTTCTATGGTATTGACTCGGGAAACCAGTTGGGTTATCCGACACTATCGCAACTGGCTTGTTTTATGGGATATGTTCTGGATCCATCAATGGCAATCCAGCCGCTGCTCAAGATTTCCCTATCGTTTCCTAAGGGTCCTGGCCCGTATCAGAGCCCATAACCTGGAAGGTTTTTTTGTCCGTAACCTTTTAAGAGTGGTCCGATGGTTCTATCATCTTATCATTCTTCCCGGGTTTTCTGAACAATCCTATGCGAATTCCCGGGTAATCCAATTTTTCCATGAGCTGAAAAGAGAATTGCCGGAAACGACATTGCGACAATTAGGCATGATTCTCGAATTTTTGGTGTTGAGCAATATTTTTTTATTTATCATTTTCCATCGGGAAATGGATTGGGTCGGTCAATATTTTCGATTGATCTGGGTTTTAATCGGAGGAATTATGATGTTGTCGCCTTTACCGCTGAAATGCGTTCTTGAATCCAGTCGCTGGTGGCTGCGGTGGGGTCATCGTTGGTTTTCGGAGAGGGATCACTAATATGTGTGGAATTTGTGGAATTGTCGCTTACCAGGAGAATGTCTTGCAGCTTCAACCCTGGGTTGAACGTATGAATCAGAAATTGATCCATCGCGGTCCGGACGACGAAGGGTATTTTTTCGATCAAAATGATGATACCGCTATTGCTCTGGGACATAGGCGATTGAGTATTATCGATTTGACCGGTGGGCATCAACCGGTCTATAATGAAGATCATACGATAGCGCTGGTTTTCAATGGTGAAATATATAACTTTGAGGAATTGCGCAATGATCTCATACGTAAGGGTCATCAATTTGAAACCCGTTCCGATTCTGAGGTAATGGTCCACTTATACGAAGAAGAAGGGGTGGATATGGTAACTCAGTTGCGGGGAATGTTTGCGTTTGCCTTATGGGATCAACCCCGTCGCCGTATATTCCTGGCGCGCGATCGAGTCGGGAAAAAACCTCTTTTTTATTACCATAATCAAGGGTATCTAGCTTTTGCCTCCGAACTGCAAGCTCTCACTATTCTTCCACCAATTCGTAAAGAGATAAACCCGGACGGGTTATTCCAATTCTTTCATCTGGGATATATCCGCGCTCCCCAAACAGGATTTCGCGACATTTGCAAATTGGAACCCGGGCATTATTTGATTAAAACTGATACGGAATTGGAGATCAAACCCTATTGGCGTTTGAAATTCGAGCCGAAACTGAACATGAATTTGGAAGAAACTATTAAAGAACTGGAGCGATTACTGACGGAATCAGTAAAACTGCGTATGATTTCCGATGTTCCCTTAGGGGTTTTCCTCAGCGGAGGTGTAGATTCATCACTGGTTGCCCTCTATATGGCGCGTTTGTCGGCCGTACCCGTGAAGACTTTTTCTATCGGTTTTGCTCATGAAGATTATAATGAGTTGCCTTTTGCCCGGCAAGTCGCATCCTACATCGGTTCAGATCATCAGGAAATGGTTGTGGAACCTCACACGGCGGAAATATTGCCGCTGCTGGTCAGGCACTATGGCGAGCCCTATGCGGATTCATCGGCAATTCCTACTTATTATGTCTCCCAAATCACCCGGGAAAAAGTGACTGTCGCTTTAAATGGCGATGGAGGCGATGAATCGTTTATCGGATATGATCGCTATCGGGCGATCGCTCTTTCTGAGCAACTCGGGTGTATTCCTTCTTTTCTTTGGCGGCTGGGCGCAGCAATGATCCCCGATTCACTGGATTTTAAAAATCGTTGGCGTCGTATGAAACGATTTTGCCAGGTTGCATCGAGGCCTATCAGCCAACGATATTTGCGCTGGATGGCTTTGGCCGAGCCAGCCTGGATGGAGTCTTTCCGGGGCCCTGGTTTGGATTTAACGTCCCCTGATGTGGATTATTTTTCCTCATTTTTTGATCATCATCCGAACATGCATGTAGTTGAAAAAGCCCAGTGTTGTGATATCCATTCATATTTACCTTTTGATCTATTAGTAAAAGTTGATATTGCCACTATGTGCCATGCGCTTGAGGGCCGTTCTCCCTTATTGGACCATCATATTTTGGAATTTGCCGCTCAGCTTCCAATGAAGATCAAGTTTCCTCATCACCAACAAAAATTTCTTTTAAAACAATTGATTCGCCAAATAATGCCGACCTATAATACCGAACGTCGAAAATATGGGTTTGGGATTCCCCTTGCTCAATGGCTGCGTAAGGATTTAAAGTCCCTTTTGCAGGAGCATCTCCTATCTCCCAGATTTCAGCGTCGAAAACTGTTTGCCGATGGTTTCATTCCACGTATAATCCGGGAGCATATTGAGGGGAAACAAGACCATGCTTTTTTTCTTTATGCCCTGCTGGTAATGGAAATCTGGTATCAGAGTTATATCGATTGACCCCCTTGTTATCTAATTCGGAATTTTTCATCGACAATCATTACGCGCGCGAAAAAGAGTTTCGTACTTTTATCCATATTTTCCAAGCCCCGAATTTTTACCCACAGAAAATAGCTCATCAATATTTCGATTCGATATTTAATCAGATTTTTTGGCAGAAATTTATACGGGATGGAGGGATTTGGCCCCATCTAGCCTATCATTGTTATCATTATCACCACTATAGCCATTCCTATTTAACACCGGCAATGTCCGCTTTTTTTAATCATACAGCTACCAATTTTAAGGCAAATCAAATTCTTCGAAAAATTGATATGTTGTTGAAACCGGCGAAGATATCCTTTGCGATTCTGAAAGGAAAGATTTTGGCGGAACTTTATTACTGCCACGCGGGTTGCCGACCGTATGGCGATATCGATCTTTTCATCGATGAATCGGATCGGTTTCGGATTCAGGAGCTATTACTGGGTCAAGAATGGAAGATGATGTTCCATAGCAATTACCATCAAGCGGATCATGACACGTATATTAATCCTAACGGGTATATAGTCGAGTTTCATTGGCAATTGCACGTTATGGCCGGTTCAGTTCCATTTCTGTCGATCCCTGCGGAGGCATTGAAGAAGAATTGGTCGCCGGTTTTTATTGAAAAACACCTCTATTATACCCTGCAACCTGAGCTGCATTTTATCAGTAATATGCTCAATTGGATGAAACGCCCGAAATTCGGCTGGCCTCCCTTAAAGTATTTTGATCTTTATTATATCCTTCAACGCACGTCCAGGGATCGTATTCTGGAATTAGCCCAAAATTTCAATATGGTTGAACCGGCGCTCTATTTTATAAATGAGATTCATTATTATTTCTGCGCAGGCCGTATCCATACCAAAAAACCGGTTGTTTTCTCGTTGATTAAAGAGTATCGGAGCGAAAACTTTTTCTATTTTATCCGAATCCGCTGGTATTGGAGGCAAAATGCCCTGAAGTTTATCAGAGATATCGTCAGGCTTCTTTTCCCGGACCAGATATATTTGAAAAAATTTTATCATGGCGTTGATGGCCGATTGCTCTGTCGATGGTGGAAGGAAAAAGCTACACAATTCTTCCGTAGATTGCGGCTAATCGACTAAGCTCTCGCGCAATCGATGGTTTAATTTGTTTTTTAAGATAACGCCACGACCAATTTCCGCCCAACCGTCCCGGAAAGTTCATGCGTCCTGTCGTATCCAGTTGCAGGAGGTCCTGCAGCGGAACAATTGCGAAATGGGCAGTAGAGGAAAACGCGGCCCGTATCATGTCCCAACAGATATTTTCTCCCGAACTGTTAAAATAGGCCAGTACGTTTTTGCGTTCCGGTTTTGCCAAAGAACGATACCAGCCCAATGTTGTATCATTGTCATGGGTCCCTGTAAAGACAACACAATTTTGCGTGAAATTGTGAGGTAAAAAAGGGTTGTTCGGACCTGAGTCAAAGGCGAATTGCAAAATTTTCATTCCGGGAAAACCGAATTGGCGCCGTAAGGCATGAACCTCCGGAGTGATAAATCCCAAGTCTTCGGCAATGATGGGAGCTTTGCCCAATTCATTGAGAAGCGCGCGGAAAAGAGCTTCTCCCGGCGCTTTAACCCAGCGCCCATGTTCTGCGGTTGCAGCATTTCCCGGAACTTCCCAATACGCTTCAAATCCGCGAAAATGATCGACACGGACTATGTCCACATTTTCAAAAAGCTGTCGAAAACGACTGATCCACCAGCGAAACCCATTGTTTTGCATCGTATCCCAACGATAATGCGGGTTCCCCCATAATTGCCCGGTTCGTGAAAAATAATCGGGCGGTACACCCGCTACGACCTCTGGCTGCCCATGGCTATCTAAGTAGAATAGTTCGCGATGACTCCACGTATCTGAACTGTCATGCGAAACAAAGATGGGAAGATCACCAATAATTTTTATGTTCCTTTGATTGGCATACTGTTTGAGTTTCCGCCATTGACTTTCAAATAAATATTGCAGAAATGCATGGAATTCGATTTCATCCCGGAATTCCTCGCTAAAATTTTCCAGGGCATCCAGATTATGGTTGCGGAAAGGCGCTTCCCATTCGGTCCATACCTTTCCCTGATTGTGATGTTTAAGTGTCATGAATAATGCAAAATCGTCCAACCAGTAACTCTCCTTGGACCGAAATTGGTCAAAACTCGCTCTTTGCTCGCTATGGTTGGATTTTTTAAAGTTTTGCCACGCTTTTTTGAGCGCTTCATATTTTAACGGAATCAGTGAACCAAAATCAACATGATCGGCTGGCAGATTCTTTAATGAACGTAAATCTTTCACACTGATATACCCGTTGTTTTTTAACTCATCAATACTAATCAGCAGCGGATTGCCTGCAAAAGCCGAAAAACTCTGGTAGGGCGAATCGCCATAGCCTGTTGGACCCAATGGGAAAATCTGCCATAGACTCTGCTTGGATTCAACAAGGAAATCAACAAATTCATAAGCTTCTGCTCCGATCTCACCAATCCCATAAGAGGTAGGCAATGATGTTGGATGAAGTAAAATTCCACTGGCACGATACATATTCATAGTTTGCTCTCCTCGATAAAGCGTGTGTTTTTCTTTATAAAACCGATTACATTTTAAATTTAAACTGAATTGCGTGGATTGTCAAGCCTTTTTTTATTGTCAAAAATGAGAATTAAAAAAAATATTGACAACTTAAATTTTCTGGTTATATTTTAAACAATGAATGATTCGATGAGGAGTTAAAAAATGAGACTTATGCTTGGTCTATTCCTTTTTACTCTGGGCGTCAGTTTGTTCCCGCAAGCAAGCGTGTCGCAACCTATGCCGGAAAAGGAACTATTCTCGATGCGGAACCGCATTTTCTTTGATTATTTTTTTATGTATAACCGGGAATTGAACGATTCTCTTTATCAAATGGAAATTGACTATCAGATACCTATAAGTTTTTTGAAATTTTTTCTGGATGATTCCCTTTACCAAAGCCGCTACGAAATACGTTTGGTTTTGTATAAAGACGAACGTTTTATCTGGGACCGGGTATGGGAAAAACAAATTATGGAAAAACAATATGAGAACACGATGCAATCAAATTTCTATTGCCTTGACAAAGTTGATTTTGAAGTGGATTCGGGAAAATATCAATGTCAAATCCAATTGTATGATACACATTCAAAGAATCAGTTCGAACATACCATTCGTTTTGAATTGCCACCAATTAAAGGCAACGGAGAATTAGTATCTTCCTTTAAATTTGGGTATCAAACAATTTTGGATTCGGACTCTGTTCGAAAGATGCTGCCAAATATTTCTCGTATTTATGAAGAGAAGGAACCCCTTCTTTATATTGATTATATTTTAAGCGGGAAAATGGAAATTGATTCTATCTATTATTTGATTGAAGTGATGAAAGATGATAATGTCAAAGAGGAAATCCTGAATCGTTCTTTTTTGCTCTTGAAGGATCGCCCTTTAACCAGCCATATTGTTGACAGTATCCGCCTGGTTAAATTTCCTCAAGCTAAATATAATTTTCAACTGATAGTGGGTTCCAGAGCAGGATCAATTCGCCGGGAAAAAGTGTTTATCATAGGCGGACAATCGATTTTGCCTTCAATCAGTTTTAAAGACCATCTTCGGTTGTTGAGTTTGATTGCTAAAGGCGATGAAATGAGCCGTTTGAAAAAAGCAAAGGAAGAGGGATTGACGGACCAGGAAGCGCTGGATAAATTTTGGAAGGAGCGCGATCCGAATCCCCAGACAGAAGAAAATGAAGAGCGGGATGAATTCTACAAGCGGGTTTTTTTTGCGATTCAAAATTTTTCGGTGGGACGGTTTAAACCCGGTTGGGATACGGATCGGGGACGGGTGTATATTTCGTTAGGCACTCCGGATAATGTTGAACGATATGACTATAACATGCAGGGAAAACCTTACCAGATCTGGTACTATTATCGCCAAAACCGCCAATATGTTTTTGTTGATTATAGTGGTTTTGGAGATTACGAATTGATTCCGGGTAGCGGTTTGGACTATTATTAAAAGCAGAGGATAGTGATGAATCTTGATCAATTTTTAAATGAATCAAAACATGAAAGTTTTTTAAAACAAGCTTGTAAACAACGCGTTTTAACCTGGGATGAATTGAATCTGGTTTTAGATCGGAATATCGTTGATGAAGAAAGAATTGAAACTGTTATCGATTTTTTCGAACAACAGGGTATCGAATTGGTCAGTGAACGAGAAAAAAAATGGATTCTGAAAACCGGAAGAAGAAAAAAGAAACATAAGCGGCTAACACCTTTGAATCCGTTTAATAAAAATGATCAATTGGGCAATTTTATGAAGATTTATGATCATCTTTTAGAATTAACGGAAGATGAAAAACAGCGGCAAATTATGGTAATACGGCGGGAAGAAAAAATTCTCGAAGACCTGTTGTTTCGATCTTTATACCTGCTATACTTTCTTTACGGCTACCGAAACGAAGAGATGACTCCGCAGGCGCTGGAAAATCTGTTGAATTGTTTTCAACCTAATTTTTTAAAGGCTGTTATGATCTATGATCGTCAAATCGCTTATTTCAGACAATGGTTTGATGACCAGTGGCAAATCTGGACTGCTTATGCGCAAGCCTCTCAAAAACAACAGGATAATGAAGCAGAATCGTTGATGAAAGAACTTCTTGACCAATTGGTGTCGCTGAATTGGAAATCAAAAAAATTGCGTTCATTATTAAATGATTTCATTCGGGAGGACGGCTTTTTTACACTTGCCAATCGTAAAGAAGAGGAATATGGATTCCTGGTGGCTTATTTGAAAGACTACCAGAAAGAGACACGGAAACACTATGACCGCCTGCAAGAGAAACGCAACTCATTGATTGAATCAGAAATGAAACTGGTTATTTCTATCGCAAAGTTGTATAGTGGGAGAGGCATCGATTTTGTTGATCTCATCCAGGAAGGTAACCGAGGATTGGTGGAAGCGTTAGACAACTATACTACTGAATCTCAAGCCCCCTTTCAACAGTATGTCACCCGCTATATTCGACGAGCGATTACGCACTATATGGCTTGTAATAGCAATTCGTTTGTTATTTCGCGTCAGCAATTAAGAGCCATTCATCGCATTAAACGCGTGCGAAACCAATTAACTCAGGAATTGCATCGAGATCCTACCCCTGAGGAAATTGTACAACATTGCGGTATCCCCCTGCATACGGTGAATAATCTTCTCAATGCCAGTAAACGCGAAACCTCCTGGGAAAATCAACTTAATTTATCACGCACCGAATTTCACTTGACGGATGATCAGAATAAAACGGTTGAAATTTCTGAAACCTGGATTAAACGACTGGAAAACATTCGCTTGAGCCAAACTCTGAGTGATCGTGAAGAGAAGGTGATGAAATTAAAGTATGGCTATTATGGAGTGGCTTATCCTGAAGAAGAGATTTCCGAGATTTTGGGTTTAACAATTCAACGGATTCGCCAGATTGAAAAAATTGCCCGTCATAAGATGAAATCGCGGATGAAATTGTTGAAAATTGATGGATATGTTGTTTTACCATGAAAAATCTTAAAAAACTACTTGATTTTTTAATTAAATTGTGTTAATTTAACTTAACATTGGGGGCCCATAGCTCAGTTGGTTAGAGCTACCGGCTCATAACCGGTCGGTCCTAGGTTCAAGTCCTAGTGGGCCCACTAAAAAGGAGTGGTATCATTGAAAGACGAACCCCAAATTCTTAGAAAACTGATTGAATTGCAGGTCTTTGATAGTGAAATTCAAGATTTGGAACAGCAGTTCTATAGTATTCCTGAATCCCTGAATAGTATTAAAATCCGAATTCAAAATCTGGATGACCAGTTTAGCAAAATGAATGCCGTGGTCAGCGCCCAGGAAACTGAATTGAAACAATTGGCTCAGGAACAGGCAGATACAAGCGCCCGTTTCGATAAATACCAGGGACAGCTCATGCAAGTTAAAACCAATAAGGAATACGATGCTGTTTTAGCGGAAATTGAAAACTGTCAAAAAGTTTTACGGGATAATGAAGAAAAACAGATGGAGGGCCAGGAAAAATTAGAAAAACTTCAACTTGAAAAAGGAAAAATCGAGGCTGAATGTTTAAAGTTTAAGGCAGAATATGTGCCTTTGTTGCAAGAATTAGAAACCAAATACGCCATTGTAAAAAATGAGTTTGATCTTAAAACTGCTGATCGGCAGGAAAAGATTGCATCGATTCCCAAAACTATTTTTTCGCGGTACGAAAAAATTCGCAAAGGAACTGATGGCCGGGCAGTAGTCGCTATCATACGTGGAAGTGCCTGTGGCGGATGTTATCAGGCTTTACCGAAACATACAATCAATGAAATTCTCCGCAATAATCGCGTCATTAATTGTGAGCATTGCGGACGAATTCTCTATGCTGATGAAACACTCGGTTAAAGGTAAATGAGACGGTTGCTCCGGCTTATGCTGGAGAGGAAAGTCCGGACTCCTTAAGGCAGGATGATTCTTAACGAGAATCGGGAGTAATCCCGGGAAAGCGCCACAGAAACGAGACCGATTCAGCTTCGGCTGAATACGGGTGAAAAGGGCATGCCCCATCTGGAGCAAGACCAAATATGAAAATCCGCCCCGCCTTAGGCGTATGGTTTTCGGGTGGGTCGCTTGATGACAGGAGCGATTCTGTTACCAGATAGATAACCGTCACCCTTTGGGGAACAGAATCCGGCTTACAGTTTACCTTTAACCGCTTTTAACAAGGGAGCTAAGATGGATTTTATCGTACGTTTGTTTATTGATGGCGGAGCGACCATGATAGTGATTGGTTTTTTTAATTTGATCGCTTTGTTTATCGTACTGGAACGGATCTTTTTTTTATATTTTCGCGCAAATATCAATGCGCATCGTTTTATGGACCGGATTTACGCAATGTTTAAAGAGAAACAGATCAATGAAGCGATTACGCTTTGCAATCAACGGAACAAACCCTTTACGAAACTGATTGGCGCGGCATTGCAGAATTATGAGAATACCGACCGCGGCATTCAGGATTCCATGGATGAAGTGTTTTTGACGGAATCGCCGCGGATCAAACGTTACACTCCGTTTTTAACGGTGATCGGCCAGATTGCAACCCTGTTGGGATTGTTGGGAACGATTGTCGGATTGATCGAAGCGTTTGATGCGTTGGCCGGTACGGGGGCTGCGGATCGGACGGAACAGTTGGCGCTGGGCATCTCGAAAGCCATGGCAACTACGGCCTATGGGTTGATTGTGGCTGTGTTTTGTATTTTTACTTTTGCGTTTCTGAATCTGAAGATTGATCGAATCATTGACGACATTGATGAATATTCGGTCAAAATTGTTAATTTCATCCATAAATACCGTTAAACAAGGAGAGAGCCCATGCCATTTGCTGTCTCCAAACGAGCAAAAAAACATTTTGTCTTTCGTGAGTTGGATATTGTTGCAATTTTAAATATTTTTCTGTTGCTGATCCCTTTTCTTTTATACTCCGTCGTTTTTTCGCGTATGGTCGCGCTTAATCTGCGGTTGCCTGAACGCGATAAAACCGAACAGAGCAAGCCATCCTCACTGAAAAAGCCTGCTCTCAAACCTTTGAGATTATTTATTGGTACGGATTCGCTACGTTTTTTCGCCGATACCACCCGACTGAGTGGTTTGCCTTTTTCTATCCTGGAAGATTCCCGAACCATCAAAAACATTTTAACAGAAATTGCGCAGGAAAATCCTGATTACAAAACTCTGGTAATGATACCCAATGACTCTATCCAGTATCAATCAATTATCGCTATTATGGATATTTCCCGTCAAGCTGGTTTTAAAAAAATATCGATGTCCTACTAAAGGGAGTGTAATTTATGCCGTTTCCAGTATCAAAACGATTCGAAAACCGCTTCCATATAAAAGTACGTGATCGGGAATACTCCCATTTAAATATCACTTCTTTGCTGGATATGTTTATTATTGTACTTTTTTTTCTGTTAAAAACGTATACCGTGGAAGGAAAAATTCCACCCGTATCCGAAAAACTTATTCTTCCTAAAACCGTTTCTAAAGATGTCGTAAAAAATTACGGGATTGTCGTTTATATTACAAAAGAACGTCTTTATTGCCAGGCAAAAGAACTCTATTCTGTGGAAGATTTAAAAAAACAGAAATCTTTAAAAATCGATTCGCTTTTCATGATGTTGCGTGAGAACTATGAGATAACCGAACAGTTTATAGCCACGCATCAAATTGATGAACAGAACGCGCGCAATATTAGAGGAATTCTAACGATTGTCGGTGATGGAGAAGTTCCCTACCAAATCATGAAACGAATTATCTATACCTGTTATCTCACCGGATATAATAATATCTTCCTGGCAAGTCAGGAAGCCGGTTCTGATAAGATAACTTATTTTTAATGTTAGCTAAACCTTTATTCCATACTAAAAGGGTGGACCGATGAAAGAAAAAAAACGCTTAGGTGATATCCTCAGGGAGCAGGGGAAGATAACCGAGGACCAAATTCAACAAACACTACTCGTTCAAAAGGAAAGTGGCGGCCGTCTGGGTGGTAATCTGGTGCGACTCGGTATCTGCTCTGCGGACGAAGTTACCGATGCGGTCATCGTACAATTCACTTTATCCGAGATTGATTCTCTCAGCGGATATTTAATTGATATTTCCACTATTATGATAGTCCCTTATCATTTGGCTAAAAAAAATTCAATCATCCCTATTGAGCTGGATGGTCAGATTCTGCTGATGGCCAGCAGTAAACCCATCTCCTCCGAACTCTCTGGTGAGATATCCAGGACTACCGGATTCACTCCAAAATCATTTATCTTACCGGAAAAAATTATCCAGGACTCCATTTCTGAGTACTATGCTCCTGTACTGGCGTTGAAGAGATCATGGCTGGATGATGATCGTCTCAGAAGCGGCATATTGATTTCTTTATTGATTCTTCTTCTTTTGCTTTTAGTATGTAATTTTAAAAAGCATTTTAATTCATACGTGGACCCTCGTACCGCTAAAAAAAGTACCAGTATCATATCCGAAATGGCTCCTATCGATTTTCTCACAGAAGATGAAATGGATGTCATTCAGTTAACCCAGATGGTGGAAGATGCTCATACCAGTCTGGAAGGTGAAATTTTCCTGAAAGAGGGACGGGATGTACGTAAACAGGAAGATGTGATTAGAATTTTACGGATGAATTACGATGATCTGATCCGGCTTTATAATCGCTATTTGCGACGCTATCCCAATATCAAGGGTAAAGTCATCTTTGATGTAACGATTAATGCTGCTGGGAAAGTGGTTAAAGTTATAATTATATCATCTGAAATCAGCGATAACGTATTTGTTCAAAGCGCGATTGATGTCATTAAAGAATGGCGTTTTCAAGCGATTGAAGTTGATGTGGATGCGGTTTTGCGTTTCCCCTTCGATTTTAAAATCGCTCAATAAATTAAACCAAAATTCAAACGGGGAGATATACGATGGACTTTATTGTACGTTTGTTTGTTGATGGCGGCGCAACCATGATAGTGATTGGTTTTTTTAATTTGATCGCCTTGTTTATCGTACTGGAACGGATCTTTTTTTTATATTTTCGAGCGAATATTAACGCGCATCGCTTCATGGATCGGATTTATGCGATGTTTAAAGAAAAAAAGATCAATGAAGCGATTACGCTTTGCAATCAACGGAACAAACCGTTTACGAAACTGATCGGCGCAGCATTGCAGAATTATGAGAATACCGACCGCAGCATTCAGGATTCCATGGATGAAGTGTTTTTGACGGAATCGCCGCGGATCAAACGTTATACTCCGTTTTTAACGGTAATCGGCCAGATTGCGACGTTGTTGGGATTGTTAGGAACGATTGTCGGATTGATTGAAGCGTTTGATGCGTTGGCCGGGACGGGGGCTGCGGACCGGACGGAACAGTTGGCGCTGGGCATCTCGAAAGCCATGGCAACCACGGCCTACGGGTTGATAGTGGCTGTGTTTTGTATTTTTACTTTCGCCTTTCTGAATCTGAAAATCGATCAGCTCGTTGATGACATTGATGAATATTCAGTTAAAATTGTCAATTTTATTCACAAATTCCGCTAAGTTTAATGGGAGATAGCTCTTTACCGGCGCATGTCGCGATCATTATGGACGGGAATGGTCGATGGGCCAAACAACGTTTTCTACCTCGCTTGATGGGACACCGCGCCGGAATCAAAACAGTAAAAAAAATTGTGCGGCATGCCGGTCAAATCGGTATCCGCTTTTTGACCTTGTATACCTTTTCTACTGAAAATTGGAAACGCCCTCCCGAAGAAATCTCCGGTTTGATGAAACTGCTCTATGATAATTTGTTCAGTGAAACTGACGAACTTAATCAAAATCAGGTGCGGTTGCGTACAATCGGCGATACGGGTCAACTTCCTGATTCGGTACAATTCGCTTTAAAAAAGGCGATTGAAAAACTGAATGATAATACTGGTCTGACGCTGATTCTGGCGCTTAATTATGGGAGTCGGAATGAAATCGGCCGCGCGATCGCCCGCTTGGCCCGCGACGTGGAAACTCAACAGTTAAAAGTATCAGATATCAATGAGTTAACCCTCGCATCCTACTTAGATACCGCCGATTTTCCCGACCCGGAGCTTATTATCCGGACTTCCGGAGAATTCAGATTATCAAATTTTTTAATGTACCAGTCTGCATACAGTGAATACTATATCACTGAAAAATTTTGGCCAGATTTTGACGAACAGGAATTTGACCGGGCTCTATCTTCGTTTGCTATTCGTAACCGTCGATACGGGGGTATCTGATTGCTTCTCCGTATTCTTTCCGCCGCAGCATTGATCCCTGTCGTACTTGCCATTTCATGGTTCGGTGATTGGCCGCTTGTACTTTTTATTTTTGTGGTCCAATTGCTGGCGTTATGGGAATTAAATTCCTTAAATTGCCTTAAGGGTAACCAGGATTTAAGAGAATGGATATTGTTACCTCTCTTAGGTACCCTCCTGTTTGCTTATCTGAAACTGAAAATACCTGTATGGATTTTCCCCGCTGGTTCTTTTACTCTTTGGATGGTTTTTCAAATTATTCGTAAGCGATTACCAGATGGTGGGTTAATTGAGGCTGCTGTTTTTGTGTTTTCTATGGCTTATTTAGTATTGCCCGGTTGGTGCTGGTTCCAGCTCAGAGAACTTGAAAATGGTTTTTTTCTGTTGATACTTTGTTATTTGGGCACTTGGTTACCCGATACGGGGGGGTATTTTTTTGGCAGCGTTTGGGGCAAACACAAAATTACTCCCTTGTTGAGCCCCAAAAAAAGCTGGGAAGGATTGATCGGCGGTTTATTTATAACGCTGCTGGGCTTGATCCTTTGGTTCAAAAATTCCTGGTTTCCGGCTCCGGCATTCTGGAATTATACTGTAATCGTTTTTTATGCTATTTTGATCTGTATTGTTGGGTTTGTGGGTGATATTTTTGAGAGTATGTTGAAACGGGATTGTGGCGTAAAAGATTCTTCGAGTATTATCCCCGGACATGGCGGGGTTTTAGATCGTATGGACAGTTTTTATTTTAATATTGTTTTTACTTATCTATTTACATTTTTGTTATGAAAAAACGAATCATCCTTTTAGGTAGTACTGGTTCGATTGGTGAGAACACCCTGGAAATCGTTCGCCGTTTCCCTGACCAATTTGAAATTATTAGCTTAGTTGCGCATTTGCAGTGGGAAAAATTAGCTAATCAGATTCAGGAATTCAAACCCCAAAAAGTAGCGCTTTTCGATCCGGATGCGGCGATATCGCTCCGGAAGGTCAATCCGGCTTGTAGCGTTTTGACAGGTACTGAGGGGATTTTAGAGATATTGGACACGGTGGATTGCGATATTTTGGTTAACGCAATTGTTGGGATGAATGGTTTGATTCCAACCTGGCATGCCGTGGGGCGGATTCCGCGAATTGCGTTAGCCAATAAGGAAAGCCTGGTAATGGGTGGCGCTTTGCTTAAAGAACGGTTTAGACAGGCAAATGGCCATACTGAACTACTGCCTGTTGATAGTGAGCATAGCGCAATTTTTCAGTGTCTGGCAGGGCAGGACACAGCCCTAAAGAAAATTATTTTAACCGCTTCCGGGGGTCCGTTTTATTTTTCACCTGAAATAGATTTATTCCAGGTGAAACCAGAGCAGGCGCTTAAACACCCGACATGGCAAATGGGCGCAAAAATCAGCATTGATTCCGCCACACTCGTGAATAAAGGACTGGAGATCATCGAAGCCGCATTTCTCTTTAATCTATCTGCGGAACAAATCGAAGTGCTGATCCACCCGCAATCCTATATCCATTCCCTGGTAGAATTCGTCGATGGATCACAAATCGCTCAAATGAGCCGGCCTGATATGAAAATCCCAATCCAGTATGCTCTGACTTACCCCTACCGCTGGCCTTCAACGCATATTAACCCACCTCTGTGGCAGATGCGCGATCTTCAATTTTTTGAACCAGACTTGCAACGGTTTCCTGCTTTACGTATGGCATTCAATGTGTTACAAGATGGCCACTCAGCCCAGGTTGCGTTTAACAGCAGTAATGAAATAGCCGTGGAACGGTTCCTAAACCGTGAAATCGCATTTGGCAAGATTCCCATTATCATCGAAAAAAGCATTGAGCAGTTTACAAATCGCGCTATTTTAGATTTGAATGATTTATTAAATCTCGACCAGGAAATCCGGACTTTTGCCCGTCTCGATTCAACTTGCGTTTAGTCCATGCTTTCTGCTATTTTATCGGTCATAATGCGAATGGTCTCCAACCAGTTTTCCGCCAATGGATCTAATGCTATAATTTGAATATGGAGTTCCTCTGCCAACGAGTGAGCAATCTGCTGATCAAATTGCTTTTGCGCAAAGATCGCGCGAATCTTATTTTGTTTAGCGCTTTCAATGATCTCTGCCAGATGTGTCGGGGAGGGCTCTTTTCCTTCATTTTCAATTGCAATTTGTTCCAATCCATAATCTTCGGCCAAATAGGTCCAGGCTGGATGAAATACTAAAAAAACTCTTTTTGTTTTCGCTGAAAATTTAGTTTCAATAGTATAATCAATCGAATCTATTTCATGCAATAGTTCTTTCAAGCGCGTCTCAACTGCCATGGAATCCTCGGGAAACATCCCGATTAACTCTTTTGCCAATTCCGGAAGAAACCGTTTTACCCGTTTGGGAGATAACCAGTAATGAGGATCAATCGATTTCCCGCTCATTTGATGGCTGGTTTCTAAATTGTCAATTTCATCATGATGATGTCCAACCAACGGATTCACATTTACCGATTGGTTATGGTATTTCATCTTGGGGTTCAGTTCCTGAAATTTTGGTACCCAATGGGTTTCAAACATAGTCGCTCCAAGACCGATATAGAGTTCCAATTGCGAAAGAGTCCGCATTTGATCCGGGAGGGGCTCGTAACTTTCATGACTGTAATCAGATGGAATCATAATCATGACTGCGGTTTCCGGCCTGAGGCGCTGGATAAAATAATTCTGCGGCATGACTGATACTGCAATACGGTATTTCTGATCTGTATGGGCCTTCTTTTGGCAAGCTCCCGCTAATGTGAGCAGGACACTCAAAATCATAAAAATTCTCATTATTTACTCCTGGCTTTTGATTATTGGCATTGCTGAATGATCATTCCCTTCAAGCGTTTGTCGTTAGATATTCCGCCCGTAGCTGTATGTTAAGTTCTGTCAAAATTGATAAAAGTTTGCAGAATAGGTTTCCAGGTACAGCTTGTCAGGGCAAAGAGATTGACGGAAGAAGCCTTTGTTTGTGGTTTAAATTAAATATTTTTACAATAATTGTCAAGGATTTTTTCTTGATATTTTACTAAGAATTGATTATAATATCCATGGTCAGGCTTTATTTTGTCGCTCAAACCGTTATTTATAAGCATGATGAGTGAATATTCAATCAAGAACCCTTACAAGGTTAAACGTGTTTAAAGATATTACGTTTCCGCATTCTTTAAGTTTTATAATCACTCTGGCGTTATTTGGCTCTTTTGAAGTTGCCTCAAAACCGTTAATGCCATGGTTTGATCCGGTTGTTTTCAACTTCTACCGATTTCTGCTTGGGATTAGTGTATTGATTTTGATTCTTTTTTGGCAAAATCGATTTCATGAACTATTTCAAATTCCTGTTAACGCCTGGGTAATGTTAGTTTGCGCGGGTTTTATTAATGTATTTTTTGCGATGAGTCTGTTGCAAATTGCTGTTAAATATAGCAATGCGGCGACTGCTGCTACTGTTTTTTGCTGTCATCCTCTGTTTGTTTATTTATTGGCGGTTTTTTTTCAACATGAGTCCCACGAATGGTTGAAAGTGAGTGGGTTGTTCACCGGTCTGATTGGTACTGTACTTGTCATGTTTGAAAAAGGTCTAAGAGTGAATCATGGCGCCCTCTATGCACTACTGGCGGCATTAGCGTTCGCCCTGTACACAATTTTAAACCGGTTTCTGAGCGGTATGGTCAAGCCCCTGGTGATTAACATTGTGTCATTCTTTTTTGGGCTGCTTTTTTTAATGATTTATATTGTGATTCAGGGTAAATCGTTGCATATCCCTTTGGAGTTTTTCAATTCCCCTTTGCGTTTTTTAACGGGGTTATATATTGGGATCATCATCAGCGGCTTTGGATACATTGCCTTTATCCGCACTATTCATATAGATGGAGCTGTTGCCGCTTCATTGGTGTTTCTGTTGAAACCGTTGGTTGTAACCTTCCTTTCGATGCTCCTCCTTCATGAACAACTGGGCTGGTACTATCCAATCGGTTTGGTTTTTATATTGACTGGAACCGCTATGGTCCTCAAGGATCGAATTCTTGAAAAATTTTCAGACAAGGCAGATTGATGATGCGAAAAATGGATGTTGTCAGGATTTTTGGATTTTTACTCTTCATTATAAATCAAGGGCTTATGGGAGACGAGGCGCTATACAGCAGGAATTGGCAGGTCAGAAGATCGGCTGATACAATTGATCTGTTGGTTACCCGGATTAATCCCTCGTTTGACGATACACTTTGCTATCGTATATTGCGGCGTGAGAAAAAAATTGTATTACCTGATGGCCGTTGGGTGGTTTACCCTTTAACAGATATTGGCATCAGTACGGCTCTGCATGCCGGCGCTTTTTATATTTTGGATGCGATGAAACAGGTTAAAATGATGGCTAATCAGCAATATGTTGAGTTTCCACCTATCAAAGAAGCCCTTAGACAAAATCAATTAATCGAAGTCGGGTCTGATATGGGACTTAATCTTGAACTTCTTATGCTTCATCGTCCTTCTCTTTTTTTTGTCAACCAGGTAGGAAGTCCTTTTGATTTGGACGATCCTTTGAATCGATTGGGTATTCCTTATGTAGTCAGCGCTGAATGGATGGAATCCGATATTTTAGGACGAAGCGAATGGATTCGTTTTTTCGCCTATTTTATCGGGGCGGAAGAGAGGGCCAATGAAATTATGGCTCAATGGCAGTTCAAGGTTGATCCAACGCGCGCGCGTATTAATGCCTCGTTGCCGGTTTTATGGTGCAGTTTTTGGCCCGGGCAAATCTGGTTGGCTGGAGGTCATTCCTATGTTGCCGATGCCATTCAACGCTGTGGATATTCATTTAGCTGGCAAAATTCGACATCGATCAGTCAGCAAGTGGGTATGGAATATTTTTTTACAATGCTTCCCCAGACGCGGCTAATAGTCTGTACCGGCACGTTTCTAACCATGCAGGAAATAAACGATATCGAACCGCGGCTGGCATTATCGGCTGATTGGCGGAAAATCAAGGTGTGGAGTCTAAAACCAGCGTATCATGAAACCAGTTTTATCTATCCTCGCGACTGGTTGGAAGAGCTGAGTTCACTTGGCAGTGGAGGTAGCGCTGAACCGAGGTTTTTTCAGAGCTTGAAACGGATGGAAAGGTAATCTTTGACCAAAAAAATGACGGGCCTTCTACTTTTGGCCCTTGTTCTCTTTATTGCCGGACTTCTGATGGGTTCGACCTCTTTCTCCTGGTCTATGCTTGAGCATGCCGAGTTTCGGTGGATTATCCTGCACTTGCGCTTACCACGCGTATTGGCTGCCATGCTGAGCGGCGCAGCGCTGGCATTGGCCGGATTAATCTTGCAAACTCTCTTCCAAAATCCCATGGCCGGACCTTTTGTCCTCGGTATCGCTTCCGGCGCTCTATCAGGACCCATTATCCTGCTTCTGCTCGGGATTCTACCGAGCATGTTACAACTCATACTGGGGTCCTTTGTCGGCGCAATGGCTATGACTGCTCTGATCGTTTTGATTGCCTCCTTTATCTCCAATCGGCAGGTACTTTTACTAATCGGTTTGATGATGGGTTATTTTTTTTCCGGTTTAATCAATATTTTGATTTTTTTTGCTCCTTCCAATGAACTGAAAAATTTTCAAATTTGGTCAATGGGTAGTTTCTCCCGAGTTACTATGGATAATTTGTGGGTGTTGGGGGGGATGATCATTTTATTAATCGCTGTTTCGTTTTTATTTATAAAACCGTTGAATGCCTTTATGATGGGCCACGATTATGCAGTTTCGATCGGTATCGATAGCCGGTGGAATCGACGGTTTCTGCTTTTAATATCCTCTTTATTAACCGCAGTTGTAACGGCTTTCTGCGGGCCAATCGGTTTTATTGGGTTGACCGCTCCCCATATTGGCCGGTTTTGGCTTAAAACGTCCTATCATCAATACCTGATTCCCGTCAGTTGCCTGTTGGGCGCAAATATGCTGTGTCTCTGTGATATCGTAGCGCGTGTATTGATCCCTCCCAACGATTTGCCGATTGGACTCATCACGTCGATTCTTGGCGCGCCCCTGGTCATCTGGTTTTTATGGCGGGTCCGGTTTCAATGATTCAGTTGATTGATCTATGTATTGGCTACGATGGGCCGGTTTTTTCCCCCCTCTCCTTGAAAATGGAAAGAG
>CAZWDO010000006.1:193057-245337 GCA_964632485.1 uncultured bacterium
ACCTTCGAGGTCTATCGCCGGTTTGCCCCCCGGGAGGAACCCTATGGGGGATTCTTGGCGCGAATGGTATTGGTAAATCAACCCTGTTAAAAACAATGGCCAGTCTGCTTCTCCCCCTTTCCGGCGCTATCGTTTTGGATCAGAATCCGCTCCAGTCATTTTCCCATTCTCAATTATCACGGCAAATGGCTCTGGTTTCCAGCGAGCCCTTTGACCCGGGCCATTTTAGGGCGTATGAAATTGCCGCTTTCGGACGGTATCCCTATGTCAATCGATTAGCATCCCTGAACGCATCGGACCATCAAATAGTGCAAAACTATCTTACCATGCTCCAATTGAATCATTTGGCAAACAAACAATATGCCGCGCTGAGCCAGGGCGAAGCCCTGAGAGTGTTGATTGCCCGGGCCTTTATTCAAACGACTCCGTTTATCCTTATGGATGAACCTCTCAGCCACCTCGATCTGCAGCACCAGATCGAATTGCTGGCGCTTTTACGGCAGCAGGCTAAAAATGAGAATAAAACGATTGTTTTTACTTCTCATGAAATTAAGCTCACTTGCCTTTTTGCCGATTATCTCCTGGTTTTAATGCCCGACCACCAATATCAATTCGGTCTGGTAGAAACAATTTTAGCCGGGAATGCGCTTGATAAAGCCTATCAGCTTAATGCGGCCTATTTTGATTTTTTAAGTTATAGCGTCGAATTAAATGTCACTCCCGAAAATAAAAATGTATGGATTCGCGGTATAAGCCCTGAACTGGCGCTTGTCGCCAGGTTCTTTATCAAACACCATCTGCGCCCTTTTTTAGATATTCCCGAGCCCGGCTGGTTACGGCAGTGGGCTGAACAACGCGGCTTGTTGCTTTCAAAATCCGCTGATTGTAAAATTGATTTGGTTGTTTCAGAACCTGCTTGGCGTTTGCCGCAGTGGGATTCTCTGCCGCTGATCCTGCATGAAAATTTGGCAAATACTCTGGAACAATCGCTATCATGGGTGAATCAGTAGTTCCAGCGCTTTTTGCGCTGACTTGAGGACTTGCCAGTTTTTCTTAATACACCCCTGACACGTTCTAATATCGAATGTGTGTCAGCCGCCATATCCTGGTATAGGGAATATGGGAGTAATTACTGGCCTGATAACTCATGGTCTTATGGATTCCAGCGTCATTCGCCATCAAATCAAATCTGTGGCTGTGGGGGATGGATGCGGGTCTGATTAACGGAAAGAGTTTTGGTTTGAACTCTAAATATAATATTTTTACTTGCTTTTTTGGTTAATAATTTGTAAATTGATAAATGAAAGGAGTAAATAGTATGATCCCTTATCGTCCAATGATCGAAGATATTCCCCTTTATGAACCGGGAAAACCGATAGAAGAAACCGAACGGGAACTGGGCATTAAAGTGATAGCCAAGCTGGCATCGAATGAGAATCCCTATGGTGTATCTCCCATTGTTAAACAGGCCATCCAGGAGGAGGCGCATCAAGTCTTTTTATATCCTGATGCGCAGTGTTACTACCTGGGTAAAGAGATTGCCGCCCTTCTGCAGGTCAGTGAATCACGGATTCTGCTCGGAGCCGGTTCGGAAGAAGTTATCGATTTGATTGCAAAAGCCTATTTCAATTTAGACGATGAAGTGATTATGTCGCAATATGCTTTTGTTCGTTATCCGATGGTCACGCAGATGATGGGGGCCCGTTCGGTATTCATCCCATGTCTCAATTATGTCGATGATTTTGCGGCAATGGCTCGGGCGATCACTCCCAAAACACGAGCGATTATCCTCTCCAATCCCAACAATCCTCTGGGTAGTTACGTGTCCCGGAATGTTATTGAAGAAATCATGCCGCTTATCCCTGAGGAAATTTTGGTAATTTTCGATGATGCCTATTACGAATATGTGTGGGCGGAAGATTATCCTCAAACCATTGAACTTCAGTTAAAATATCCTAATATTATTTCATTGAGGACGTTTTCAAAAATCTACGGACTGGCTGGTTTACGTCTGGGTTATGCTGTTGGGGATGAACAAATCATTCGTTCGTTAAAAAAAGTGAAGAACGTTTTCTCTGTTAGTTTATTAGCCCAGGCTGCCGGTTTGGCGGCTTTGAAAGATCGTGAATTTATCAATTTTTGCAAGGAATCTAACCAGAGGGAATATGAGTGGTTATCGCGCCAATTTGATGAACATCAAATCGATTATGTCCCATCGCAGGCAAATTTTATCCTGATTTCGACTGCTCCCTACCAGGGAATTGAAATTTATCAATATTTGTTGAAGAAAGGGATTATCATTCGTCCCGTGGCCGGCTACGGTCTGCCGGGTTACGTGCGGGTAACAATCGGTACTCACACCCAAAATGAACGTTTTATTCACTATTTTCTTGAGGCGTTAAAATCATGAATAAAATTCTCCCGGCGCTGGTATGGATCATTATTTTAGGAAGCTCTTTGGCAATAGTTGCCGATTCCCTTGACAGTCTGATTTCTTTGGGGGAAACGAATGCGGCCCGACAGTTGTGGCGTCAACGTTATAATCAGGTTGAAAATGCCTGGAGTAGTTATTATCAGGCCAAACTTGCAAATAGTACCGACAGCGCGGAATTTTACTATCAAAAAACGTTGCAGTTAGACCCCCGTTTTGAACGCGCCGACAGCGCTTTTTGGCTGCTTTCACAGAGCATGTATTTACGGGGACTCTACCGCACCAGCGAAAAATACCTGCGTCAGTTTATCGCTTTTTATGCCCAATCTCCCCTGGTAAACCATGTTTACCTCGATTTGGCGCGAACTGTGTTGGCGTTGCAGGAATATAAACACTCGTTAGCTCTGCTTGATACAATTAACCGGCTTTCTCTGACGGTTGATGAAACCCAACGGTTGATGATAGAAGCCGATGCCCGCTGCGGACTCGGCGAATACAGCCATGCTTTCGGCGTTATCGAACGGCTGTATCAAAATAAAAGTACCCAGTATCCCGCCGATTGGTTCGTTAAACGTCTTGAAAAAATTGTCGAAAAATCTGAAGACGATCCCGCATTGATTTCCCGGTTAAATGCAATTAAAATACAGTCCGGGCATGTAATAGAACCGCCGGACATTGGGCCTGGATCCCGGGAGGAAGGCTCCTTCTATTGTCAGGTGGGCAGCTTTGGCAATACCACTAATGCCCAGCGCCTTTTCGATTTGCTGAAATCCGGCAATTATCCGGTAATTTTACAAACTCGTCAAATCGGCGCGCGGAAAATGACCCTTGTTTGGGTTGGACCCGCTACCAGTTTAGATAACGCGCGGCAAATGGGAGAGAAATTGAAAAGTCATGAAGGCCTGGAATATATCATTATCCGTCAATAGGCGCTATGAAACCGAATCAAGAACAAAATCTAACCCCCATCATGGAACAGTTTTTTCAAATTAAGCGTAAATATGAAAAAGAAATTTTGCTGTTTCGCATGGGTGATTTTTATGAAATGTTTGGTTCTGATGCGGAACGGGCAGCTCCCGTGCTGGGATTGACCCTGACTTCACGAGCGCATGGTAAAAGTATGCCCCGGGTGCCTTTAGCCGGCGTTCCCTATCATACGGTTGAACGCTATATCAAACAACTCATCAAAGCCGGATTCCATGTTGCCATCTGCGATCAGGTTGAAGACCCCAAAAAGAGCAAAGGGCTTGTAAAACGCGAAGTCGTCGAAGTGATCACCCCCGGTACTGTTTTATTGGATGATATTCTTGATCATTCCCGCAATAATTTCTTGATTGCCCTTTCCCCGGATGAACCTTCCCGCACAGCTATTGCTCGTATCGATATTACTACCGGTGATTTCGAAACAGCGCTTATGGATAATCGCTTGCTTTATCATTTTCTTGATTCTATTAATCCTGCGGAGATTATCTTTCCCGATCACCTGACGGTCGAAACCCTGGGAACTGATCTCAGCCGGCTTAAAACAACCTGGACTCCTTATGCTGATTGGAAATTCACGGCGCAGGAAGGATACGCCAAATTATGTCTTTTTTTCAATGTCGCGAATTTAAAGGGCTATGGGCTTGAGGAATCGCCTCCCATGATCAGTGCTGCGGGCGCTATCCTTTTTTATCTTGAAGATAAACAGGTGACACTTGACCATATTCGCCGCATTCGTTACCTGCGGATGGAAGACTATATGTTAATCGACAGTACTACCCGGCGTAATCTGGAACTCCTTGAACCTTTAAATCCGGGTGAAACCGATACCTCTCTCTACGCCCTTTTGAACCGCGCCAAAACACCCATGGGCGCCCGTTTATTGCGCCAGTGGATTCTGCAACCCTTGCTTGACCCGTTAAAAATTCATCAACGACAATCGGTTGTCCACTTTTTCTACCATCAGGATGAAACTCTTGAAAATTTACGGCGTTTATTAGCTAAAATCGGTGATCTGGAACGGTTGATCAGCAAAATCAACAGCCGCCGCTGCAATGCCCGCGATCTTTATAAACTCAAAGAGATTCTGGGTTTACTCCCTCAAATAAAATCATGCTTGCCCGAAAAAACGGATTCCCCCCTGCTGGAACAATTATCTGCGGAAATGGTCCTTCAAGATGAACTCATTGAAGGAATTGAGCAAGCGTTAAAAGAGGAATTGCCGTTATCAATTACCGAGGGGGGGATGATCCGCGAAGGTTTTTCCCCGGAATTGGATGAATTGCGCGGGATCGCCTTCAATAGCAAATACTATATCGCGCAGATGGAAAAAAATGAAATTGAAAAGACCGGAATCAATTCTTTAAAGATACGTTATAACAAGGTATTTGGTTATTTTATTGAGATTACAAAAAGCAATTTGGACCGGGCGCCGGAAGAATATATCCGTAAACAAACGATGGTCAACGCTGAACGTTACATTACTCCGGAACTTAAAGAATATGAGGAAAAAGTCTTGCATGCGGAAGAAAAAATTTTTGAACTGGAAGGTCGTTTATTTCAAGCTATACGCCAGGCCGTTATCGATCGGATGGCTTCCTTGCAGTCAATTGCCATCGGTATTGCGGAATTGGATTTGTATTTAAACTTAGCTTTTCTGGCAAAAATTAACTATTATACAATCCCGGAAATCGTGAGCGATGATAGGATTATCATTAAAAACGGCCGTCATCCGGTTGTGGAAGCGCTGCTTAGGGAACAGCAATATGTGCCCAATGATGTGGCGCTTGATACTCGTGAATCCCAAATTGTGATTATTACGGGTCCTAATATGGCGGGCAAATCAACCTATCTTCGGATGGTAGGTTTATTAGTGGTCATGGCTCAAATGGGGTCCTATATTCCCGCCGAAAGCGCGCAAATCGGGGTGTGCGACCGGGTTTTTACGCGGGTTGGAGCGTCTGACAATGTCGCGCGCGGCGAAAGTACGTTTTTGGTGGAAATGAGTGAGACGGCCAATATCCTCAATAATGCGACCCCCCATTCCCTCATTATCCTGGATGAAGTGGGGCGGGGTACCAGTACCTTTGATGGCCTCAGCCTTGCCTGGGCATTAGTGGAGTATCTCCATCAGCAGGAGACGACCCGCGCTCGTACTCTGTTTGCGACCCATTACCATGAATTGACTGAATTGGAAATTCTATTGCCGCAGGTCGCTAACTATAATGTACAGGTAAAAAAAATCGCAAATCAGATTGTTTTTTTACGTAAAATCGTACCGGGTTCAGCAGATCAAAGCTATGGGATCGAAGTAGCCGCTCTGGCAGGAATGCCTCGTGAATTACTGGAAAGGGCCCGGGTTATTTTACACGAACTTGAAGAAAGAGAAAATAAAACCATTCGATCCCGCCATTCCCGTCGTAATAATAATCATTCAAAAAATAAGGAGTTACAATTATCGCTGTTTTCAGAAATAACTGATCCTGTACATCTAAAAATTTCCGGGTTGAAAATGGATACGTTGAGTCCTATCGATGCCTGGCAATTTCTTTCACAATTACAACAACAAATTAAATCCGAAGGAGGATAGTTCGATGTCAAAGGACAGATTAAGTCGCCATGAAATGAAGGAAGACGCATTTGTTGAAAAACTGATGGCAATTAAGGAGTTCAGTGAAAAAAATAAACAACGGATCGTCGTCTCTATCATCTCCGTTTTGGTCATTTTCCTGATTGGCTACATCTTGGTTAATTATCATTATGGTCGAAAGGAAGATGCAAAAGAAGCCCTGGGCCGTATTGAAATACTCTTCCTGCAAAATAAAATCGATGAAGCGGTCCCCCAAGCCGAAGAGCTTATCAAAAACTTCGATGGTACAGGAGAAGCAGGTTACACTTTGATTTTGCTGGGCAACTCTTTTTATAGTAAAGGAGTTTATGATCGGGCTACTCAGTACTATTCCGATTATCTCAGCCAATACGCCGATAACGATCTTTATACGATCGCCGCTTATGAAGGTTTGGGCAACACGTTGATTCAACAAGGTAAACATCTCGAAGCTATCAAAAAATTCGAGGAAGCCGTCCAAAAATATCCCACCTCTTATTCTGTTCCCTTTTTGTTCAGCAAAATCGGCGATTGCTATCGGGCAACCAAAGATAATACACAAGCCAGTGTTTATTATCAAAAAATTGTCGATAATTACCCTGATTTTTCGGAGATTAGCCGTATCAAGGTTTGTCTCGGTGAACTCGGCCGGATGTAAATCCCGGTTTTATGTTTAAGTAGTTTTTCCATCCTCCGCTTTGGGGGATGGATTACCGAATATTTTTCCTGTTCGGGTGTGGATTGGATTGCTAAATTTTTGCGATTGGGAATTGTTTTGAAATGTTATTTCATTTCTCCCTCCAGCCATGATCGAGTTAAGGCCGCGATAGGCTATATCCCTTTTTTGTGCGTATTGCCTTTTCTGGGCCCCCAAAGCGCCTATATCAAAATTCACCAAAAAATTGCCTTCACCTTGTTGATAAATCAGATTTTTTTCTTGTCTCTGGCTTTTATCGCCGAAATTAAAGTTTTCTGTTTTTATCTTTTCGCTGTTATGATTGCGTTGGCGATGATCGGATTTATTTTAGCGCTGGCAGGGTTCTATATTGAACTTAAATCATAAAGAGCATCGAATGGATTCCTTTTTTATACAAATGGAAAAAATAATCTCCCATGACCCGGGAAAAAGGGGAGTGGATGATCTGTTTATTTCCGGAGAATTGGAACAATCCGCGGTTTCACTCTCACGGGGGGGATCCGTTTGGATTGTAACGGGGTTTTTACTTGGCCCGGGCCTGGTTGAAACCGACGGCCCTCTGGGAGCCCTGGCATTAGCCCTGGCATTAAATGAATTGAACTATCACATAACCATCATTGCCGACACGGGATGCCGATTTCTTTTGCAGACCTTATTTGAACGCTATGCGCCTCCCACAATAATTTTTAAAAATTGGGAGGAATTGGAGCGGCCTTTTTCAGCCTTATTTACATCGTCCCATCCCAGTCATCTGATTGCAATTGAGCGGCCGGGACGAAATCGATGGGGCGATTATCTCAATGCCCGCTGCCAATCGGTTGCAAATTGGAACGCTCCAGCGGATGAGCTGTTTCTCTGTGAACCTCGGCCGATTACAATTGGAATTGGGGACGGTGGAAATGAAATTGGTATGGGAAAAATTACTGCTGAGTCTAATTGGCCCGGGCGTTCGATCGTTTCCACCGATTATCTAATCACGGCCGGTGTTTCTAACTGGGGGGCTTATGCCCTTTGCGGCGCTTTATCGCTTTTGAATGGGAAATCCCTGGTTCCATTACCGGAACTGGAAAGCGAATGGTTAAATACTCTGGTAACCGCAGGAGCTGTCGATGGTTTTTCCCTTAAACCGGAATTAAAAATCGATGGGCTATCAATCGGTTTCCATGCAGAAATTCTCAGTAAAATACAGAACCTTGTAACTAATTTTTTGGGGAAAAGTATCAACTGACAATGGGATGAAGCTGGTAGGTAATCACTTGATGATGCGGGCTATAGGACTGTTTGGCCTGGCGAAGTCCTTCTAAGCCCATATCCTGCTCCCGATTGATCCATTTAACTCCCCTTTCGCTTGCCCAACGGGCCATTTCCCTGTTTAAATACTGGGAGATTCCCTTCAATTCAGGATTGTATTTTTCAAAATGGACGGTTATCATATCAGATGTTTGATGGTTATAGAGGCAAAAAGCTTCAATTATCCCTTCACTCTGAATGATAATACCCTCTATACCGATGATATTGGCAAACAATAGAGCCCGTTCCAGAGCAATCAGTTCGCGTTGTAATTCTAAATCCCAGCAATCTCGATTTTTGCACCACTTTTTAATGAGTTCTAAACAAAGAAAAACATCTTCTTTTTGAAACGGGCGCGTCAAAACATGCGGATTCGCCTGGATGAACTGATTGATCAGATTTTTCTTTTTTTGGAGCTTCTTTCCTTTGAGGTCGACCAGAGCTTGCGAATCGTAAATATAATCGGCATTATCCATATCGCTCACAACTTCAAACCAGGAAGTCAACCCGGGATTGGCCTGGATATGATCTTCACTGACAAGAATGAACCGTCCTTTTTTACCTCGTTGGCGAAACCTCTGTGAAATCTCTATCAAAATTTCTCCGGGTAGTATCTCACCGACAGGCATATAAATATAATCGAAAAAATTGGAATAGAGAATGAGACGTCCCTCTAAAACGCGCCAGCTATATTCAACAATCGGTTGCCAGGGGATCAAGGTCGCAATATTGTAATCACAATGGACTTGGGGATAACGGGAAAAGAAATCCCTGATCTGGGGAATATGATCATTTGTTAGAATTTGAAACGTGTCGGGAGAAAAAGTTGCTTCAAGTCGGATCATAGATCATGGGACAATGCTGTAAAAGTTCCTTAAACCCTAATTGGTGATAAAATTTCTGGGTGCCGGGTTTGCCGATCAGACCGATCCATTGAACTCCACGGCTTATAAGAGTATCAACCACGGTACGGATGAGTAGCTGCCCAATTCCGGCTCCCCGACGTGAAGCAGCGACATATACGTCCTGAATATAGGCATCGCTGATTCCATCTGAAATCGCCCGAGCCATGCCAAGTACCGTTTGACCCTCGTAGGCTGCCGCAAAAATCCAGGAACGCCTGATGATTTCCTCAACCAATGTAATATCGAGCATCTCCTGATCCGATAGCCATCCGGCTTCATTATACAAGTTCTGGATTTGCTGGATATCAAATTTTGTATCCATTTTAATCTCAATCATCTCAGCCGCCTTTGAATTTAATAGTATTGATTATAATGAATATATTCATTTAAATCAAGAAAAAAAAAGCAATTTTACCATTAAGTTAATTTTTTAACTTGACAATCTCATATTAATGATTAAATTATAACAAATTCGATGAATGATGATGAAAAATATGAAAATAAAAAGAATTTCTCAAAAGCAAATATTAAATTTTTTAAATAAATCTCCATTTGTTCTGTTTGTATATAATTTACAGGGACAAATTGTTTTTGAGCGGTATTTTGCTGCGCAAAATTATCAGGAGCGGATTCAACAGATAATTGACCAAATTGTTTCGGAAAATAAATTCATAGAATTCGATCACTGGCAGACTAAAAATATTTCCATTAATAATGAGTTTTTTGAGCTGAGTATTAGAGTTGATGAAGAATATATCATCGTTTGGCTGCAACCGGTTACTAAGAAGCTTCATATTATTGAGCAGATCAGGAAAAATATTTTACGGGACCGGGCATTCTACTATATTGAAAAATTTCGGGGAGTCCAAACCAGAGAAGAAAAACAGCGGTTAATCGGAATTGTCAATAATTTAGAAACAATCGTCTTTATGATCGATTCCGAATTCAATATTTTAATGGGGAATAGCAAAAAGCCATTTCGACAATGTTTCGAATTTTTTCAAAGGCAGGAGCCCTGCGTGGATTGCATTTTAATGAACCGGAAGTTTTTATCAAGTCATGAGCTATCAACCGGTGGGCAAGTAGAATTTTATACTGAAAAACGATTGAAACTGGATGATGAAACCCATGTCATTACCATAGAAAATACAACCAAAGAAGTGACACTGCTGCGAAGTATCCAAAACCAGCAAAAATTATTAAACCACCAAAAAGAGATTTTCCAGCTTTTAAGTCAATTGAGCCTTGATTTTGTCAATATTACCGATCTTAATCAGTTATTAAGTTTTGCGTCAAAAAAGATCACCGTTTTTTTTAATATTCAGAAGTTTTCCGTGATTCTCCATAATGCCCGTGGAGCCATCTATCAGGAAGAATTGGTGGGGTTTAATAAAAATCCGGCGCATTTAGATAAAGAAGATTTGGCTCCTTTCATTGCTTCCCTTTCTTCGCTTGAGATTATCCCCTTGAAAAAAGGGAGTGATATTGTCGGGACTGTAATGTATGAAAATAACCAGGCTGATGAATCCCTTAACAGCTTTATGATTATTTTTAGCGATCACCTGATTACTTTTATCGAGAATATCAAATTACAGAAACGATTGGAAGAAATGGCGAATATGGATAGCCTTACAGAATTTTTCAATCGGAACTATCTGGAAAAAAATATTGGCACTTATTATGAAAACAGTAAAAAATTTGATCAGCCCCTGGGAATAATGTTGATCGATATCAATGGGCTGAAACGCATTAATGATCTTTTTGGACATCAATACGGCGACCAGTTGATCCAGCAAGCAGCTAAAATCATCCGCTCTTCCTTGCGCGAAACAGATATCAGAATTCGTCTCGGCGGTGATGAATTCCTGATCGTTGTGCTAGCCACCTCTTCACAAAGTATCTTATGTATTTCTGAAAAGATTAAAGATCTGAGCGGCGCTCACAACATGGTCATCAATGAGGAAAAACATCCCATCTGCTTTTCTCTGGGCTCCGCGTTGAGTACTGAAGTTGATAATTATCAGGACCTTTATCTTTTGGCGGATAAACGTATGTACCAGGATAAGAAAGATTTCTATAAATCGCATGAAAAGTACCGATAAGGGAGCGACGATGACTGAAGAACGTATTATCGAAGATGTAAGCAATTTCCTAACCACTTTGAATATGGGGATGTGGGACGATTTAGGGTTTGAACATTTGAGCAGTCCCGTTATTATTGAATTGGTGAATGAGTTAAAAATGAAGATCAAGCTTATTGAACAACTGATGAACCAGTTGGGAGCGTATTCTAAATTGATGACGGAAAATTTTTCTGTGATTCAAAATATCACAGAAAAATCGGCCATGAAAATTGTTAATCTGGCCGAGGAAGTCATGAATGTGTCTGATTCCGAAGATATGGAACTCCTCCAGGACCGCGCGTTCCAAATCATAACTTCTGTAGAGTTTCAAGATATCATTCAACAGCGTATCGATAATCTGCGTAGCACTTTTCTCTCAATAGAAAACCAGCATAAAAAAGTGAGCGACCAATTCCCATACCTCACAGAATCGCATGAAATTGAAATGGAAAGTGAACCCGGATCAACGGAAGGGGATGCCGATAAAGTCCTTTCTAATCAGGATTTAGTTGATCAGTTGTTGGCTGAGTTTGGAGTAGGTAACTGATTTTCTTTCAATTAACAAAATATTAACCATTAATTTATTAAAACTTGATTATTATTGAATATCTTCCTTGAATTTCAAGGAGTAATGCCTATGATAACTGTTTTAACAATTCTGACTATTCTGTCTGTAGCGCTGAATCTCATCTATCTTTTTTTCACGGTGAGATATCGTCCCGGAGAACGGCCGGATAAGTGCAATTGCCAGGACAAGGTCTCTATTCTCAAACCGGTGAAATCACTGGATGATGATCTTCTCGATGATCTGGATTCATTTTTCCATTTGGATTATCCCAATTATGAGTTGATTTTCGGGATGGATAGCCGAGATGATCCTGCTTTTGGGATTTTAACTGATATTATTCACCGCCATCCTCAAATCGAATCTTCCATCATTATCGCCCCGATGAAAAATGAAGGAAATCCCAAAGTGACGACCCTGATCGAACTGGCCCGTGCGGCGCGCGGCCACTATCTCTGGGTAAGTGATTCCAATACCCGGGTTCATCCTCTCACCTTGAAATGGCTCCTGGAGGAAATTGAATCGACCGGCTCAGTCCTGGTTTTTTCACCGATTTTGGGATGCGGCGGACAATCGTTGGGAAGTATGATGGAAAATGCCTATATCAATCTTTTTGTTTCCGGTAATATTTTGAGTTCATGGAAACTATTAGGCTATCCGGTAATTGTCGGTAAGTCAATGCTCTTTAAACGTGATACCCTGGAAAAAATGGGCGGATTCGAACGGTTTCATCATTTTCTGGCGGAAGATCATATTATGGGTGAAACCTTCCATCGCCAGGGGTATCGTGTTTCCACTAATGCCGTTTGGATAACCAATATCAATCGCCATACCGGAATTCTATCGATGATTCGTCGTTTAAGCCGGTGGTCAATAATGAGGTATCAACAAAAAAAACTACTGTATATAACCGAAATTTTAACCAACCCCTTGTTTTTTGCCGTGCTTATTATGGTCTTTTACCATTCATATTGGCAATGGGTACTGCTGTGCCTGGCAGTAAAAATTGGAATTGAAGCGTTTAATTTTTTTATTGTCAATCGGATGGACCGGTTTTCACGCTACCATTTAATCCTTTTACCGATCATTGTTTGTATTAAAGATTGTATTCTGGTCTGGGTTTATGTGCTTCCTTTTTTCTGCCGTTCCGTAAAGTGGCGTGGACGCAGGATTCGCATCGGAAAGGGAAGTAGAATCTATGCTTAAAATGCAACTATCTGAAAACGCGGCTTCCCCCTTCGTTGATATTATTCCCGGTTGCGGAGAATCCATTTGTCTTTTGGGTGAAAATGTTGCGCATTCGATCGGAATTGCAGGTATCGTTTATCAAGCTGTTTTAGAAATTGATCACTTTGCCGCCGATGATGAATATGACGGATAAAAAAAACAATCAACGCAAACAGCCATCCCGCTTTTGGTTGATCGCGGTAATCATGGGCTTAGGACATCTCCGCGCCGCTTATCCTTTCAGGGATTGGGCGTTACAGGGAAAAATCCTGGAAACTTCCAGTGATTTTTGTTCATTTGATGAGTATCATTTATGGAACCGCTTGCGGGAATGGTATTATAAAATGTCAAGAGCCACTGCCATTCCTTGGGCAGGGAAATTGGCCCTGGTTTTGGTAAGATGGTCTCAATTCATCCCCCCGCTGGATACGCCTCATCAGCATTCTGCCGGATTTGCAGTATGGTTTTTGCATTTCCTGATAAAGACCAAACGGTTGGGAGCTTCATTGCATAAATTGACCGAACTTCATAGAACGCCCCAAATCCATACATTTTATGCGACGGCTTTAGCCATTGATTACTGGCAGAAGAGTTCGTTTAATTATCTGGTAATCTGTGATACGGATATCCATCGTATTTGGGCCGCATTGGATACCAGAGATTCACATATCAATTATCTGGTTCCATGCCGAAAAGCTCGCCAGCGGCTTCTGGCTTACGGTGTGCCCATTGACCATATTCATTTAACCGGTTTCCCTTTGCCTCCGGAAAATATCGGCGACCAGGAAAATCAGGAAATTTTGAAAATGGACCTGTCCCGGCGCCTGAGAACCCTTGATCCCAACGGTTGCCTGGATGAATCTTCAAAACAAGCTGTTGCGAAATTTCTTGGAACCGAATATTTATCAATTCCTGCTGTCAGTCCCCCCACTCTAATGTTCGCAGTAGGAGGCGCCGGCGCTCAATTGCGCCATCTTAAAACTGTTCTGGAAAACCTTGCGCCGTATATTCGCAGTGGTCAGCTACAAATTGTTCTTTCAGCCGGCATTCAGGAATCCGTCTATGAATCCTTTTTTAATTTTATTTTCCAATTGAAATTGGTTGAGGAACTCAAACATAAAAAAATCAGAATTGTCTATAGCCACAAATATTCAGAATATTTTGATCGATTCAATCTTGAATTAAGAAACACTGATTTAATTTGGACTAAGCCTAGTGAATTGAGTTTTTATTGCGGCCTGGGAATCCCTATTCTTATCAATCCTCCTTTAGGAACCCATGAGGAATCGAATCGAAATTGGCTATTGGAAGTGGGGGCCGGAATCGATATCCCTTCTGTTGATAAACAGTTTTACTATTGGTTTAAACAAAGACTACAGGATGGCTCCTGGGCCGCTATGGCCTGGCGTGGATGCCAGCGCGTTCGAAAATTGGGAACTTTTCGCATCATTAATCTGATCGAAAACCAAATGAAAAGCGCATATCCGAAATATTAAACCAATATCCCCCTTTATAATAAAACTTTCTGATTCAATCTCCGATTAGAAGTTCCCCGCCGGGATTAATCTTGTATTTGCAATGCCTATATCCACACCTTTCCTTTCAAATGGAAAGATAGTGAGGAACAATTTTGTAATAGCCGATATTAGTTAGAAAAATAGAGATGATTTTTTTGCACTGCCACATGATTAAGAGTGTACTGGAAAGGAACCAATACAGGAATAGTGGAAACCGGATTGAATCTGTCTTCCAATTGAGTTGTTGCCGTTTCAGGAATTAGAAAGTGATTGATGATTGTTTTTTGACTTTTCAATTGAACCTGATTATTCTTAACCTCGATAGAAGTGGCGGTATAGCCGTCGATTTGATTGTTTTTTATAAATCCATTCAGTATTTCCTGAACCCGGGGTGATATTTGATCGATATTGATATTGAAAGAAGCCTCAATATAGGGTGGTTTCAGTTGCAAATCCAACTTGTTATATTTTTTGCTATAAAATTTTGCCCGCGCGTTAACATATTCTTTAAGCGATTTTGGTGAAACCAGAATACCGATTTTCATATCCTGATAACTATGCAAATAAAAAATCTTCCGTTTTTCAAGGTCTTCCCGATTGAATACGGGATTATCATATTGGAGCGTTATATGATCAGCTTTCATCATGTCGATTTGCACGCTATCCATTTTGATGATCATCTGTTGTATCTTGTTTTGCGCGTCAATAATTGTTTTCACTTCGATACGGCTGCATTTTACATAACTTCTCAGAACTTCGGTTAATAACTTATCCATACTATTTTGCGCCCATAGTGGCTGGGTGAATAAACCAATAAAAAATAAAAGCCCTATAAGGCGCATATTTCGATCACTTTTTTTGAATAAGTGTTCCGTTTTCAATGGCAAACTCCTTTAATTGATAGTGAGCAGGGGAGGGAACTTCGATTCGATATTCGTGAATACCATCGGTTCGATAATGAAAAGATTGTTGAGTGGCAGGATCCAACGGCAATTTTTCAATAAAATCAGGTGAAAGCAGCTCCAATTTTTCAGGGTACTCCATTTTCATCACAAAATGACTCTCCACAGCATTGGCCAGTTCCCTCAAATAGGTCTCCGCTTCGATACTGGTTTGTGAGAATTCGCGTTGGGGTGGGCGGCGGTTTTCCACTTGTCCCTGCCGATAGAGATAATAAACAAACAACAATATTCCAATCAAACAAATAATAATAACCGACATACTATATAGAATGATCTTCTTGAATTTCATCGAATCTCCTTTCATATTGATACGTTTTAACTACAATTGATGGTTTTGGTTCCAAAAAATATAAAAGCAAGGTAATGTGAGTCGATTTTATCTTGACAAATCGATTTTTTTTTATATATTATATCGAACATTAGTCAAAGGAAAATAATGAATTTCAAACAAATTGCAATACATGCCATATTAATTGCAATAACGATTCATGAATATGCGCATGGGTATATCGCATATCGGCTGGGGGACAACACCGCTTTTTTTGCTGGTCGATTGACCCTGAACCCCCTGAAACATATTGACCCCATCGGCACGTTGATGTTGCTTTTCGCCGGATTCGGCTGGGCCAAACCGGTGCCGGTCAATCCCTACAATCTTATGAATCCTAAGCGCGACATGGTGTTGGTTTCCCTGGCTGGACCGGCTAGTAATCTGATTTTAGCCGTGTTTTTCACGCTGGTCTTTCGTTTACTGCCCGTCGGAGTTTTTCAGGTCGGATTTGGTGATTCGTTGTTTACGATGCTTTATTTAACCATCCAATTCAATGTCGTGTTAGCCTGGTTTAACCTGATTCCACTCCCTCCCCTGGATGGGTTTAAAATCTTAGCGGGTTTACTGCCCCATCGACTGAGCGCCAAATTAATGGCTTATGAGCAGATTGGCTCATTTTTTTTAGTGGGACTTTTCCTCTTAGGGGCTCTTACGGGAATTTCCATCATCGGCAAGATTTTTTTCCCCTTTGTTCAGTTTACCTTATCACTATTACTTGGAAATTGACGGGAATAGAATAACGAATATGAGTAGTTTTTTTAGACTAAAGGAACCTCGCAAATTTCATTTGCCGGGTTTTGAAGATAGCCGTGAACTTGATAACGAATTTCGCCGTCAGGAACACCGGATTCACTTCAAACGCCCTTCGCGGGATAATTCTCGTCATTTCGCGCTGGCATTTTTAGTTGTTTTGCTATTGGTCCTTTTTATCATCATACGTTTATTTCGCGATATTAATTTTTAACAGTGCTTAAAACTATGAACCGATGGTAAGAAATATGGCTCAGAATCATTGGATTGTTAAAGAAACCTATCAGAAGTGGCGGGAAGCGCCGCTGCGGTCAATATCTCCGCAAACTCGCAGTTACCAGTATTTTTTTTCTTCCAGTCAGAATCGCCTGCTGATGAGTGATCTGTTTTTAGGATTGACCGAGGATGAGAGCCTGCTTCTGAATGTTGGCGTAGCATTGTGCAATTCCTTTTCCACACCTCAAAAGTACGCGGTATACCTTCAACCCCGCTACTACTTTAAACGATCCATTCCCTTTAAGAATCTGCGTTCATTAATCACGCTTAATGAAAATGAAAGACTCTTTACAATTGAATCTCCCTTATGTCAGCTCAATGAAGTTCAATGGCACGAAATTCTGAGCTTTATTCGTGAAATTGACCCTTTTGGGGTTGAAATTATTCAGCATTTACATGATTTCAATACCCAACGCGAATACCTGGAAGCGATTGTAGCCATTTTGGACCGTTTTCAATGCGATGTGAATGAACGGCAGGAAGTCTTTTTGATTCTCCGCAATCTGTTAAACTGGAATCCCGAGTATTTGGAGGGACGTACTGAACTGGAAGAAATGTTTTCTTTTTTAAAGTATTCGCTTCATATCGAAGATTTTCCATTCGAAGAGCGTCTTGAGATTCTGGATGATCTCCTTTCTAACTGGATGCGTTATGTGAACCACCTCCCCAAACGCTTGATTGAACACCTGCAAAATATAAAAAATCCATTTTTGTTATGAATCGCCGGTCTTTTCTGGGATATTGCCTTTTAGGGTCCTGGAGTTTTGTAAATGGAATTTGGGGTAGGGAAGGTTTTAAAGAAGCCTGCTTTTATTCTAGAGATAATGGGATTATTACCTGCAGGCTTTGCCCGCATGAATGCCGATTGTCTGAAGGCCAAAGCGGTTTATGCCGTGTTCGCCGCCATATACACGGACAATTAGTTAATACAAGTTATAGTGAAATATGCGCCCTCCATATCGACCCCATTGAAAAAAAACCGTTTTACCATTTTTATCCCGGCCGTCTGGCTTTCTCTCTGGCATCTGCGGGATGCAACCTGCGATGCCGATACTGTCAAAACTGGGAAATTTCTCAAGCCACCCCCGCTGAAACACAATCGGAAACATGGCTTCCTGAAAAACTGGTCAAAACCTCGCATGAGCGGGAAATTCCCATTGTAGCCTTTACTTATACAGAACCGGTTGTTTCTTACGAGTATCTGCGCGATGTGGCCACTTTATCAAAAAAACATGGGTTGCATACTGCCCTGATTAGCGCCGGCTACATCCAACCCACACCACTTCAAGAACTATTGCCGCTGCTGAGCGCCGTGAAAATTGATCTGAAAGGGTTTACTGAAAATTTTTATCAAAAAATTTGTGGCGGTAAACTTGAACCGGTTTTACGCAATTTGGAAATTATTAAAAATTCTGGTTGCTGGTTGGAAATCGTTTATTTGGTGATTCCCGGTATGAACGATAGTGATAAAGAGATTGGTTCTATGGCCCGTTGGGTAGCGCAAAACCTCGGAATCGATACTCCATTGCATATCAGCCGGTTCTATCCCAATTTTCAAATGAAGGATTTTCCTCCCACTCCCTTGAAAACAATTGAAAATGCGTGTTCTATTGCCCAGTCCGAAGGTGTGCGCTATGTTTATGCCGGTAACATAACCGGGCACCACAATGAAAATACATTCTGCCCCATTTGCGGCAAATTATTGATCCAACGCTATGGTTATGCCGTACTCCAACAAAATTTGCAGGGAAATCAATGCCCTCAATGTCAACACACTATTGCTGGAATCTGGAATGATTAAACTATTTTATCTGACCATAATTTTGGATATCATGCTTGAAGGGTTCTTATCCCGAAATTGCTTTGCCGCTTTGATTGTATAAAAATGGGTTTTATCATGTTCGTTGATTGAGAACCGAGGTTAATGCTCGAAACAAAGGTTTATCAATAATTTAAAAAGAGAGGGAATAATGCGCTATTTTTTAGTTGCCTGTTGGTTGCTGTGTATTTCAATTTCCGTTTGGGGAAAAGAGGTCGGCTGTATTTGCGGTAAAGTAGTGGATGCTCGAACCAAGGAACCGCTGATCGGCGTCAATATACGGGCGCTTGAAACTACGCTCGGCGCCGCTACAGATGGTGAAGGAAATTATGTCATTCAGGGACTTGAAGTAGGGTCCTATCGCCTGGAGTATCGTTTTATCGGGTATAAAACCGTAATAAAAACGGACCTGCCGGTCGTTTCTAATAAACCGATCAATATCAATGTCGAGATGATTGAAGAAGATTTTACATTAACCGAAGTGAATGTAACGATCGGGTATTTTGAAATTGAAGAACAGAATCAGGTCAGCAATATTAGTTTGTCCCGGGAAGAAATCCGCCGATTCCCCGGCGGGTTTGAGGATGTTGCCCGCACTGTCTCTACACTGCCGGGAGTGGCTGTCAATCAATCCGGCGGTCGGAACGATCTGTTGGTTCGGGGAGGCGGACCCAGCGAGAACCTTTTCATAATTAATAATCTCGAAGTTCCCAATATCAATCATTTCGGTTCCCAGGGCAGCAGCAGCGGCAGCTTGAGTTTTATCAATCTTGATTTTGTTGAAAATGTTTCTTTTTCTACCGGGGGATTCGGTGTTCGTTTTGGCGATAAATTATCTTCGGTACTGGAAATTGATTTGGCAAAAGGCCGTAAAGATCGACTGGGCGGAAAGGGTTTAGTTTCAGCGACTCAGTTCGGTTTTAATCTGGAAGGACCTATCAGCCAACGCGGAAATTTTATTTTCTCTGCGCGCAAAAGCTATCTTGATCTGATTTTTAAAGCGGCGGGATTACCCTTCATTCCGGTTTATACCGATTTCAATCTGGTTGCTAATTACGATTTTGCCTCAGGCGATCAGCTTTTTATTCTGGGACTGGCCGCTATTGACCGCGTTGACCGCGACCAAAGCGATTTGGAAAAACGGGTCACCAATGCCGGCATTATGGATAACACCCAGAATCAGTTTGTGGGTGGCGCCAATTTTCGGCATCTAATCACTAAAGGCTATCTCGATTTTGCAATTAATTTAAATTACAACCAGTATCGGTTCAGCCAGGTTGACAGCAATGAAATCGAGTATTTTAACAGTCGGGCCGATGAATCCGAAACTGTCATTCGCGCGCAACATTATATGTCTCTATCCAAAAAACTTGGAATTAGCAGCGGAATCGTCGCTAAATTCTCTCAGTTGGATAATCATACCGTTTTTGCGGATACGATTTATGATCGTAGTGGACGCAAAGTGGTCCCTTCAGATTTAGGACTGCCTCTTCTCAGTAATCAAAACCAACATGTAGCAAAATATGGCGTATTTGCAGAATTTGACTGGATGTTGATAAAAGGATTGGAAATCGCCGCGGGTCTGCGATCCGATACCTATGATTTCATTCGGCAAAAGCAGTGGTGGTCGCCACGCTTTTCAGCGCGTTGGGCGGTTAATCCGCTGCTGACCTTAAAATTTAGCTCCGGTCTTTATTATCAGGCCCCCAGCTATGTCTGGGTTGCCAATCCCGCCAATCGCTCACTCAAGGCCTTAAAAAATCTGATGACGGTTTTGGGATTTGATTATCTTTGGCGTTATGACCTTCGTATGACCATTGAATGTTACTATAAGAAGTATGATCAATTGCCCACCGGCGCCCGCGCAGGGGTCACTGATTATCTGGTGCTGACCAATACCGGAACCGGTTTTGGCGGCCGGGAAGACGATTTTCAATCTTTCGGATATATCGATCTTCTCTCTCAGGCCCAAGGTAAAGCGTACGGCGCTGAATGGAGTATCCAAAAAAAATATTCGGATGTTCCTGCTTATGGTCAGATTACTCTGAGTTGGGGAAAAAGCGAATATCGTCCTTTGAATGGTAACACCTACCCCGGCCAGTATGATCAGCGGGTAATTTTTAATCTGTCTGCCGGTTATAAAATCAATGATCGCTGGGAAATAAGCGGGAAATTCCGCTATTTTACAGGAATCCCCTATACTCCGGTTTATGTTCCCGGTCCGGAAACAGATTTTCAAATTCAAAAACTTCCGGAAGAATACTTAAGCGCTCGGTTGGATGCCGGCCATCATCTGGATTTGCGTGTCGATCATTATATCAATACAGCGTGTTGCGCGATAAAATTGTTCATTGATGTCCAAAATGTTTATAATTACACGTTACCGGTTCGGCCGGTTTACGATTTTTGGGCCGGAAAGATTGAAACATCCAACAGCATTGGCCTGTTGCCTTCCATCGGTATTAGTATCGATTTTTAAAACCACCTTCCATTTATGGCCAGTCGATTAACGGGTCAAGCCCCGTTATGATGCTGAATAGGAGGGTTGAATGCGCGCTTTATCGACACGCGCCCATAAATTTTAATAAGAGAGGAGTATTAATGAAATATCGTCAATTTGGAAAAACGGAACTGGTCGTGTCAGAAATCGGTTTTGGCGCATGGGCAATCGGAGGTTCCGCCATGGCAGGGAACGTAGCGATCGGCTGGGGCCATTCAGATGACCAGTTGTCGCGGGACGCGATCCGCCAGGCCGTTGGTCAGGGAATCAATTTCTTCGATACCGCTGATTTTTATGGTTTGGGACATAGCGAAACACTTTTAGGCGAGGTTTTATCTGAACTTTCAGAACAGGTCTTGATTGCCACTAAAGTTGGACATCAATTAGCTACTGATGGTTCAATCCATTTAAATTATAAAAAAAACTATATCATCAGCGCTTGCGAAGCCAGCTTGAAACGTTTGCGCCGTGAGTGTATCGATCTATATCAGCTCCATAGCGCAAAAATCACCCACCTCGAAAATGGTGAATCCATCGAAGCTATGGAACTGCTGAAACAGCAAGGTAAAATCCGATATTGGGGACTCTCCCTGAATACCTACCAGCCGGAACCGGAAAGCCGCTTTCTGATGGAACGCGGGCTGGCTGATAGTTTTCAAGTAGTTCTGAATCTGATTAATCAAAATGGTCTGGAATACGTAATTCCAACTGCAGCGGAAAAAGGGTACGGCCTGATTGCCCGTATGCCTCTGCAATTTGGTTTACTAACCGGAAAATTTACGAAAGATACACGGTTCCAACCGGACGATCACCGAACTTTCCGATTGGCCCCCGTATTGTTGGACCATGCCATTGACGCCCTCTTTCCCGTTTGGGAAATGGCTTATCAATACCATCTGACACCCGCTCAATTGGCGTTTGGGTTTATTCTTTCTCACCCTGAAATCAGTACCATTATTCCCGGAATGAGAACCCCACGGCAGGTCATCGAAAATTCACAGGATGCTCTGAAATTGAATGAGAAGGATTTGGATTTTCTTCATCATTACTTTAAGAGTGATCTATTCCACTTGTTGGAAGAGATGAAACAGCTCGGGTAAATTATAATTTTCTCTGGCCAAAATAACATTTTTTTCCACTGAATTTAATCGCAGAAATAATGTCGCTTCCTGTTAATTGTGGAAGCGGCGCAGAAATAATAGAAAATCATTGAAAATCATTTTAAATTAAAAAAGGGACTTGACAAAGGAATTTTTATTGTTATATTATTATTGTTAGGAAACCGAACTAAAACGGAGGAACCTATGAAAAAACATTCGTGGCGAACCGAAGGCGGATTTGAGAATCCGCATGGGATTCAGGCTCAACGGCTCTATGATGCGGCTGAAGCGGAGATTATTCACATGTTTTTATCTCCGGGTCAAGTCGTAAAACCGCATTTCACGCCCGTTAATGTGTCGTTTTATGTATTGGAAGGTGAATTAGAAATTACAATTGGTGATGAAATTGAAACCATTGGCAGAGATTTTTTAGTGGAGAGTCCGGCTAATATCGCGCACAGTTTACGCAATATTAGCGCAAGCAATGCCAGGGTTTTGGTAATCAAGCATCCCAAACCTGCTAAACGATAACCATTTCCCAAGGAGGAAACTATGAGTATGTTTTGTAATCAATGTCAGGAAGCCGCGCGTAATGTTGGCTGCAACATTCAGGGTGTTTGCGGTAAAAAAAGTGATGTGGCCAACTTGCAGGATCTTTTGCTGTATGTTTTAAAAGGAATCGGCGTTTATCAGGAAAAACTGGTTCCGTCCAGTAAAACAATGGCTGAAGCGGATCATTTTATGGTGACTTCGCTATTCAGTACGATTACTAATGCAAATTTTGATCGGGATTATTTTGTCAGAAAAGTAAAAAAGGGTCTGGCGCTGCGGGACCAACTCGCAAAACAATGGGAAATTCTGAGCGCTGGCAATCTGGAAAATTTGCCGGACGCGGCCGTATGGAAACTGAACAGCGATGCGGAAATGGAGCAAAAAGCGGAATCAATCGGGTTGCTTTCGATTGAAAATGAGGATATCCGTTCACTGCGGCAGATTTTAATGCTGGGAATCAAGGGGATTGCCGCCTATGCCGACCATGCGATGAATCTGGGCTATGAGAATCAGGAGATTTTCCAATTTATGAACCGCGCCCTGGCAGCGACAATTGATGATTCGATTGATGTTCCTCCGTTGATCAATCTGGTTTTGGAATGCGGTAAATTCGGAGTGGACACCATGGCTTTGCTGGACAAAGCGAATACATCCACTTATGGCAATCCGGAGATTAGCCAGGTGAATATAGGCGTACGCCAAAATCCGGCGATTCTGATCAGCGGCCATGATTTGCGAGATATGGATGATTTGCTGAAGCAGACTGAAGGAACCGGGGTGGATATCTATACCCATAGTGAGATGTTGCCGGCCAATTATTATCCGGCGTTTAAAAAATATCCGCATCTGGTGGGGAATTATGGAAATGCCTGGTGGAAACAGAACGAAGAATTTGAAGCGTTTAATGGCCCCGTGCTGATGACAACCAATTGTTTAGTGCCTCCGAAAGAGAGTTATAAAAATCGCGTCTATACGACGGGAGAAGTGGGATTTCAAGGATTGCCGCATATTGCGAATCGTGAGCCGGGTAAAATGAAAGATTTTTCAGCCATTATCGAACACGCAAAAAAATGTCCGCCTCCGCGGGCCCTTGAAGAGGGCCAGTTGGTAGGAGGGTTTGCCCATCACCAGGTCTTTGCCCTGGCCGATAAAGTGGTGGAAGCGGTGAAAAGCGGCGCTATCCGTCGTTTTTTTGTGATGGCCGGCTGCGATGGCCGCCATAAATCGCGTGAGTATTACGCGCAATTTGCCGAAAAACTACCCCGGGATACAGTGATTCTTACCGCGGGTTGCGCTAAATACCGCTACAATAAACTTCCCCTGGGCGATATCGGCGGGATTCCGCGCGTACTCGATGCCGGGCAGTGCAATGATTCCTATTCATTAGCGGTAATCGCTCTCAAACTAAAGGAAGTTTTTAATCTTGATAATGTGAATGATCTGCCCATTTCTTTTAATATCGCCTGGTACGAACAGAAAGCGGTACTGGTGCTTCTGGCGCTGCTGCATCTGGGTTTCAAGAAAATTCATCTGGGACCCACTCTGCCGGCATTTTTAACCCCCAATGTGACCAAAGTTCTGGTAGATAATTTTAATATCGCCGGGATTACCGATGTGGATCAGGACCTTAAACTATTTTTAGACTGATTTGACGAAAGCAATAAAAGCCCGGGGCTTCGGCTACGGGCTTTTATATTCAGCAAATTCAGTAGATGTTTTTTTAAAACGGAAATATTGTTTCAAGCAGCACCGCAAATTCCCCGCGCAGTATGGGAGCGCTCAATGACGTTGTTTCCAGCGCGTTAAGTGTTTGAGTCAGTGGATAGGCGGTTTTTATCCATTGGTAGTCTTCATGCTGAATTTGTTCAAAATTCAGTTGGCGGATATCCATACCGGGATTGACGGCAATTTGTCGCAGACAGGTGAATGCCTGGTCCCGCGTAACAATTGGAGTGGTTGCTTGTTCAATCATTTTTGCCTGTTTTTGTTTTCCCTGGAGGGTAAGGATAGCTTGAGCCAGCTCCTCACGTCTTACCGGGTGTTCTGGATAGAACCAGGTGCGATTGGCCCATTTCCAGGGTTCGCCCACTCCGCGCAATGCGCCGCGTAATCCAACTGTTTGGATAGGATAAAATTCGTCTTCGCTGGGTTGGGTATCAATAAAAGGCATGAGCCAACAGCGGGATTTCAACAGATGACGCTGGAGTTCACGCAAATCGATCTGGCGGGGCTGGCAATGGTGGCGAATGGATAGCGCTGCCGCGGATCCCGCCGCTTGTCCGATCTGCAGGACGACCGGCTGCAGCCGCGACGATCCATTTACAATATGCGTTACTGAAATATTCTTTTCTGCGCAGATTAAACCATCCAGGTATTTGGGAATCATTGCGCCGTATGGCGCCGAGAAGGAAGGAATTCCCGGATATTCTTCCGGTTCTGGCAGTTCGATACGTTGATGGTGATGATCAACCGGATAATCGCCGACCGCAATGGCATCCGGATAGAGTGGAGAAGCTGTTTCCCGGTAGGGGTCTAAAATATCCATCAGGGTTACCCGGCTGACGCCGTGAACTCGGCGGCTTTCACGGATATAGGGTATTAACGCCAATTTGTCGGAAGTGGGGAATTCATCTCCCGCCAGCTCCAGGTGGCGCCATCCCAGGTTTTTTTGAATGAAATGCAGCCAACCCAGAGTTACGAATTTGGCTTTCTGGAAATGTTTTTGGCGTTCCCCGCGGCTGAGTTCGATCAAATTGGCATAATAATCATTCCCATGGCAAGGCCAATTAATCATGTATTTGCTATTGGGTAGTTTGCCATAATCCAACATGGTCATGCTGTCCACTGGCTTTTCTCCTTCACTGGGATAACACTCTCGACACGTTCCGCGGTAGAGCGATTCGTCATATTCCGGCGGCTGGGGATAATAATACTCAGCGTTGGGATTCAGGTTCTTTAAAATCGCGACCCAGGTCAAATCCTGAATGATCGTGTCCGGACGTTCCGGCGCCCAGGGTTCGCCGCTTTCGGACCGGCTTTCCCGACCCAGTGAATAGGGACAGCCGGCCATTGCCAGAATATCACCGAATTCAGTCGCGTCAATAGTTATACTGGCCGTAACCGTCAAGTCAGGTTGCTGGTCTCCGGCAAATTGAACCGACTGGATGCGATTATAGCGAACATCAACGGATAGCGGATAGTAACCGTAAATGATTTTTAAATTCGGATAGTTCCCGGCCATTTGCTGAAAAATCAGATTGCCGATATGCGGCTCGAATTGCGTGTTGCTGACCCAGCCAGTTGCGAGCTCTTCCAGGCTGCCGTAATGCTCCACCAATTTCCCGCGGAATTCGCCCCAAATACCGGACGGCAAGTGATGATTGCCGTCAACAGCGCTGACTCCGGCGGCGGTCAGCATGCCTCCCAACCACGGTGTCTCCTCCACGATAACCACTTGGATGCCCATACGAGCAGCGGCGATCCCCGCGGCGATCCCGCTGGTTCCTCCACCAACTACTAATAATTCCGTTTCCATTGGATTCTCCTTTTTATTAACCGTACTTCTGTCGGATGACTTTTATCTGCGCCTCAATTCATTTTACTGCCGATTGTCCGTTGATCCTCTTTAAACCAGCGCTACGGAGAGTTTCCGCTTCATTCCCTATTGATCCGCTCTGAACCGGCCAATCGTGAAAATGCAAACATAAAACATCATTTAAAAAGAGCGTTTTGTGGATAGTCTCACCCTTAATTATAGTCTATTCCCAACCAATTGTCAATATAAAAAAATAGAGTGGAATCGCCTTTGAGTATATGTTAGTGTCGTAAATTAATCAAGAATTCCGCCGACTGCAATGCCCCAGGTGATTAATCAATTTTTGGTTATGAAATAATTAATTAGCGATGGTCAAAAATATTCCATAATTTTGAGAATTTATTCTAAACAGTAAATAAATACAATGGATTGTTAATACTGTAAATTAATTGAAAAAATTAGTAAAATTTTTACCCAATTTAAAAAAAAATACTTGACTTTTATATTTGTTTTTTCTTATATTAACTGCATGAAACTGGTAAAAAATCTGCTTTTAATCTTTCTGAGTATCTTTCTGGGCGCATCGTTGATCATAGCTCAAAGTATGGGCAAAATTGCCGGCAAGGTTACTGATTTAGAGACCGGGGAGGAACTGATCGGCGTCAATGTTCTGGTCGATGGCACCCTGCAAGGCGCGGCTACCGATGAGAACGGGGAATATGCGATTCTTAACGTTCCTCCGGGAAACTGTACGCTTAAATTCATGTTTATCGGATATCAACCGGTTAAAGTATCCAGCATCCAGATAAAAATCGACCGTACGACCACCATCAATATGAAAATGCAGCCCGTAGCAATTGATGTTGTCGGCGAAGGCATCACCATTACTGCCGAGAAGCCGATTGTGGAAGTGGATAAAACGTCCTCCTCCACGCATTTCGATGCCACGGAAATGTCGAACCTGCCAGTGGAAGGCGTGCGCAACATACTGGAGCTCTCCGCGAATACCCTTCGGACCGCCGGGGGGAAAGTTGAAATTCGCGGGAATGACGATATCAAAATGATTCAAAACGGTATGGGCGTGATGAAGTCCGATGATGGCGTTCCCGCTTATGGTACCGGAACGAAAACGGAAAGTAGCTGGAAATATGATATTAATCCGCTCGCCATCTCGCAGATGGAGGTGATTTCCGGCGGATTCAACGCAGAATACGGCAATGCCCAATCCGGCGTGATCAAGGTGGTGACCAAGGATGGCGGCGAAAAATTCAGCGGGGCTTTTATCGTTGAATACCGTCCTCCCGGCAAATACCATTGGGGCGATAATGTATTTTCAAAAAATCAAAGTGAATGGAAAAAATGGGGCAATATTCAGAATTGGTACGACCAGCCCCAATTCTATAATGATTCCATGGGAGCGATCGATAGTTCGAGAGTTAATCGCAATTATAACCTTTGGGTCAAAAATCACACCCCTTCCGACGACAATATTTTCGGGGTGTATGATTATGAACGCGATCCTTACACCCGCTATCTGTTCTCTCTCGGCGGCCCACTGGGCAAAGACCCTAATAAACTGACTTTTTTTATTTCCGGCGAGCTTAAAAACAAACCGACTCGCCTGCCAACCCGCGAACAAACCCAGCGCCTGCAGAACTACCTGTTTGTTTTGGCTTTTAAGCCCAGCGCGTCCCATAGCTTTAAACTGACAAATATGGTCCAGTATTTTTATTCGGGCATGGGCAGCGGTTCCGACGATATCCGCTGGGCCGGATTATGGGATAGTTATGGCGCTAAACGCAAATATACCTTGATTTACGATTCCCCCCGCGAAGAAACGGTTTTCGCTCAAAGTCTGACCTATAAGTATCTGCTCTCCTCTAAATCCTTTTTCGAAGCAGTTCTCACCCATCAGAACGAATTGCTCTATGCGCTGCAAACCCCGACGCCGGCCACTGCCACGGACATCAAAAATCCGGTGGATGAACGCGAAATCGAAGAAGATGGCCCCTGGTTCGAAAAGTTCCGTACCTATTATACCTGGTCCAGCATCTATAACCAGGCCTCCAAAACCGATTTCTGGGAAGGCAAGCTCAGCTTCTCCTCGCAGGTGACCCATTCCAACCTTCTCAAATTGGGTGTGGAAGCCTCGCTGATGGATCAGGACTACAATGCGTCTTCCTCCTTGTGCGTCTCAGCCTTCCTGTCACGCAATGGCTTCGCCACCAACTACAAGGCCAAAACCTGGTATTCGGCGGCCTACATTCAGGACAAGCTCGAATTCGCCGGCATGGTTGCCAATATCGGATTGCGAATGGATGCCTATAATTTTGGCGCCGATCTCCCTACTGACCCCTACAATGTGTTTTATCCCGCAACAGGCGGCACTGGGCATGGTATCCCCGAATGGAAAAATTCGGATACCTATGTGTCGGTTTCTCCCCGTTTCGGCATCTCATTCCCCATTGCCGAGCGCACCGCCTTTCGCGTGCAATACGGCCATTTCCGTTCCATGCCGCCCATCAACCGCGCTCTGAATAATCAAACGAACTATGGGTGGGGGAGTTATGGAAATCCTAATCTGAGACCGCCCCTGAGTATCAACTATGAAGTGGGCGTTCAGCAAAATCTGTGGAATACCCATCAATTGGACATTGTTACATATTATAATGATCTCAAAGATCAGATATCCACCATTTATATCAAAAGCGCGACCGGCAGTCAGAATAGTTCGGACGATTTTAAGGGCACTTACATCAGTTACAATAATCATGGCCACGGCAATGCGCGCGGCGTGGAAATCAGCTTTGCCAATCGCAACAGTTTTACCTGGTCCTATCGCTGTTCTTTTGCGCTCAGTCAGACCAATTACGGTAATTACGGCGTTTATCTCGATATGGAAGATATCTCCCCTGAACTGGCTCAGAAGTATCAGTATTCGGCCAGCGATTATCTGGCGGCCGAGGACCGTACATTTCGGTTCAATGCCTCGCTGACCTATAACCTGGGTAAAAACGAAGGACCCAAGATATTGGGTAAGGCGATGCTTGAAGAAACCAGCATCGGATTGATCTATCGCGTCAGCAGCGGATTGCCCTATTGCTGGGCCCCGGTTTACCAATATAATTATCAGGTAGAAAACAATCGCCGTTATCCCATGGAATCGACTACCGATTTTCGCCTGGAAAAAGCTCAGACTATCGGTAAATATACTGTAAAGTTCAGTGTGCGTGTTTTAAATCTGTTCGACAATCAGCACCTGACCCCAATCTCCAACTCGTTGGAGCTGGATCGCTGGGTTCTTCGCAGCATGACCTATGCCGATGCCGATAATGATCCAACTCGCGATGTGTACATTTATAACTATTTTCAGACCTTTAAAAATATTCCCCGTCAGTTTTTCTTCTCATTGGGCGTCTCTTTTTAGTCGGAAAGGATAGATCATTGTCGAAATACCGCATTGGATGGTTGTTGCTGATACTCAGCTCGCTGACGATGGCGCAGCAGACTCAGCCCTATTCGTTGAATTTCGAACGCGGCAAACTTTGGCATTCCTATTATATATCCCAGGAATGTGCGCCCATGCTCGATTGGGGACATCAGACTTATGGACTGGACTGGCCGGGTTACAGCACCGGGGAAATTAAGCAGAATATCGGTGGCGGCAACAGCTATCTGACCGCCGGCGGTTTTTATATCATGACCCTCAACGATACGATGAAAACTCTGGGTTGGGCAGATTTCGCCTGCCATGGCCGCGATGTGGACTGGACCCTTGATAAACGTTATAAAATAAATAAACATGAAAAAAAGAGCGATAATTTTTGGATGCTAAATAATCCCGCCGGAGCTGAAGAACAAATCGTCACAGAATGGGAAAAAAACAGCCAATGGTATGAAATTTCCGATAATCAAAATCTGCCGATCCGTGTGACCCGAACTGCTCGTCAGTGGTCGGGTTCTCAAGCCGATGAAAATTATATCCTGACGGAATATGTTATTCGCAACACCCAGCGCAGGAACATCCTTAATGGAGTCTGCCTGCTATTTACCTGGGCAGTCTCTCCCAACCACCGCGGATGGAACTTGACCTTTCCCACCTATCCGGACGGCGCCCGCAACACCCGTAGCTACTATGACGCGGACAAGCAGATGGTGGTCGCATACGCCGGCGATTTTACTGAAACCGCTCAGTCCAATGAATCGTATGATTACTATGAGTATTTAAAATACGACCCCGTTACCCAGGATAATGTCGCCGCTCCGGAATATATTGCCACCGGCTATGCGGGTGTCCGTTTTTTATATATCTCACCCGATAGTACGGGGCAGGAAAACCGTATTGCCGCTTTCAACTGGTCCGCCGGTTTGAATTCCGGTGATCAGGGTCCATTCGGTTCCGTACTGGGACTGGATAATAAATACCTTGCCATGCGCAATCCCATGCTTTTAACTCAGGGGTTCAACGATCCCAATGATGCGCGAATGGGTAAAAGCCGTTTATATGCCAATTTTGCCCTGGGCCCGTTTTATATCCCGCAAAGTGATTCAATCCGGGTGGTTGTCGCTGAATTTGTGGGTGGATTGACCTATGAGGAGGCCGTCGATCCCGCCACCACGCGCGATCGTATCACCGCCGCTGGCGATTCTGCGGTTGCTTATCTCAGCGAACGCGTTGCCTTCAATTATAACCACGGATATCGCGTTCCTATGCCTCCCAAAGCTCCCGCTTTTACAGTCAGTTCTTATACTGCTCCCGGTAAAGTCGGCAATTTGATCCAATTTTCTGATTCTTCGGAATCGATCGCGGATCCCCATGATCAGACACTTGATATTCAGGGATATCGTATCTACCGCAGCGGCTATTTGCCCTTCGGACCCTGGGAAAAGATCGCTGAAATCGGAATTAAGGAAGCCCCCTGGTATCAAGCTGATTCCGCCCGATACCAGTTTGTTGATTCGCTGGTCGCTTTAGGGTATGGGTACTATTATTCAATTACTGCTTTTGATCAGGGTGGCCAACCATGGGCAATCGATCCTGCCGTAACGGTTCCTTCCCTGGAAAGCTCGATCTTCGCTAACCGCAAAAAATCGACCTTTTATACAACATTAACGCCGACAGCCGGTATCCTGGACCAGGTGACGGTCGTCCCCAATCCGTTTTACCGCAGCTCCGGGCTGACGCTGGCCGGAGATACCAAGCTGGTGCAGTTTGTCAATCTTGCTTCAGAGTGCACGATCCGCATTTTTACGTTACGTGGCGATCTGGTAAAGACGATTGAGCATCAGAGCGAGGATTCCGGTGTTGCCGGATGGAATCAGATCAGCGATTATGGTCAATACGTCAAAAGCGGTATCTACTTGTATTATATAACCACCCCCGATGGGGCGCAAAAACGCGGCAAATTCGCCATTATTAATTAGAGGAGAATATGACGTTGAATCGAAAATTGATCATCCTGATATGCGGACTCGCTCTATTCAGTTCGCCCCTCTATGCCGAATTCCAAAAAACGGGAACCACTGGATTTGTGTTTCTGGAAATCCCCGTAACTCCCCGTTACACCGCTTTGGGCGAAGTTGGAATTACTTTGCCAAATGCCGGTAGCGAAGGACTCTTTATCAATCCCGCGCTGATTGCCGGACACTCCCGGCGCCAGGATTTGCTATTCACTTACAGTCAATGGTATGTCGATATTTCCCAACAAGCCTTAGCCTATACATATCACCATCCCATTATGGGAACCTTTGGAATACAGGCGCTCTATTTCGATTACGGTTCCATGGAAAAAACAGTGAATCCGACTGCAAATCAGACCGGGTCTTATATCTCACTGGGAACTTTTTCAGCGAATTCCATGTTGGTCGGCCTTAGTTTCGGCCGCCATTTAACTGATAAGTTTGCGTTTGGCTCTTCAATCAAATACGCTCGGGAAAAAATCGACCACTACGATACGGATAATTTTATGGTCGATATCGGCTTTCTCTATTATACCGGGTTTCATAGTTTGCGTATTGGCGCTTTTTTACAGAATTTTGGACTTGAAACCAAATATGCAATCGAAAAATTTAAAATGCCCCAGTTACTTAAACTCGGCCTATCGGCTGAAGTATGGGGAGAACTGGCCGATCCCTACCACGCGACCGTGTTGATTGAAGCCGTCCACCCTAATGACGCCGATGAACGCATCCATGTCGGTAGCGAATGGTTGTTGGCCGATATATTAGCGTTGCGGGCCGGGTATAAATTCGGTTATCAGAATGAGGGATTTACGACTGGTTTCGGATTACGCTGGAATCTAAGCGGACATTACCTTTACGCGGATTTTTCCTGGATGAACCATGAATATTTGGAAAATACCCTGCGCTATTCCTTGCGGTGGGAGTTTTAATGAAACGATTTATGCTATTTGTTCTTTTATGTTCAGCGCTTCCTTTCTTTGGATTGGTTGCCCAACCGGATCAGGAAGCACCGGCTGTCAGATCAAATCCGCTGACGCTAAAAGCTTTCACATTATTCCAAAACCAGTCAGGTGATGCAAAAGCGCAATCCGCCTGGGGATATGGTGTGGGCGGTCAATTCAACTACTCCCGTTTCAGACGTTTCGATTTTAATGTTCGTGTTGAATATGACCACATGGCCCTGGACCAGGATGATGTCCTGGACGAATGGAACTGGCATTATTGGGATAGCACCTATAGCTCATATCTTCTTGGTGAAATATTCACCGTAATTATTCAGAATGGTGATACCATACGCAATCGCGACAGCATGAAATATTATATCAATCATGTCCGTCATTGTGAAAGCAGTAGTGGTGAATATGTCGCTGATTTCGATCCCAAACAGTCGATGAAGGAACTCATGGTTTCAGTGGGATTTGACTACAAGCAGATGATCTCCGCAAAGATGATGCTTTATGCGGGATTGAATATCGGAATTTCCAAATATTTTCGCCGCCTTGAAATGCATGAACACTGGATTAAACGTTTTGAACTCGATTCCACCCAGGCCGGATGGGATTACGATTACAAATTGAATATTTTGCATTACGCGCCCCAAAAAAAAGGGACTAAACTGTTTGCCGCCCCCACTCTGGGATGGCGCTACCAGTTTACCGATTATTTTGACCTGGATATCAGCGCGCGCTATTATCATTATTTCGATGAAACCGTTCAATTTATCGATCAGGCCTTCGGTATTTCCGAATCCAGCCATACCTTTTTCCCCTACAGTTCCAAGTACCAGGTACAATTAGCTCTGGTTTTCCGCTACTAAAGGATGAGTATGAATAGAATTTTAACAATAGTTGGTTTGTTACTGTTTGTCTGTGGGTCAGCCCCGGCAAAACCGTTGGGCAATTGGAGTGTTTCCGGCTATGGAATTTACTCGATTCCGACGGGTAATTTGGCGGATTGGTTTCAGCCAAGTCCCAATTTCGGATTGACTCTGGGTCAGAAAACAACAGAAAAGTGGACCATGGAAGGCGTTGCTGAATATAGTAGCTATGACCGTGAAAATCTTGAGGGATATCCTAAGGATAAACTGGAATTGAAATTAACCCATTGGATGGTAGGTTTGCAAGGCAAATACGAGTTGGCTCAATGGAGCTCCATAACCCCCTACTATTTGTTGGGTGGAGGCGTTTACAACTGGGAGGGAATACGCGGCGATATTGAAGCCGATTCGACGATCGATTTGCTGTTTATTGCTGAACGCCGTCTGCAGGAGACCAACTGGGGGGCTTATACAGGCCTAGGTGTGGAATGGGCGATGACGCCGACGCTGTCAATTGAAGCGCATGGCCGCTATCGATTTGTTGTGGGAGATTTATGGCCGACGATGCAGCCCCATATTGAACTGGAAGGCGTGTCAGGTTTCCAGACCTTGAATGTCGGTATTTCCCTGCGCTACTATTTGAAATAGAATTTATACGATGATAAACCGAAAACCGGGCAAAATCAATGTGGAAACTCCGTTTTTGCCCCGGCCGCGGTTAGGCAATGAAAACCGTGAGGGGTGTAATGTCATTTATGCCGCGTTCCTGTACGGTAATTTATAATAGTGTGTGAAAAACTCATAAAAAACAAAACGCACGGGAGGCCCTATGCGCAAATTAATGTTTGGCTTATTTATGCTGGCAATGGTCGCGCAAAGTTTTGCGCAGTTTGAATTAAACTGGAAAAAATCCAGCTATCTGAATACGACTGACCATGTCCGCAGCGTCGCTTATAATCCCATCACCGATCATCTCCTGATCGCGTCCCGCAATGGCGGACAGAATATTTTTATTCTTGATCCGGCGACTGGCGATTCACTCGGCGCTTGTATTATGGATACTGCCATTGTTAAAGGCGGTACCTATCATATCAACCAGGTCAGTGTTGCTGATGATGGAACGATCTATCTGTGTAATCTATCGGCCCCTCAGTATTCCCCGGGTTCGACCTTAAAAATTTATCGTTGGGATAATGAAACTGCCAGTCCGGTTCTCCTTTTCAGCGATGAACTGGGTGGTTTGCGCTTCGGTGATTCATTTTACGCATCAGGTTCCGGTAGTGAAAAGTACCTCTATTGTTCCGGTATGGGCAGTGATCAGGTAGCGGTCCTTAAGGATAATAATAGCGGTAGTTTGGAGTTTATCACCTACGTTACCTTACCCTATCCCGGTGGAGCCCGTCATACAATTTCGGTGGTTACCGCTGGGGGCGATTTCTGGTGTAAAGGCGACGACAGCAGTCATCCACCGGCGCTATTAATGACCGTTAACGGATTGGTCAAGGCCGAATGCCCGGATACCTTGATCGCCCGCGGCGCTTCCGGGGTATGCTATGTGAATATGAATACAACAAATATCGTTTTCTCGGCTTCAGCGCCAAATGGTTCAAATCCGATCGTTCGCGCCACCAAATATGCTGAAGATGAATTAGGCGTACTCAATTTCAATTATTGCGGCAACCCCAGCGATTCTCTGTTATTGTTTGGAAGCACTGGTTTAAATCCGAATATGAATTCCACGACTGCATTGACTTATGATTATCGACGGCATAGTGTGGTAGCGGTTATCGGAAATAATTGCTTGGCTTCGCTGAGCGTCAATGAAGTATTCCGCGCTTCCACCCCGCGTATCGATACCCTCTATCCGGGTTCGGTCATCATTGATGGCGAGATGGATTTCTTTCCTTCGGATTATGTGTCCCAAAGTAATGAACGCAAGATCTATCTGACCTGGTCCAATTCGAAATTTTTTGCCGGGATTACCGGGCCGACCTTGATCGGCGCTAATAATATGAACTATTTATATGTGGCGTTTGATACCGATCCCACACCGGGAGTTGGTAATGCGCTGCCTCCGTCAACCGATGGTGGAATTACCCAGTTGCCCTTTAATGCGGATGTCGTTTTGGAGATTGAACCCTGGAACGCTGCCGGTCCAATGGTCGGCAAGATTTATAAAGCGTCGCAGGGAACATGGAGTTCAACCGATTTCGATGGCGAAACGGCTGCCCAGGGCGCATTGGCCTGGTCGGAAACCGCTCCGCTGGAACTCACCGAAATTGCCGCCATTCGAGATGATATCTGCCTGGGACGGAATCTGGGACAAATCGGCGTGGTCGCCTATATGGTCAATCGCGATGCCGATACCCTCGTCTGCGCCTTTCCCTCCACTAATGCAACGGGCGCTGTTCAAAATCTGAATTATTATTTTCAAATTGATAGTTTGGGAAGTAATATGTTCCCGGCTGATACCCAATTCGTCAAAGTACGCCAGGGAAATCCGGTGGGTATTTGCCAATCGCAGGAACAACTCAAAGGGCGGTGTAGTTTGGCCGCTAATTTCCCCAATCCGTTCAACCCCTCCACGACTATCGAATTTACCATGACCCAACGCGGACATGCCGAGATTCAAGTCTATGATATCCTTGGCAATCACGTTAGTTCTCTGCTCGATAAAACCCTGGCCGCCGGTGCGCATCAAATCATCTTTGATGGCTCCACATTATCCTCTGGCGTCTATTTTTATCGTTTGAAAATTGACGGTACGGTGATCGGTACACAAAAAATGGCGCTCTTGAAATAATACAATTATTGTGATAATGTAAAAAAGCAGGATGGGCCTTCCCTCCTGCTTTTTTTTTAATTCTTGGATTTAGCGCTTGCGGTCTTTTCCCTTCGCCCTTGGGGAGAGGGTTTTCAACATTTCTCCTCGCCCACTTGTGGGAGAGGGTAGGGTGAGGGTCTTTTAAAGAATTTTCCAAAGGAGTTCCAAATATGAAACGAATTGTTAGCGTTGTCCTGCTGTTATGGGTGGCGGTCAGTTTCGCCCAGAATCCCGAACTGCGGGGAGTATGGTTCGCCTGGGCCGGTGGATCTATTCCCTCCAAGACGACGATAGCCACTTATATGGACTCCTTGGCCCACAATGGAATCAATACAGTGTTTGTGGATGTATGGCGTTATGGATTTCCTTATTATAAAAGTGATGTCTTTTACCAGTTGACCGGCAAAAGGACCGATGAACGCAATGTGGGTAGTCGTGATGTGCTGGAAGATATGATCGCTGAAGCCCATCGCAATCAAATGGAAGTTGTGGCATGGTTTGAGTGGGGATTTGCGGTATCGATCGGCAGTAATGACGATATATTCCGCGCCCGGCCGGATTGGTTTGCCAAAACCATGAGCGGTAGCGTGGATTTCACCAGCAGCGAAGGCGCGGTCTATAAATGGCTGAGCCATTGCAATCGGGAAGCGCAACAATTTATGATCGATTTATGTAAGGAAGTGATTATCAAATACGATATCGACGGCATCGAATTAGACCGCATCCGTTATCCACAGCTCGACTGTGGCTACGATTCGGCGACTATCGCGCTGTATCAGAGTGAACATGACGGCGCCTCGCCGCCTTACTCCCTCACCGATTCCTTTTGGAAAGCCTGGCGCGCGGAGAAATTGACCGATTTCATGCGCATGGTTTACGACACCCTCAAAACCCTCAACCCCAATATCCACGTCAGCAATGCCCCGATTCAATACCGCTATGGATTCGATAATTTTTGTCAGGATTGGCGCCCCTGGATTAATGAAGGGTATCTGGATTTTGTGTCTCCTCAAGTATATTGGCTGACCAATCAACAGTATTTGAACGAACTTAATGGTCAGTTAGCGCATATCCAGAATGCTTCGTTATGCTATCCCGGTATTACCGCCACTGCTAACGGCCAGTCGGTAGCCACTTCCGAGTTGGTGGCGATGATCCGCTCCACGCGCAGTCGCGGATTGAACGGTCACGTGATCTGGTATCATGCCGCGGTTTTGGACGATCTGCCGACGCTTAAACAGGAAGTGTACCAGCAAAGGGTCACAATCCCCGGGCGTTCGGAGGAATGGCGACAACCGCCTCTGATTACGCTGGAAGACGATACGCTCATGACGCAGATGTCCACTAACTGGAAAGCGTATAGCGGTATTTCAGGTTATAAGGGCGGCTGCTATTATACTGACGTCAGCGACTCTGCCTGGGTTGAATATCAGGTGGATATCCCCTGTGCCGGATGGTATGAAATCTATCCGTTTTTAATCACTCATTATAAAGCGCATACAGAAGCTCCATATATTGTCACTCATGCCTATGGCATCGATACCCTCCGGGTCGATCAATCCAATGGAGACCGCCAACGCTGGTTCCATTTGGGCGATTACTATTTTAATACCGGTGAACAGGCCATCCTGAGAATAACAAGCCAGGATTTGAAAAGCGGATATTATCTATTTACGGATGCATTGATGCTTTTAAATACCAATCGATTGCGCGATTCAACCCAGGTAATCGCAGCGGAATCTGCCGATCGACGGCCCGTCTCCGCCGCCATTGATGGCAAGCTTTTCCCCAATCCAGCTAAAGATTTATTGAATATTCAAATTTCATTGGCTGTTAGTACCGACGGGTCTTTTGAATTGTATGATTTAAACGGCCGTTGTGTTCAAAAGAAGGTCTTTCAGGTATTGAGCGCAGGAACCAGCGCCGTCTCGCTGCCCGTCTCGGATCTGCCGAATGGCATTTATATTTATCGTTTAACCGGGGGCGGAGGCGCAAAAACCGGGCGAGTGGCCATCATTCGCTAAAAAAATGAGAGATATTTCCTGCGCAGACAGGAACCTGTTTTGTCCGCCGTCATTCCGGGCTCACTTCTCTGTCATTCCGGGCTTGACCCGGAATCCAGTCTCCTCTTCGTCATTCCGGGCTTGACCCGGAATCCAGTCTCCTCTTCGTCATTCCGGGCATGACCCGGAATCCAGTCTCCTCTTCGTCATTCCGGGCTTAACCCGGAATCCAGTCTTTTACCCATCGATGCCGGATCAGTGTTCGGCATGACACTGCTAACTCTGTCATTCCGGGCATGACCCGGAATCCAGTCTCCTCTTCGTCATTCCGGGCTTAACCCGGAATCCAGTCTTTTACCCATCGATGCCGGATCAGTGTTCGGCATGACCAGGAACGCTATAACGATTGTATGAACAATAAAATCAAACACAACAGGAGGCATCCATGAAACGATGGATTTCAATACTCTGTTTCTGGGCGGCTGTCGCTTATGCCCAGAGTTTCGAGTGGACGGATATCAGTAGCCAGCATAGTCAATTACCGGCCAGCGTAAAAATATTCGCCGGTATTGATACGACCCTTCCGGTAAAAGCCTGGTATTTGGATGTGGACATGAATGATACCCTGGTGGCGGTTCGACCCTATTTATCGACCATTACCGCCAAAAAAGAAGGAGTTTCGACCTTTTGCCGCCGCATGGGCGCTTACGCCGCGGTCAATGGCGGTTATTTCGATATTGGCGCTTCCGGCGCTTCCTATTCCGCTGTTGTTTACCCGGACGAAGTATTGGCTAAAAATGTCAGTCCATTGACGCGTAATAGCAAAAGCTATCCCGTTACCCGCGCATTTATGGGGTTCGATACTCTGCTGCAACCCGCTGCAAACTGGATTTATCATTTTGGTAATAACGTTGAAGATATTTATACCTTTGCTGATCCCTTGCCCAATCATGAAGGAGCAAATCCTGTTGCGACACCTACTACCGCGGATGGTACGCCTTATTCGGATCTGTATATGGGATTGGGCGGCGGTCCCATGCTGATCAAGGGCGACACGATCCGAATCACCTATGATGAAGAAGTATTCTGGGGCTCGGGCGTTGGATTGACGAACCGCGATCCGCGTACCGCCATTGGCTACACTGACGATAACCATCTAATCCTCTTTGTGGTGGACGGTCGCCAAACTGCCAGTACAGGGCTGAGTTTACCCGAACTGGCCCAGGTAATGCGTGATCTGGGATGTTATGAAGCCATTAATCTCGACGGTGGCGGGTCTTCCCAGATAGCGGTTGACAACCAGTTGATCAATCGCCCGGAAGGGGGTACCTATATGCGGCCGGTGCCCACTATTTGGGCTGTTGTGCATCGTGATTCCCTGCCTGAAATTCCGGTTGTCGAGGAACCGCTGGAGGAGAAAATTGTCGATACCGGAACCAATGCCCCCGATACCGGCTACACGGTCGAAGTCGGAAGCGGCTGGATTGAAACCGCCAATAGCGGTTTTTGGGGAACCACCAAATCAAAACTCAATGCCAAAGGGAGTGGTGAAAATCAGTATGTGTTCAAACCGGTGCTGGCTACAACCGGGCAATTTGATCTCTACGGATGGTGGGTAGCTGCGCCCAATCGTTGCACCGATACTCGTATCCTGGTTGTTCACAATCAAACAATCGATACGGTTCAAGCCAACCAAACCCAAAATCATGGCCAATGGGTAAAACTTGGAACGTTCGGTTTTACCGCAGGAGATAGTTCATCGGCTGTGATTGTTACCAATTATGCCCCTAATAGCGGTTCAACCAATATGTATGTCGTTGCCGATGCGTTTCGTTGGGTCGCTTTGGATCCATCTCCCGTAACGGAAGACGGACCTGTAAAACCTGTCAGGGGCGGATTCGAACTAAACGCTCCTTATCCCAATCCCTTCAACAATCAATTGAAAATTTGCTACACCGTCAGCGAATCTGGTAATTACTCATTGCAGGTCCTTAATCTGATGGGCCAGGTCGTAGCGCAACCGAAAGCGAGCGAATACCATTCAGTTGGCAAGTATGAGTATATATGGAGTGGTAAAAATGGCGCCAACCAACCTTGCGCCGGCGGTATTTACTTCATTCGTCTGAATGACGGGGTCAGTTCGCAAATGCAACGGGTAGTATTGCTGCATTGATCACTATATTGCGTATGGCCTGTCAATTTGCTGTTCCGGATACCGGTTTTAAGCAATGATGTTTTTTATACCTTTGTCTCGCAAAACGATAAACCGGATATGCAGGCTTGATAATCTAAAGGCCGGGAAATGGATATTGAAATGATAACGTCGCAAGGTTTTATATGCGCTATTAACAGGGAACGCCGCGATAATCGGGGCGATCCGGAAACGATAGAAAGCGAGAGAATATGGAGATAATGCAATTTATTTTGATTTTAATGATCTTTCTGATCATGGCGTTGGCAATGTTTTTTCGCAAGATTCCGGCGTTGCTGGCTCTCCCGTTAATGGCGTTTTTAATCCCACTGGTTGGCGGAGTTCCTTTGAAAGTGATCATTGAGGCAGTGATCGGTGAAGGCGCCGTTAAACTGCATACCGCTTATACCATCGCCCTGTTCGGGAGTATGCTCAGCGTATTGCTGCAAAAAACTGGTGTTGCCGAGAGTTTCATTAAAAAGGGCGCTGAACTTTCCGGGGACAACCCCTGGATCATCGGTTTCATCATGCTGATCCTGATCATGCTGCTCTTTACTACACTGGGCGGACTGGGAGCCATCATTATGGTCGCGACCGTTGTTCTTCCAGTTATGTCCTCAGTGGGAATCGGACCCATGACCATCGTGGGGATTTTCCTGATTGGCTTGAGTATGGGAGGAATCGTGAATGTGGGCAATTGGGCGGTCTATAAGGAAGTTTTGGGACTTTCCATGGATGAAATTCTAAGTTTTGCCTTACCGATGTTCGGCCTGACGTTTATTATGGGTATGATCTATATCAGTGTTCAGATTTTCCGGGACGGTTATGATCTTAAATTCAAGCGTCTGCTATATATATTTGGCGGAATGGTAGTCGCAGGTGGGGCATTGGCCGTTTTTACCCCTAGCGGTTTTCTGACTGGATTTTTTTCCATGCTGGGCGAAATTGCTACGACTGCGCTGGTGGGATTAGACTGGTTTTTTACCGCTTTTATGGGTGTATTGGTGATAGTTGTATTTTTCCGACTTTGTCGGCGACCCTGGCAAGAAGGAAAAAAATATTCTATTCATTGGACCTCCTATTTCACCCCGATTATCCCGTTACTGCTGATCCTGATTTTTAAAATGAATTTTGTAGCCGCCTTTATTTGCGGTCTAGTTTATGGATTTATCAGCACATATCGTCCGGGACATCTTAATCTTTTTATCCGTTCGGCTTTTGAGGGCGGAGGCGTGGTGATGCCGGCAGTCGCGCTTATGTTCGGCATCGGTATGCTGCTTAATGCGATCATGGGTCCTGGCCATGCCATCGACGGCTATCCGCAATTGGCGCAATGGCCGGTACTGGGTATTTTAAAACCATTGATGGTACACGTAGTGCCATCGAACGCCCTGACGTATGTCCTCACGTTTTGTCTGGCCGCTCCTCTGGCGCTTTACCGCGGTCCGCTGAATGTCTGGGGCATGGGTTACGGATTGGCAGCCGTTATGATTGCCGCTGGCATCCAGCCCGGCGCCGTGATGGGCGTATTGATGTCCGTGGGGCAAGTGCAGGGTATCTCCGATCCCACTAATACTCACAATGTCTGGTTAGCCAATGAGATGCAGCAGGATGTGCAAAAAATACTCTGGAATACCCTTCCTTATACGTGGGCCGTTGCGCTGGCTGGTCTTATTGTCGCCGCATTTTTATACTACTAATAAAGGAAAATTTATGAAACGGAAAATAAAAATCGGAATTGATGTGGGTGGAACGTTTACCCATGCAGTAGCCATAAATATTATTAATTATGAACTTATTGGTAAATCGTGTGTTCCCACCACCCACAAGGCAAAGGAAGGCGTGGCCCGGGGAGTCGTCGAATCGTTGGAAAAACTGGTAAAACAAGCTTCAATTGTACCGGACGAGATTATCCTGATTGCGCATTCCACAACTCAGGCAACCAATGCGCTGCTCGAAGGGGATGTAGCAGAAGTGGGCATTATCGGTATGGGTCGGGGCGCCGAAGGATTGATTATTAAACGGGAAACCAATCCTCATCAGATCGCCCTGGCGCCTGGAAAGTTTTTGAAAACCCGCCATGTGTATCTGGATTTAAGCGCGCCTTTAACGGAAAAACGAGTTGAACAGGCCATTGATCAACTCGTTGCGCAAGGCGCCCAGGTGATTGTCGCTACTGAAGCCTATGGAGTGGATGATACGTCAAACGAGGATTATATTGTGGATATAGCTGTGCGTAAAGGGTTTTTAGCCACTGCTGCCAGCCAGATATCCAAACTTTACGGGTTGCGTATTCGGACCCGGACTGCTGTAATTAATGCCAGTATGATGCCGAAAATGTTGGAAACCGCTAATATGACCGAAGAATCGGTCCGCCGGTCGGGTATTCGCGCTCCACTGATGATTATGCGTTCCGATGGCGGTATCATGGATATAAGCGAAATGCGCAAACGGCCGATTCTAACCATGCTTTCAGGCCCCGCCGCCGGCGTAACTGCGGCGTTGATGTATGCCCGCGTTTCCGACGGCATTTTTTTGGAAGTGGGCGGCACTTCCACCGATATTTCAGTCATCAAGAACGGGAAACCTCAGATTAAAAGCGCCCAGATCGGCGGACAAAAGCTCTACGTGCGCACTCTTGACGTTCGGACCCTCGGTATTGCCGGCGGTTCTCTGGTCCGGGTTCATGATAATAAAATTGTGGATGTCGGGCCTCGCAGCGCGCATATTGCCGACTTGCATTATATTGCGTATGCCGCTGAAGAAAATTTCGAGGATCTGGAATTAAAAACCTTGCAGCCAAAAGCTGGGGATCCTTCCGATTACGCCGCCTTCTATCATCGACATCCAGGTAAAACCGGGTTTGGTTTGACTCCCACCGAGGCCAGTTATTTTCTCGATTTACCCCAGGGTGTTATGGGCCATGGCGCTCCCAATCGCAAAAGTATCCGATCCTTTTTCCATTATTTGTCTATGCGCTGGGAACGGGATGCCAAAGAAATTGCCAGAGAATTGTTGACCATTGCTGCAGATAAGATTAAGCCCGTGATCCGGCAACTGGTCCGTGAATATAAGCTGGATAACGATTTAATCCGTTTTGTAGGCGGCGGCGGCGGCGCGCCGTCATTGGTGCCTTTCAGCGCTCAACACCTGAATGTGCCTTACCAGATCGCTGAAAATTGTGAAGTTATTTCTGCAATCGGAGTGGCGCTGGGTATTATCCGCGACTCAATCGAACGCAGTATCGTCAATCCTACCGAACACGATCTGATCTCTTTGCGTCAGATGGCGATGGATTCAGTGCAGAAAATGGGCGCTATCCCGGAAAGTATCGAAGTCACCATCGAAATCGATACCCGCAATAAACGGGTCACGGCCGTCGCAACCGGATCCAGCGAGCTGCGTACTAAAGAGTTGGGCGTCGAAGAGCTGGAACTGAAGGATATCATTCCAATCGCTGCCCAATCCCTCAAAGCCCATACTGAGAAAGTCGAGGTATTGGGACGAACTCCATTCCTGTGGGCGCTGACCTATACCTATATCGAAAACCGATTATGGGGGCTCTTTAAACGGGAAATTCAAAAATTGCGCGTCATCAACAACGAGGGTATCATCAAACTCCAGATCAATGACTGTAAAGCTAAAGCCGTAACTGCCGAACACGTTAAAACAACGATAACCGATCTGATAGCCGAGTTGACCACATTCGGCGACGCTGGAGCCTTAGCGCCCGATGTTTTCCTGCTGACGGGAGCGCGTATTATCGACATGACGGGACTGGTGCAGGAAACCCAGATTTACACAATGGTGGATATTGAGCTTAAAAAAGTTTTACCACAAGATCCGGTGATTGTGGTTGCTACTAAAAAACAATAAAATTAAGGGCTTGACAAAATTGAAAAATGTTTGTAAATTGGTGTGATTTTTAACCCTAATCCAAGGAGCCACTATGAAGTTTTACCGTCGCACGAAGCATGGACTAAAAATTGATGACAAATTATCCGGCCTCTTTTCGACCTGGAACCCGGAAGATGAAGTATGGTTGTTCATCGGACCTCACGATGACGATACCGTTATTGGCGCCGGATTGTTGCTGCAAGCCGGTTTGCAGGAGAACGTTCAAGTGCATTCGTTAGTCACCTCCGATGGACGAATGGGGTATTGTCATGAAAACCAGCGCGATAAGATTATCGATATTCGCCGGGATGAAACTTACAAATCCTTCGATATCCTGGGCATGCCGAAAGAAAATATTCATTATGGAAATTTTCCGGATTGCAATTTGAATGCCTTTATCGGCCGTCGTAAAGCCCAGGCAGGTGATCCCGATATCGTCGGTTTTACGGGTTTACAGAATCTTTTCACTTATTATCTGCGTAAAATAAAACCCAAACGCGTATTTTTACCTACTGGTCAGGATCTCCATCCCGATCATAAAATTGTGTACCAGGAACTTTTGATCTCCCTGTTCCACGCTTCCGGAAATATTTGGCCGGAACTGGGCCCGATTCTGAAGCAAGTTCCTTACGTCTATGAATTCCCCGTCTATTGCGATCTGGCCGAGCCTTCGACCATCAAAGTGATCGCCGATGACGATGTTTTCAATAAAAAATTGGAAGCGATTTTAGCCTATCAATCCCAGGAACAGATTGCTCAATTAGTCGAATCGCGTCGCGATGGCGGACCTTTTGAGTTCTTTCTGCCTGTTTCTTATGCGTTTTATCATCCTACCAACTATAGTGGATTGTTCTAAATTTGACTCAAGCCCTCTGGTTTTTCCGGGGGGCTTTTTTCTTTAAAGGATTTGCAATGTTTGAAGTCAATACCATAAAAATACACCGGGCCCAGCCTTCCGTAGCGCGTGTCTTGTATTTGGGCGATGACGATATGGACCGGGCAGCCGTATATCTTGGGTGTATCCTTTTTAAGGAAAATTATAGTTTTCATTATATCCCTTCCACATCCTTGTTTCCTAACGATCTTGTGCTGGATTTTTTCGATCTGTTGATTATCAGCGATTATCCGGCAAAAAATTTTCAACCCCGGCAGTTCGAACGTATTGAAAAATGGGTGGAAGATGGTGGTTCATTGTTGATGATTGGCGGGTGGGAATCGTTTTCAGGCTTGAACCTGGAATATACCGCCACACCGCTTAAATCACTGCTGCCCGTGAATATGCTGGATCACGACGACCGATGTAATCTGTGCCATGGCTGCCTGATTTTACCGGTGGAGGAGCATGAAGTAACCCGGGGGTTGAACTGGGAGGCCCCGCCTGTGATCGGTGGATTCAACCGGGTGAGTTTGAAAGCGGGCGCTGAATTGATCCTCAAAGGCCACACGGTCCATTTGGAATACCATCAGGGACTGGGCTACCGACTGGATGATGAAACCCTTCCGATGCTGGCCTCAATGGCCGTGGGACATGGCCGCGCTACCGCTTTGATGTTTGACCTGGCGCCCCATTGGATCGGTGGAATGGTGGACTGGTACCAGAAACGAGTAACGATTCGGTTTAACGATTTGTTTGTAGAAGTGGGCGATCAATATTATCAATTTGTCGCCAATTTGTTAAGATTTTGTAGTAGAAAGGAGCGCTAAATGGCGAAAGGCAAAGCCTTAATCGCGCAGGCCGGCGGCCCGACAGCGGTAATAAACGCCTCGTTGGCCGGTATTATCTCCCAAGCCAAAAACAGCCCGGCCATTGAACAGGTACTGGGTTGCCATTTTGGAATGCTGGGATTAATCGAAGATAATCTGGTGAATTTATCCGCGGAAACTCCGGCGGCTATAGAGGGTCTTAAACGGACTCCCGGCAGCGCCCTGGGTTCTTCCCGCTATAAATTAAGTGAAAAAGATATGCCGCGTGTCCTGGAAATCTTTAAAAAACATGATATCCATTACTTTTTCGGCATCGGCGGCAATGACACTATGCTCAATGTGTACCAGGTGGAGAAATACTGCCGGGAACAGGGCTACGAATGTTTCGGTATGGGCTGCCCCAAAACGGTGGATAATGACCTGTTCGGGACCGACCATACCCCCGGATTCCCGACGGCAGCGCGTTATGTGGCCCTGTCGATCATGCAGGCCGGAATTCTGGCTAAGGATATGCAAAAAGTTGACCAATACGTGATTTACCAAACCATCGGCCGCGATGCCGGCTGGCTCGCCGCGGCCGCTTATGCCGCTAAACGCGATGAAGCCGATCCCCCCCATATCATTCTCATCCCTGAAATCCCTTTTGATTCGGATAAATTTTTCGCTAAATTCGAAACCGCTTACAAAAAATTCGGCTATGTTTCAATCATTTGCGGTGAAGGCATTGTTTTTGCCGACGGCACGCCCGTCTCCGCCTCCCAGGTAAAAGATAATTTTTCCAATATCGAATTTGGCGCCATGGGCGGTACTTCAGCCGCGATGATGCTGCATAAAATGATCGGTGAAAAAACAAAATTCCGGGGTGAATTCCAGGTGCCCGAATCATTGCCCATGTGTTCGGCCGATCGTACGCCGGCTACCGATATCGAGGAAGCCTTCCGCCTGGGACAAAAAGCGGTCGATATGGCGCTGGAGGGGACTTCGGGTTTGATGACTACTCTGGTTCGGACCTCCAATCAGCCATATACGACTGAAATCGGAACCATCCCCCTGAATGAAGTTGCTGCTAAGACCAAACCCTTGCCCGCTGAATACATCGCTGAAGACGGCATGATGGTGACCGAAGCCTTTCGAACTTACCTCGACCCGCTGATCGGACCGTTGCCGGAGTACACGAAGCTGAGTTTTATCCCCGCTAACTGAGGAGTTGATCATGAATAATTTTGAAGATAAATATTCCAAATATGCGCTGGCGCGGGAAATGCTGGAAACCTCCCGTATCATTAAAAATTTTAAAACAACTGATTTGAAACCGGCGGTGGAATCCCTCAAAGCCACAAAAAAGCTCTTTATGACCGGAGAAGGATCATCGCGGATATTTCCCGCCAAAAATGCGATCAAGCTTTCTTTGGAAAAAGGACTGGATTTAAACCTGCAAACCCAGGGCAGTCGGCAGGCCGCCGAAGGCGATCTCTCGGCATTTACCCTTTTTGGCGCTTCCAATTCCGGGAAAACCAAGGAACTGATTTCATTATTCATGGCGAAGAAAGCCGCGCAGCAGTTCGGACTGACTGCGAATCATAATACTCCGCTGGAAGAACTCAGCCAGGCCGGTTATATATTGGGGTGCGGTAAAGAAGATGCCGTGGCGGCGACCAAAAGCGTGATTGAACAGGGGCTTTTTTACCATGAATTACTGGAACAGTACCAGGGGAAATCAATCGGGAACGCACAATTGAGCGAATTGGGAGACAAGGCGCAGCAGGTTTTGGAATTGAAAATTGATAGCGGCCTGGTCAGTAAAATCACCCGGGCGTCGATCATCTATTTTGCCGGTCGCAACGACGGCGTGGCGGAAGAAGCCACTTTGAAGACCAATGAAATCACTCGCAAGAAATCTGCGTATCTCGAAGGCACCTACGCCGCGCATGGTATCGAGGAAGTGATGAACCCCGATGAAGTGGTCATCGTGGTCGATCCCTTTAAAGAAGAAGAAGAAAAGTTTCAGGAGGTGCTGGTTAAGGGTGTGGGCATGAACATAATCGCAATCGCGTCTCGGCCAACCCTGTTTCCCACTGTTATTATTCCTTCTATGGCCGGATTTGACGGATATCTGCAATTAATGGCCTGCTGGAATCTATTAGTGGAAATCGGCATCAGTCTTGAAATTAATTTGGATAAACCCGTTCGCGCCCGTAAAATCGGGAATGAATACATCGCATAACAACCCAAAGGAGAAAACATGGAACATTTTATCGGTATTGACTTAGGCGGCACAGAAATAAAAATCGGTATCATCAAAGCCGATGGAAAAATAATTATTAAAGATTCATTTCCCACGGATATGAGCAAGAGCGCGGACGATATTCTGGCTTATATGGCCGATTGCGCCAGGCAAGTAGTGGCCAAAGCCGGACTGGATCTGAAAAAGGACGTCAAGGGACTGGGTATCGGTTCCCCCGGGATTTTGGATCCGGAAAAAGGGATCACCAAAATTGTGGTCAATATCCCGCAACTCAACGGTGGGGTGGAAGTAGCCGCCAAACTGACCGGTCATCTCGGCATTCCCGTCTACCTGGATAACGACGTGAACGCCATGGCTCTGGGGGAATTCTATTTTGGCGCCGCCAAGGGCTATACCGATGTAGTGGCGCTGACCCTGGGTACCGGCGTGGGCGGCGGTTTGATTTTTGATGGCAAGCTTTATCGCGGCGCATGTTTTGCCGCTGGTGAAATCGGCCATATCTCCATTGATCCCGATGGTATGTACTGCCCTTGCGGCAATTACGGCTGTCTGGAAAAATATGTGGGCCGTGACGGTATCATCCAGCGCTTCAAAATGGCTCAGATGAAAGGTATTGAAACCAATATTGACCAGTTTTTGGATAAAGGCGAGATCACGCCCAGAGCGATCGCTATGGCTGCGCAGGCCGGCGATGCGCTGTCGCTGGAAGTTTTGGCTGATACCGGTCGTATCCTCGGCAACGTCATGGCCAGTTTGACCAACGTGCTCAATCCGCAAGTCTTTGTGATCGGTGGCGGCATCAGCAACGCTGGCGACCTGATTCTCGAACCCGCCCGCCGCGAACTGAAACGTCGCGCCTATACCGTTCCCGCCGCGGTGGTCAAAGTCGTGCGCGCCGCTCTGGGCAACGATGCCGGCATCGTCGGCTCAGCTTCGCTGGCTGTTGCCAAACTGAATTGAGTTTTCCCCCTCGCTCGCTTGCGGGAGAGGGTAGGGTGAAGGTCTTTCTTCACATCAATATTCAGGGTTCGGACACCCAAGGTCCGAACCCTTTTTTTATTAAAAAATAACTTGACAAACACCCCCATATTGATTATAATATTTTTAAATCTGTATTTGTTGTTCTATTTTACTGACATTGACCATGCGATAGCTTTATATATTTTTAAAAATAGTTGTTACAGATGCTGAATAACTGAAAAACAAATAATTTTTATTTGTAATTTTCAGGTTTAAGGAAAAAATAAAAGCCAATAATTTCAATGTTTTTTGGAATCATAATCAGAATGTATTGTTCACCTAAAGAGTACTGTTCTGCATCAGTTGAAAATGGTGAATGTAGCTTAATAAGGTGTTGAACCAATCCAACAGTATATACTCACAGTGGTTTCTTCAGAAGTACTAATCGATTTCTTTCAGGAGATACAACCGGAATGTCTGGGAGGAGCAGTAACGGATACAGTTTCTCGGTCAGTTGAAAACCATGAGGTTGCTGCATACGCCTGTAATTCCTTCTTTGTCCAACGGGAATTCAAATTTTTTTTTTAGTGATACATTTTGTATAGCGAATTTTTACTTGACATTTCAATGATAATAATTTAATATGTTGATTGAAAAATATGTATTGATTATTAATGGCAATATCTGAGGAGATTATAGCCGGATGATTCAGAAGTATCTGGAATTGCTGACGCTTAAGCGGTACAGTCCGCGTACGATCAGTGTCTATACCCATTGTTTCAATTTGTTTTTGGATTATTTTAAGGGACGCGATATAAACGTTGTCAGTAAGGATGAAGTATTGCAGTTTCTGATCAATGAGACGAATAAAGGGATTTCGCCATCCTTCCAAAATCAACTGATAAATGCGATTAAGTTTTATTATGAAAAAGTGATTGGACGAAAACCTGAATTTTACGATTTACCGCGCCCTAAAAAGGAGCATAAGCTTCCGCTTGTTTTGAGCGAAGAAGAGGTGTTGTCAATTTTCAGGCAAGTTGATAATGTAAAACATAAATGCATCTTGTTTCTGCTTTATTCAGGCGGATTGAGGCTTAGTGAAATAACCAACCTCAAGATTGGTGATATCGATTCAAAACGAAATTTAATTTTTATACATGGCGGCAAAGGGAAAAAAGACCGTACAACGCTACTTTCCCATACCTTGTTGGAATTGCTTAGAAGTTACTATAAGGAGTACCGTCCTAAAGAATATCTTTTTGAAGGACAAGGGGGAGGGCAATACAGTCCACGAAGCGTACAGAATATTTTCAAACGAGCGTTGAAATCGTCGGGAATCAAAAAGCCGGCCACCGTGCATACCTTGCGGCATAGTTTTGCCACTCATTTATTAGAAAGGGGGACTGATTTAAGGTATATTCAGGAACTGTTAGGCCATGCTGATTCAAAAACGACCGAGATTTATACCCACGTAACCAAACGAGGACTGGATAAGATCGTCAGTCCGTTGGATAATTTGAATGTTGCAACTATTACGGAAAAATAAACGCCATATTGCGCAAAACGTACTGAATTTGGGGTTATATACGCCATATGGCGCATATACAAACGTTGTGTGCTATTTTAAAAAAAAACGTACCAAGATTAAACCTTTCAATGAAAATAATATCTTACCAAGTATAACTATCAAAATAAATAAATTATGATTAGAACATTTTTATTATTTGTCGTGATTTTTACTCTTGGTTGTAACAAGGATGACGACAATCCAAATCCTTCAAATCCTAATGTTGTTCCATACCAAGAAGGCTTGACAACGAATTACATAACGGTAAACAATATAACACGGAAATATTTAGTTTATCGACCAACAGGAATGACAACTGTAAATGCTGTTGTAACAGTTTTGCACGGTGGTGGTGGACTTGGTATTGGAGTTTCAGAAATAGATGCTCACCCACTATCCGTTTTTCGGACAATTGCAGACAATGAAAAGTTTTTAGTAGTCTATCCAGAAGGTTCACTCGACATTCAAGGGAATCCTGGATGGAATGATTGTAGAAGTGATGATATATCAGGAAGTCAAGGTGACGATATTACCTTTTTGAAACAGTTAAATTCAAAATTAATCTCAGAGTTAAATATTAATTCAAACAAAATGTTTTTAACAGGGACAAGTAATGGTGCTTTAATGACCTATTCTTATGCTTTTCAATTTCCTGAAACTATTAAAGCGGTAGCCGTTTCAAGTGGGAATTTACCGGAGTTTCCTGAAAGTGGACTTTGTACAAATGGCTCTAATCTGCCGTTGCCAATCTTGATAACTCACGGAACAAGCGACCCTGCAATGCCTGCAAATGGTGGTTGTGTTGCAGATATTGGTGGCAATTGTAATCGTGGAAAAGTAATATCTCAAACTGCAACTTTAGATTATTGGTTACAAAGAAACGGTTTACAAAATATTAATCCAACCATATCTACTTTTAATGTGAACACAACAGATGCAGGCAACGTAGAAAAAAGAATTTATAGTGGTGCAAAACCATTGATTTATTTTATTTTAAATAACGCTGGACACGCTGTGCCAAGTAAGACAGTTTATACCAATTCTTCACCTGCAAGTGGAGTTCAAAATAGAGATATAGAATATGCGGAAGAAGTTTGGAACTTTTTTAAAGGAATTCAATAAAAACAGCACACAACAGCAGTTTGGCAAAATGGCGGGTTCAGTGCAAAATTGAACATTTGGTTTTCAAATGAACATTAGTGCTAAATTGAAATTAAGTGCTTCTAAATCCGCCACTTCGCCAAGCTGCAAACCGTTGTCCAACATCGCTGCGCTCGTTGGACAATGGGAGGGGCGGGTTGGCGGCTGTCGCTGCGCGACATCGTACAACATGCGGGTAAGCGCGCAGCGTGAAATTTCCTGCGGAAACTTCGCCAACCCGCCCCTCCCATTAGGTGCAATTTGTCTGGACAGGATTTTTTAAAAAGAATAGTATAAACAT
>CAZWDO010000007.1:0-60313 GCA_964632485.1 uncultured bacterium
CTGCAATACCGTCGCGATAAAATCTTCAGCATCCATCACCTCCATGTTCTCTTTAACATCAGAAATAAAACTTTAATCATTTTTCCTATCAATTGGATAAATTACCCGTAACTCAAGACTACATTTTCAGAGTGGAATTCCACTCGGTAATCTGGTTTCGTCCCTGATGTTTGGAATGATAGAGCGATAAATCAGCTTTTTTTATCATATCCTGGGAAGATTTGGGCTGATGGGATTTAAACGAGACAATTCCCCCGGAAATGGTTATTTTAATAATGCTATCTTCAAATTCCACTTCCATATTTTCCACTCGCTGGCGAATCCGTTCCGCCACGATCATCGCCTGGTCCAGCGCCGTGTTGTTGAGAATCACGGAAAACTCCTCCCCGCCATAGCGGCAGGGTAAATCGGTCGAACGCACATTGCAGCGGATAATCTCGGCCGTGCGAATCAATACTTCATCCCCCATCTGATGCCCATAAATGTCATTAATTCTTTTAAAATGATCCAGATCGATCATCAGCAGGCTCAACTCGGTTTGATAACGCTCGCTCAGACGGAAACTCTCCAGCAGTCTCCGTTGAAAATACTTATTGATAAATAGTTTGGTCATCCCGTCCGTGATAGCCAGGTCATATAAATGAGCATTTTCAATGGCAATTGCCGATTGGATTGAAATTTTCTGAAATAATTCCAGATCAAAATTGTTAAAATTCCGCTCATTGAGCTTATTGATCGCTTCAAGCACTCCCAATATTTGACCATTGACAACCAACGGCACGGCCATCACCGTTTTGGTCTGATATTTAGTCTGGCGGTCTGCCAACATACTGAAGCGGGAATCGAAGCACGTATCCTCAATTAAAATAGGTTGGCCATTTTTCCACACGGTGCCCGCGATTCCTTCCCCCATTCCCAAACGGATGGGATCAAGTTTTTCCATATCCGCTTCGTTGGTGACGACTGCAAATTTTAATTTTTTTGCCTCTTCATCGATCAATAAAACACTTATATTTTCACATTCAAGTAAAATTCGCGTCTGATCCAGAATGGCCTTCAGCACCGTGCGTTTATCCAGACTGGTTGTAATAAACGAATTAACGTCGATCAGCGCGCGCAATTTTTTATTCTGCTCCTGCAATTCAGCAATCGTGTTGAGAGGCGGCGCTGAATACTCGCTGCAAGTTAACGCTTCATTGGATAATTTTGTCATTCCACCGGAACTATTTGATTTCATGGTCACCTTCAATTATAAGGTTATGGGCCTGTATTTTTAATATAAAAAGCCCGCTCCAAATTGTCAAGCAAAATATTTTTTATAAATTTATTAAGTTTAAGCTTGATTTAACTTGATTTTCAGGATAAATAGGATTATGAATCTAAGTTAAGCCCACCCGGGTTGCCGTTGATTTAAGGAAACACCCAAGCTTAAATCGGGACGTCCTGCGAAATTCATAACCCCTGAAACGGATTTAATATCATAGGGGATTTTATAGCTGAATCCGGAAAGATGAGAATGCTGATAATATGGACGAATTTATTCTAATACTGGCGCCACCGGTATGGACCGGTTTAGCGCCGTTGAATTTAGCTTACTTATGCCACCATCTTAAAAAATTAAATATTATGCCGCGAATCTGGGATTTGAACACTCTTTACTACCTTCAATCAGCGGCGCGCCGGCGAAACCGGTGGACGCTGTTCAATGCCCGGGAAGAAGAAACCTTTATCCGCGAATTTATAATCTGGTTCGAACATCATTGGCCAGATTGGGTAAATAAAATAAATGTGAATCCACCGATTGGCATCGGGTTTACTCTATATCAATCCAATCTGCAAACGGCCACAATAATTGCCCGATTTCTGCGTGAGAATTTCAAAGAAATCCCGTTGATTGCCGGAGGACCCCAAGTCCAATACGAGGAATGGACCCATTCGGTATCAACGAAGATAGCCCCATTTTTCGATAGCTGGGTAGTCGGCGAAGGGGAAGCGGCATTAAAAGAAATTGTTACGGCGCAAACCCCCGGACGCTATCACCACCCATTAAATAGTATGATGCAAGCGGGATTTCCCGATTTTTCCCATTTTGAACTCAAGCGGTACGGCAGGCAACGCGCTCTCCCGGTCTCATTTTCCAGGGGCTGTATCCATCGATGTACATTCTGCGCGGAATGTCGATTGTTTCCCTGTTATAAGCAATACGACCCCGGCGAATTTGTCGAGCGTCTGCAGGAAATGACCCAAACTTACCATTTACACTGGGTCACTTTTTTAGATTCCCTGATTAATGGAGATTTTGAGGCGCTGGCAATACTCTGCGAAAAAATGATCAATAGGGGCTTAAAACTTCACTGGGACGCCCAACTGGCAATTCGTCCCGACATGCCCATGGAATTATTCAGACTCATGAAACGCGCCGGTTGCAACCAGTGTTTTATCGGCCTGGAAACCGCCAGCAACCGTCTGCTTCAGCAGATTCGCAAACCCTATCATTCGGAAGAAGCCGCTCAATTTCTGGAAAATATGAAAAAAAACCAATTATTCGCGGAAATCAGTCTGATTGTCAATTTACCTGGCGAAGAAGAAACAGATTTCCATTCTTTGCTCGATTTTTTTGATAAATATCATCCCCTAATCGCTAAAATCGCCCAGATCAATCCGTTTATACCGCTCCCGGGAACTCCATATTATACCAAATTTTCACCAGATTCTCAGGATAAAAATCAATCAAAAATTCAACAAATATTAGCAATCGCCGAAAAATATCATATTCCTTATACTAAAAGCTATATACAAAACCTAAATTTTGAAGCTTCTCCTTGAAAAAAAAACTGCCCATTCATTTTTAGCTTGACAATTTTTACTTTTTTTTATTAATTAGATATAAAGGACCCATCAAACCGGATGGTGGGAGATGAGCAATCAAAAAAGCAAACCCGAACGTTTTTCAGAGGAAGAATATATGTCTATCAAGAGCCGAATAACCGATTTTTTAAGCCGTGTGAGCAAAATTTTGGGTGGCGGAGGGGAAAAAGCCATCCAGAAGCAGCTATCGATGGGGAAGTTGACCGCTCGTCAGCGGATTGAAGTGATTTTAGATCAAGGGTCGTTCCAGGAATATGATCTTTTTGTTGAACATAAGTGCCAGGATTTTGAGATGGAGAAGAAGACGCTGGCCGCCGATGGCGTCATAACCGGTATCGGCATGGTACACCAGCGGCCCGTGGCGATTTTCGCCCAGGATTTTACGGTGGCCGGCGGTTCGCTGGGTCTGATGCATGCCCGGAAAATTACCAAGGTCATGGATCATGCCATGCGTTTGGGGATGCCGTTGATCGGTATTAACGATTCGGGCGGCGCGCGGATCCAGGAAGGCGTCAATTCCCTGGCCGGATATGGCGAAATTTTCTATCGCAATACCCTGGCTTCGGGCGTTGTCCCTCAATTATCGGTCATCCTCGGCCCATGCGCCGGCGGCGCGGTCTATTCACCGGCGCTGACCGATTTTGTCTTTGTGGTCAACAATATATCTAAAATGTTCATCACGGGCCCGGAAGTCATTAAAACCGTTCTCGGTGAGGAAATCTCTATGGAGGAATTGGGCGGCGCCCGGGTGCATACCGAAATCACCGGCAACGCTCACTTTTACGCGGAAAATGAACAGGAATGCTTTGAACAGATTAAAAAACTATTATCGTACTTACCGGCCAACAACCGGGAAAAACCGCCTTTAATTGCGCCCAGAGGCCCCAAAACCAAACTGGAAATTGAACACATTGTTCCCCCTCAGGCGAACAAACCCTATGATATGCGCCATATCATTCAGTGCCTCTGCGATGATTCGGAATTTTTCGAAGTTCAAGACCTATGGGCAGCCAATATAGTCATCGGGTTTGCCCGGCTGCACGGCCAAACGATCGGAATTATCGGCAATCAGCCGTTAGTCCTGGCCGGAGTCCTTGATGTGGATTCCGCGGACAAAGCCGCGCGCTTTATCCGGTTTTGCGACGCATTCAGCATCCCGCTACTGACGTTAGTGGACCTGCCGGGGTATCTGCCGGGAATCGACCAGGAACATGCCGGAGTTATCCGCCATGGAGCAAAAGTCCTTTATGCCTATAGTGAAGCCACGGTGCCCAAAATTACAGTTATCCTGCGTAAAGCGTATGGGGGGGGATATATTGCCATGTGTTCCCGCCACCTGGGCGCGGATTTCGTTTTCGCCTGGCCGACGGCGGAAATTGCCGTTATGGGTCCCGAGGGAGCCGCCAATATTATCTTCCGATCAGAGATCACTTCAGCCCCCAATCCCCAGGAAATGCGCCAGCAAAAGGTAAAGGAATATACCGAGAAATTCGCAAATCCCTATGTAGCCGCCGCCAATGGGTATGTCGATTCGATTATCAAACCCGAAGAGACTCGCGCCACGCTGATTCAAACCCTGGCCATCGCCGCGAATAAAACCGTAACCCCCGAATACAAAAAACATGGAATTCCACCGGTGTAATGACAATGAATACTAAATTAAATATCGATGACACACTTTACGAAACCCGTTTGACCTCCAAATATGAAAACCGAAGACTCTACTATCCCCATAATCCTCATCATATTAAGGCGGTCATTGCGGGAGTTGTCCGGGAGATTCCCGTTAAAATCGGACAAAAAATCCAACCCCATACGACGTTATTGATCCTGGAAGCGATGAAAATGCTGAATCCAATTCAATCTGAAGTGGGCGGCACGGTCAAAGCCATCCATGTGAAAACCGATCAGCAGGTGCCCCGCAATCAACTGCTCATTGAACTGGAATAATGGAATTCATCTGGGAAACTCACGGAATCCATGCCGGTACCGGTAAAGACCATGTCAAACATGGTATTGATCAACTGGAATCGGTCGCCGAAGAAGCAATTCGACGCCATTACCCCGGCATCACTTTTATCATCCATTCTCCCCGGCTTACACGGGTTCGCTACCAATCGGAACGAAATACTGACATAAAATTTATCCGGGGCGATCGGGCTTTTTTTGAATACCCTCAACGCATCCGTCAACTTAAAGAACAGTATCAAAATAAAATTGAAATCCGCTTTGGTATAGAACTGGAATGGATGGGCGGGGATCTGGGCCTGCCCTGGAACCGTTCAAAAATATTTCAATGCCATAAAGCCGATTTTGTAATCGGTTCCGTTCATTTTTCCCGTGAAGGCCTCCCGTATGACGGAACTGCCGAAGAGGCCCAGGAATTATTGAGACTTCGCGGGAGCGTGGAGAACTACTGGCTGGGATATTTGGAGGAAATGATCGAAATGATCGATCAGTACCGGGAATTAATCCATGTAGTGGGTCATCTGGACCTGCCTAAACTGCATATTCCCATGCCAGCCGAGATGATCGACCTGGATCGATCAGGGCATATCCTGGCACGACGTTTGCGCATCCTGCTTGAAATGATCAGCGAATCTAAACTGGCCCTGGACGTCAATTTGGCTGGTATTCGCAAGGGTTGCGGTCTCTATCCCCACCCGCAGATACTCAAACGCGCGGAACAGTTGGGAATTCCCTTCACGATTGGCACAGATGCCCATTCCCTGGAAGATTTGGGCGCCCATTACACCCAAGGTATTGAAGCCATTCAAAATGCAGGATATGCCTATTATATTAGTTTTTCGCGCGGAATTGCCGAAAAACGCCCTTTACAAGAAAATCCGGAAATCCAACACCCCTTTCACCTCCTGAATCTGGCAGTCGGAATTTTAGGACAACGGACAACAAAAACTGAAGGGTTAGTCATGCCCCGTTTTGCGTTTGGCGGTTCCTTCCGCTGCCTTCTTCCCATTTTTCCAACTGCCGTTTCCCTGGGTGAATTCCATGCCATCCGGGTCCGACGTCAGGATCAAAAACTGATCACTATCAGCGATCAGACCCCGCCACCCACCTCTGAACCGGGCCGATATCTATTTTCCCACCATCAGGACTTGCCCGGAACCATGGCTATCCTCTTCAATACCCTCGCTTCTGAAGAAATTAATGTCCAAACCGCTTACCTGCAATCCCTGCATGACGGGACAGCTACCGCCTATTTGACCGTCAATGCCGGGGATGAAGAAATTCAAAATGCGATTGAATTTATCAAAGGGACTGCCGGCGAACGATTCATTGAACTATCGATTCAAATACGCGATACAATCCCCCCCTTTTATCATCAGGGGAACTATCTGCTGGAAATTGACGGGGTGGACCTGCCTATCCCCATCTCCCCCCAAATGATCATTACAATTCATAACAACCGCCCGGGTACGCTGCTGATTCTATTAAGCGCCCTGGCGTCTCAACATATCAATATTCATGATCTGCAATTGGGAGAACGAGGTTCAAAAGGCTATGCGGTTCTGGGCGTTAACGGCCCGGAAAATACTATTAAAATATTACTCTCCCAATTAGGTAACCAGTTTTTCGAGGCGTCCCTGATTGAAGTCGGCGCCTGACAAGATGTTATTTCAACAACAGCATCTTAGATGTAAGCGCTCCATTTTTGCCCGATAACCGGCAAAAATAGATGCCCGACGGATAAGCATAACCGATCTCCGGCCAGCTAAAATGATGCCAGCCCTCAGATACCAGGGGAAAATCGCGTTTTTCCAATTCCTGGCCCAGAATATTATAAATACTGATCTCCAAACCCTGCGATTGCGGGAGATAATAGCTGATTACCGTCCTGGGATTGAAAGGATTGGGATAATTCAGCAGCATCAACGACGGATTTTTTAAAACTGATTCAGCAGTGGAAATCAAGCTAGCCGGAGACCATATCGCGCTCATTTTTTCACTCTCGTTGTAATTCAAGTCGAACGCCGTAACAGCATAATAAACCGTATCACCGGAATCGGCCCGCCATTCATCATAATAAAAGGTATCCAGAACGGTCTCGGATAGGATATGCCAACCGCTATCCGGGTCGGTTTTTTTATAAACAGTATAGCATTTCCAATCTAAGTCCGAGCATCTATTCCAGGTCAATTGCAAAATTTCAGAAACGACATTGTGAATATTCAGAACAGCCGGCGCCTGGGGAGGCAGTGTGTCGGCCTGGGATCGGGTGGTAATCAATTGATTATCAACGGTTGTCATATTCCCCCACACATCCTGCGCCATGATCGTTAATTTGTAGGTATGATTGGCCGGCAGGGAAGGAATCAGCCTCCTATGATTTTAAATGAGATCAATATCACTGACAGTATAGGGGTAATTCTCCGTCAGATCGGAATAATCGACATACGCCGTGGTTAATTCGTCCGTTTGGAGATAGACCTGGATAAAGTCAAGGCCATCGACCAAGGCTATAGAATCGATAACGGGAGGCGCCTGATCGCTCGAAGACCCGGTTTGAAATTCCCCTTCGACTATATCACTCCAACGTCCATCAACATCACTGACCGAGTTTTGAAAATGATAAGCCCGGTTCGATTGCAATCCCGAAAAGATAATATAATGCTGGATACTTCGCAAAAGGTTATCCTGGGTCTGTAACAGATTAGCGGCGTCATAAAGAGAAACCAGAGTCAGCGTCGGTTTGTTGGTGGACCCATGAAGTATAGCCATCTCACTGGACAGGGAGGATATCGTAGGAGGTTTCAATAACCGGGGTGTGAGTTGATCGGGCTGTTGAAGGGTGGTACTCCGCAAAATACGGTCATCGAAAACCCCTTGATTTTGATTGATATCGCTGCAGACAATCGTGAAAAAATACTCCTGGCTGTTTTCAAGATCATAAATTGTAATCAGATGCTCGGTGGCATAGTCATCCGACGACTGGATAGAGGGGTTATCGAGGCTCTTACCCCAGGCGACTGAGGCCATCGCGGGTTCGTTGGTCTTGAAATAGAGAGAAATATAATGATCGCCCCGTTCATAGATTGACGGCCCTTCAGTAATCACCGGCGCTTGCGTATCGGAGCTGGTATTGGTAGTAAATGAGGGCCAGCCGTCCAGAGGCAGGCGCCACAAACCGGTTACGGGAATTTTTTTACTCAGGGAAAAAGCCTGTGGATAGCGGAGTTTATTCCCGGCGATATCGGTCACTTCGAGGAAATACTCATATTCAACCCCCGGATTAAGATCGGAAACAATCAGACGATGACTTTTCGAAAACTCTTTTGCAGAAACACTATTGGTGATCGCCGGCTGATTCTTATCCCAATAGTAGAAAGCCGGAAGGGATTCCTCATCCGTCAGAAATTCAATAAAGAACTGCCGATCGTAAACTTGAAGACGAGGACCGGCTGTAATAAGCGGAGGGATTGTATCGCTGGCAGCCAGAGTCATAAAGCTGTCGATGTATCCAGCCGCTTGTAAGCCGGCGGCATCGATGGCAGTGATCCGATAGTAATATTTTGTGTTGGAAAGCAGATTATTCAGCCGCAGCTCATGTTTAAGTTTACTCTCGGAAACTGAATAACAGCGCCAGTTACTGGTATCGGCGCCCGGCGCCAATACGACATCGGCCCGAGCTGGACGTTGGGTCTGCCAGACCAGGCGAATCCCCTGGGAGGTGGGATTGGACGAGAGTTGATAAATTAAACGTAAATCCTCTACCGGCAAACTGTCGCCCAGGGTCCGAAACCGATTTTTAATAGTTATAAATGCGTTATTCGCAGGATTCGCCAAAAACCAGCGATAATAATAAAGTGTATTGGGGGTCAGCCCGGAAAGAACATACCGATGCTCCAATGTCGGCTGAGTGATTTCCCGCATCAGGATGCACAGCGTATCGGTTCCAAAGTAGATACGGGAAACGGCGGGACGATCCGTTTGGATCAATAAAACGGCTTCCTGAGCCGTTATGTTCGCGACTAAAGGACCTTCAACAATTGACGGCGCGTATTCCGCCTCCTCTGAGCGGGTGTGGAAGCTGAATGGAGCGCCAGTGAAGGTTTTTCCCTGATTATCGAATAAGATAATCTGGCCGGTATATGCCGTAGAATCAATCAGGGAATCGAGCATTACCCGGTGGTTATAGCTGAAATTTGAATCAATTTTAGTGAATTGGGTTGGACCGGCCGTTACGTTCCAGAAAATCTGAGCGGTCGTTTTTTTGGAGCTCTGCCATTCGATGAGCGCCTCATGAACGCCGATATAGGGTACAACAGGCCCGGAAACGAATGCGGGAGAAGTAGTATCGGCTGATGCCGCTGTCGCCACTGAATCTCTCAAATATACGCGCTGATTATGATAACGGTCGCTAAGCGCAACTGTGATGCGGTAAAAGGTAGCAGGAGTCAATCCGCGCAAAACCCATTGAAAATGAGTTTGCCAGGTCGTATCCTGGAAAAACAGGGAATCGAGCGCATGATAAGGTTGAATCATGACCGTTACCGCTGACGGTTCATTGGTTTCCCATTCAAGCTGTAAAAAATCGGCGCCCCTGTCAATGATACGAATCGGGGAAACGAGCGCCGGAGCCACTGTATCGGCCACAGTTTTAAACCCATAATTCAAGCGGGAGTAATTCCCCCGCCAATCAGCGGCGGCAACCGACACTACTTTGATTACGCCCGATTCCCAAAGTTCGCCATGGATAACCCGCAGCATATAACCCTGCGCAGTTCGCTGGTATTCCAATGAATGGCGAATGCCATCCACCCATACCTGAGTCATCGCCGTATCAATACCGCTGAGGGAATCTTCAACTCTTAGAACCACCTGACCATTTAACGGCGCATTAATCTGGTTCGCTTCAGGCCAAAGAGGAGTAATGACAGGACCCACGGTATCAGAAGATTCACCCTGCAGCTCCACTCTCAATGACCGAATGGTATCCGCCGGGCCCAGATTTAAAGGCGTTGCATGCTTGTAAGGAAGATATCCCTCTTTTTCAACGGTCAGGGAATAGCTACCTGAAGCCAGACGAGTAAACCGGAATATGCCCAGCGTATCGCTTATTGCCTGTATCAAGAGAGTATCACGGGAAAGTAGCGCCCGGCAGTTAACTAAAAACTCACCACTAATATCATCAACCGCTTGGCCCATCACCACGCTCCGATTATACAGATGAGGTTTGGGCAGGGGGAAAATTACAATCGAATCGGCGATCTGATTTTTAGTGACTGAAATGGGAATGGCCGTCCGGATATCGGATACACTATCATACCAGGTCTCAAAATAATTTTCGGACCCGCTGGCAGCTACCCGGTATGTTCCGGCAGGCAAATTTAAACGAAAATTCCCACTATTGTCTGTCCGCGCTTCAAACCGGTCACTCTGCGCATTGATCGCGGTAACCGTTGTTGTAAGGGGATATGACGCCCATGAGTAGGGAAACCGATAAACCACGCGGCCGCGGATCTCTCCGGTTTGTTCAAGCGCGGATGACAAACGCTGCCAGCGGGTAAAATCAAAATAGAAATCGGGGCGGGGTCCCGCAACGATCAACGAGTCTATCACCTGATCATTATCTCTATCCAATTTACTCAGATAATCGGACCCTTCGAAATTTTGATTATTATTGCTGTCGATAATTGCCTTGAAATAGTAAGCCCCGGGCGAGACGATCTCCAGCGAATAACGGTTATCGTCAGCAGCTTTGGAAAACTGTTTAAAAGGCGATAACAGACTGGAATCCAGACTACACCCCACCCAGGCCGGGGGTGAAAAGCTCCAGGGAGATTGGATCATCCCCCGGAGTGTGAATAACGGAAGACGCATTTCAATGTCGATCTGGGTCAGACTCTCGTCGCGTCGAATGATAGTCAACGTATCGCGCGCGCCATCCCGATTGGCATCATAATAAAATCCAGGCTCGATTGAGTCCGGAAAATGATTACCGGTGGTATCAAGGTAAGCAAAAACGATGTATTGCCCCGGATTCAAACCTTCAAACCGAAATGAGTAGTCACTGCCAGTAAGTTGTTGTTTGAAAAAATCGATAAAATTATACAAAACGACATAAACCGGCCAGGAAGTCGTCCGGTTCAGACGAACGGTTCCCTGCGCGGAAGCGCCCCCAACGGTGGTTGAATCCACCTTTAAGCGAATATTGATCCCACGCAGGGTGTCTCCGGCGGATACCATCAGTTCCCGACATTGTTCCTGGTTGGACAACTCATAAAAACAGTTTTCAACTCGTAGCGAATCAGTGTCCGGATCATTCCCGGAATACAAACCGGCAAAGACCTGATACCCCCCCGGCCGGAGTGAATCCATGCGATAACTGCCATCGTGGTTGGAAACGGGGACCCAACGGTTGCGGGTTGAATCAGTTGTATGCTCCGCCATTACAGCCAGAAACCCGTCCTGGCCGGTAAGATTTTGTACGACGCCTTCGATACAGCCATAGGGAGTGGCAGCCGGCGGCACAATTCCATGATAAATATTGATATTAGTAACCGTCTGTCCATCGGCCAGATGGATAATCACGCAGTTAGTGTCACTGTAATCGCGTTGATAGCAGAATTCCGGTTCATTCTCATCGATCTCTTTATCGGCGTCCAGATCGGACCAACTGAAAACTTCATAGTTGCCGGCAGGCAGGCTGTCCAGCAGATAAAAACCGGCAGAACCGGGACGGGCTCCTTTCAAAAGGCCTTCCCACCCGGGACACTCCAGGCATTCGGCTGCAACATAGAGAGGAAATTGGGCGGTGGAATCCCAGAAAACGCGCCCGCGAATGCTGGAAGTCCCTACAGGTTTTAAATAATGTTGAAATTTAAAACTAATATCAGCATGATTCGGCTCCGCTTCACTGATGGAAACCTCACTGCACTGATTATTCGCAGAATCCTGCATATAACACGCCAGAAATTCGCTGGTATCATGAATCTGGTTATTGTTTTCATCAATAAAAGCATCCACAATATAGATACCCGTCAACAAACTGTCAAATTGATAATAATGATTCGCATCGAGATTTCTGCTCTGTTGCGAAGGACCCCAAAGCCGGACAATAATAGGGCCGTTGCGATCGGTTTCGTTGCGAACATAGCCACTGATGGAGCCAATCGGTTCGCCCGGAGGCGCAAACTCCTTAAATTCCAGATTGATGGCTGTAACATGCTGATTCTCGGCCAGGGGGATCACTGTGCACCCGGTATCCTCCACATTTTGCTGATAACACACATACCAGTCATTGGGTCCGGCGTTATGGTTGCGGTCGCGATCGAGTACTGCCTCAACGATAAACGCGTCATAGGTCAAACTGTCCAGGCGATAAGCGCCACCCGTTTCGGGCAGCTCGATCTGAGCGCCTAAAAAATTATCGGATGTTCGCACTACCCGAACCAGAATCGGCGCACTTTCCTGAGCGCTGTTGGTAACTGTACCGCTGATCGACGCATTTCCCTTTTGCGCGGGAGCGGATTGGACCAGAGTGATCGCCACCCCCGGAATAGTGCTGTTTTCGGCGCTGAGCGTCATTTGTCTGTGTGATGAATCCCCAGGAATATAGCTATTTGCCGTATCCACCGTCAGCGCGCGCGCCAGCAGAGTTCCCAACATCCCGCTCTGGTTATCAATCACGCCCGGGACGCTTTCTGCCCGGGATGTCAGATTAAACACGACTACCATACCCATCCAAAGCCAAAATAAATAAAAAATAAAAGGTCTCATACATATCTCCTTGCTAAAAAAGGCCAGTCTATATAACCAATTTAACACAAATGAGCGAAAAATCAAGGAAAAACATCCGATTTTATTTAAAAAACCAATGTGAAGATTGTCTCAATACCCGGTTTGGAATGGACGATGATCGCGCCGTTATGCGCGCGCATCACCTGTTTGGACCAGGACAACCCGATACCGGAACCTTCGGATTTTGTCGTATAAAAGGGAATAAAAATTTTTTCCATATTTTCCGGCGGAATTCCCACTCCATTATCAGTGACACGAATCCAGGCATGACCTTGATAATCGCTACCTGCTGATAATTCAATCCGCCCGTTCTCCATGTTATCCAATGATTGGATGGAATTAATCATCAAGTTCAGTAAAACCTGCTCAATCAGCGATGGATCAACGTTAAATTTTATATGAGGAGGATGAACATGATGCAGAACCTCAATGGTGTTTTTCTCACCCAGATATACCTTTACCAGACGGAATATCCGATTAAAAATTTCCGTCACAGATATAAGTTGAAATTCAGGATTCACTGTTTTTACAATGCTTCGATAAGCCTGCACGAAACTCAACAGGCCTTCGCTTCGTTTTTGAATGCTGGCAATCCCTTCGACGATATCCTCGATCGTCTCCTGGTTCTGAGCGGATGTGGAAAATAAACCGGGTTTTTGAATCAGATGAGCGATCGTCGAAGACAAGGAATGAATGGGAGTAATTGAATTCATCAGCTCATGAGTCTGGGTCCTCATTAATTTTTGCCAGGATTCAGTTTCCTTTTCATCCAATTCAAAATGAATATTCTGAATTGAAAGGAGCAGATACTCCTGATAAGCCATTCTGAAAAGCGTTACGTTCAACAGGAGTTGGTAAAACGTATTTTCATGGCAAAACGAGATGATTTTCTTTTCGTTATGCCGCATCTCGTTTAACGTTTGGAACATGGGTTCAGGCAACCGGGAAATTGTCGTGATTTGCGAACACCCCAGCAAACGTTTGATATAATGATTCATCAGGATAATCTCTCCGCTATCTTTTTTAAATACAATAATACCTGCCCGGACGGACTGGATAATCGTATGGAATAATTTATTCATTTCCTCATTTTCAAAGCGAATCTTCTGAAATTTTTTGATAATCCGGTTAAAGGCGGAATGAAGATTTTGAAACGAATCGTTATCCTGAGTAGATGGAAATTGAATGGAAAAATCAGCATACTCCATTGAAAATAAAAACCGGGCCAGTCTATTATTGGTTTGATCAATATATTCAAATAATTTCAGCATTTGGAAAATAAGTATCGGCAATAAAACGACCGCTATCAACGGATAAAAATCCATTACCACTACAAGCGCAATTATAAAGATATTGGTGATAATCAGGATGAATTGGAAAAGAGTGATAAGTCTGAACCGATTAAATACCATATTTTTCAAGTCTTCGATATAAAGAGGCGCGGGTTATGCCTAATTCTTTGGATGTTTGGGATATATTGCCTCCGTTTTTTTTCAACACTTGAAGAATCGTGTTTTTTTCTAATTGACGTAGATTCAATGCGCTTTGTTTTTCTTCTGAACATGATGAGTGGGATGACTGAATTAAAAAATCAGCGGACAGTAATTCATCGGATTCAGCCATAATTACCGCTCGTTCAACAGCGTGTTGGAGTTCCCTGACATTTCCGGGCCATGAGTATTCTTTAAGAAGCAGCTTGATATCCGGATTAATCCCCAGCAGCGGCTTATGATATTTTCTTTTATACAATTCCAGATAATGGCGTAGAAGAATCGGGATATCATCAGCGCGCTCGCGCAAAGGCGGGATATTAATTTCCACCGTATTGATGCGGTATAGCAAGTCCTGGCGGAACCGTTGATCATAGATCATTTGATGGATCGGCATATTCGTCGCGCAAATAAGCCGAACATCAATCTTTTTATGTTTAGTAGAACCGACACGAATTATTTCACGGTTTTGCAGCGCGCTCAGAAGTTTCGCCTGTAAAGACAAAGACAGATTGCCGATTTCATCTAAGAAAAGGGTCCCGCCATCCGCCAATTCAAATCGACCGGGTTTATCTGATTTTGCATCGGTAAACGCCCCCCTGGCATATCCAAAAAGCTCACTTTCAAAAAGCGTTTCCGGAATGGCGCCCATATCGACCGCGATAAATGGCTGATGACTCCGCAGCGAATGCAAATGGATAGCGCGAGCCGCCAGTTCTTTACCTGTTCCGTTCTCTCCAAGTATCAATACGTTCACATCTGTTTTGGCGACTTTACGCGCCATTGAAAAAACCTGTTGGATGGATCGGCTTTCACCAATCATCTCCATCGAGTGGAAAGATGACTGCTTTACCATTTCAGAATTGGCCTGCTGCAATGTCTGAATCTCCCGTTTCGATTGACTGAGCTTTGCGGCTGTTTGAATAGTAGCGACTAACTTTTCATTTTCCCACGGTTTAATGATAAAATCGACCGCGCCCTGTTTTATGGATTGAACCGCCAGATCAATTTCTCCATAAGCTGTTATTAAAACAACACTGGTAGCAGGATATCGACTCAAAGTTTTTTTCAGCCATAACATTCCTTCCGCGCCATTTCTTTCACTCCCGGAAAAATTCATGTCCAGAATCAACACATCAAACTCCATCTCCTTAAAATGCTCATCGATTCGCTCAGGCTCTTTCTCTGTTTTTACTATTTCAAAATATTGCTTTAATAATATGCGTAACGCTTTCAGGATATCTTCATTATCATCAACAACCAGAATCGACGCATTTGATTTTTTTTCGTTAAAAAATTCCATATTCCATTTCCTCATATTCACTAAACAATGATTTATCTTAAATATAATTTAAAAAACCAACTTGTCAAGAATTTTATAATAGTGTCCGATACCGGACAAATTATGTCCGAATTCGGACAGTTTTAAAATCAATATTCGCATTCAATTCCAGCTAACTTCTTGAATAAAAAAGGAATTGTAAGATTGGAACAAAAAATGCATCAGGAACAGTTCACTTATTTAAAAAAGGAAAAGCGATGGATAAAGTGATACTTAAAAAAAAATGGACACCCAACCGATTCTTGATTATTTCTTTGGCGCTCATACCCCTTTTAATGATTTTAATCTATTTTTTCAGGGATAAAAACCGAAAGATATGGGTTGACAAAGAAAAAATACTGATATCAATGGTTGAAATGAAGGATTTCAGCGAGTATATTTCTGTTGTAGGGCAAATATATCCTTTAAAAACAATCTATATCGATGCGGTAGAAGGCGGCATCGTGGAAGAAAAATTTGTTGAGGAAGGTAAGGAGATAAAAAAGGGGGATAAAATTTTAAAACTTTCCAACACACAGCTTTTATTAGATATCATGTTCAGAGAATCGCAGTTATACGAGCAGATCAATAATCTGCGCAATACGCGCATTCAAATGGAACAGCATCGGATCATGTTACAAAACGAGTTGCTTGAAATTGAGTACCAACTGAAAGGAGAAACTAAGCAATTAGAAATAAACAGGCAACTGATAAAGAATGAATTGATTTCCCGGCAGGAGTTTCTGGATCAGGAGGACCGATATGCGCTGTTAAAAAAGCGTAATGAATTATATATGGAATCCTGGCGCCAGGATTCACTATTCAGAAAATTGCAGATTGACCAATTAGAGCGGTCCATCAACTATATGGAAGGAAATTTGAATATTGCCCGGCAAAATTTAGATAATTTATTGATTAAAGCCCCAATGGATGGATTATTAAGTTCATTGAAGGCTGAAATTGGCGAATCTAAAGCCGTTGGATACCGGATCGGACAGATTGACATTATTCATCAATTCAAGGTCAGAGCGGATATTGATGAGCATTATGTTTCAAGAGTTTTCCCCGATCAGATCGGCAAATGCAACATTGCTGACTCTTCATATCAATTAGTAGTAAAAACGATTTATCCTGAAATAAAAAATGGAAAATTCCAGGTCGATTTAAATTTCATTCACGGTTATCCCGCCCATATCAGAAGGGGGCAGACATTGCATATCGATCTGGAATTAAGCAGTCAGTATCGAGCCGTTGTGATTCCCAAAGGCGGATTCTATCAAAAAACCGGCGGAAACTGGATTTTTGTTTTGAATCGGGAGCAGACTCAATCCCGTAAAAAGTTTATTCGTATCGGCAAACAAAATCCGCAGTACTTTGAAATATTGGAAGGATTAACGCCAGGTGAGTTTGTGATCACCTCGGATTATGAGCTATTCGGCGAATCGGAAATAATTGATTTCAACTAAAGGAGACATGACATGATTAAAGCTCAAAACCTGTCTAAAACCTATCTAACAGAAGAAATAGAAACAACGGCGGTCAATCGGATTAATCTTGAGATCAAGCCCGGTGAATTTACGGCTATCATGGGGCCTTCGGGTTGTGGAAAATCCACATTGCTCAATATACTCGGATTATTGGATAACCCTTCCGACGGTCATTATTTTTTTATGGATGAAAATGTTTTAAAATTAACTGAACGTCAAAAAACGAATCTGCGCAAAAGCAATATCGGGTTTATTTTTCAAAGTTTTAACCTGATTGAGGAATTGACAATTTTTGAAAATATTGAACTTCCTCTATTATATTTGGGAGTAAAATCAGACGTCCGCAATAAAAAAGTGGATGACACCCTGGAACGGGTGGGGATTATTCACCGGCGCAATCATTTTCCCCAGCAATTGTCCGGGGGGCAACAGCAACGAGCGGCAGTCGCGCGGGCCATCATCGCAGAGCCAAAACTGATTCTGGCCGATGAACCCACCGGGAATCTGGACTCCAAAAACGGCGATGATGTGATGGATCTATTATCTCAGCTCAACGCCAATGGATCCACGATTATCATGGTCACCCACTCGCCCACTTACGCAGAACGCTCGCACCGGGTTATTCACTTGTTCGACGGCCAGATTATTACTGAAAATGTAACCGGTGTTTTCCATCTATAGAGGATTGAAAGGATAAATCATGCTTAAAAATTATTTAATAGTCACTTTCCGAAATCTGTTTAAAACAAAACTGTTCTCATTTATAAATATCATAGGATTGACCATAGGAATATCGGCATGCCTGCTAATTATCTACTATGTGCAGTTTGAAAAAAGCTATGATAAATTTTATAACAATATGGACAGGGTTTACCGGGTCCGATACGAGCGCACAGATGCGGAAGGTCAGACAGCCCGCTTCGCATCATGCTGCCCTCCCGGGGCGATTCGAATTCGCAGCATGCTTCCTGAAGCGGAAAAAACCGCCAGAATTTTCCGCTATCAGGCTTCGGTGTTGATTGACAACTCTGCTTTTTTCGAGGAGCGTATGTTTTTTGTCGAAAACGAATTTTTCGATATTTTTAGCTATTCATTCATATCGGGCGATCCCAGCGCGGGCATTAGCGAACCCAATACCGCCTTTATTTCGGAATCCACAGCAAAAAAATACTTTGGGAATCAAAATCCGATTGGAAAAACCATCCGGGTCGATAAAAAAATTGATTACCGCATTACGGGCGTCTTTATAGATTCTCCCAGAAATTCTCACCTAAAAATGGATGTTGCGCTATCATTTCCCAATCTTTATCAATTATATGGAAACGACATTGACGAATCATGGGGCGATACCGGTTTTTATACCTATATACTCTTGAAGAACCTGACCGACCCACAGTTGTTTGAGAAAAAATTGAACCAAATCGTAGAAGATGAAATCGGAGAAGCGTTTCGGGCATATAAATTAAAGGTCGAATTAATAATACAACCCCTGGCTGATATCCACTTGAAATCCCATGTCATGCAGGAATTCGAAGCGAACGGCGATGCCGATACCGTCGATTTTCTGTCGATCATCGCGGGATTCATTTTAGTTGTAGCCTGCATCAATTACATCAATCTTTCAACATCCCGATCCCTCGCGCGGGCAAAAGAAACCGGGTTAAGAAAAGTGATCGGCGCCTCCCGCTTACAGCTTATTACCCAGTTCTTTTTCGAAACTCTGATCATCAACATTATCTCAATTCTCTTAGCATTGGCGCTGATATTCTTCATACTCCCCTATTTCAATAAATTCAATCATTTGCCGGATAATTACTCTATTTTCCAGCAGACCTGGTTTTGGCTGATTCTGACGGCTATTTTTTTTATTTGCGTAATTTTATCCGGAATTTATCCGGCGTTAGTTCTCTCATCCTTTAAGCCGGTTTCAGTATTAAAAGGAAAATTTGCAAATTCTGCCAAAGGAATTCGCCTCAGAAAGGGACTGGTCGTCGGCCAATTTATTATTGCCATTTCGCTGATCAGCTTGACGCTGACGGTATTCAACCAATTATCCTATATGAAAAACCAGGAACCGGGTTTTAGAAAAGAACAAGTACTGTGTGTGCGACTGCCGCGGGTAAGGACCGATGGCTTCGGTTCAAAAGCCGCTGTGTTTAAAGATAGGGCGATCCGCGATCTGGGCGTCATTAACGCCTCCATTGTTACTGAAGCGCCGGGAAAACAGATATACTGGGATGCCGGCGATATCCATCGGGTCAACACAGATGAAGGTAAAAACTATTATATCGTTGGAATTGACTATGATTTTATTAATGTATTCGATACAAAAATAATCGCCGGCAGAAACTTTTCCAAAGAGTTTACGTCCGATAGCGGCAGTTTGCTTTTAAATGAAACCGCCGTGAAATGGCTGGGATTTGAAAACGCGCAAAGCGCTATCGGCCAGCAGGTCAGTTATTGGGACCAAATCTTCACGGTAGTCGGTGTTTTAAAAAATTACCATCAACAATCCTCAAAATTTGATTTTGAACCGCAAATCTATCGACTCATGCTGAACGGCCGCGGATTGCGGGGCTTTTTCGCTCTCTATATTCCGTCTCAGGATGTTCAAACAACTCTGAAGAAAATTCAGAACACTTATTTTGAATTATTTCCCGATAATCCCTTTGATTTCTTCTTTCTGGATGATTATTATAATCGGCAATATGAAAGTGATGAAAAATTTGGAGCTGTTTTTGGTATTTTCTCTTTTCTGACCATATTCATTACGTGTTTAGGCATTTTAGGTTTATCATATTTTATGACACTTCAGAGGACCAGGGAGATTGGTATCCGAAAAGTATTAGGCGCCAATGCCAACCAAATAATCAGACTATTGTTAAAAGAATATTTGTATTTACTTTTCATCGCGTTTTCCATTACGCTGCCCATATCCTATTTTGGAATGAATTATTGGTTAAATTCATTCGCTTCAAGAATCGAGTTGACCATAGGATTATTTGTGGCGCCGTTAGCAATCAGCGCTGGTTTTATGGTCATAACCGTTATTGCTCAGGTGATTAAAGCCGCCTCTGTCAATCCGATCCAAACCATCCGTTACGAATAGGCCATCCAATGTCGTAATCAAATGCAAATAGTGTGTCAGTGTCGGGCGATCCCACCCAATAAACCAGTCCATATACTCACACTACCAGGCCGCCGTTTTCTTTTTTGAAAGTAGAAAGGCGTTTGTCGTGGAAACAGTTTTCAAATTCGACCTTTAACTTATTCATATAGAACTCTATTCAATAAAATCACGATATTAAAACGCAATCAATTTATCGCCAAGCAAATGTTTTAAATTCCATTTCATTGTTGTATCAAGTGACCGCTCAAGACAGATGAAGATAGTTTCCTTATATGTTTTCAGGCCCTCCAAAGTCTGTATGTCAATAGACATATCCATACATATAAGGCATTCTTTAAAGTTGTCTTTTATACGGTAAACCTTGTTTTTTGCAAAAAGTGCTTCTTGTGTTTTAGAATAATTCAGCATAAAACCGTTTTTCAGAAGCACTTCATCAAAGATATTTTTCTCATCAATCATTGCCAGAAACATGGCTTCCTTTTCTTCAATATATTTATCCAAAAGCGCGAGATTTTCATCTTCAGTTTTTGTCGGATCGGGTGCGAATTCTATGCGGGGGAAATTGGACTTGGCTAGTTTATAAACTTTGAAGCCTGTTTTAAATGGAGCTTTGTCTTGGTCTAAGAGATTAAGTTGTTTCTCAGCCTCTTCTTTCTCAATTTTTTGAATTACTCTTTTGTTTCGTTCGATGGTAATGTCAGAGATTTTATTAAAACCGTTTTTAAATGCGTCGGTGTCCTGGTCTGTAAGTTCTGGAAATTGTATCTGAATAAATTTTCTATTACCACTATCTTCATTGTTTAATTCCATTACAGCCTGACCAGTGGAACCAGAACCAGCAAAAAAATCAAGAACCAAACTATCATTCCGGTCATTTGAAATTGCCAAAAAGTATTTAATGAGGTCGACAGGCTTTGAAAAGGAGAAAACTTTTGCCCCAAACAGATCAACTATTGCTTTATTCCCGTCTTCACTCATCCCAACTACTTTAGGTAGTTGCGTAGATACTGTCTTCATTGCATCTTCAGAACCATACTTTTTCAATGCCTTTGCTTTGTCTTCACTTTCAAAAACACGAAAAGCCGGTGCGCTAATCTTTAAAAAATCATAATCATCAGGAAAAACTATTTTTCCTTTATCATAGTATTCTTGAAAAGAATCTTTTGTAACACCCCAAATTCGTTGCCGATTATATGGATAGGATTTCCCCGTTTTGGGATTTACCATATTGAATGTTGAATTAGGTCTTTCCTCAGCAGTTCTTTGTGTTGTCAAATCAGCCAAACGCCATCTGTCATTCAAGAAGTCATCTGTTTGATAATACTTTCTTTCGTAGCCCAGTCCTGCGCCATAGCCACCCTTTGTATATGCGACTATCCACTCATAGTCCTGTGAAACACCAAATGGAACATCACTTTTGGCAGTTCGCTTTTTCCACGGGAATGTCGCAATAAAGTTTTCTTCCCCAAAAACTTCATCGCACAGTTTTACAAGGTTATATAGTTCATTATCATCAATTGAAATAAAAATGGCTCCACTATCTTTCATTAGTTGTTTTGCTAATAAGAGGCGGGGATATAACATTGACAACCAATTTGAATGATAGCGTCCGCTTGATTCTGAATTAGTATCAACGGTAACTCCATTGACTGTAACACCGATATGTTCCCAGTAATTTTCTTTTGATTCATCCCACCTATCAGAATAGACAAAATCGTTTCCTGTATTATAAGGTGGATCAATGTAGATAATTTTTATTTGTTCCCGGTATCCCGAGAGCAAGCACTTCAGACTTTCAAGGTTTTCTCCCTCAATAATTATATTACCATCAGCGAACTCTGGATTAACGCTTCTTGTTTCATCATAAACAAGCGTTGCTTTACTTGGTGTAAAAGCATTCCGTTTAGCCTCACTCTTACCGAACCATTTAAATTCAAACCGCTCGGTTTCTTTGACCAGATCAGGGTCAATAATTTTTTTCAGTTCATCGGAATTCAATTTCCCTTCTACAGTAAAAAGGTCTGGGAAAAGGGTTTTCAGCGTTTCGAGACGCTCTTTATTTAAATCAGGAGTTAGCATAAGCTTTTTATCGAGTTCAGACATTGGTTAATTCCTCCGCTTTATTTTTAAATGTCGAGTATTCTTTAATAGGCGCACAATAATTGACCTTGGCTTCGATACCTAAAGCCTCAAAGTGTTTTATTGCGCACTTTATTTTATACACTTCATTTTCAGTGAGTGATTTTCGGTCATTTATATCGTTGGTTCCTTTAGTTTCAATAACGAAATAATATTCTCTGCCTTTTTCTTCCCGTAATTTTTTCTTTTTCAACACAAGGCCGAAGTCAGGATTGTATTCACCGGCCGGGGTTTTGATTACATAAAAGGGCGGAAGCTTTAAAAAGCATACAACTTCTGTATCACTGTCTGCTTCGCGGGCAAAGTTCTGTTCATGCTCACTATCCCAAATAATATGGTCATAAATGCACTTATTGGGCGTCGGTTCGATTTTGTCTGTATTTTTAACAATGAACTGCTCAAACTGGTTTATATCAAATGTTTGCCCAGTAACACGGTAATCGAGCGCGCGTAGCATTTCATCCAGTTCAATATAGCGGATTTTTTGAACTGCTTCCTGCAAAAATCGAGGTGGGTTTTTCAATATTTCTTTTTTGTTCTCAAAACCCTTTACAATTTTAAAAGCTGTAGGATACGCAATGCCTGTATTTTCACTTAACTCTTCAATCAGGTCTATCGGTGAAAAAGCGGTAGCAACAATTTTGTTTTGAGTTCGAAAATCTTGAGTCTGTATTCCTTCTTCGGACATGCTTTGAAACCTGCCAAGCGCAACCTGTACTTGGTGTTCTGAAATTTTTATTTCATTTATTGCTTTAATGGATTCTGCAATAATTCTATCTTCATCAAAGGAAACAAGATATTCTGTTTTTTGAGCCAGCCGTTTCCAAAATTCACAAAAAGACGGATTGTTAAAATGGATATCATTTCTTGACAAACGCTTTTTAGTAGTTTTTTGTCCCTTATGAGTATTACGTGTTTCGGCTCCGGCTTCGCTTGTTCCATAAATTTCTGCTATTTCCGATTGATATTGTGATACAAAGGCTTCATAGGTTTCATTCGGGATAACGGTAAGAAGGTTTATTTCATCGCCTTCTATTGTTTCCGGCGTATCATACACCCGCAGCCCATCCTGATTAACGCAAATACGAAGTCCACGGCCAATTTCCTGTCTTTTTTTTATCTCACTGTAACTCTGATTCAGCGTCGCTATGTTAAAAACATTGGGATTGTCCCATCCTACACCGAGGGCAGAGTGAGAAAAGATAAACTCGACTGGATTATCAAGCGATAACAATTCTTCTTTGGATTTCAGGATAAGGTCGTAAAGCGCTTTGTTATTGCGCATCGAACCTTCATTGTCCGTAAAATCACCTTTTCCGGTTTGAGCAAAATAATAGCCTTGCGATAGTTCTATTTTTGAGTTTTCTGCTTCCTTGCCATAAAAATCTTTATACGCTTTTCTATATTGTTCTACAAATGCATTTTTTATAATTCCGTCCGGTTGAATGTAGTTATCAACCCTATCAATAAAGGTAAGAGAGAGACATTTGATCCCATAGGGTTTAAGTTTTTCTTTTTTCCTAAAATGGCAGTCAATAAGCCAATAAAGCTGTTCACCGAATATTACGGAATAATCTTTGGCTTGCTCACCCTCATAAATGATTGAGCCGTTTTTGAACTTTACAAAGCCCTTGCCACGAATTGGGCGCGCAATTTGTTCAAGGATATATCCTTTGTAAGTAATATTTCCGGTTACTTCATGTAAATCTGCGTTTTTATCAATTTTTTTTGTGTGCTTAAATTTAAAACCGTTTGCAGTTTGATGCCATGTTTTTAAAACTGCCTTGGGCTCACCCTTTCCTATTTCGATTTTTATAAGTTCGATTTTCATAGACGCTTCATCGTTCTTTTCAGAAACAGTTAAAACCTCTATTTTTTTAACAATACCCTGTTTATAACTATCATGTGGCGTTAAACGGTAAATAAGATTGGTTAAAACTTTATGCGTTGCAGAATACCTGATTTTGAATAGCGGACCCAGTGTTTTCATTCTCTCAATCGAATTATCCGTATCCATACCTTCCTGTGGCTCGTCCATTATAACAATCGGATTTGTACGGGAAATAGCCTCGATATAGGCCATATTTGAGAATAAATCTTCACGGTGCGCCTGATTTAAAATACGGTCATCGGAATTAAATGACTGAAGCGTCATTACCATAATCTGTGGATGCTGTTCTTCAACAAAATTAGTGACCTTTGAAAGTCGTTTGCTGTCATATTCAAAATAGCTGGGCTTGGTGTTGTAAATATATTCCAGTTGTTTTTCAAATGTTTTTAGAGTTGTTAGAACGCCTTCTTTGATTGCAACGGATGGAACGAGGATAATAAACTTTGTAAAGCCATAATGTTTATAGAGTTCAAAAATGGTTTTGATATATACAAGGGTTTTACCAGTACCGGTTTCCATCTCGACGCAAATATCATTAGTCTGCTGAATATTTGCCGTGTCTTCTTTTATACCATTTTCAAGGGCGGCGTCTTTTAGATTCTGAATAATTTCATCGTTTGATAATGAAAGTAAGTTTGAACGGATTCCTTCAATACAAGCATTGTCGAAAGTGTTTTTTTCCTGTCCGTTAAAAACAGAAATTACAGCCTTAATAGCTTGTTGCTGATATTCTAACTGTTCAAGTTTTAATTCCATCTAATTCTATCCTCTTTTTCTTTCTTCATACCCAACACGGACGTTAGGCATTCTTGAGGGGCAAGTTTTATTCTTTTCTTCAAAATACCTCTTTAACATTCTTAATGCACATATATTCATCCTGTCATCGCCGCCCAAGAATTTATCACAACGTTTGGATACCTGCCATAAGGCGTATATTCTTCCAGATTCAGAACATTTTCTGCTATGTGGCATTTATTTTTCCATAATAGTTAAACGCGAAAAGTAAACTTTCTCCATAGCTTTTGGACTCAGTTGGCTACTTTTGCTGAACTGGTTTTAACCATTTACTTACCAATGCTGTCACTCCATTTTTGTAACGGTAGTTAATTTTTTTTAATCTGCTTTAATATTATATAAAGTTTCTGGGTCATTGTCAAGCAAAAAAAAACCGGCGAGAGCAAAAGCTCCCGCCGGTAAACGGATATTTAAAGCGCTTAGAAAGCGACTTTAAAACTAAAGATATGACTGGCGTCGAAGTACTGGCAATTCCGGAAGGTGTAATCAAACATCAGGTTCGATCCACCCAGTTGATATGCCAGACCCAACCCTGCGGTCAAGTCGAACAAACGGTCTTCGCTATCAGTGTTCATGCTATAAACATAACCGAGACGAGCAAAAACCATTTTATTGAAACCATATTCCACACCGGTTTTAATGGCATCGTTTTCAAAGTTGTTGCTTTGAAAAGCGCTGCTAACGGAGAGTTCGCTATTGATCATTAACGGATGGGTATAAGAGAGCCCCATATCAACGCTGGCCGGCAACTGATTGGAAGAGGAAGTCCGATCGACAAAGTTTTTCTTGCCGCCCGCTTCCATGAAATTGGTCAATAAACCGGAACCGGTGAAGGTCATGTTGGTACCGATATTGCTGACCAGCAAGCCCAGATTGAGTCCTTCCAGGCCGCCAATCTGGCGATACTGGATACCCACATCAAAAGCGAAGGCGCTGGCGCTGGCGCGCGGAACCGATTCCGTGATCAGTTTACCGTTGATACCGACCTGAATCACATCGGTCAGCCGACGTGAATAAGTAACGCCCAACGTCGCGAAAGTCGGGGAATAGGTACGGCCATAAGCGCCGTCCATATCTCCGTTAGTCGTCATCGGGATATCGCCGAATCCCAAGGATTTGAGACTGACCCCGACATGACCGAAACGTCCGGCATTGACGCCGATGGCAAAATAGTTGACTCTGATATCGAATAGATAGTTCATCGTACTGAACAACACGGCCGCTTTGCTTTCCATCATGGAAAGTCCGGCGGGGTTCCAGTAGATCGCCTCGACACCCTGCGTAAAAGCTACCGTGGCGCCGGCCAGTGCGACATCGCGCCCACCGACCGGGATCTGTACCTGGGTCCCGGATGCCGTTCCCGTCCGGTCTTCATCTCCCGCATACATCGGCAGCAGGAGTGCGAGACTTAAAAGCAAAGTCAGAAAAATTATGATGGTTCGTTTCATTATGACACTCCCATGTTTGGTGACTTAATAATACTCGAGAATCTGCTGGCTCTGGATGATCATCAGTTTCAGCATCTTGGTTTTTCCCAGATCCGGCATATCGATGTACGCGACATACATACCGCTGGCTACCGGCAGATCAGCCGAATTGCGTAAATCCCAACGGTTAAATTGAGTGGCGTCATCTTTTTCCAATTTCCGCACCTGCACTCCGGCCAGGTTGAAAATGCGAATCGTCGCTTTTTGCGGTAAATGGTTAAAAGTCACGAAACGGTTAAATCGATTCGGTTCCTCCGGATTGTTAGCATAATAGGGATTCGGAAAAACGTTAATGTTCGCGATATCTTCCTTGGCTAACGCATCGGAATTAGTAACCGCGGGAGCAGTAAAAGCGAATTGATCGGAAATTGCATTGGGTTTGTTGGTAATGATGCGGAACACCGTGCCGGTTTCTGGCATGGCCGCGCGCTGGTTTCCGGGGAAACCGTCACCGACGCTGCCGCCGTTCCAGCTCACGAACACCATGCGGCGAATCGCATCTGTACCAGCCGTCAAGGCACCCAGGTATTCATGATTCGCTGTATTATTCTGTACATCGTTGGCAATGGCGTTATATCCTGCGCTACCGGGCGTCTCATCCGCCGGTATCACCCAGTAAATCCAGTCGGATTCCGGATCGTTGTCGCCGCCGGAGACACTGTGGTCGAACGCCCACAGATTGAAAACGCCATCCGCTTCATTATCGATCAGATAGGGGAAATAGCGGATATCATCGCTCGCATCATCCGGAGTATTGATACCGGTGTTCCACAGTTCGAAAGGCACGGGCATCACGGTGCCGCCGGTGCCGGCGCCGGTGACGAAGGCGTTCGGTTCATAACCGACGCCACCCGCACTGGTGAAGCGGATTTCCCAATCGTAGGGCACGATCAGGGGCCAGCGAGCGCCGCCCTGGGTCACGCGGGGAATGAATTCCTCGTAGGGACCTCGGCTGCCGTTGTCGCCGGTATGAATCAGCCATGTAGAGCTGTTGGTGCTCTGTTGCGCGCCGTAATCATTTGGACTCAGGGTATGGGTCGATGGAAAATCGTACCAGTTAGCCGCGGCGCCGCGGTAATTATCGCCCAGATCGCCGCTGGCATTAGCCACGCACTGGAAGTCCTTGAAATCGTTGGGCGGACCGGTCACTTTGACCTGAAGTCCGTCGAATACAGGCTGATCGCTGCGTTCACTAAATGTCGCCGACTGTGGCTGCCCGGAAACCTTCACCGTACCGGCGGTCACATCACGGACATTCCACAACAATTCGCCATAGGTATCGGAAGTGGAATCCTCATCAACGGTAAAATAAATCTGGTATTCATGGCCGGTATTTTTGGAGGGGTCAACCACCGTAATCTGGACCTGACCATCACTGGCTCCGGTATGGGTTACCGTAACGAGATCAGCGGGATCGGCGCCAAACCGTTCCCCGGGTTTAGAACCCTGTACCGTGACAGACGTCACCAACAACGAAGACTCCAAGGATTTATCCTCGATCAGTTGCGGGGATTCATTGTAATTATAGGCCGTCACCGCAAAATAGTAAGCTTTGCCCTTAATCAGCGGAGTACCATCAAGATAATCCTTATCAACAACAAAATAACGCTGTACGCCTTTATCTTCGCCGAATTGGACCGGGATATCCACCACTTGGCCGTATTCCGCTACGAAAATTCTGCCGTTGATGGTAGTTACGCCGTCAGTTAAATCAAAAGTGCCGATACGCACTGCCTGATCCTTGCTGGAGGAGGCGCTGGGCAATTGATAGAGATTATAGCCCTGAAAATCGTAGCCGGTTACCGGATTTTTCGCTTCCGTAACAGCGACCGCAGTGGCGTCATCGCCCCAGGTGATCACAATTTTATCTTCATAGGGGGAGGCAATAACCGTAGGGGAAGCCGGTGCTTTCGGCACTGTGGCGAACAGATCGTTATAGAGTTTCTGGGCCACGATATCGGTCGTTTTCATAGCATTGACGGAAGAGATATTATTACTGCCTAACCCGCCAACCAATGCTACTACGACTTCCTGCGTGTCGCCGACAGCCATGTTAAATGGACCGGAAGAGAGCAGGATGCGGCGATCGCCGGAGGGGAGATTCGTTCCCGTTCCATCGATATCGCCCGTACCGGCGACAGGGTCACCGGATAAGGGATACACTGTCGGTTGTCCGGCATAAGGTCCGGCTCCGGCAATATAGGGAGAAGGATTGGCAACTTCTATGCTGGGCGTGAAACCGCGCAGCAGGTTATAAAACTGCAAGGTACCGTCATAGACGCCCTGATCAGGGTCATCATAGGCGGAACCAGCGGCAAAATAGGTAAACGACGTCATGGGCAGGTTAACCCATCCGGCTTCAGTGCGTTTCAGGTCCTTGATACCGGTATCGATCGCATCATCGATGCCGTTTTTGTTCAGGTCCTGGCCAGCAATTCCTGGAACCAGCGGTCCCTGGAAAAAATCGTATCCGGCCGCCGGAGGAACGATACCAAAGGCATCGTAATCGCCGTCCGTGGATTCGCCATTATACGCATATCCCAGGCTCAGCAGGGTATCGCAACCGGCGAAATCATTGGAGGAGACACCGACGTCAGGGTCGCACCATTTACAGACAAACATGGAATCAATTAATTTTCCAGATTTGTTGATAAATTTATATTTCTGGAAAATAATCTGGCCCAGGGCCGCATTTGGCTGATTATAGCCCCAAACCGTAATCTGCAGTTCCAGTCCGATCGGCTGGGAACCATAGAGGTAGGTTGTGTTGGCAGATTCTAAATCGTTCATGACCCACCATATTACCTGATCGGCATTTGCGATACCGGGCTCATCAGTGCCGGCAGTAAAGATGCCATCGCCATCGATATCGACCCAGGGGGCGCCGAGATCGACGGGCCAATTGGCCCAATCATCAGCATATTGGGCGATAACTGCTTCGCACTCAGCATCGCTGACATCATTAAAGGTTTTCATGTTGACTTCAGCCGCATCCTGTTTGACCTGGCTATTGGTCAATGTCGCCCAGTCGCGGCGAATACGATAAATCCGGGCTCGGTCATTATTGGCATCAATAGCCACGGCGGAAGCACCCGTCCCCTCAACCCAACCCGGCTGCGTGCCGGTACGATAGGCAAAACCGCCGACGCGCAGTTCTCGTTGAGTTTCAGTCCTGGGATAATAACCACCCCAGACGATACCTTCTTGAAATATAGCGGCGGCAGACGCGCGGGGATAGATACCACCCGAGTTATTGGCCGGGTCAAGGGCCATTTTGCCTTCATAATAGACCCAAGAAGACCAGTTGCCGATATTAATCAGCGTGCGGGTCACTTTAGTGGCCGCAGTCTTAGCCAGGCGCGGACCATATTGGTTGCTTTGCGGCGCCCAGGCTTCCAATGAACTGGTCATGAAAAGGAAAAGCAACCCGAGAATCAGCCCGAGCGCTTTATTGGTTCGTTTTATCATGACATCTCCTTAAGTTTAGTTAACACTTGCTTCTCGTGATTAATAGGAAAAATGCATGCCGACGAAAATCTGACGGGGACTACAGTAGAGCTCCTGGTCGATTTCACTCAGGTAGGCCTGGCTGTTCTTCACATTGATGGCCCGATAGAGATCGATGTAATCCTGGCCACCATAGGCACTGATAAACCCGCCGGAATAGGTGGGATTACCGAGATAACCATCGTCACTGGCGCTACCGGTCGCCTGATACACATTAATCACATTTTTGGTGTTGAACAGATTAGTGACACGTAAAAAGATGCCGATATCAAATTTTCCTACGTTAAAACTCTTGTCTAAGCGGAAATCCACATTGAAATTCCAGGGAGTGATCGAGGTATTCAACGGTTCCAGTGCATAACGGTTACGCGTATCGTTCATATAATCGACCGCTGCTTCATAAGCCGTAACCTGACCACCTGGGGGATAATAAACGTAGGTGTATGGATGGCCGCTGTTGAAACTCATCAACAGATTGAGGCCCATCTGTTCTAAAATAGGACCACCATCGCCTTTGTCAAAACGATAGTCCAGGATGAGAGCGCCACGATGTGTCTGGCTGAAATCCAGGGGAGAAAGAATCGTAGGTTTCTGAGTGGCGCGTTCAGCCGCTGCCACATAAGCGTTTTCACTGGATCCGGTGCCTTCGGCGCGTGTCAGCGTGTAATTCAACTGAGCCTGCAAACGATTAGTGCGACGTAGGGTGAACTTTAATTCCAAACCCTTGGTCGTCGCGAAATCGCCGTTTATCAACCGGTTATAGGCGCTGATAATGGCGCCCGGCTCCGGCGTAACCTTTTCAACCATGGTCTGACCCTTGACGTTCTTATAAAAACCGGACAGGTCAAAAGCAGCCACGGAAGATAATTGTTGACGGAAACCGATCTCATATTGGGTGGAACTAATCGGTTCAAGACCGAATCCGATCGGAGCGGAATAGAAGAGCCCACCGGCAATCTGGTCGTAGAGTGAAAAACTGTCATAATAGATATCGTTCAACTCAGCGGTTTGCCAAAACTTACCATACTGCATGTAGAAGACGGTTTTATCACTGACCGGGAATGAAAAACCCAACCGGGGACTGACTTTAATAAACGGATCGACCTGTTTCCATTCGGATTCGGGAATCACCTTGTTCACCTTGTCAATATTGGCTGGATTGGTCGGATTAAGCAACGTCCAGTCATCGGTATCGAAATAATCAACGCGAAAACCGGCATTGATGATCAGGAACTTATATTCGGCTTTATCCTGAACATAGAACGAACCGAAGGTGGGATGCTTGGCGCCATCGAAACCTTCATCCAGTTCATTGCCGTAAGGATCATAGCCATAGATCACGCCATTCCAGCGTCGCCAGACATCGCGCGGAATCGAATCGGAGATGACCGCATCGAAAGAGGAGATCGCCATAGTATCGATCGGAGCGATTCCTGATTCCGGATCTTCGGTCAGCCACTCTTCCGGCGCATACTGATTGAGTACCGACATGACGCGGGGATTAATATTGAAACGGCGCAGGGTGTAATATTTATAATCCAGGCCGATTTTCAATTCATGCACATTCGTCAACTGGCTGACGAAATTGATCGAACCGCTTAAATAGCTTTGATTCGTCTGCGTATAACTGCGAGTGCCATCGCGATAATTCATCAACGAACCGTCACGGGTAAACGGAATGCCGTTGACAAGGTAGTTTTCCTGAAACACCCAGCGACTGAGCATATAATCCGCAGAATCGATTTTAGGATTGACATAATTGGCATCCGCCCATTTTTTCCAATCCGTGCCAAACCAATCATCATTGGTTTCGGACTCACGGTTGTAAAAACTCAGCTTTACATCATAGTAAGTAGTGGGGCTGAGTACATGGGTGGCCGAACCGCTTAACAGCAAAGTATTAAAAAGAATATACTGTTTACGAGTATTCAAAATATCCAGCATGGGGGTATCATCAAGGCCGCCATCAGTCTTCCCGTATTGTTTAAACCAACTATAAACCGCGCTCAAGCGAAAGCGAACCGGTTTGAAATCAAAGAGCAGGGTGCTGTTGAGCGCCAATTGGTTAGTTTCGTTACGGGGGGTAAACCCGTCGGGATATTCAAGGTCCACCGTATCGGGATGCCCGCTGGAAACTTTAGTGTTTGCGGGATTCCCATCCACCAGGTTTTGAAAACTAAAACCCTCGCTGAAGCGTTTCATGGCATCGCCAGTAAACGCATTTTCAAGGGCCACAAAAAAACGGACATTTTTGCTCAATAGCGGACCGCTAAAAGAAGCTGATAAAATATGATCCTGATAGGCATAAGTATTTAGAAACTTTTTGCCTTCTCCAGCAAATTTGTCGGTTTGGAAATCAAAGGTGGCTTTGTAGTCCGCGCCTCCGGTTTTCAATTCGGTTTTAACGATGCCGGAATTGGCGCCGCCATATTCAGCCGTATAGCCGCCGGCCAGTACCTGGACTTCTTCCACGGCATCCTGAATCACATATACCGCATTGGTGTTATTCAATGGATTGACCGCAGAAGCGCCGTCCAAATAATAGCCGACTTCCTGAGATCTTCCACCACGGATATAAACATTGTTGTCCTGAACATTCACGCTGCTTTGGACCGACAAAATCTGCTGAATTCCCCGTACCGGAATATTGGATAATTCCTCTGAGTTGACCTTGGAAAAGCTTTGGGTCATATTCTTTTCCACCAGGGGTCGTTCGGCGCGAATTACCACAGCATCCATCACTTCCAACGTGGTTTGTTCCAATGAAAAATTCACGTCGGTCGTAACGCCGGCGGAAACACGGATGTTCTCCATGCTCACTTTCTGGTATCCCATCAAAGTGACGATTACCGAATAGGATCCGACGGGGACGTTCATAATTACATAATATCCATCACCATCTGTAACAGCTCCACGATTGGTGCCGTCCAATACGACATTAACGCCGGGCAACATTTCCCCGGTCTCTTTGTCTTTGACCAAACCTTTGATTTTACCGGAAGATTGCGCCATTAACGCGACGGGCAGCCATAGTAAAATCATCAACAAAAGCGTTTTTTTGACCATGCTTTGTCCTCCTACTGGTTAGAAAACGCATACGTTTAGGAAACACACAACTTACTACAATTAATTTAGTATCCCCCTCCTTTCCATTTTTAAAATGTGATCATGGCTTAAACCGGTTGAGGTCGAACCGTGAGATACCATTACTTTATTCCTCACCTTTCTAAATAACCGGAACGGTTACGTTACTCTCACCGAATCACTATGTTGGAAGCTCTTTTCATGCCGGACATCCTGTCCGCAAATAAACAGACAGGTTATCCGTACCGCAGAACCCCGGTACGGGCCGGAATGATCCGGTGCAAACGTGCGTAAAACACCTCAATTATTACTAAAATTACGCAAAAAAGATGGTTTGTCAAGACTTTTTTTCAAAAATCTTTATTTTATACAAAATTGTTTCGTTACTTTCAATCATTTTAACGTGGATCGACCGGTGAGGGATAATCTACATCGCGGGGATCAGCCTCAATCTCCTGCTGTAAGTGTTCAACCGCTTTCAATAATTGAGGGTCTTTGCCCTGGATTTCATCTTCCGGCCGGTTAACAACCAGAATATCCGGTTGAACTCCCTTCGATTCCATCATATTTCCTTCATTATCCCACAATCCGACAAATGTTTTTCGAACAATCCCGCCATCGATCAGTTGACTCGGCACAACGGCAATGACGAATCCCAGCGTCGGAACTCCGATCACCTTTCCCAATTTTTTAATCTGAAAGGCGCGTGGAAAGACTTCGGCATCGGAATAGGAGTATTCATTGATCAGTACGGCCATTTTACCATAGAACCCGTCGTCAGGGCGTTCCTGGAGAAATCCATAGCGTTCCCTCGCCGTCATATATTTAGTCCGTTCCAGCACATCGATTAAATCAGGATCGATGCTTCCTCCTCCATTATAGCGGACATCGATAATCAATCCCTGTTTATACCGGTACTCCTTGATTTTGCTGCGGAATTCCCGTAACCCGGTACCGGACATATCGCGCAAATGCAGATAACCAATCTGATGGCGGCTGAGTGAATCGACAAGGCGGGCATTCTGCTGTATCCAGTCATAATAGCGCAAATTAATTTCGGTCGCGATAGGTTCAATCGTAATTTCACGGGCTTTTTCCGGATCGGGTTCCGAACCGATGGACAGAACCAAACGGCTTTTAGAATGATAGATCAGCAATTCCCGGTATGGATTCTGATCGATAGAAAGGGGGTTGCCGTTAATAGCAAATATATAAGTACCTGATTTCAATTGCAGCCAGGTATCGTCCAGGGGGGAGCGGTAAGCGATCTGTTCGCTCTCGCCAGGGTAAATTTTGCCGATGCGATAATATTGATTCTTATCGTCAGGAACAAAAGTGCAACCCAACAGAGCCATATTATAGCGGGGAGGAGAATAGCTATTGCCGTGAAAATCGCCGCCGTAAGCGCCTTGATGCGAGGCATTCAATTCGCCCACCAACTTCTGGAGCAAAAGGTTCAATTCCTGACGGGAGGCGACATAAGGGAGAAAATTCCGATAATAAGCTCCCAGGCTATCCCAATTCAGGCCATGCATATTGGGATCATAAAAATTGTATTTAACCATGCGAAAAGATTCATTGAAAATCTGCCGCCATTCCTGACGGTGATCGATGCGGATTTTTAAGGATTTGACATCGACCTGATCCGTTTTTTTTGAAGTGGATCCCGTTTCTTTATCATCTTTTTTAGTTCCGGCGGAGCTGCCGATATTCACAATGCGCACTACACCGTTGGAATAAACGGCTAATTTTTTAGCCCGAGCCGCGATAACGTAATTATCGATGTCCGCTATAGCCTGCTTTATTTCTTTATCATCAATCACATAATAATTCAAGGAAATACGGCGGAAGCGCGAATGCCAGGAACCGGCGTCAAGACGCATAAAATAGATATATTTCGATGTCAATTGTAAATTATCGATGCGGCCCCTTAATTCGGGAATATATACCGATCGCTGGGCTAAACCGTCAAAATCAATTTTAATTTTTTCTACATTGAGCGGTTTTGTTTCTTCTTCATCATTATCCTTGTTTTTTTTCTTCTTTTTCTCATCATCAGCCATGCCTGGTTCTTCCTCATCATTTTTAAGTTTGATCCAGGGTTCTCCCCCTTTAGACAAACTCAGATAGAAGCCATAACGGGTTCCGGTCGTGGCCGGATTGGCTTTGAGATAGACAAGACCTTTGCCGTCGGGAGTAAAACGGGGATTGGAATAACAGGCAGTCGGCAATTGCAATTCCTTTACAATGCCCTCTTCACGGTTATAAAGTCGAAGTTCTGTAATTCCATTACGTTGCGTTATCACATAGACTAACCATCGACTATCCGGCGCCCAGTTAAAATCGCCAAACACCTCGCTGTCGCAACTATCAATCAACACCGATTGGCCGCTGGATAAATCTACCGTATAAAGCCGACGGTCATTCGTGGAATACAAAATAAAACGGCTGTCGGGAGACCATTCCATAATAACCTTAAAATTTTTCGTATCCGTGATGCGTCTCGGCTTGCCCTGGTTTTTCTGGTCAACAACATAGATTTCCTCTTCACCGTCACGATCGGAAAAAAAGGCCACCCATTTACCGTCGGTTGACCAGGATGGCGAATGATCGCGGGCTCCGCTCGATTGCGTATAATTGCGGGTAATCCCTTCTTCCACCGGGAATGACAGTATTTCGCCCCGGTATTCACCCGCGATTCGTTTTGCTGACGGTGAAATGCTGATATCCGGGTTTACCCGTTCCGGGATCAGATATTCCACCAGATCCAGATGGGAATCGGCTTGCAGGATCACTTCAATCTCTTTCACTTCCCGAGAGTGCAAATCAAGGCAGAACAGTTTGCCGTCATTGATAAAAACAATACGGTTGCCGGCAAAATCAATCGACGGGAAACTAACCCCATCGAATCCCTGGCGGGTAACCTGAGTCACCTGGCGGGTAGCAGGGTCCAGGTGATAAATGTTAGCGGCTCCGTCTCGGTCGGAAACAAAATAATACCCGTCAAACCCGGTCATAGGCCACATATCGTTACCCGGATAATCCGTGAGCTGTTCAAATTGTTTGAGCTGAAAATCGTAGCGCCAAACATCGAGATTGGCGCTTCCCTGGTATCGTTTCCACCACCAGAACCTTAAATCATGGCGATTGTAAACAAAATAACGGGCATCACCGGTAAACATACCGCAACTTCCGCGATCCATCGGCAATTTTTGCGGATTGGCAGCATTGAGGCCGATCGTGTAGAACTGATCAAAATAGCGGCTGTAAGCGTCGCGGTTTGATAAAAATATAACCGATTGGCCGTCGGGAGTCCAATCCACTACCTGGTTATTTTCCGGATACCAGGTCAATTGCCGGATTTCTCCCCCCATTACCGGTACGGTAAAAACATTATCACCGCCCAGATATTCACCGGTAAAGGCAACGGTTTGCCCATCAGGCGAAAAGCGGGGACAGGTTTCCTGGCCGATATGCGATGTTAACCGCCTGGCGGTTCCTCCATCCTTATTCACTATATAAAGATCCGTATTATAGACAAAAACAACCTGATCACCTTCAATGTCCGGGAATTGCATAAAAAGCGCCTTTTGATACTGCGCGGATAATTGAATAGACCCAAGTAACAGGCCGAGCACCAAAACGAAATAAAACTGCATAAGGTCTTTCCTTTCTATAAAGGGTTATAAAAATCGAAATGATGATTCTAAAGCGAACCGGCGCCTCACTTCTTCTGAACTGCCGGACTGTCGATAGCGGAAGGTTAATTCCCACTCTCGAGATCCACTCGCAACAGCCGCTCCAGCTTTTACTTCGAAAACTTTTACCCGTTTTCCCTCTAATTCCAGATCATGAGTCTTCAATTCCCAGGCCAGGCCGGGAAATACGCGCCATCGTTCATTAAGATAATATTCAGTTGTAAAACGCCAGGCGAAAGCGGATAGCGAATACTCATCGGCAATATCCGCCAGATAATCGAAGTGTTTATAGTTGCCAATCTCAATTTCGCATTGCTGGTATATCGTTAAAATAACCGGAATCGCGCGCCACCGGTTATACAAAGACCCGCTGAAGGCCGGGATATTTGATTCCTGATAGAGGTAGGGATAATCGTAGGAACGGCTCCAGGCATCTTTCATCTGCCAGCCGACTCGGAGCCCGTATCCCTGAGATCCGGACGGTAAAAAATGAAATTCCAGGTCTCCGGCGTAAATTTCTTCCTGATATAAACCCCAATTACGCCGGGTACTTCCTCCGTCGCTCAACACATTCTTCCACAAATTATAATGCATATTCAATAATAGATTAACCTGAGGCGAAATTTTTTCCAGCCAGGCCCCACGGAATCTGAATGTTTGAATTTTCTCCCAGTTATCGCATGAAGAACCGGTGCGAACCCGGCTGACGTTACTGCCAAAACGCTCTTCCACAATGGGATTCGCTAATTCTTTCGGGGCTTCCAGTTGCGTATGTTCATTCCCCCAGGCCAGCTCAATGCCGCTCTGGCGGCGAGGGCCCACATAACCGAGGTTGATTCCCCAAAGCGCTGTGCGATTAGTATTTTCAGCTTTGATGAATTCATCTCTGAGACTTTTAAGCAAACGATATTCCAAAAAGGGAGCCAAGACCCATTGCCGATAAATTCGTTGAGCATAGGCAAGCTGGATGGGAATTTCCTGAATCGCCATCGTTCCGGCGCTGTAATCGAGAATCTGAAAAAAATGGCGGTAGGGATCGATATTCAATGCCCGGTATTGATCGGACAATATCTGTTTGGTAAAGCCGATATTGCCCTGAAAAATCCGTTGGCCGGGACTATAATCGAAGCGCTGGCGGTATTCAATGCCGGCGCTGAGCGACTGCCGGGGATCGTATTCCCGACGCAGACCGCCTTCAATCCAACAATTGGTTTGTTGAAGATAATAATGGGTGCCTGAAGGGTCGACTACAAGACCAATCGGCTGGCCAACCCGATCCCAGAGATTAAAATCCCAGTCTCCATCTTCTAATAAAATATGATCATCGAAAAAGAAAAGACGTGTCTCATTGGCAAACATCAAAGAGGAAAAACTCAACCCAAACAGAAAAAAACTGAAAATAACTTTTTTAATCATTTAAATCCTTTATTCCTGCCGTCCAGGCGTCGGGGCATCGAGAATTTCAAAATCAATCGAGGAATTATCGGTATCAAAGCCCGCTTTGATGCGCTGCATCGATTTTCCGGAATAAGTGCTGATACCGACGCCGGTAAAACCTTTATCTACCCGCGCATCCATCACCTTCAGCGAAGTGGCGGAGGAACGATATTCCACGCCATCGATGATCGTTTCCAGAGCGATGCCGTCGAGATATCCCCCGGGATAGAGCGGATTTTCATCGGGAACGGCATCCTCGCCGGTGCACAACAGCAGGATATCCGAAGTTCCAGCGATCATAAAATCGTAGCGTTTATCGGGCTGAATGCAAAATATATTGGGAACCATCGGATTATCCAGGTCGGCATAATCCAGTCGATTGACAAATTCCCAGTCAGCGCCGCTAAGGTCGATACTGTTGGGCACGTACTCCTGATGATTGCGGGCATCGGAGGCCAGCAGGAGGTATTGGCGCGGCGCGACGGGATAATCGCCGCGGGCGCGGAAATAGGGAGCGCGGTCCACTACCGGTTCGCCGGGGAAACGCCAGATCGTTGTGAATGTTTCCAACTCCCCATCACCGTCCAGATCCTGCAACGCCTGGTTCGACCCCCCACCACGAATAACGACCATACCATCCAGCCAGACGGTATCATCGGAGGCATTGTAAAGCTCATAAAACTGGTCGTGATAATAGAGAATGTCATTGGCTGACCAGGCGGCAAAAATCTCGTTGATCTTTAATCCCGGCCGAATTAAAAAAACCGGCAAAACGGTATCGATCACCTGGTACGATTCAAGTTGAAATTCACCGCCGCCGCCCAGCATGCGGTTATCGTTCAATTCTTTAGAAAACCCGATTATATAGGAAGCCGATATCAGCCGCTCAAACCGGATAGCGCCCGAACTGTCGGTCCATCCCTGATAATTGACCAGGGAAGACTTAAGTTCGATGCGAATGCTTTCCGGGGAAAAAATAGCGCCCGCCAGCTCATTGGCCGGAGACATATCCAATTGAATATGAACGGTTCCCTGGCCTTCAACCCGCGTGGGTTTGGACTCACGATAGCAGGCAAAAATCAGCCATACCAGCGCGAGGGATACCCATCTCCATTTTTTTATAAAATTAGTCATATTTATCGCCACCTTCCCAAATCGGATAAATAGCCACTTATTTCAAAACCGAAATTTATGCCACTTTCACGGGTAAAATAGGATTTTTCATATTCATGATAATATGACCCGTCAGTATTCAACAAATTCCGGATATAAAGTGAATATTCAAAACTGCGAATAATCGATTTACTGAGGGTCACATCCCAGAGCCAGTAACCATCCGCCGTGAACCACTCATTTTTCCAGGCTTCCAGCGTATAGGGATCGTTATACACACTTTTTTTCCAGGCTAAATGCTGAGCGGAGAGCGAGAGCCATGCGCCCAATTGCCGCGAAACATAGCTTAAGTTATACTTAAAGAGCAGTTGTTGATTGGCGGGGCGATTGCCGGGGTGCCACCAGGGTTCGTCCAGGGACAAATCGGGGCTGGAATAATAGTTCAGACCTGCCGCGCTGATTTCATTATAAGACCAATCACTTCCAATTTGTAGGCGTATTCCTGACCAACTTTGAGTTTTAAGTATAAATTCAATTCCCTTTTTTTCCGCCTCGCCGATATTTTGGTAAAATGAAAATGTTTCCTGAGGATACTCAATCATCCCCTTTTCGTAGTAATCAACAGGATAAGAACGGGTAGAAGGGGTTTTTTTTCGTTCTGAATAATAAAAGGATACTCGCATTGAGGCCCATGATCTAAAAATCTGCTCATATCCAAAATCATATTTTGTTTCATAATATCCTTGTAAAGCGGGATTTGATTTTTCCAGCGAGTATCCGATCAGCTCGTCTGTAATCGTATCGACCAGGACATCATAATCGCGCGGTTGATAAATCATGTCAAAAGAAGGGGCTTTGGCGGTCCTGCCATACCCAAAGCGGACTTTTGCGCCGCGCCATAACCGCAATAGGAAACTCAGGCGCGGACTCACGTAATCACCCTGACGGGCATTGCTAAACGGGGTGACCATATCAAACATATCATAGCGAATACCAAGATTGAGCGTGAACACTAGACCCAATTTAGCTGTGATTTCATCTTCTAAATACAACGCCAATTGATTGGTTCCGGGAAACCAGTTATAGGAAAAGGAACGATCAGCGCTATATTGGCCGTAATAGTTTTGTTGGGGATCAATGATCACCCCCTGACCGCGATTCACATCGTAGCGGAAATCGAAGCCACTGCTCAACTCGTGCAGCCAGCGGCCCTGTCTGCGCCGGTACTTCAGATTTAATTGAGCGCCGGGATTATAGAGCTCTCCCTTGTCCCAGATTTCGCCAATATAAGAGGTCGGATCCCCCTGGACTAATTTAGAAGCATAGCGGTCCTCACGGCGGAAATTCAAATATGCCCGAAATTCAGCCTTGAATCTCTTGTCGGGCTGCCATATTGCTAAAATCGTCTGATTGGCAAACCAGCCATGGTTGTATTTTTTCTGCTGTTGATAATCAGTGGGTTTTTCATCATCCAGCATTTTATTTCCCATCAGTGTATAATCAAATTTTAAGCGGTCTTCCAGCCAGCGCCCCTGGAATTTCAGAGTAGCGCCCAGTCGGACCCATTCATCGCCGGTTTTCCTCAGATCACGTTCGCTGTAAGCATAATCCATAAAAATCGAATAAGTATGCCCGCCTCGAGCGATCCCCTGGTCGAAGGACAACTCCTTGGTGGAACGGCTATACTTCATTTTGAGTTTGGGCTGACGATGTTGGGATTTCATTTTTACATTGATAATCCCACTGGTGAGATCGCCATATTGGGCCGAGGGGATACCCTGGATAATTTCAATGGATTCAATATTATCCGCCGCCAGCATCCTCAAATCGATGCCCTCCGCCGCTGATGTTTGAACAGTTGAACCCAAAGCAACACTTGCCATTGACGCATTATTAGAAATAGGCACTCCTTCGATCATAATTTGGGTTCCAAACGTTTCAATACTCGTATTGGGTCCGCGCACCGCAGTGGTCACCTTGCCATCGAGGCCGATTTTACTTGATTTCAGCACTCCCGGCGCCAATTGCAGGGCGTCCCCCAGGTTCGTAGCCTGCATGTGCTCGATCTCTCCCGAACGTATCTCAAAGGTTGTCGTGGATTGATTGCTGATAATGGGTTTATCGGATGTTACCTCAATACTGCCAATTGAAAACACTTGCTCGCTCTCCCCCATCCCCGGCAACAGGGATAAAGTAACTACTGTGGTATCGCCGGCAACAACCTGGACATGGGTCTGCGTCACAACAGCAAAACCTGGTTTGCTCACCTCCAGCGCATAGTCGCCGGCCGGGATGTTCGGGATGATAAACTGTCCCTCTTTATTGGAAAAAATAACATGCTCAAACGGCTTTAACTTAATGATGGCATCAACCACCGGCTGATCGGTCACCGCATGGACCACTTGTCCCCGGATAACGCCATTTTCATTAGCAAGATGGTCCCGGGGAATCGTTATCAAAATTGCAACCCAATATAAGGAAAGAAAAAAAATCGTTTTACCCGGATAGTTCATTAATCCTTCATTCTACCTTTGTCGTTGCGGGAGTTGACGCATCGCAATCCGAAAGCCAACGGCATCATTTTTATCCATAGCCTGAAAATGACCCCGGTGAGTTACAGGGAATCCATGGCGATTGCTGTTGCGGTAGGAACTGGAAAAGCAGGGGCCGAAATCACCGCCGCGAACAACTTTGATCCGTTCCGGCAAAGGCGCTGCAGGACCAGTTGGATTTTTCAGTTTACGCTGGAATGCTTCTTTATAGTAATCGGCGCGATACCAATCGCCACACCATTCCCAGACATTGCCCAGCATCTGGTAAATGCCATAGGCGCTTTGACCGGCGCTAAAGGCATGTACGGGAGCGGTGTTGACAAATCCATCACTCCATTCGTAACCATTCATGCGCGCCAATTCGAGTGTATCACCCCAGGGGTATCGATGCCCGGAATGGTTTTCAGGCGCCGGATCAGCCCAGCGAGCCGCTTTTTCCCATTCCGCTTCGGTAGGCAGCCGAACTTCTGCTCCCCATTCCTGGCTCAACCATTGACAAAAAGCTTCCGCCTCATAAAAGCTGATACCCATGACCGGCCGATCTTCACTATAGGAATAGGCAGCCTCATGCCAGGGAAGATTTTCACCTTGTTGCCAATAATAGGGTAAAGTGATATCAAGACTATCAATAAAGCGTCGGCCATCCACTGACCAAAGTGTCGAATCCTGATAACCACCCGCCTCGACAAATCGGTTAAAAGCGCGATTTGTTACCTCATAACGCCCGATCCAAAACCCATCGATCCAGACTGTATCATCATATTGAATCACTTCAATAAATTGTCCATTTTGATAAATAAAGCGCGTAAAGAATTCATCGTTTTGATTATCGTGATAAAGAGTATCCCAACTATTTCCCCGCGTAAACCAACCGCCTTCAATCCATACCAGTTCCAAATCCTGCGATTCCAATAGTGGTTCGTTAAAAGAAATATCTTCCGGTTCGCGCGAGGAACATCCCTCAACGAATAAGAACAATATAAAATTAAGGAAAACGAATAAAAAAAATTTCATCAGAACCGGCCAATTTTAAACTGCATAAAAAAAGAAAATCCGCTAAGATTGTCAGCATTGAACTGGGCCAATTCGTCGACGAAAAGACGTCTATAGGCTAACCCGGATGCCATCCGAAAATATTCTGTTAGGTTAAATTCAATTCCCACAGCAGGTTCAATGATAAAAAATCCAGTTTCCTTGCCAGTATCCACTTCATCTCCTTCATCCCGCAAATTGATGCCACCGCCACCAATCAATATCCGCGTTGTGGCATGCCATTTTTTCTGGTAATCCCAAATTCCTTCCAGAAAAAGCCCGCCATAACCCATATTCAGGTACTTCACCCGGTGATTTGGCGGGGGGGCTTGTGAGGGGAAATTGGAGTCTACAGGATTATCGGCTTCAATATCGGTCATCAATCGGCATCCAGCTCCGCCAATCACCCAGGAATGACTGATGACAATACCCCCGCATCCACCGTAAAATAACGCAGGTTGGCCATCCACACTGGAAAAAAAAATCCAGGGTCCGCCATAACCGCCTAATTCGCGAATTTCTTTCTTTAACTTATCCATATCAGTAGAATCAATAAATTCCTCCTGGCTATTGTAATTCCAGCCAAAAGCAATCTGTGAAGCCAAAAGGATAAATAAGCATATAGAAAACGTACGCAACTGAATCTCCTTAAAATGAGCGTCTATTTGTTAATATCATAAAAAAATATATAATAAATTTCATTGTGAATGTCAAGTTTTTTTTATCAATTTCAGAAATTTTTACACTAACAATAACTCAGAGTTCAGTAACAAAATTTCCGACATGACCGACATTTGACGTAAACTTCGAGCAAAGAGATAAAATAGAGCAACTGAAAGGATAAAGCCCCGATTAGAAACAAAATCCGGACAGCGCGCACCGGCTGATGCGCGCTGCTGAACCTATCCGATATTTATGAATTTTCTTTTTGAATGTTAAAGGCGCTTTTAACAACTGCCGTTACACTGGCGATATCCGTTAAATTAGTCGGCAGAATCATAGTATTATTTGTTTTAGCAAGTTGCGCGAACGATTGAATCCAATCGGTGGCGATACGTAACTCAACCGATTCCTTACCACCCGGTTGTTCGATGGCTTTGGCGACCATTAAAATTCCCTCAGCAGTGGCCTTCGCGGCTTCCAAAATCTGAGCGGCGTTTCCCTTGGCTTCATTTTCCATTTTGATCTTGATACCTTCTGAACGGCGGATCGATTCCTGCTTATCCCCTTCTGAGCGGTTAATTTTAGCTTGCATTTCACCTTCGGACAACGCTATTTTTTCACGTTTTTCACGCTCAGCGCGCATCTGCTTTTCCATGGCATCGCGAATCGAAGGGGGTGGTTCGATATTACGAATCTCATAGCGGGTAACTTTAATACCCCAGGGATCAGAAGCTTCATCAATGGATTGAACAATCTGGCCATTCACGTTTTCACGCGATTCAAATGTTTTATCCAAGTCAAGCTTGCCGATTTCGGAACGCATCGTTGTTTGCGCCAACTGGACAATGGCAAATTGATAGTTCGTTATACCATAGCTGGCTTTGGCCGGATCAATGACACGCATATATAAAATGCCGTCAATTTCCACCGAGATATTATCTTTTGTGATACACATCTGCGGCGGAACATCAATCGCCTGTTCCTTTAGTGTATGTTTGTAGGCAATCTTATCGATATAGGGGATCAGAATATGAAAACCGGCGCCTAAAGTACGGGAATATTTTCCCAAACGTTCGATTACGAACACTACCTGATTCGGTACGACGACCGCTGTTTTGAAAACTGTGATAATCACAATTAAAACAATGATCGCCAAAACGGCAACAGATGACATGATGCCTCCTGTTTTAAAGGTTCAAAATCGCTTAAAATAGGGTTACACTTTTTCAACTTCAATCGTTAAATTGTTCATCCCGGAAACGCGCGCCGAATCGCCGGCGGGAATGACGCTTGACGCCGTTGCCTTCCATTCACTTCCCTGATAGCGAACCCGGCCTTTGCCTTTAGAGGGATCAATCGTTTCCAGAACCGTTACAACAGCCCCTTTTTCGACTTTAAAATTAATCGTATCTCCTTCAGTATCTTCCCGGCCGGAAAAAATGCGGGTAAAAAAACGTCGCAAACTGAATAATAACACCAGTGACGACATAAGGAACACGATTACCTGGGACGTCAAGCCCAGGGTCCATCCCAGCCAGGTTGTCAAGGCAACTATCAAGGCGCCGCCCCCAAAAAAAGCCAAAACAAAACCGGGAACAAAAATTTCAAAAAATACAAATAGCAAACCCACGATCAGCCATAGCAAAGCCGGGCTCATGTTTCACTCCTGGTTAGATGTTCACTTTATAATATAATCTTTTCAGTTTTAAACACAAGTTTTTTAAAAAAAAAAATTTAGTCGGTTATTACCCTATTATAGGATGCAGTTGAGGTAGTAACTTTACTCTTACTGTATTCAGCTCTTTGAAGAGCTTATAGGGAATGGAAGAACAACACCTCCCGTCAATTCACATACTGTAACAGTGTCCTACCGTGTAAAAGATGTCAGTGGAAAATGCCGAAGGCGGGACTCGAACCCGCACAGGCAGGGCCTACTACCCCCTCAAGATAGCGTGTCTACCAATTCCACCACTTCGGCAATCTCAAATTTGCTTCAGAACAGATCCATATTAACCATTAGCCAGCTCATACCGGGTTTCCGGGTAGGAGCGGCCCACCGGTTTAATTACCTTTTTAATTTACAGGTTGCGAAACGGACGAATCTACCGGAACAGCTTGAACTGGCGTATTCTCCCTGGGCGTCGCATTGTCCTGGATCGGGGGCATTGTCGGGGCTGGTGTTGCTGATTGTTCTGAATTCAGCAATTCCTGTACCCGGCTAGTTTCAACACCCCGGCTATTATAAATAATCGTAATTAATAGCGAAGAGACCATAAAACTGGCTGCCAGGACGGTTGTCGCTTTCGAAAGGAACGTAGCTGTTCCGCGCGTACCGAGCAAGCTGGTAGCGCCCCCGCCGCCCAAACCGGCGGCTAATCCTCCGCCCTTGCTTGATTGCAACAAAACGATAATGATTAATAACACCGAGATGAGTGTGTGGATGACGAATAAGACATAGAGCATGGACTTCTCCTATTGAAAATTCACAATACGTAAAAAAGAATCAAGTTTCAAACTGGCACCACCAACCAATCCGCCATCGATATCGTTTTGACTCATCAATTCATCAATATTTTCTGGTTTAATACTGCCACCGTACAAAATGCGGATTTTCTCGGCTGTTTCGGAACCGAACATTCGCAAAAGCAACGAACGGATATAAGCGTGCATTTCCTGGGCTTGGGCTGGAGTTGCCGTTTTACCGGTGCCAATCGCCCAGACAGGTTCATAGGCAATTACTAATTCCTGAGCCCGATCAATGGCTACATTTGCCAATCCTTGCTCAATTTGACGTTTAACAACATCTTTTTCCGCGCCGCTCTCGCGTTCCGCGAGTTTTTCTCCCACACATACAATGGGTTGTAAATGCTGATCTAATACAAGCGCCACTTTTTCGGCTACGGTTTCATCCGTTTCACCATAATATTCCCGGCGTTCTGAATGTCCGATAATCACAGAGGAGACACAGAGGCTTTTCAGCATAGCGGGGCTAATTTCACCCGTATATGCGCCTTCATTTTTCAGAGCGCAGTTCTGAGCTCCCACCTGCACTGCCGTACAACAACACAGGCGAACAGCCTGATCAAGATATAAATACGGCGGGCAGATCAACACTTCCCGTCCCTCGGGCATTTCACCGGATTGGACCAGGGCTGATATAAAAGCCACCGCTTCTTTGTATGTCTTATACATTTTCCAGTTACCGGCAATTAGAGGTTTTCTCACAATAGATTCCTTCCTTAATTATCCTGAATCGCAGCGATACCTGGCAATACCAAACCTTCCAGGTATTCGAGACTTGCGCCACCACCGGTTGAAATATGGGTAATCCGGTCTTTCAATCCAGTCTGCGCTATTGCCGCTGCGGAATCACCGCCGCCAATAATCGATACGGCATCGTTATATTGCGTGGCATGGGCAATCACTTTGGCCAGTTCAATTGTTCCGTTAGCGAAAGCCGGCATCTCGAATACGCCCATGGGACCGTTCCATACGATTGTCTTGGCCGTCTTTAAAACTGCGGAAAATTTTTCAATCGTCTTCGGCCCGACATCCAATCCCATCCATCCGGCGGGGATTTCAGCTTTATCAACCGTCTTATGTTCGGCGTCCGCTTTGAATTCAGCCGCAACGACCACATCATCCGGCAACAGTAATTGCACGTTCATTTTTTTGGCTTTTTCGATAATCTCCTTAGCGATTTCCAGCCGGTCGTCCTCCACCAGGGATTTTCCTATCTCCAGTCCCATCGCCTTAAAAAAGGTGAAAATCATTCCGCCGCCGATCAGCAAGGCATCAACTTTTTCCATCAGATTGATAATCACATTGATTTTATCGGAAACTTTTGCGCCGCCCATCACAGCAACATACGGTCTGGTGGGATTTTCCAGGGCCATACCGAGGAATTTTACTTCCTTGGCCATCAGATAGCCCAAGGCATTTTCAGCGATATAATCCACCACTCCCGCCGTTGAAGCGTGCGCGCGATGAGCCGTGCCAAACGCATCATTGATATAAACATCGCCCAAACCCGCTAATTTCCTGGCGAATTCAGGATCATTTTTTTCTTCTTCTTTATAAAATCGCAGATTTTCCAACACGACAACATCACCCTCCGACATCTGTGAAATGGCCGTCTCCACGGTTTCTCCCACACAGTCTTCCACAAAACGTACGGGTTTTTTCAGCAATTCACCCAGACGTTCCGCTACGGGTTTCAGACTCAATCCCGGTTTCTTTTCTCCTTTAGGTTTCCCTAAATGAGACATTAAAACTAATTTACCGCCTTCGGCAACTACTCTTTTTATGCTGGGCAAGGCTTCGACAATACGGTTATCATCCGTAATTTTCCCGGTAGTTTTATCCATCGGAACATTAAAGTCCACACGCATCAAAACGCGTTTATTCTTGAGAGTCAGTTGGTCAATCGTACGTTTTGCCATAATCTTTTATCCTGTTGTTTACAGGTTTGCCATTTTAACTGCCAGATCGACGACACGACAGGAATAACCCCACTCATTATCGTACCAGGCTACAACTTTTACTAAGTTCTCACCCTGCGTCTGGGTTAAAGCGGCATCGAAAATCGACGAATGAGGATCCCCGATCATATCAGAACTGACAACAGGGTCTTCGCAATAGGCAAGTATCCCTTTGAGAGAGCCTTCTTCAGAGGCTTTCTTCATTGCGGCATTGATAGTTTCCTTGGTCGCCGGTTTTTCCAATTCACATGTCAGATCAACCACGGATACATCGGGCGTTGGGACCCGCATGGCAAAACCGTCCATCTTTTTATCCAGAGCCGGAATAACAAGACCAATCGCTTTTGCAGCGCCGGTTTTAGTCGGAATAATCGACAGGGCGGCGGAACGGGCGCGACGTAAATCTTTATGAGGTAAATCTAAAATATTCTGATCATTGGTATAGGAATGGATTGTATTCATTAAACCGCGTTTGATACCAAAATTCTCATGCAACACCTTGGAAATAGGTCCGAGACAATTCGTGGTACACGAGGCATTGGAAACAAAAACCATATCTTTAGTCAGCGTATCACAATTGACGCCTAAAACAACCGTAGCATCCACATCTTCCTTATTATCAGCGGGAACAGTCAGGATTACCTTTTTGGCTCCAGCCTGGATATGTTTGCCCATTTTTTCCCGGTTACGGAAAATTCCCGTAGCTTCGATAACAATATCGATACCTAAATCTTTCCAAGGCAGATTCGCGGGATCTTTTTCGGCGTAAACCTTAATTTTCTTTCCATTTACAACAATGCAATCACCGTCAACACTAACAGTTCCCTGAAAACGACGATGAACGGAATCATATTTCAAAAGATGGGCTAACGTTTTAGCATCTGTCAAATCATTGATGGCAACAATCTCTAATTCGCTTTTCTGCTGAGCAGAGCGAAAAACCAAACGACCGATACGGCCAAAACCGTTAATAGCGACTTTAACTGACATTTAATTCCTCCTTGTTTGAAGTCGTCTAATATTATAAAAAAAAAACCGAAATGTCAAGCCTTTTTTTCAGCTTAAACAAAAGTTTTGAATTAAATTGTACCTGACATCCACTTAAAATTTTATTTAGAATCGTAATATATTTGAAAAAGATATTGACAAAATCAGTTTAATTGTATTAATTTATAGCGGTCCATAAAACTCTGGCAATCGGTAATAGAATTGTAGAGTCAGTTCGTTGGATCATAACTAATTCCTTAATTGCCATTGGATTATTCAGGTAAATGCAATAACGCAGGAGTTAAAGCGCATTAAATATTGATACTATCTTATTATTTATGAATTAAACCAGAACGTGTCTGAAAAAAACAATCACACCTTTTTCAGGGAGATGAGCTATGCAAGGCTGTAAATTCGGAACCCATCGGGTTCTCGAACCTTCAGGGGTATTACCCCAACCTGCCCGACGAATTGACAATACAATGGAACTCTATGACAATGAGATACTTTTAAATGTCATTCGACTGAATATAGATTCCGCTTCTTTTCATCAAATCGTCCAGGAAGTCGGGCGGGACCCGGAAAAAATCGCCGCCAAAGTGCAATCCATAGTGAGCGAACGCGGTAAAATGCACAATCCGGTCACCGGCTCAGGAGGAATGTTGATCGGCAAAGTCGCAGAGATCGGATCAGCTTTAGCCGGCAAAACCGATTTGAAACCGGGTGACCGCTTAGCCACTTTGGTTTCTCTATCCTTGACACCCCTCAAAATTGACCGTATTAAAAATGTTTTGCTCGACCAGGACCAAATTGAAATTGAGGGTCGCGCGATTCTTTTTGAGAGCGGTGTTTATGCGAAATTACCCGAAGATATGAATGAGACATTGGCGCTCTCAATATTGGATGTAGCTGGAGCGCCGGCTCAGACAGCCAGACTGGCCCAAAAAGGCCAAACAATATTTATATTGGGCGCCGGTGGTAAATCGGGATTGTTGTGTACGGCAATGGCGCGCGACGTGGTTGGAGCGGAAGGCGCGATCATCGGTCTGGTACACAGCGAAAAATCGCTGGCCACCGCGCAGGAATTGAATATGTGCGACCATCTGATCCGCGGGAATGCCGGAGATGCCCTGTTCGTTTACCGGGAACTGGAAAAACTCACGCAAGGACGAATGGCGGATCTGGTCATAAATTGTGTGAATGTACCGGATACTGAAATGGCTTCTGTACTGGCTTGCCGCGATCGCGGTACCGTTTATTTCTTTTCCATGGCTACCAGTTTCACTAAAGCGGCGCTGGGCGCTGAAGGGATTGGCTATGATATCGACATGATCATTGGCAATGGGTATTGCCACGACCATGCCCAGATTTCTCTGGAAATTGTTCGCAAACATCCAATATTACGTTCAATTTTTGAACAAAAATATCTCCACTAATTCAGAAGTTAATTATAATAAGGAGGAAATCTTGACAGAAGCCTATCTCAAATATGCCCAGCGCCAACAGGTGTCGCCAGAGGAATGGAATGACTGGCGCTGGCAATTGAAAAACCGAATCCACACGGTCGGGCAACTCAAGGAGCTGATACCTCTGACTGAAATGGAAGAAAAAGCAATTGCCGGAGCCCTTTCCACCCTACGTATGTCCATCACGCCCTACTATTTCAGTTTGATCAACCCGGACAATCCCTACGATCCCATTCGAAAGCAGGCCATTCCCACGGCGGATGAACTCTATCGCAGTCCATCGGACCTTCATGATCCTCTGGCGGAAGACGTGGACTCTCCCCTTCCCGGGCTGACCCACCGCTATCCCGACCGTGTATTATTGTTAGTGACCGATCAGTGTTCCATGTATTGCCGGCATTGTACCCGGCGAAGAAAAGCGGGAGAAACAGACCAGTCGCTGCCAATGGAAATAATCGAGAAGGCCATCGATTATATTCGTCATCATCCCGAAATCCGCGACGTTCTGCTTTCAGGAGGGGATCCTTTGGTGATGGCAACCGATCGATTGGAACAGATTATCCGGCAGATACGTGAAATTGAACACGTTGAAATCATTCGTATCGGTTCCCGAACTCCGGTCGTGATGCCTCAACGAATCACGGATGAACTGGTTACAATGCTCAGACGCTATCATCCGCTCTATATTAATACGCACTTTAATCATCCACAGGAATTCACGATTGAATCCCGAACTGCCCTGAGTAAACTGGCCGATGCCGGCATCCCCCTGGGAAACCAATCCGTCCTGCTAAGAGGAATCAACGACCAACCCGATATCATGAAAAACCTGGTACATCAACTACTCAAAAACCGTGTCAAACCCTATTATATTTATCAATGTGACTTGTCAGAAGGAATCAGCCATTTTCGCACTCCGATCAGTATTGGCATTCAAATCATCGAATCGCTGCGGGGGCATACTACCGGCATGGCAGTACCCACTTTTGTCGTCGATGCTCCGGGTGGCGGGGGGAAAATTCCAGTCATGCCCGACTATTTAATTTCACAGGGATACAACCGGGTAATCTTACGCAACTATGAGGGAGTGATTGTCGCTTACCCGGAGCCCATTCAATATTCGATCAATCCGGCAGAATATTGCGGGCAAATCGACCCCCTGCAAAAATCGCAAGACGGGATTATTTCACTGATGACGGGCAATGCCAAAGTGATTGAGCCTAAAGAACTCGCCCGGAATATCCGCCGCCGGGATTCATCTTCCACTGATTGAACGATTGTGAAAACAACTACATTGGTCGGTTTGAGCAGGGATGCCGGAAAAACCAGCTATTTAAATTATTGGGTCGCGCAAAATCCCCAACTTAGTTACTGTTTGGCTGCCCTGGGAACTTCCCGCGTAAAAACCATTGATAATCGGGCAATTTGCAAACCCCGCTGGCATATTCCTCGTGGCGCAATTTTTACGGCGCTCTCACTATCAGTAAAATCATTCACTGGCTTGCTCGAAGTAATCGCTGTGATTCAGCCGGATACCCCATTGGGTCCTGTTTGCCTATATCGAACCAAGGCCCGGCTTGAGGTCCAATCATCAGGACCCAACCACGCCGCTCCGTTGATAGAAGTCCACCGCATCGCTCGTGCTTGGGGTTGCCGGCATTTTATCATCGATAGCGCCTTGGACCGTAAAGCGCCATTGGATCTGGAGTTTATCGATGAAATGATCCTGGCGGTCGGAAACGACTCCCCGCAGGATACCTTTGCCGATATAAGCGCCCAAATCCGCTATTGGTCCCTCATCACTGCCTTACCTCCACCGCCATTCCCCATCATGGCCACCCATTCCTCCCACCCGCAATCTTTTTCCAAAAATGGCAGGATCATCCGAACCTTTGATTTCCCTTTTTTAGGAAAAGAGCCCCTCATAATACGCCAACTGATCGAAGATAAAAGCCCCTATCTTTATTTACCCGCCAGTTTCACGCGCCAAAGCTGGGAAAAGATCAGCGCGCTTTATGAACACTGGAGGGGAAATTTTATTGTGCCAAGCGTATTTAAGATTCACTTATCCCTGCCGATACTCAACCGGCTTGATCAAAAAATCAATGTGATTCACTCCATCTGTTTTGATAAACTGGTAGTGAATTCTTATTCCACCCAGGGCGCTCATCGCGATTGTCGCGAATGGCGCCATCGATTCCGTTCGGTTTTTCCTCAATTGAACACTATCGATATCAGTGAAATCACGAGCCGATCATGAATACAAAAACTGCTGGGTTTATCCCTCTGGATATAAAAAATATTTTGGCCAATTTGCGCTTTTCAACCCCTTTTTGCTCTCAAATGGAACGTAATCCCCCTCTTTTTAACCGACAGCAGCAGAATGAATGCCAGCTTCATTATCAGTTGCTTGGAGAATGCTTGCTTCATTTCGGGAAACATCCTGATAAACTGATCAGAATCCGTTCGTTGCTTTCCCATTTTGAGATGCTTTCTTTTCTGGATCGTTTAGCGACGGAACCGGTTCAACCGCTTACCATTGAACAGTTCTTTCTTCTAAAAAAATTTCTTTTATTATGGTTTGAATTGATACCCATGGTAACGGCAACCCCTTTGCCCCCCTTGCCCCGATTAGAAAAAGCCGTTGAGTATTATCAAATGCTCGACCCGGACGTTGAAAAAAAACCTACCTTCGCCTTTACCGGCAAACACACTCCCCGATTATCCATACTCTGTGAAGAACTGCGCGATATACAACAACACCTGGAGGAAACAGAAGCAGCGTATTGGGGGGAGCTTAAGGCTCGCTGGCAGATTCCGATAGGCTGCGAACGAATTAGTCTCTCCAAACTCCATGATGGAGAAGCTATTGAAAAATGGCTTAAGAGTGACGAGTTTTATATAATTGAAGAAAACTATGCGAATATCATCTTTGCCCCCCGGCGGCCGCCAGAAGCGCTTGAACTTGATAGACAGCAAAACTTAATCTTGCGGCAAATCTCAGATGAAGAAGAAAATGTCGCCCGGAATCTGACAACTATGCTTATAAAAAATTGTGATTTCCTTTTTACCATCATTTCCCATCTGGCGCAAATTGATCGATTGCTCACGTTTGTAACATACGGTTTGGAAACCCAATCTGCCATCCCCCAATTGAACAATGAAACCATCCGCATAAAAGCGGGACAGTTTATTTTTACAGCTCGCCAGTTAGATAGTGAAGGAATTCAGTATCAACCGCTGACGATCGAACTGGATCAGCCGGCTAACATATTAACAGGTATGAATATGGGAGGGAAATCCATTCTATTGCGCAGCCTCGGGTTTCTCTGTTATCATTTAAAATTGGGATTGCCAGTGCCGGCGGAATCCTTTTGCGGCCCTTTATTTGATGAAATATTTTATCTGGGAGAAGAGACCCGTTTGTCGAGCCATACTCTCAGCTCTTATAGCCGCGAAATTGAGATTCTGATTGATTGCTTAAACCGACCCGGCTTGCATCTGTTTTTGATCGACGAATTATCGCGTGGCAGCAATCCGTCGGAAGCCGTTGCCCTGAATACCGCCTTAATGGACGAATTGCAGCAATCCGGGCACTGGTTTGCGCTGGCGACTCATTTCGATATCCCCCGCTATTCCCCTTTTTGGCAATTCTGGCAAATGCGCGGACTGGAAGAGATTCCGGATAATTTCTGGAATAACCTGCAATCACTAGCGGTTCGGGATCGCTTGCAACAACTTCAATCCCACCTATCCTATCAGGCGCGCAAAATTGAAGCGCAAACCCCTATTCCGCTGGAAGCCTTACATATAGCCGAAATTTTGGGTTTACCCCCAACCATTTGTAAAAAAGCAAAAGAATTATTAAACAATCCCATTATCAAACCCCAATAAAAAATATGGTTCATTTCCCCCGATATTTCCGTTCTCCCCCACCCTATATGAAATGGCTGATAGTGTTAGGTAAGCTAATAGTATATGCGCACATCATGTTGCTTATCTACGGTTTATTGGGCGCGCTGTTTCTAAAGATTTTCAATCCTCCCATTCACTCGCTTGGCATTTATCGCTGGATAACACGAGGATATTTGTTTCATACTGAAAATTTTATACCCATCAGTCGGATATCGCCATTATTACCTCAGGCAATTGTTACCGTTGAAGACGCAAAATTCTTTGAACATATAGGCATTGACTTTGAAGCGGTAAAAAAGGCCTGGAAAATCAATCTGAAAAAGAAGCGCAACGCTTTTGGCGGCAGCACAATCACCCAACAATTGGCGCGAACCATGATGCTAATGCCGCAGAAATGGTGGATTCGAAAATATGCCGAGTTGTATATCTCCCTGGAATTCGAATTGATTCTCAGCAAAGATCGCATGCTTGAATTATATTATAACTATGTGGAGTGGGGTCCAGGAATTTACGGCGCTCCTGCCGGCGCTCTCTATCATTATAAAAAAGCCCTTCAAAAACTCAAACGCGATGAGATCATTCGCCTGGTCGTTATCCTGGCTAATCCCTTGAAATATACACCCGCAAATTTTGCTCAATCCCGTCAGATGCGTGTCCGCTATCGATATTTACAACGATATTTACCAAAATAACGCTACTGATTCTATAATACTGATCGCTAAAGCAACAATCCTGAAATTACATAATATAATGATAGTAGAGTGGGTTGCCGAAGGTGGGACTCGAACCCACATGAGTTTAACCTCGCAGGATTTTGAGTCCTGTGCGTCTGCCAGTTTCGCCACTTCGGCTGGGTGATAATAAATATAAGCAAATTTTATGGAAATGTCAAGCGAAAAAATAAAAAAAGATGACTTGACAAATTTTCAGATTTTTATTATTATGGGAAAAACCATTAGCAAGGAAAGAACCATGAAACTAAAAGGCGCGCGAATTATCGTGGAATGTTTAAAACGCGAGGGAGTCGACACGATATTCGGCTATCCAGGGGGACAGGTGATTCCTTTTTTTGATGATTTTTATCAATATGGAGAAGGAATACAATTAATTATTCCCCGACATGAGCAAGGGGGGGCCCACGCGGCAGATGGTTATTCACGCGCTACCGGGAAAACCGGAGTTGTTATTGCGACTTCCGGCCCAGGCGCAACAAATACAGTAACCGGCATAGCGACCGCATATATGGATTCAATTCCCATGGTTATAATCACCGGCCAGGTTCCCTGCAACGCCATCGGTACGGATGCGTTTCAGGAAGCGGATATTACCGGGATCACTCTGCCCATAACCAAGGCAAGTTTTTTGGTGTACCATGTCGAGGAATTGGCGGAAACCATGAAAATGGCGTTTTACATTGCCCGTAACGGCCGACCCGGTCCCGTGCTCGTTGATATTCCCTCGGACATTCAAAAGAGTGAGGGACAATTCCACTATCCAGAAAAAATTGAGTTATCCAAGTATTCACCGAAAGAACATGAACATCCCCGGCAGATTAAGAATGTGATTCAACTGCTCGCCAATGCCACCAAACCGCTGATATTAGCTGGTGGTGGCGTTATCTATTCTGATAGCGCCGAATTGTTGAACAATTTTGCCGACCGCTACAACGTTCCAGTCACCCATACTATGATGGGGTTGGGCGTTTATCCCTCCAAAGAATCTCTCTATATGGGCGGAGTCGGGATGCATGGCGCGGTGTATGCCAATTATGCCGTGCAGAATTGCGACCTGCTGATCGCGCTGGGGGTTCGCTTTAGTGATCGCATTGTCGGAAGTATTAAGACTTTCGCGCCAAAAGCCCGTATCGTGCATGTCGATATTGATGCGGCGGAAATCGGAAAAAATGTTCGATCCCATTATCCGATCATCGTTAATGTCAAACAGTTTCTAACGGAAATTTTGAGTTTGGAAGCCCCGGCAACTGACTATTCTGCCTGGCTTGAAGAATTAAGTTTGCAAAAAAAAGAACGCCCCTTATGCTATCATAATGATGGCTCTCTAAAACCCCAATATCTGTTGGAGCTGATCAACCAGTACTTTCCGCAGGACCGCATTGTGGTCACCGATGTAGGCCAAAATCAGATTTGGTCATCCCAATTCATAAAAGTGACTCACCCTCGTTCCTTCCTGACATCCGGCGGCTTAGGAACCATGGGATTTGCCCTGCCGGCGGCGATCGGCGCCCAAATCGGCTTGCCGGGACGCCCGGTGATTGCTATCGCCGGGGATGGTGGATTCCAGATGAATATTCAGGAACTGATGACTATCCGCCGTTATCGACTGCCCATAAAAATTTTAGTACTGGATAATACGTACCTCGGCATGGTCCGTCAATGGCAACAATTATTTTGCGACAAACGCTATTCTGGTACTTGCATGCAGGATAACCCGGACTTTGCAAAGATAGCCGATGCCATTGGTATTCATTCCGCCACGATCAACACGGTCGAAGAAGCCGAATCGATCATGCGGGAATTTGCCCACTACCCATCCGCCATGCTGGTTCATGCTCATATCAATCCCGAAGAAAATGTGCTGCCAATGGTTCCTTCAGGAGCATCACTTTCCCATCCATTAACCGAATTATAAAAGGGCGGACCTATGAATAAAGCAAATCCAGTCTCCAAGCATATTGTTTCCGTATTAGTCTGGAATAAACCGGGCGTGCTGATGCGTATTACCGCGCTTCTTAAACGGCGGGGCTTCAATATCGAAAGTATCAGCGCCGGCAAATGGGTTGATCCACGCCTGACCCGCATCATTATTGCTGTTATCGGTGACGAACAGATACTGGAACAGGTTGAACGGCAGATGTACAAGGTCATCGATACAGTTCATGTCGCTCCCATAAACCCCAATATGAATGTGGAACGGGAAATGGCATTAATCAAGATCAAGCCGGTAAGCATGAGTAAAGCGGAGATTGCCCAGATTGTTGAAATTTTTCGGGGCAAAATCGTGGACGCTAACCGCGAAGGTTTCATTGTAGAAATTACCGGACAAGTCGGGAAAATTGACGCTTTTATTAACATGCTGGGCGTAAATGATTTAATTGATATAACCCGGACAGGCAGCATTGCTATGAATCGCTGGTCGGCGCCGGATAATCACACAAATGATTTTATTACCGGCGAAGTTTCGGAATAAAGGAGTATCCATGCGAAGTTCTGCTATGACCGAAGGCGCCATTCGCGCCCCTCATCGATCATTGTTACGCGCTCTGGGCTTGAATAAAGATGATATGAAAGGTCCCTTTATTGCTATTGCCAATTCGGCCAGCGATATGGTGCCAGGGCATATTCACCTGAAACAAATCGCGCAGGTCGTAAAAGAGGGAATCCGCCAGGCAGGAGGAGTTCCTCTCGAATTCAGCACCACGGCAATATGTGACGGTTTAGCCATGGATCACAAAGGAATGCGCTTTTCATTGCCATCCCGTGAATTAATTTGCGATACCTGCGAATTGACGTTGAATGCCATGCCCATGGATGGGATCGTCTTCATTAGTAATTGCGATAAAGTAACACCTGGCATGCTAATGGCCATGGGAAAACTAAATATCCCTGCATTGCTGGTTAGCGGCGGCCCCATGCTGGCGGGTAACTACAAAGGCCGAAAAGTCGATTTAATCAGCGTTTTTGAAGCCGTCGGCCGCTATAAGAATGGAACGCTCTCCGAAGAAGAACTGGAATCCCTGGAATCATGCGCGTGTCCGGGAGCCGGATCATGCGCCGGTCTTTTTACTGCCAACTCGATGAATGCCCTGGCTGAAGCCCTGGGAATCGCTCTGCGCGGAAACGGAACGGTACCCGCGGTATCAATGGAACGGACTCGCCTGGCGCGGGAAGCCGGACAGCGGATCATGGAATTAGTCAATCAACAACTCACCCCCCGCCAAATTGTTACCGCCGATTCCTTTTACAATGCCGTTTTAGTGGATCTGGCTGTCGGGGGCTCAACCAATACCGTACTGCATTTACCCGCTATCGCCCATGCATTCGGGATTCCCTTTGAATTGGATATTTTTGATAAACTCAGCCGTAAAGTGCCTCATATTTGTCATTTATCGCCCATCGGCCAGGACCATATCGAGGATCTCGATCGGGCCGGCGGAATTTATGCGGTCATGAATCTATTGCTTAAAGCCAGTTTATTAAAAGATAACGCTATGACGATTTATCGGCAGGGAATCGGTACCCTGGTAGCAGGAGTAGAAGTAACAGATACGGAAGTAATCCGGCCATTAGAGCGCCCTTATCATGCCGAAGGCGGAATTGCCATCTTATACGGTAATTTAGCTCCCCAGGGCGCAGTAATCAAACAAGCCGGAACTGCCCAGGCGATGCGCCGTCATCGGGGCCCGGCAATCGTTTTCGAAGATGGGGAACAAGCGACTCAAGCTATTCTGGATCAGCGTATTAAAGCCGGGGACGTCGTTGTTATTCGCTATGAAGGGCCTAAAGGTGGACCAGGAATGCGTGAAATGCTTTCCCCGACTTCAGCGCTGGTTGGCATGGACCTGATCGACAAAGTCGCGCTCATTACAGATGGGCGGTTTTCCGGGGGTTCCACCGGCGCGGTGATTGGCCACGTTTCACCCGAAGCCGCTGAAGGCGGTCCCATTGCCATTGTCAAAGATGGAGACATAATCGAAATTGATCTCGACCAACGTCGTCTTGAATTATCTCTCACTGAACCCGAAATAAATGAACGCTTGAAAAATATCCAACCCTTTTCACGCGATTTGGAAGATGATATTCTCAAACGCTATGCCTATTTTGTCCAATCCGCCAATACCGGCGCGCGCTTTCGAAACCCATAACCTCATGGAGGAATTATCAATGACACGTGTGTATTATGATCAGGATGCCGATTTGACCCTGCTTAACGGCAAAAAAATTGCCATCATCGGATTCGGCAGCCAGGGTCACGCTCATGCCCTAAATTTGAAGGATAGTGGCGTCGATGTTTGTGTTGGCCTGTACCAGGGTAGCGCATCCTGGAATAAAGCAGCCGATCAGGGACTGGAAGTGTACACAGTCGCCGAAGCCGTGCAAAAATCGACGATGATTATGATCCTTTTACCTGACGAAATTCAATCAAAAATCTACCATGAACAGATTGCTCCCTTTTTAGGCGCCGGGAAAGCGTTGATTTTCGCTCATGGATTCAATATTCATTTCGGCCAGATTGTAGCTCCCAAAGATGTCGATGTATTTATGATCGCTCCGAAAGGTCCCGGACACATGGTCCGCCGGGTATTTACAGAAGGCAAAGGCGTACCGGCGCTCATCGCCATCCACCAGGATGCCAGCGGAAAAGCCAAAGAATTTGCCTTAGCCTATGCCAAAGGAATTGGCGGAACCCGCGCCGGAGTTCTGGAAACCAGTTTCCGCGAAGAAACCGAAACCGATTTATTCGGTGAACAAGCCGTATTATGCGGCGGAGTCAGCGAACTGATTAAAGCGGGTTTCGATACGCTCGTTAAAGCCGGCTATCAACCCGAAATCGCCTATTTTGAATGCCTTCATGAATTGAAACTGATCGTCGATCTGATCAATCAGGGTGGATTAAGCTACATGCGCTATTCGATCAGCAATACCGCCGAATATGGCGACTATTCTGTCGGAAAACGCATTATTACAGATGAAACCCGTAAAGAGATGGGAAAAGTCCTGGAAGAAATTCAAACCGGGGTATTCGCTCGCAACTGGATATTGGAAAACCAGGCTAACCGGCCATCTTTCAATGCGATTCGCAAACGGGAACGCAATATGCAAATTGAACAAACCGGTAAAAAACTGAGAGCTATGATGCCTTGGCTGGATGCTAAGGAACCCCAAGACTAAATGATGGAATTTCAATTTAGAACTCACCTCCTGCCCACCGATGCCCAATCGGTGGGCAACCTGGTTGCGGCTACCCGCTTTTTTAATGAAGAAGAAATT
>CAZWDO010000007.1:60323-62355 GCA_964632485.1 uncultured bacterium
GGTAGAACTGGTTCAGGAAACTCTTGATCAGGGAGAGAGATCAAGCGGATATAGCTTTATTTTCGCCGAAAATGACAACACCTTGGCGGGGTATGCCTGCTATGGACCCACTCCCTATACTCAAAAAAGTTATGATCTCTATTGGATCGCCGTGGATCCAAAATTTCAAAACCAGGGTTTAGGAAAAATACTCCTGCAAAAATCTGAAGAGGAATTAATTAAATTGGGCGCCGGCCAGGTATTTATAGAAACCGCCGGACGCCCCTTATACGAACCGACGCGAACTTTTTATCTCCGTAACGGGTATCTTCTCGTCGGCCAACTCCCCGACTTCTATAGCCCGGGAGATAGCAAACACATCTTTTATAAAAAATTATAATCGATCAATCTTATTTTGAATGCGGGATTGTTCCGATGAACTATTTAAAATTTTTTGATAAATGACCAATGCTTCCGGTTTTCTCTCCAGCTTAACCAATAAATCCGCCTTCATTTCATAATATTCCTCAGGGATTTCTTCCTCATTATCTTCTTTATTTTTTCCCAATAGAGCAATGGCACGATCAATCGATATCAAACCCTGTTCAAACTCCCCGAGTTGATATAAGTTTTTTGCCTGCCAAAGATAGGCATCTGTATGGTTCTCATTGGTCTCAATCGCTTTTTTCAAGGCTTCCCCAGCCTGCGTGTAATCCCCTTTTTCGTAATAAGCTTCTCCCTTATGCCGGAAGGGACATGACCACTTGGGGTTAGTTTCATTAAGCTGCTGATAAATTGAAATAGCTTGATCATATTCCTGGATGTTCAGGTAGAGATTGGCCAATAGGAATTTATCTTTAGCTTTCATGGATTGCAGATGGGATTCGGCTAATTTCAGCAACTCAACGGAGTACAAATAATAAATATAACTTTGCATGCTCAATGCGCGCCCGGATTCTTCGGGCAGGGAACGCGCTAATTCTTGCCATGCAGCGATAGAAATTTGAAAATTTTCCGCCGACGGGGTTTCTTTGAATACCTTATATTTTTCGTTGGCAGCGGCCGATAAATCCTCATTTTTTTGAGCATAACTCCAGGTTGTCACTATGAAAACCAGTATCAACATCAATCGAAAAGATAAACGCATAGAAGCTCCTTTCAGTTTTTTAAAAAAAATCATTTTTTTATTAAACTACCATTGATTTTTTTTGTTTCCTTTTTTATATTATAATATTCAAAAAAGTTACCGGAACTTTTTACACAGTCAGATGTTTATAATTATTAAGTATAACCCATAGCAATAAAAGGAGTCAAGAATGCTCAAATCTCATTTGAAGACAACTTGGATTTTGGTTGTTTTCAGTTTAACCGTATTATTAATCAGCCCGGCTGAGGCCTGGTGGATTTTCGGCGGGAAACAGAAAGCCGGTTCGGTAACCATTCTGCACACAAATGATTCCCACGCTCAAATTCAGGGTTGTGGATGTCGTCACGCAGGTGGCGGTTTAATCAAACGCGCTTACAAAGTCAAAAATATCCGTGATTCACTCAGTGAAATCGCTATTTTAGATGCTGGCAATATCCTTTTTGGAGATGGAATATCTGACATGTCGTTTGGCCGTTTTATGGTCGATGCGCTAAATCTCATGCAATATAATGCGATCAACATAACTCCCTACGAATTCAAATATGGGACCGATACGCTTTTAAACTTACAAAAACTGGCCAAATTCCCATTCATTTCTGCCAATGTTTGCGATAAAAATACAAGCAAACCCTTATTTCAACCATACACAATCCTTACGGTCGCCGGGCTCAAAATCGGGGTTATCGGAATTTCCCATCCATCGACCCTTACCGCCATTCCTGAAGCCGCTAATTACATCACCATCCTGCCGATCGGCGACGTCTTACCGGGCCTGGTAAAAAAAATACGGAATGATGTGGATATTCTGGTAGTGCTCAGCTACAGCGGCTGGGAGAATGATCGCTCCCTCGCATCCGATTTCACTGGAATTGACCTGATCCTGGGGGGTTACACTAACGGCAGGGC
>CAZWDO010000007.1:62365-85856 GCA_964632485.1 uncultured bacterium
ACAGGCATTCCGCGATGGAAAATATCTGGGTCTCGTCTCTATCACCAAATCCGATCAAGATACAATTCCTCTTGAAAGCAGTGGCGCCTTGGTCTCTATGGAGAAAGATGACATGGATGACGAATCTATGCGTGAATTAATCGCTAATTACAGGAAAAAATAGCTATAAAAACGGGGCAAAACGATGAAAAATTGGTTTTTCATTCTTTTAGTATTCCTTTTTTGGAATAATTCGATTATCGCTAAAGATCCAACCGCCATGCAAACGTTATTCACAGTCAAACAAGTCTTTACTGATTGTTCAGAAGTTGCTATTTTTATATCAGAGGCCCAATACAAAGAAGAAGAGAAATCGATGCAGCGCGCCAGCGCCATCACACAAATCAAACCAGTTATCTACTATATCAAAGATGCCATCGAAATTGGAACCAATGTTAGAAAACTTGCCGAAAAAATCCCCTTAATCATTTATAACAGCGACGTGATCAGCAACTCATCCACGAAAATGTATATTCTAAAAAATGCCAAAGATAAACTCATTCCGGTGATCGCTTTGACCAACGACTATTATATTTCAGGAGGTTTGCTTAGCTTGACGATTAACGAAGAGGGGAAGCTTGAGATCAATGCAAACTTGAAAAGCAATACAGAATATGCATCATTATTCACCCCGGAAACCATTGAAAAATTAAAGATTGTTAACATCATTCAGTAATCAAGGAGAAAATCTACATGCACGTAACAGAAACCTATAAAGTACAGGATTTAAGCCTCGCAGAATTTGGCCGTAAGGAAATAGAAATATCCCAGAAGGAGATGCCGGGACTCATGGCGGTTCGGGAACGTTATGGAGCTCAGAAACCTCTGAAAGGCGTTCGAATTACAGGTTCCTTGCACATGACCATTCAGACGGCGGTATTGATTGAGACGTTGGAGGAACTCGGCGCGGAGATTCGCTGGGCTTCCTGCAATATATTTTCCACCCAGGACCATGCGGCGGCCGCAATTGCCGTACACGGCATTCCGGTATTTGCCTGGAAAGGCGAGACCTTGGAGGAATATTGGTGGTGTACGCGTCAGGCGCTTTGCTTTGGCCCGGAAGAGGGTCCCAATTTAATTGTGGATGATGGCGGGGATGCGACTCTGATGATCCATGAAGGATACCGTCTGGAAGAGCTGTATCAGAAAACCGGAAAATTGCCCCAACCCGATATGAGCAACAGGGAAATGGCGATCATGCATCAGTTGATTCTCGAAGAGATGGAACAATTCCCCCAGAAATGGCACAAGATGGCTCGGGCGATCCGGGGTGTCAGCGAAGAAACAACGACCGGAGTTCATCGCCTCTACCAGCGCCTCAAGGAAGGATCGCTTCTATTCCCGGCTATCAATGTGAACGATTCGGTTACCAAATCCAAATTTGACAATCTGTACGGTTGCAGGGAATCTCTGGCAGATGGAATCAAACGCGCTACCGATGTCATGATTGCCGGTAAAGTTGTCGTTGTGTGCGGCTATGGCGATGTAGGCAAGGGTTGCGCTCAATCCATGCGTGGATTTGGAGCGCGCGTCATTGTGACTGAGATTGACCCGATTTGCGCCTTGCAGGCCGCGATGGAAGGGTTTCAGGTGACTACCTTAGAAGATGTTATCCAGGAAGGCGATCTGTTCGTTACAGCGACTGGTAATCGCGATATTATCACCGCAAAGCACATGAGCCAAATGAAAGACCAAGCCATCGTCTGCAATATCGGGCATTTTGATAATGAAATCCAGGTCGATACACTCGCGCAAACGGCTGGAATCAATAAAATTAATATCAAACCCCAGGTCGATAAATTCGTATTCCCGGACGGACATTGCATTATCCTTCTGGCGGAAGGCCGCTTAGTTAATTTGGGCTGCGCCACGGGTCACCCCAGCTTCGTCATGAGCAACTCGTTTACCAACCAGACGCTGGCTCAGATGGACCTATGGGCTAATCAATACGAAATCGGCGTTTATCGGCTTTCCAAACAACTCGACGAAGAAGTCGCCCGACTTCACCTCGCAAAAATCGGTGTTAAACTGACAGCTCTCACTTCTGAACAAGCTGATTATATAGGCGTCCCCATCCAAGGTCCCTATAAACCGGAACACTATCGCTATTAAGCGCCTCCCCTTTCCAACTGCTTGAAACAAGAGGGCTAGCTATTATAATCCGGTTTTGAATCTAACAGGAACAACCAGATAAGATAAGGAATGCCAATGCTACGGTTTTATACGTTAACCTTGGAAACCCTGAAATTTTAATCCAAACCAGCCGGTTCAATCTGGATCGGCTTTTTTTTTTATTTTTCCTTTTTCTATGATTGTCTCTTGACTTTTTTGAAAAAAAACATCAAATTCAGATATCAATAGAATTCCAACGGAATATGAATTCCGTGAATATCCGTTTTTCTAAGCGAAGAAAAAAGGGATCATTCAACTTGGATTGTAACGCAACAGAAGGAGTGGATTGTGCGTACATTAGATCAAATCGCCGAGAAATCGGTCCTGACTCTTGAACAGTTAATGGACCTTAAAAAAATTATCCAAAAGCACGGAAATTATTCTGAACAAGCTATCCAGGAAGAAATTGATTGGTTTTGTACTGGGCTTGGCATGAGTGATTACTATTTTAAAACGACACCCGTAGAAACGATTGCCAACCACATAGAAGCCATCAAAGCCGCGGAAATACTCTCCGCGATCCGCCAGGAAGAAGTCGTTAACATCGATCTGGTAACGGAACTTGAGAATGAAGCAATTTACTTAGTTGACGACTACCATTTCCGCGCAATGGAAGTTGAACGCCGGGTCCAGGCCAAATACCCCAATCATCGCCTTCAATCCTACCGAACTCTGGGAAAAACACGCGGAGTGGAGCATCTGCGAATGTATTTAGTATATAAACCCCAATTCAATGACCTGTCTGTTACAAGCGACACTACCGATTTAAAAAAAATCGGCGACGTCAGCTTCCTCTCTTCCACAACCGAAGAGACTTATGTTCGTTATCAGGAAGTGATCCAACATGCTCAAAGTTACCTAACTCCTTATATCCAGGTAACTCATAAGACCGACACTGATGAACTGCGCATCATGATTGTGATAAATAGTGACTCGGCCGGTAAATTTTTTGCCAATATCTCGGATGTACTCAACTCAAACCACCTGGTTTCAAACCGTAAATACATTGAACATTTTGCCAACGGTAAAACAGTATTCGCCATTTACCTTAACGACATTCTCGATGAAAAGGTGATCCATAGCCTGATCGAAGATATCAGTTTGATCTATGTCATTCCCGACAATCCCCTTTCCGACTTATTCCGACAAGGCGAACTGACAACTCAGGAAACCGTTTTTGGCTTTGCTGCCCGCAGTTTCGTCCACCAGTTTTTAAGCAGTTATAACGACGAATATATCAGTTTGGCCAAAGAACTTCAGGATTCGCCCGAATTGATGGGAATCCTGCGTAATTTGAAGACCAAACTGGCTAAGGATACATTTACAGAATCCCGCTGTTGGGAAGCTTTTATTACGAATTATCAGTTTATTAAGAAGACATATCAGATTTTTAATAAAAAATTCAATCCAGGTTTAACCGATCATGATTTAAAAAATGATCTGCTCGAGATACGTGATGATATCAACCGAAATATTAAAATTGAATTGGACAAGATAATCCTTCACCAAATTATTACATTTATCGAAGTGATCCAGCGTACCAATTTTTATCGCCAGGAAAAAGTATCTTTAGCATTCGTACTGGACCCGGTTTTTCTGAATAAAATCGATTTTACTGAAAAACCATTCGGCATTTTATTTATTATTGGCAGTGAGTTTAGAGGTTTTCACATTCGGTTTCGAGATATTGCCCGGGGTGGAATACGAATCGTTAAATCACAGAGTATTCAGAGTTTCATGAACAATTCAGATTATATTTTTGATGAAAACTATAATCTCGCCTCCACTCAGCAAAAGAAAAACAAGGATATTCCCGAGGGAGGATCCAAAGGGACAATTTTGCTTCGCTGGGGATTCCAGGATAAAGCTGAAACGGCTTTTAAGAAATATATTGACGGAATTTTAGACTTAATTCTACCTGACGAAAGCACCATTGATTATTACCAACGCGATTTAATCCTTTTCCTGGGTCCGGATGAACACACAGCCGAACTGATGGAATGGGCGGCTTTGCGAGCCAAAGTTCGCGGGTATCAATACTGGAAAGCTTTTTCTACGGGCAAACCGCTCAGCATGGGCGGGATTCCCCATGATCTTTACGGCATGACAACAAATTCTGTCCACCAATACGTCATCCATTCCCTGCAAAAACTGGGTATCGATGAAAAGAATATTTCCAAAGTGATGACAGGAGGGCCAGACGGTGATTTAGGTAGCAATGAAATCCTGATCTCGCAAGATAAAATTATGGCGATCATCGACGGTTCCGGCGTACTATACGACCCGTTGGGACTGGATCGCGAAGAACTGTCTCGGCTTGCCCGGGAACGTCGGATGAGTCAATTTTATAATCGCTCCAAATTTTCTTCCAAGGGGTTTTTTATTGATGTAAATGACGTTGATATCCAGTTGCCCAATGGGGAAAAAATCCTGAACGGTTTTGATTTCCGAAACAATTTCCACCTGCATCCATTTTTCAAAGCCGATCTATTCGTCCCTTGCGGCGGGAGGCCGGCATCGATTACTATTAATAACTGGACCCAATATTTGGATGAGAAAGGGAATCCCCGGTTCAAAATTATCGTGGAAGGCGCCAATTTATTTATTACCCAGGATGCCCGTTTGCGCCTCGAAGAAAAAGGGGTTATCATTTACAAGGATGCCTCAGCCAACAAGGGCGGCGTCACTTCTTCATCACTGGAAGTCTTTGCCAGCCTGGCTCTGACCGATTCAGAGTGGAATGATTATATGTGCGTTAATGATCAGCGCGTTCCTTCCTTCCGCGAACGATATGTTAATGAGATACTTGATATTATACGCTTAAATGCTTCAATGGAATTTGAAGTGATCTGGCAGGAAAATATGGCAAACCATACACCCCGGACAATCCTGACCGATATGGTTAGCAATAAAATCAATATGGTAACGGATGCCATTTATAGCTCAGACCTGACGAATAATCTGGAGCTCTTCCGCAAGGTCATTACGCGTCATACTCCTCCGGTACTATTAGAAACCGTTGGGATGGACGCAATTTTCCGACAAGTCCCGGCATCCTATCTCAAAGCCATTTTCGCATCGTGGCTGGCTTCCAGTTTTGTCTATAAATATGGATTATGTGGAAACGAAATCAATTTCTACAATTTCCTGCAAGAAATTTAGAAACATCTGATTTTCAGCTTTAAAAAGGCGGATACCCTGAGGCATCCGCCTTTTTTTATTATCGAGTCAAACGTTCAATCAGTGATTGATGCTCTGGAAATTCCCGGATTAAATCCTGCCGCAGCGCTAACTCAAAATCAACAAACTCAAAGCCCGGCGCAACTGTACACCCCACCAGCGCGAATTCACCCCGAATCACTTCGGCAGCAAACCAGGCGCCCGCAGGAATCATACACTGAATAGATTCACCCTCAGCCCCTGATCGTCCCATGTCTTGAATACACAGTTCCCCACCGCTACTTAAACAATAAAGTCTTAAACCACTGCCCTCATAAAAATGCCAGATTTCATCCCAGCGTAAACGATGAAAAGCCGAAAACGCGCTTTCTATTAACAAAAAATAGATCGAAGTCGATGCGCAACGTTCCTCTCCATTAACCTGGACCATTAACGGAGAACGATAAATCTCCCGGTAATACCCACCTTCCGGATGCGGTTCCAAGTGAAATTTACAAATCAATTCCTCCGTATTCATTAATCTTTCCCTAAAAGCGATTCCACCAGCGGTCGAATCTGCGAACCATCAGCGCGTCCCTTCAACCGAGAGGAAGCTTCCTTCATGACTTTGCCAAAATCCTTTTTGCCGGAAGCATCCAGTTCTTTGATAAGAGCATGAAGGAACTGCTCAATATCCGCCGCGCTCATCGGCGCCGGTAAAAATTCCTGGATCACATCTAATTCAAACTGTTCGATAGCTGCTAAATCGCTACGACCGGCTTTTTCATACTCCACGATCGATTCTTTTCGTTGTTTCACCATTTTTGATAAAATAGTCACAGAATCGCTTTCACTTAACTCCTTAATAATTTTTTCAATTTTATAATATTGAATCGCGCTTTTTATCAACCGCAAGGTTTTTAACCGCTGTTGATCCTTATTCTTCATCGCGTCTGTCAACCGCTCCATTATTTTTTTTTCAAAATCTTCCATAATCCTTACTCCTTGTAACATGTTTCAACCGAGGCATTAAAAAAAACACATTAATTACTTAAGATTTTTGCATAGTAACGACCCGTTGCGGGAATGGAATCTCAATCCCCTCCTGATTAAACCGTTGATGAATCTCAATCATGATCGAATTCTTCAAATCCAGATAATGATCTTTATCAGTCCAAACGCAAAACAGCAGATCAATTGAAGACCCACCAAAGCGGTCAAAAATCTTAACCGGTTCCGGATCCTTCAACGCAAAGGCATTATGAGCCGCTATATCTAATAGGATTTCAAAAACACGGGAAATATCTTCGTTATATGAGACCCCAATCGGAATATCCAGACGACGAATGGGAAACCGACTGATATTTTTAATTTCAGTTTTAATCAAATTTTCATTCGGGATTCGAACAAATTGGTTATCAAAGGTTTTCAGTTTAACCGACAATAAATCGATTGTTATAACAATCCCCATGGTATCTCCAATTTTAATCAAATCGTCAACCTGGAAGGGTTCTTCATAAATCAGAAACAAGCCGCTAATGATATTGGAAATACTTGTTTGTGAGGCGAAACCCACGGCCATACCGATAATTCCCGCCGCGCCCAACAGGGCGGAAAGATTAAAACCCATCTCATTCAAAGCCATGATAAAAACAATGATGTACCCAAAATAGCGAATAGTTTTAATTAATAGCATCTGGATATGGGGCGTATAACGAATGCGTGTGAATCGACGCATCATTCCCACCAAAATTCGTACTATAAAAATACCAAAAATAAGTAATAATAAACCGCGGATCCATGGAAAAAGAAGACTCCAATTTCCAAAATTAAATGCAGCTAAAAACTCGGTTAAATTCATAATTCAATCTCTTCCTTTTAAAAAAATCTAAAAAAATTAATAGTGTGCTCTACTCTCTGACGAATAATCGTATTAACATATAATCGTAATAAAACTTTACTAAGCTCTCGATTAATTCTATATAATAAAAATTGAACTAAAAATCAAGTCCCTTATGAAAATATCGAGAAATAACTTCCGATATTGAATTAAAGCTTGACAAACAGCTATTTTTTATTAAATTATAACAAAGAAAATATCGGAAGGTTCTATAACACTCGAGAGGAGTTGGAATGAAAGATAAATATCGAGCTGCCGGAGTCGATATAGAGGCGGGCGAAGCCGCTGTGGAACGGATTAAAACTCTGGTCAATGCAAATCAACACCCCAACATATTGCAGGGAATCGGTGGGTTTGGCGGGTTATATGAATTGCCGATATCCGGAATGAAACGACCAGTAATGGTTTCCAGTATAGATGGCGTGGGTACAAAATTAAAAGTAGCATTTATGATGAATCAGCATCACACAATTGGCCAGGATTTAGTAAACCATTGCATTAACGATATTCTGGTACAGGGAGCGCGGCCACTTTTTTTTCTGGATTATATTGGAACCGGGCATTTGAACCCCGAAGTAATTTCCGAAATAGTCGAGGGAATTACGATCAGTTGCCGGGCATATCAATGCGCTCTGCTGGGTGGAGAGACTGCCGAGATGCCTGGTTTCTACCAAAACAATGAATATGATATCGCCGGATGTATCGTGGGCCTGGTAGATTATGACCAGGTGATTACCGGACAAAAGATTTGTCCGGGCAATGTAATGCTGGGCCTTCCCTCCAACGGATTGCATACCAATGGATATTCACTGGCCCGTCGAGCCCTTTTCGAGGAAGCCGGCTTGGAAATCGATACACCAATCCCCGAATATTCACAGACTTTGGGAAAAATACTGTTGACCCCGCACCGCTGCTATCTACCGGAAATTGAACCCATCTTATCCAAAGGTTGGATTAACGGAATGGCCCATATTACCGGGGGAGGGTTTATTGGCAATATCAAGCGTATTTTGCCGGCTAATGTCTCCGCCCATGTCCAAACCAGAAACTGGAATCCACCTCCGATTTTTAATCTCATCCAAAAATCGGGTTCAATTTCACAAGCTGAAATGTATGATGTTTTCAATATGGGAATAGGAATGGTGATCGTCGCCGATACTAACCATGCCGATTTGATACAACAAGAACTGCCTGAATCGGTTTTGATCGGGAGGATCGAATCCGGAAACAAGCAGGTCATCAACCATTATTAAAGGAGAGACCCATGAGTGATCTACTTAAAAAGGTATTATATTTCGGGCTGGGTGTAGCCGCCAGTACTGCTGAAAAAGTTGAAGAAATCGTCGATGAAATGGTAAAAAAAGGTGAACTTTCCGAATCAGATAAAGCGAAGACCATGAAGGACTTTATGGATAAAGCGCAGGAAAACGCCAAGATTTTCAGAGCGCAAGTAGAAGAAACGGTCAAAGAAGTCCTGGAAAAAATCCCACTTTATTCAAAAAAAGAGATTGATGAACTCAAATCCCGCATAACGGTTTTAGAGGAAAAAATTGCCCAGTCACAGGAGAAGGACGCGTTTCCGTCTTCATGAAGTAAGCGACTGACGATAACTTTGATTACCATGAACCACCTGAGTCGCTCCCTGGTGAAGAATAGTAGGTTGATGGGCTGGACTTTGCTTTAATAAAAAATGCTCATACTGTTCCAGAACCTGCCGCAGAAAAAGAATGCCTCTTGGCTTCACCAGATAGGCAAACACATCAATATAAAACGGTTGTTTCTCCAACTCAGGTTCAAAAAAATAACCCAGAACGATTACACCAAAGGGGAAGGGTGAAAGTTTATTCAATGCTGCAATCAATTCATCATTGTCATCATAAAAATTTACAACTAAAGCCTGGACCGATAAGCCTTTTACTAATTCATCCAAATACTCAGGATGAAAGCATTTTTGAATCCGATGGCCATAATAGTTCAATAGCGATGAAAGAACATTTGAATAGAACGGATTTCGTTCAATTACTAATAAATCAAGCATATCATTCTCCTTTTCAAGTCTCACCCGTTAACGACCAAACACTGCAGGATTTATGCCAATAGAAAAATATTCAGCGCCTTCAATTTTGCCGCGTGTTCTGTTAATCCTGGTAATCTTTCTGATCATCACAAATTTTGCCACATTGTTCTATTTTAATCATGATTTCAATCGAATCGCTTCAGAAATTGAACAGCAAAACGAATTAAAAAGTTCTATTTTACATCAAAAACAAAGCCAACTCGATTCATTGGGCCATCTTCATGACAGTTTAGCCTTAGTCAATCAATATTTGCAGGTTCAAATCGAAGCCTTAAAAACCGATGGATATTATTTAATTCTGGATGTAGGACGCCACCTACTGTTTCTTATGAAACGCGACATGCTGATTTATTCTGATTTTTTTGGTAGTGGCAAGGGTAGCATTTTAGTCAATGGGCGGCGCTATAATTTTAGTACTCCTAAAAAGGAATTCAGCATTACAAAAATTGAATCAAGGCCTTGGTGGATACGCCCGGATTGGTTTTGGACCGAACAGAAACTAGCTGTACCCAGTCAATTTATAACGATTCCGAATCATTTGAACTACTACCAGGCGATCCGCTACTATTCTAATCTATCGCCGGAAGAACAACTTAGGGTGCGGAAGGTTCCCGGTGTGCTGGGGCGTTATAAAATTTATCTTCAGGATGGAGTATTAATTCATTATGGAACAGGGATTGGAAAAAATGTCAGTCATGGCTGTATTCGCGTCTCCAGCCAAACCTTATCGATTCTTTTCCAGTACCTGAAAGTGGGAGATCCGATTTATATTTTTTAAACCAAACTAACAATTTAGCGGGCATCCATTCAGGAAACAAGCTGATTGAAATAATTCATAACTTTATTCTTTAAATATAGAAAGTACACAGAACCACTCAGACCCAATAATAAAACCAGCAATTTATACCAATTCCAGGAAAAGTAGGGATTACTGAGGTAATTGTAACCAAACATAAAAATTACCAGGAAAAAGGGCAAGAAAGTGTAGAAAAAGAATGCCCGTTTTAAGGAAAGATTGAAATAAATCCAATATTCATGTTCTGAGGTCCTGTTTTTTTCCCAACGGATTTGACCCTGGTCGATCAAAGTCAAGGGTCGCTTACTATTGAATCCGGCTAAAGGGGAGACAAAAAACAAGGTATCATCGTTAGACCAGGCTTTCAAGCGTTTGCGGATATAAAATAAACGTAGATCCTCCATAAATTTCAGCATATTATCCTGTGAAATCAGCAATTGCCATTTAATATCCCAAATCATAACGAGTCTCCTTAATAATTATTTAAGTTCCGGCATTTTTTGAAAAGTGGAAATATAGACATGGCGCAACTCATAGCGGCGCAGATCAGCGGTCGCTTCGAAATCGCGTCCCTTCATATAATCGTCACCCCGTCGAATCACGACTTCGTCCGGAGTGTAAATAATTTCACGTTGGTTGTCCCATAAAAGCCGGTCGGTAAAAAGAGCCATAGAATCCTGTCCCATGACCTCCACTTCCTCACTGGCTTCCATATTATTGCTGACTGGATAGATACGACCTTTTTCGGCTTTTAAAAACGAAATGGTATCGCCAGCGCGATTCAGAAAATAGATCGTCAATCCCTGGTCGGCCAACAACAAATTTTGTTCAAACTGTTGAATAACTCCCGCGGTTACCCGGGCCGTCACGTAATTACCATTCATCAACTGAATACGGGCTCCGGATAGTACCTGATCAGCTTGAATGCTATCCGTTGAATATCCGTCTGTATCGAGTTGTTCAAGGGGTACCTTATCTTTGCAGCTCGTGATAAGCCACAGAGTGTTAAGGAACAAAATCATTAAATTGAGTTTCATATTCTTCCTGTTTGGAGGGGGCCAAATGTTTGGCTTTTTCAAGATACAAACGGGCATTTTTTTGATCGTTTGCCATTAAATACGCCAGCGCTAAATTAAAATGGAGATCGCCATCCCGGGTTTTTAAACGTATAGCGGCTTTAAACTGAGTAATTGCCTCTACAAAATTATTTTCCTGCATATAGAGATTCGCTAAATTGGCATGTGGATCACAATAGCGGCGATCCGCTTTAATTGCCGCGCTGAAAGCTGTACGCGCCGGATCGGCAAATCCCATCCGCGCCAGATAGACTCCGCGATCATTCTCGCGTTCAGCGCTACTAGCATACAATTTTGTGGTGAAAAAACGTTCAATCTGTTGTAAGCGGCTCTGCCGAACTCCCGCCACATTCAACGCCCAGTAGCGCATGACAGAATCAGCGATTAAATTCAGCTCGAAGCCATTCGTGTAGGAACTCGTCGGCGGATATTCCAACCAGGCCTGCTGGACTACCTGGAAAGAAAATTCCTGAGATGAACGAAAATATTGGTATTGGCGGATACCCTCACGCCAAGCCGTATAAAAATCCTCTTTTTCCAGTAACGTAATTTCGATAGGAATCCATAGCTGATCATTAAAAACAATAAATTCATCGGCTTTAAGGGACAAATCGCCCATATCGGCGCGGTTTAATCCGCTATAAAAAGCTAAGTAGATATGCCCCGGGACAGAAACGAGCGCCGTCGGTACTCCAACGGCTTCGAGACAGGAAGCCACCAAAGCGACCATGTCATCGCAATCGCCACTACGCGCGCGGAAGGTTTCTCCCGGAAATTGTATATAATCTGGTTTACCCGGTTGATTGCCAACATCCGGAATAGATGGGTCGCTGACATATTTTAGTCCCCACGCCTGCAATGCGCTATAAATCGCCATTGCCCAATGAAGATAGGCATTGATCCCATTCCAGGAGGAATCTCCCAACGGGTAATTTACGATTTTACGCGTAAAGGTAACCGTCAATGAATCCGCAGGCGTAATAAAAGCCGCAAGCTTGCGAATATCATCCCATGTGATGTAGCGGCTACCATAAACAGTCGTCTTTCGCTTCTCTTCCAGTGTATATTCCTTGTTTTGGTGATTGAAAACCACTAAGAAATGAGCCTGGGAATTAAAGATTTCATTAGCGGGTAAGGTTTGGACATTAAGTATCAGAGGAACCGCGACCTGACGCAATTCTCGAGGGGAGAGATCGATCCACTCATTATTAAACGAATACTCAGTCATTAATTCAGGAATTTTAATGCCAACTTTCATTCTGATTTTATCGTTAGTATTGTTCTGCAACGTGATATAAGCCGGGGGTATATTGCTGTATTTTGACGCAAATGCCAGATACAAGGGAGCAATATAAGCATTGCGCACCATCAACGCCTTGGATCGACGGGTGATTGAACCACTAATTGAAAACACATGGAGATCATTCAAAGCATAATGAGGTAGCCAGGCGTATTGAGCTGTAATTCCGGCTACTTCAAAAGCAAACCCGCAACTGGGAGTCCAATTCTCATTAACCAGTAAATCTTTGCTAACCCCGGCGCGAAGTTGAAATCCTGCAATAGGTTCTACTTCTATTCCCCCGTGAAACTGATCATTCAGATCAACCGCAAAATTACAGGCGCGCCAATGGTAAAAAAAACCGATTCCCCAACTGAAGGGTTCATTGGAACGTTGCGTAATCTCACGGTATTGGATTTTCGGATTGGCTATATTCCGAAGAGTCAATCCTAACCCAAAATTGCTAAATGGCAGATAATAAAGACCGAAATCCCCATCCACTTTCCAGCCACTGATTTGTCCCGGTAGAACCACTGAACTTATAGTATCACTTGCGACATATTGCCGGAAAAAATAACTGCGGAAACCGATGCTCAACCGGGACCATAGCGTAATGTTATAGGTCAGCGCAGCCATATTTTCTTTATAGGCAAAACTTCCCTGGTCGGTTCCCAGGTCAGAAAAACCCAAACCCAACCATTGATTTCCTGTAATGGGAATTCCCCCGTTCAATACAAGCACATTAACATTTTCAACCATCCAATTATAATAGACCAAATCCAATTGATAACGATCATACTGACGGGTAGCCGCCGGATTAAAATAATGCGCCATTGGATCATTGAGCGCGATACCACAGCCACCCATTGCCGTCTGACGGGGTGTAAAAAAAAGTGACTGATAACGGGGCATCCAATCACCCCAGGCACAGGATGTAATGAACAACCAAATAATAATCCACCGTTTCACTGTTTATTTCCTCATAATAACGACAGTACTAGTTTCAGATTCATTACCCGGTTTTTGCACAACAATAAAATAAAGACGATTAGGGAGATAATTTCCATTTTGATCCCGGCCATCCCATTCCACATAATGATCGCCTTCACTGAAATAATCGCCATTGATCACTTGCCGCACCAAACGCCGGGCAAGGTTATAGACAGAAATGGTGACAGCTCCGTCTTTACTCAGATTAAAATTAATACGAGTGGGTTCATGGTCCGGGGAAAAAACCTTGGGCTGAGCGCCGCTGATTCGCGCAATTGTAAAACGCTGCGAATAGGCGGCTACCGGTAGGCTCAACCCATCCGTGACCGAAAGCCTCAATTGGGAATTGAGTTCCCCGGGTATTGTATAAGTGTCATTACAATTCCAGTAGTAAAGACTGTCATTTTTGTACATGGAATCCCCTCGCACATCCAACGCTGGCAATGTCATCCATGAATTGCCATAATCACCGCTATATTCAATCGTTATAACCAACGGATCATCATCCAGATCACTGGCTTCCCATTCAATATCCACTACTCCTTTATATACCCTGCCGACTTCCACAAAAGAACCGCTGAAAGAAACCTGCGGCATTTGCTGAATTTTGTTGACTTTAAACACAATCGGTTCAACCCATTGGGAAACCTCATTTTTACCATTAATTTCCGCCCGAATAGTGGCCCTGTACCAGGCATCTTCGGTTAGAGAGTCTTCTTCAGGCGTAATAAAACTATTTCCAACTAAATTTTGATAACTACGCCATAAAAACATCGTATCCGGATAATGGTTAACTTCGATATGATACAGTATATTATCTTCATCATGTGGGTCCGGATCGGCTGAAGCTTTCCATAAGTAGGATGGATTATTATTAGTAATGATTCCGTTTTGAAGATCCTTAACCCGAAACAATTGAGGGACGGTCGGAGGCTCTACTAATTGATCAATGTAAAAGCTAACCGAATCAAATCCGCTGAATGCTTTCCCATCGAACGAACGGACGCGGTAGCGGTAATATCCGTTTTCACTTAAAAAACTCCCTGGAGTCCACGCTATATAAAAAGTATGGATAAAACTATCAATCAAAGCATACGATGGATCGAGTTCATAAAGTTGATAATAATACCTGACAGAATCACCGTCCGGGTCGGTAGCGGCCTGAATAATACAAGGAGGAAGATTCGTTTCATTGATTTCCTGTTGATTAGTGGGTGAAAGGATGACCGGTTTTTGTGGCAAACGATTTCCTGACTGAATTTCAAGCCGATAGGCATTACTCCACTGTGAAAAAAGTCCACCGTCATCAAATATCCGTAATCGAAAAAAATAAATTTTATAGTTTTCTAAAGCTTGCGGTAGAGTATACCCAAAAAGGTAAAACTGGTAAGGACTTTCAATAACCTCCAAATTGGAATAACTAATATCCTCAAAACGATAGAGTACCTGATTGAAAAACGTATCAGAACTGATTTCGCACTCGAATCCAAGAGTTTCAATAGAATCGGTATAATCCATATCCCCCATGGTCATAAATTCAATCGTGACGTTAGTATCCCTGAGAATATTGTCATCATCCTTATTGCGTACATTCAGGATAACGGGTTGAGATGGAGCATCGTTTTCACTATTGTACAAAAAAGGGAAAGAATAAACCGGCTCGCCGGCCAATCCTTTTTGATCCAGGGCGGAAATGGACGCCCGATAGCGAATATTATCCTTCATCACAAACCCATCAGTAATCAGAGTGGAATCCTGATGAGAATACGCTGAAAAGACATTCGGGAATGTCAACAAAGTATCCACCGGGGCCAATTCATCCATGGCCTCAAAGATCGTGACCCGATATTGAAGAGTGGAAACCGAATCCTCTGGATCAGGATCGGAACCGGCAGACCACTGAAAATAAACATAATCATTATTGGTTTCCAGGCGGGTATCAGAAAAGAAAAACCCTCCATTGTCCTTTCGAACCTGAAATTGATTAATTGGATTAGGAACTTCATCAAGAAACGAAACCCGAAATGTATCCACTTGAGATGAAAGTTGATTAGTGGTATTGTCTTGAACAAGTACCCGCCAATAAAAAGATTCATTTTCAACCCGGGTACCATTCAGTAAAAAAACTTGAGTCAGATTGATCGTGGTGTAATACGAACTCCAATCAAAGATTTGATTTTGTTGGTAATAAAAGACATTCCCATTTTTTTGGAAATAGATATAAAGAAAAAAACGAAGTGAATCGGGAGGAGTATCCGGATCAGTTGGATTAGTAAACCGAAAAATAAGAGAATCATTCTGGTGGAAAATCAAATGGTTGGCTGGCTGTAGCAGTTCCGGGGCTTTATTGGGGGGATCATCCACCAGATTGATGAAGAATTCCTGAGATGATGAATAATCGCCGAACTCTAATTGCGCATCACGCGCCCGAATCCGCCAATAGTAATAGGTATTCTCAATAAGGTCCATCCCAATAGTCCAGCGCACGGTATCTTTAATGGGAAGGATACTATGAGCCGATGTAACGATTGAATGGAATTGATTATCCAACGCGACCTCAAAATTATAGGTCAGTAAAGAATCATCCGGATCAGTCGTGGCCAAAGCAACCAAAGTAGGACGCCGCGTATCGCGAATTTTCGTCTGAGAGGCAGGCGACAAGGGAATGGGTACTCCCGGGGGGCGATTACTGGGTGTAACCTGAATATTAAAAAACCGATCCAACATAACACTGCTATCATCGGCAATCCGGAAAAAAAGTGTATGGTTGCCTATTGCCAGTGAATCCGGGATAGCAGTCAAACTGGCGGAAAAAAATTTGCCTTCTCTTGCGATAGAAGAAAGCTGGCACCAGGTAGGTTTCGCCAATGGAATAAAACGGACAGAATCACCAGAGTCTTCATCATAAGCATTCAGCAAAATTTCCAGTTGCTGCCCATAACGAATAAAAAATGTCGTATCTGACAAAGGCAGAAGCCACTGCGGCGCATCATTCGTATTTTTTACTTCTAACTGATACGTCTGTTGAGTGATCCGATCCATGTGATCCCATAAAGTAATCTGCACAGTGTGCAAGCCAATGTCATCCTGCGTTGGCAACCACCTCAGAGGCACAAGCAACGTGTCTCCATTGTAAGTAAGCGAATCCATCAATAAGGTCATTTCCTGCGGCGCCTGACTAAGTTCTAAAAAAACCGGATCATTCTCAGCATCGAATACCTTTATCAAATAGCGATAGCCAATATCCTCCCAGGCCAGCGGTTCCGGTACTGATTCGAAAACAGGTTTATCGTTGATAAGATCAATATAAAACGCAACATAAGGATAGCGTTCTGAATAGCGTCCCGTTTGATCGATAACGTAAAGAGTGGCATAATACCAAATATGCTCCTGCAAAGAATTTCCACTATAAAAATAATAGCTTTGTCCCGGAGAAGTAGTGAATTGGAAAAACGGGGGACCAGTCGTATCAGAAAAAATCTGGATCATGAACCGCATGTTGGCTTGCTGTTCAAGAGGATCCGGATCTGGAGGCTCTGCCAAACCCCAGTAAAAAGTCGGATTATCAACCCCTAAATAATGTGTATTTACATTTAGCCCATAGATGCTGAAGGAGAGAGGAATCCCTGGGTTTTCTTCAATAAAATTGACAAAAAACGGAGTCATCGGCGACCAGTGAGCGCTGCCACCACTTGCATCATGAACCCTCGAACGCCAGGCATATTGGGCATTATCAACCAATGTGCAATCGCAAACATATTGCTGGGAGCTAAAATAGGTCCTCCCCACCAACAATTCGCCCGTTTTTTTGTAGATTTCATAATCGACTGTAAACAGAGAATCATCACTATCTACAATATTACCAATATGAAATATAGGGCGGCTCATCTGCACAATCGCCGAATCCAATGGCTCGATGATTTGAAAAGTCGGGATATTGTTTCCGCTATTTATAAAAAAACGGGTAAGGGGATAGAGCGCCGAATCTCCACTTCTATCCCTAACGGCAATTTGAATCGTGTACCATAAATCTTCATAAAATGCTGAATTAAACGAATAGGATAGCGTATCACCCGTTAGATATACCCATGGGGAATTTCGTATGGAATCGCCGTCCATCCAACCCACAGTTAACTGGTAAAAAAGTGAATCATTGGCATCAATATCAACAGCCGGTAAAAACTGCGCCGTTAAAAAAAGCGATTGATATTCGCTCTCATCTTGAGGTACTACAATCTCTGCTGGCTGCGGAGGATCATTGCGGTTAAGAACTTCCACGCTACCAGCCAGGGTGTCACTTGCCAACGAATCATCCCAAATGATCAGTCGAATAGGATGTAACCCCACATCGCTATTCCGGGGTATCCAGCTTAGCTCAAGAGCGCTGTCACTCTGTTGAATACTCAGCGAGTCGGGACCCGTCATCTTTTCAAAAGTAAAATGATCTAACGGGTCAATATCACGAAATTGTAAACGACGCGACCAAAAAAAATCCTGCTGCACGCTGTCGGTAAAACCGCTATCCAAAAAAAAAGGTGGGTCATTGTGGTTCAGAACAGTTAAAATCCCCGTTAACGTATCAAGGGCCAACGAATCATCGCGGATAATCATTTTCAGTGTATCAGTCCCTAAATCTGAATTGCCTGGCAACCAACTCAAACGAATTTTTTTTTGATTCCAAATGGAAGTGATATTAAGACCCGGAGGTTTTTTTATCGTAAGCAAGGTAAAAACCGAATCATCGGGATCGGAAAAAAAGATATCCCGTTGGTAGCTTGAGGATTGAAGTAAGGTATCATAAAAAAGCGAAATATTAAAAACCGGGGGATCATTCGTATTGCGCACCCACCAGTTGAGAATCAACGTATCAAACATCGCCGTCGTATCACCCAAACGCAACTTCAACTCATGCCATCCTCTCGAACTATCTACAGGGGTCCAGTTCAAGCGCCACGTTGTATCACTGAGCGTCGTCAGCGTAACGCCATTGGGAGCCGCCAGTAGTTGCATAAAGATAGAATCCCCGTCATCATCGCGCCCGCTAAGGGCTTTGGTGAAGAGTTGATCTTCCCATATAGTATCATTTTGCGCCACAGGTAGAAAATATGGAGGAGCCGCGGACATGATTACGCTCCAGCAAACCAGTATCAGTATAACGCTAACTATCTTCACAATTCGCCTCCTCTATGCAGCGAATTCGTTGGCGATACCGCATCCAACCTATTACCAGGACCATACCGATAAAATCAGCCGTCACATCCAGCCAACTGGCATCTCTGCCCGGAATAAACGATTGGTGGAACTCATCACTGAGGGCAAAAAAAAAGGAAAACAAAAAAATCCAGAGGGGAAACCTTCTATCCATGGAGGACCAGGTCGTAGCGGCTGCCATCCACCAGAAAAAAGTAAAAAACCCATATTCAACAAGGTGAATCAGTTTGTCATAACTAAACAGCGGTTTTAGCATGGGAAGGGGCTTGGTTTGGTGCGATATTAATAAAATTATAAAACTATATCCTATTGCAGCAAACCAGTAAACTACTTTAAATTTCATGGTATTACCATTGCTTCAATTTTCAGAGTGTTTTCCATGATCGTATTTTCAATTTCAGTTTTATCCGGTGGATCATTGACTGTATTTAAATAGAGTTGAAAAAACTGGTTTGATTTGACCGGCTGTTGCAAGTAATAAAAATCGATTCCTAAATTTTTTAATAAACCCGGATCGCGAGTATAATTGAATTCCTGTTGATAATATTCGTACGCCTGAAGATGATGGTCCAGGGCTTTCTGAAAAAGTTCCGAGCGAATGGGGTAATGAGCTTCATCCGCGGGTAATTGCAACGCGCTCAACGCGTAAATATTGCCGATATTGGTATAGGCCATGGTATAACATGGGAAAATAGCAATCGCCTTTTGAAAATAGCTTAGGGCTTTTTTAAAATCGCCATTTTCCAGACTGACATTAGCGATATTATAGTAAGCCCGTTCAAGATTTGGATGGTATTTCAGCGCCTGCTGCCAATGTTCAACCGCATCTGCAGTATAGAACCGGGCTTGATCAATTTCTCTCTGAGTATTGAGTTGCGCGGCTTTATCAATTAAGACGCCAGCCAGCCAAAAATGGGTTTGGTAGTCCCAGGGCGCATAATGAAGGGCGTTCCGATAACCAATCTCCGCGCTTTTTAAATTTCCGGCGTTTTTAAATAGCTGGGCTAAGGTGTTGAAATAATCCCGACGAAGAAATTGGTATTGATAAAAAACAGACAATCCCAGCCAAATCAACAGAACGCCAAGCAGAGGCCAGGCGGCCAGGCGCCATGAACGATGCGACTGAGTTTGTCGGACCATCCAGGCGGCAATAATGGCGAACGTCAATAACGGCCAAATATTATGAAGCGTAAATCCAAACAACGACTGTAAAAAAAGAATTACCAAATATATAACCCCAAAAGCCAAACGCAGAATCCGGGATTTGGACTGCTCCTTTCTGGCCTGCAAGATACCCAACCAAACCAGTCCAGCCCATATCCAAATTCCCAAAATCAACCCGATGGTTCCTAATTCCGCCCAAAATTGGAGAACTTCATTATGGGCATCAAACGCTATGGCTCCGGGCCCCGACAATTTATCAGCCATCATCTTCTCCTGGAGTCCGCGATGTCGAAAATATTCAATTTGCCAATTGCGTAACCCCACTCCCCAAACCCAATGATTACGAATAATGGGCCAGGTATTTTTCCAGATATAATAACGAATCAGCAAATTTTCATTTTGTCCGGATTGCCAATAGGCCGGGCTTAATTCACTCAAACGCAGAAAAACCAATTTAGCCTGATTATGAAAGGCAGCCTGTAGATTCTGGCGCGTATCGAAATAAGCGCTATCCTGCTCAAGATTACGGCCAAAAGATACAAAATAGCGATCGGGATTGACTCGCCAGGGTATCAACCGCGCTCCAATATAAAATCCAACCAGCCCCAAAAATAGAATAGAACCATATATTAAAATCCGCTTTCGGAAATGGGCAAATGATTGTCGGTATATAAACAATAGGGCGGTTCCGGTTAAAAATAGCATTAAAATCAAACTCAAATAGGCGGTTTTCGATATCGTCGCCATCAATGTAAAAAGATTTAAAACTAACGAAAGCAGTAAAAACCCTTTAATTCTTTTAGATTGGGGACAAGCCCAGAGCATAAAATGAGCCCAAATCACAAAAATCAAATACTCGGCCAGGAAATTTTTATTGCCAAAAGTACTGACCATTAAATTTTCGTATGCATAAGTCTTGGTTAAAAAATCCCAACCGCTAAATTGCAAAAGTCCATAAAAACAGATGGGTAAAGACGATATAACCGAGGCGTAAAGAAACGCGGGTAAGGGGTCCTCACCCTCAGGCAATTCCCGTACCAGGATATAAACTGAAAAAGCAAGCGAAAGTAGCAACCCGTATTCAAAACCCAACCAGGGGTTGATGCTCCATAGAAGTGATAACAACGCCCAAGCGCCAAAAGCAATGATAACCCAGTCAATAGGAAAAATAAGAAGGCTTCTTTTCCTGTCATGCGTCGCCAGTTTAAAAAGCTGCATCACTAACCAGATCGTAACGAGCCCTGCAGCGACAAGATGTTTGGGAGCAATATATAAACTGGGGCGGTCATAAAAAGCAAGAGGTACAAGTAACCCCAATAAAAAAACAAAAAGAGTCGAAAATTTTAATTTTTTCATCATGTGAATTAAACTCGAAATCGATGAATTAGTTTCGAAAATTAAACTCCATGCTTGATTTAACGGTATTTAATAAAAATTAAAAAGTCCGACTTAGGGTGACTGACGTAAAATCGGATAAACCTTCACGAGCCGGCAGCGCAGTGTAGATGAAGCGATACGATCGCCAGGCAAGTTGGAATCCCAGCGAATAATTTTGATAAAAATCATGGCGACTTTGGTATCCTGCCAGGAGATAAAGAAAACGAGTATAGCCAATTTCTGCGCCAACGGAATAAAACGATTCACCATCGGACTTGCCGCTATGAACAGCCAGCAAGCCATGCCAATCATCACTCAAATCTATATCATGGCTTAAGCCGATGGTATAGGCAATAGGCAGGGAAGTTTTTGTACCCAGATCATGGATAATAAAACCAAAATTCTGAATCAATCCTCCCAAACGCCAATGGGGATTAGCAAAAAGCAGATAGCCGACCCCCAGATCAAAGGAAATTGCCTGGGCTGAATTTTGATAAATCCGCTGAAAGTTCCACTGAGACGAAATTCCCAAATACCAATTAGCGCTGGTTTTAAAACCGATTCCATAACGAGCCTGGATAGAATATGCCTTGAATGTCGCAAGCGGTTCCTGGGTTGGATAATCCGGATAATACCCAATATTTCCAAAACTTTCATAGCTGAAAAAACAAGCATTAGTAATTTTTTTTACCGGAAAGCGGCCATAAATATTGGTTTGTTTAAAATCAGCCCAGGCGCTGTTGAGCATCAAACCCCATTCAGAATCGGAAAAATCGGCTAACCAGGCCGGGTTTCCAATAATTGACTGCTGATCACCAACAGCAGCGGCGCTATTGCCCAGGGCGGTTAAACGCCCCCCTTTAGGCATCTTCAAAAACCCGAAACCTGCCTGCAGTTTGATGGAGAACGTTAGCAACATCACAAAAATTGTCAGGAAAGATAACAGAAATTTCATTAAGGAAAATCCTTTAAAATAAGGTGCAGGTAAAACAATGAAAATACTCATCAGTCACTTTTTCACGCCAAAGCGCATAAGCAAACTCTCCATGACGCTTAATAAATATAAAATCAAAATTGAAACCACCGCTCAAGCGACCATTATGCAACGCAGTTTGCAATTCTATATGTTCCACTAATTTCAGGCCAAAAGCCAGGTTAAATTCATTGTCCGTTCCTTCCAGCCAATGATAACTGATGCCGATGCGCCACCGGATAAAATCATGCTGCCAAGTAAAAGAGTGCCGCATGCCAATTGGGGCATCGAAACGCGTTTCTTTATCATCAGCTTGTTTGACCTGCCATTGCAAGCGGGAACGGCCATCCCCGGAAAAAAGTCCCGGCAGATTAAAATGATTCAGGCTGTACCCGACCACACTGCGTTCAGCGAAACGATACGTCGCGCCAATATCAAAAATAAACGCATCGGCAGATTGGTTGTTTATAGCCTCTGAAAGCAAACCGAAATGCGTCCCTATTGAAAATTTTCCAATTTTTTTGCCCAATAACAAACCGAATTTAATCGTTTCATCCTCAAAATTGCCGTTGAAATCGCCATTAATATCGCGGGCTTCAATATCACTGATCTTAAATTGCCAAAAAGAGAGTCCCAGCAGAATTCCTTTATTATTCAGCATTCCCATGGCGCTTGCATAGGAGCGATCCCATGATAAACGAATGATTGACAGTGTAAATTGCGGATAGGGTAAATCCGAAATCATAGCCGGATTAATCCGCCCCATTTCCATACTGCTGCTCCAAAGAGCTCCCTGGCCACCGGACATAGTTACCGCGCTGACGGGTGTAAAAAGCGCTCTACTGGTAAATTCCTTCGCTTGAATCAGTGTAAATGTCCATAAGCACAGAAAAACCAACTGAAGTCTCAAATCATCCTCAATTCAAGATAACAATTTTATTATAAAGCTCTTTACTCCCCGACTCCAAAGCCGGTTCAATCATATAAAAATAGGTTCCGTTAGGTAAATATTCACCCCCCGAGCCTTTACCGTCCCATTCAATAATATGTTTATTTGCAGGCTGCAATTCACCGAGATCAAGCGTATTAACCCGATGCATCGTGGGATCATATATCTGAATTTTGACCGATTGGGCAGACGCTAAACCAAACACAATCCGGCAGAGATCTCCCTGACGGGGCGCGAATGGATTGGGAAAAGCATAGGTCGGTTTCAAATCGATCGGCGCAACCGGGTAACTTCGCTGAATATAGGAAAAACTTCGACCGTCATTGACC
>CAZWDO010000007.1:85866-174027 GCA_964632485.1 uncultured bacterium
CCAGGCCAGCCCATGATTGGTCCCAATCCAGGTATAAAAATTAAAACAGGCCAGTGATGCAACATAATTATCCGGCAGTCCGCTGCTCCGATCAAAAAAATAAAGAGAATCATGAATAAAGTCCCAGCAATATAATCCAGTTTCGGTCCCAGCCCATAACAACGAATCCTGGGCAGCCAACGCCAGAGGGGCAATATTCTCAAACAACGGGGATGAATGCCACGTGGCGCCATTATCTACCGTGTAAGCCAATCCATTTTTTTCATTTTCATTACCGCTACCGGTACAGGAAGCGAATACGTATTTCAAGCCCCCCCACCGATGCCAAATCAACTCCCAGACCTGAGTGGCCGGAATGCCTGAATCTACGGGAAACCCATAGCTGTAAAAAGTTTTACCCCCATCCTCAGATTTTTTTATTCCGGCAGCAGTTCCCAACCAAATAACATTCTCATCATCAACTTTAACCGTTAAAGCAATATTATTGAAGTTGTTCATAATATCATACGAAGGGGGATAGAATGCAGTGGACAGGGTATCATTGGTAGAATCCATGTCCGGTATGGTTACATACCAGAGAGAGTCATGGATCGACCGGCGCAATAGGTTTCCCCGCAAATAGGCGCAATATAACGTCGTATCAAAGCGTATGCATTCCATACCGATTTTCTGAGGAAATTCATCACGAAAAGGAATGGTCTCGAACCGCCATGCCGTTGCAGCCGGATCAAGACTATAAATCCCGGTCCCTACCGGAACAGGCTGGTTAAAACCGGCATAATCCCTCATATAGCCTGCGGTTGCAATATAACCCCCGTCAAAACTTTTTCCCAAAGCGAAAATGAACTGCTGCTCATCTTCATACCGGAGATGGTACTCCCAACGATTTCCGAAATCATCACTCATCCCGATTCCTGCGCTGGTTAAAATCCAGACTTCCTGCTCAAATGCATATATTTCATAGATATCATTGGAAGGAATTTCATATTCACTGGTTTGATAATTTTTATATAATGGCATTCGTGAATGATGGGAATTCATTCCGATTGAATGAATCACGTTATTCTCCGTTTGTCCATAAAATAAAGGATTTAAACTTTGTACTAATGTCTTTTTACTATGGAATTTTGCAGAGTTCCAAACTATTTGAGAATTTGAACTATCGCTAAAAGTTAGTGTTGGTGGACATACAAATACTATTACCCATAAAAACAAAAACTTAGGAAGGCGAAATCCGTTCAAACAAAACCTGTTCAATATCAAAAAACACCTTATGAATAAATGTTAGCAAATTGTCCGCTTCTTCTTTGAGAGAAATTTCATGTCCTTCAGTATCAAAATTCAGATTAATGATGATATTATAATAAGAACTTTGAGCAGCAGCTTCGATCATGCGCGCGGCAACTCCTAAATCAGTAATCGCGGAAGGATTGCAGTCACCCACGATTTGGGAAATTAATTCAACCAAAGCGCTGCAGATTTTGATAACTTCCAACGGTATCAAGCAGGCCTGGCGCACAATTGATTTTTTTTTCTCTTTTAACTCTGGATCTTCGGACCGAAATAATTTACTATTTTTCAATAAAATAGTCAAAGCTTCTGCATCGAGATCAATGGACTCAACCAACAATCGATTTGCCACACGGATTTTAAGTCCGTACTGGTAGTATTGAGTATGAAGAGATTCATATTTTTTACTATAAAGGGTGGAATTGATAACCATCAATATTAGGCTGGCCCCCATCGACGCCGTATATGCCGCAGCTGAGCCTCCTCCCGGCGCTTGATGAGATCGACTCAGCGACTCGCCGAACTCAGTCAGCCCGGATTGTCGCAGTGATTGGATATACCGATAATAATGATTTTCAAACAATTGATTGTCATCGAATTGTCCATACCTGGCTAATCCCAGAGTTTGAACTGCCAAATCGATATCTTCTTTCTCGCTGGCAATGCGAAAACTCTTCTGCTCAAAGCGAATACGTTCGGCCAAGTTCAGTAGCAAATCCCGATTGCATACTCCAACAAATTCACTGCCAATCCAATTCATTTTATGCGCCAATAAACTTTTTTGCGCGCTAATAAAAATTTCATATAAATAACATTGGCTGTAATCGAACTCAATAACCAGTTCCCCCGCTTGTTTTTCATCCCGCCAGATGGGATAAACAAAATAAGTACCTTCAGCATCCGTATCAAGGCTTTGATCAAGTTCATCAATGATAGTCTCAAGAGATTTAAGGGAGTCGGTATTAGTTCCGATATGCCAGAACAGATGAGGTTTCCCCTGGCAAAGAAGAACATTCAGAGCAGTTGGCATAGAAGTATCCGCATCGCTCTTTGATTGCGCTTCTGGCGTTTTTAATTGGATCCAATCTGAAGGAATAGCCTTAAAATCAACGACAGATTGCATCCAGGTTCGTTCAGGAACCTGAAATACGTTGGCCTGCAAGTGGGTTACTAAATTTGTTCCAAGTATTTTTTGATAAGCTTGTAGCTCATCTTCCATAATTCCACTTACAGAATACAACAAACACCATAGGTTTAGGGGATGTTCCGAATCAATCCATTCATTCATGAAATTAGCCGTAGTCAGCAAAGCGTTTAGCATTGATCCGGGTTCCCCAATGAGTGTGATTACCGCTTGAAATTGTTCAAAGAGGACATTTATATCCAATAATTGGATACCCGTTTGAGCTGAAATGACAGAATGAAGTGTATCCCACTGTTGGGGAGCAAAACCGGTTTGAATGACACACTGGGCGCCAATGACAGGTTTTTTAAAGGGCATCATCAAAATAATGCTTTTTCTTACGCAGTGATGGAAGGCTGAGATTGTTTTAAACGATTGATAAAAATCGATATTTGTGATTTATGACGCCCGACATTATTGGCATGTATCACATTTTTCTTTTCGGCGCGATCCAACATGGAAAAAAGTTTATCGGCAATTTTGCCGGCTTCCTGGATATCCTTAATCGCATGTAATTTTTTTGTTACAGTACGAATACTCTTTTTTACGACATGATTGCGAAACTTGGCAATCTGACTGGTTTTAATCCGCTTTTTCGCTGATTTATGATGGGCCACAACTAGCCTCCGGTTTTAATCGGTTAATAACGAAATATTAATTACGTACCGATCTAATATATAAATTTTTTCTTAAATGTCAAGGGTTTTCTTAAACTATTTTAAATTTTCCAGGAGCTATGATCAAACCGGCATTACGCAAATTCCGGAACAGAATGAAATAAAAGCTGGCATTCAATTGCCTTCAACAAAGGCAGGCAAACCGCTTCATCCCTAGTAAATTGGAATTATTTCAGAAAATCACTGATCTCAGCGCTCACTTTTTCCAATTCAGGTGTGATACCCAAATGACCATATTCATTATCTAAAACAAGCAGTCGCGCTTTGACCAATGGAGCGAACTGAAGCGCAGCTTCGGGATTGATCGAATGGTCCTGACGATTAATAATGATCAAAAGCGGGGTCTGAATCTGAGATGCTGTTTTCTCCCAGGAACCGGAAAATGTCCGGCTGATATCGTGCGCCAGCATCGCCCGGCATTGCGCGCGATGGTTATAGGTCGTAAATATCCCATTGGGCTCGGTGTTCAACCCTTCATAAAAAGCCTCGAAATCACGGCTGGCAGTGCTTTTAACCCGGTGCGCGGGCGTAGTTGAATTCAAATTCTGCACCTGGCGCGACAAACGCAAAATTTCCCGTTCGCTCCAACCGCATTTCCATCCTTTTTCAATGATATCAACTTGTGTCTGGAATAACAATTTATCGTAGGAGCTCAACTGGGGAGTGCAAACATAGGCAATCGCCCGGGAACAAAATTCCGGATACGCCACTATCCATTCAAAAACCTGCATACTTCCCATTGAGCCACCGATAATTCCATACAAATGGTTAATTCCCAACACATTATTCAAAAGTAAGTATTCAGCTTCCACCATATCTCTAATTGTAAAAGCAGGGAAAGAAGCATCGCCTTGCAGGCGGCTGTTCGATGGCGAGCTGGAAATACCATTTCCCAAAGCTCCAACCAGAATAACATAGAAATCCGTACTGTCGATCAGCTTACCCGGTCCGACCAATCCCACCATGTGCGCGGTTATTCCTCCAAACCATGAAGGATAGATTACCGCATTGCTTTTATCTATATTCAGTTTACCGAACGTCCTGTATTCCAGGCGGCACTCTTTAATCGTATCACCATTCACCAGGGGGAAATCCCCAATCTCCCCAAACTGAGGGTCGTCCATTGCAAAAAAAATATTAAACATCATCATCAGAATCGCAAGGGTTCTCATAATAGCGCTCCTTATGGTATTAAGTTCAGAAGTGAATGACATCGCGGGGAAAACCAGGTAGTTGTTTTAACGTTTCTATTCACTTACCGATCATAAAAAAACAGTTCATCCAATCAAAACCGCTGATAAACCTAAATTCCTCTTGACTTTTCCATAGAGAAAAACTATATTGGTCGTATCGGCGAAAGTGGCGAAACTGGCAGACGCGCTGGACTTAGGATCCAGTGGGCTATCCCATAGGGGTTCGAGTCCCCTCTTTCGCAAATTCCTTACTATAGCTTCCCCATCTAAGTTTAGTCCTTAACTATAAATCCAGTACTGGTAACCATGATCAGCTCCATGCCGTCAAGTCGCGCCCTTAAAAACTCCAATTAAAATAATCATCATGGGCGCCCAATCGGGAATCCTGCAATAAAAAATTTTATTCCACATCCTGCACTTTTTTTTGGCTTTCTCCAACAAATCACCTAAAAAAAAAGCCTCAACCCATAATGGAATTGAGGCTTTGAATCATATTAAACTCAGCGTTTGGTAATTGTTTTGTTTTTTTGTTGAGACTCAGTATAGGTTTGCCAGGCTACAACAACTGGACTAGCGACATAGATCGAGGAATAGGTACCAATCACGATACCGAAGAAAAGAGCCAGTGAAAAATCGAAGGTCACTTCACTGCCATATACCACCAGCGCCAGGATTGCCAACATTGTTGTACCCGAGGTAATAATTGTGCGGCTCAATGTTTGGTTGATGCTATTATTTACAATCCGATCCAGCTTTTGCTTGCGGATGGATCGTAAATTTTCCCGGATACGGTCAAAAATCACGATGGTATCATTGATGGAGTAGCCCACAATCGTCAATAAAGCGGCAATAAATGGCAAAGAAACCTCTTTATTCAAAATAGCGAAAAAGGCCAGCGTACAAAACACATCGTGAAAAAGGGCGACCACTGCGGCCACGGCGAATTTAAATTGAAACCGCAGAGTTACATAAATCAAGATACCGACTAATGAAAAAATAATCGCCCAGAATGCCTGAATCGTCAATTCACGTCCGATTTTGGGGCCGACATGTTCAATACGGCGAATTTCTGCCGGATTTTGAGTGTATTGTTTGGCGAAAAAATCCTCAAACATTTTTTCGGCTGAAATCGATTCTTTATCCTCAAGGACTGAAAATCGGATAAGAACTTCGTCCTTAGCGCCAAAACGAGATATTTCAAGTGACGATAGGTTCATCTTATCAATTTCCTTCCGCAATTCAGCAATTTCAACCGGGTTTTGAAATTTGACTTGAACAATCGTACCGCCGGCGAAATCGATCGACATTTTAAAACCGCCATTGATGATCAAGGCAACAATACCGATCAAAATCAAGGCAATTGAAAAAAATGCGGCAAATTTTCTATATCCAATAATTTCATAATTGGCGTCGCGGAATAAATGGAACTGCATCTTTCTGCCTCCTTCTATGTTAAATACTCAGCGATTTGATACGTACTTTATAAACCAGATAATCGAACAGAATACGGCTGACCACTAAAGCGGTAAAGAGAGAAGAAAGAATACCCAGCGATAAAGTAACCGCAAATCCGCGGATAGGGCCGGTACCGTAAACATAGAGAACCAGCGCGGTGATCAGTGTAGTAATATTGGCATCAAAGATAGTCCAAAAAGCCTTGCCAAAACCATTTTCAACGGAGACAATGCTGGTTTTGCCCGCCAGCATCTCCTCACGAATTCTTTCAAAAATCAGCACATTGGCATCTACGGACATACCAATGGTTAAGACAAGACCGGCAATACCGGGCAATGTCAGTGTGGCATGCAAATAAGCCATGGCGGCCATAATAAAAATCATATTCAGCACCAGAGCGACAACTGAAATACCTCCGCTTAATTTATAATAGATCATCATAAAAAAAGCGACCAGGATTAACCCAATAATAGCGGCGAATTTACCGGCCTGTATTGAATCACTGCCCAGGGTCGGTCCGACTGTCCGTTCTTCAATGACATTAACGGGAGCAGGCAGAGCGCCACTGCGAAGTACAATCGAGAGGTCCTTGGCTTCATCCATGGATTGACTGCCGGTAATAATCGAACGGCCGTCGCGAATACGAACAATCAGTTCAGGAGCGCTAACGACCCGATTATCGAGCACGATCGCCAGGCGCTTGTTCAGATTCGCGCCCGTGATCTGTGAAAACAAATCAACGGCTTCGCCCTTCACTTCAAAATTGACAATAGGACGATTCGCTGTAGAAGGATCGTATCCCTGTCCAATAGTAGCCCGCGCATCTTTTACAGCTGCGCCGGTCATTTCCGCTTTTTTGAAAATTACAAAAAGCTGCCGGTAAATTTTACCGTCACCCATGGGAATTTTCTCATTGGCCCACACAATCGAGGCGTCTTCCGGGATCACCGCCTGGGCTTCCGGGGTTTTCAGAAGCGAATCGACGATTGAATATTCCACATCTAAAACAAAAAAATTAGTGAATTTTTCACTGGGGCGGATGATGATACGAGACATCAAGGGTTGCGCGCCAGTTTGATTAGGCAACAGATCAGCGTTCTCGGTAGCGGCGGCTGTTGTGTCTGTTGAGGCCGAATCCGCCTGACTACTATCAGAGGATGCAGTAAGCTGATCCAAAATTGAACCTTCAGATTGCTTTGGCACTGAATCGGATTTCGGTTCAACACTGGTAATATTGTATTTTTGCAGCAAATCCCCTTTAGCGGCAATTTGATCGATGGTAGCCAGGATGCTGCGCGCGTCCTCACCTTCCCGTACTATCTTGAATTCTAATAGCGCGGTTTGTCCAATCAGATTCTTAGCTCTCTGAGGATCCTGCAATCCCGGCAATTGAACAACAATACGCTTTTCACCTTGTTTTTGAATGACCGGTTCAGCAACGCCGAACTGATCCACACGATTCCGAATCACTTCCAACGCCCGGTCCAGGGCATCCGTGCGATCTTCTTCCTTTACTTTGTCCATATCTACTTCCAACACCAAATACATTCCACCCCGCAAATCCAATCCCAAATTGATGGAACGGTTTTCAAGATTCTCCAGTTCCTGCATGGAAAGCGCTTTCTTACCCTCCTCATCCAGCATCGACAAGCGACCAGTGGGATATAGAAAGTACAGACTGAGTAGTAGAATCAACAGAGAAATACTTAGTTTTACATAAAAACTTTTCGTCATTCGAGAGCCTCCTTTGCTACCAGTTTATGATGACTTTGAGAAAAACCTGTTCCGGTAATCCTAAATCAATAAAAATTGATTGATTTTCTTCAACTGAACGATGAATAGTCAGATGCATGGATTCGGCCCATTCCAGAATATCGCCGGCAAACGAGTATGGTTCAGCGCGCTCACATTTAATCTCCGTATGCAGGCAGGAAACTTCCAACTCGTTCTGAATGGGTTGCCGAATATAATAGTGCTTTAAATCAAATTTATTCGAATCGGACCGGGTTTCGAGCAAACGAATAAATTTTTCTTCCATTCCCGGAATCTGTTCCAAACTTATCCTGCTAATGCCCCGCATGGGAGCTGAAGAATAGAGAACAATCACGCTCAGGGAAAAAATAACAAAACCCAGCAGGAATAGTTTTAACATCTTTGCGGTAATAACAATCATTTTCTGTTTTACATCCTTTATCTTCAAATTCAATCAATCCGGACAACAAATCTAAATTAATCGCAAAAAATAAAACAGAGAGTAAAAATAGTTTAATTTTTATGAAAAAGCAAGTGAAAAAATATAAATTTAGAGGGAATTGAATATTAATCATCGCTCAAGTGGCGATACAGCTCATCAAATTTTAAATGGATATCGGCAAAACAACTGAGGATTTTAGGGTCGAAATGAGATGGCATTACGCGTTCATCGCCTTTAAGAATGATATCAATCGTTTTTTCATGGGAAAAATGGGGTTTGTATGTCCTTTTATTGCGCAACGCATCATAGACATCGCTAATTTTAACAATCCGGGCCGCCAAAGAAATTTCATAACTATGCAGACCCTGGGGATATCCGGAACCATCATAATTCTCATGATGTTCCAGCGCAACACGGCGCGCCATTTCAAATTCATCGTATGAACCAATAATTTTTGCGCCGTGATTCGTATGGGTTTTAATAATTTCCCATTCTTCTGTCGTCAGTTTGCTGGTCTTTTTTAAGATATCCGGATGGATATGGATTTTTCCCACATCATGCAACTGCGCCATAATTCGGATTTTATTACAAAATTCATTATCCAGATTCAATTCACGCGCAATAATATAAGCATATTCATTCACTCGGTTGATATGTTTTCCCGTATCCTCATCATTGACCTCCGCGGCTCGGGCCAAAGCCCCAATTGAATAATAAAAAAATTCCTGAATCTTACGAACCTGTTTGAAAAGCGTGAGATAATAGTTCAAATGCAGCACAAATCCACGGATTACCGGCTCCAACATAGTGGAAGAACTAAATTTATTAAAATTGAAATTGATAAAAAAAGCATCGCTCCGCCAATATATCAGCCCATTGCGGACATCTCCGCTCCATTCCAAAATTCGAGGATGAAACAACTCCAGGTTCAATCGCGCGTTTTCATGATGCTCAAAATTTAAATAGGCAAAATCACCCACCAGATTCAGTGGTTCCTTAATAATATAATCAAAAATACCGGTTTCCCGTTGAATGATCTGATATCCCTCTAAACGGAAGGTATATAATTGATACTGATCCGTGGCGGTTCGACTTCCAAAAATGATTGTTTCAGGTACTTCCTCTGGCTGGCTATAGCTATGAACCACTTGTTGGATCATAAAATCGATGGTTTCCGGAAAATCGAAGAGGGAAAGCCGTAAATTTTCCAATATGCTTTCCGAATATTCATTGATTTTATTCAGCTCTCTTAAGGCATGTTTAACCTTTTCCTTGGCATTTTTTATTCGAAGTTGATTTTTGATACGTGTCGATAATTCAATGGGATCTAATGGTTTATTTAGAAATTCATTCGCTCCGGATTCCAACGCTTGTAACTTAATATTACGGCTTCCCATTCCCGTCATCATAATAATAGCCGTATCACTCAACTTAGAGATTTTTCGGATTTCCTTGCATACGTCTATGCCGCTTAAATCAGGCATCATGACGTCCAACAAAATTACATCCGGTACCTCTTTAATCGCCAGATCAATGCCGGCTAAGCCCCAATATGCAGTTGAAATATTCAAATCCTGAGCTTCCAGAATCTCTTTCAGTATCTCAACATTGTTAGTATCATCATCCACTAATAAAATATGGTTCATTCGTCTTCCTCGCAATTTTTAGATAAATAATCATTTTTTTCCATGAAGTCAACATTTTTTTAAGTATTTTATAAAAAAACATAAATATTTTTTTAAGAGACTTGACAAACCAGAAAAATATTTTTTCTTTTCTATTAAATTAGAGTGAGGACAAATCCTCCGCAAGACTCACGGAAGAAACCACGTAATTAGAATTAATTTTTTCAAAGGAGAATGCGTATGGCAGGCGAAACGATGCGTGCCCTGGTCTATGATACAATAAGAATGCCCTGGGAAAAAAGTATTGGCTTTGATATGCAAGAAGTGCAAAAACCCACGCTCAATCCTCAAGAACGTCTGGAGGATATTGAAAGCGCGATTATTCGGGTCAATTATGCTGGGGTTTGCGGTTCCGATCGGGGAATCTGGTATCGTAAATCCTTTCGAGAGATGATTTCAGACAGTCTGGAACAAGAAGGTAAAACTTCCCGTATTATCGGTCATGAACTTTTAGGCGAAATCGTTGAGATTGGATCGCAAGCTCAGCGCGAATTAGGCTTGCATCCCGGCGATATTGTTTCCACAGAAAGCCATATTATCTGCGGAACCTGTTACCAATGCCGGATCGGTGATAACCATGTCTGTGAAAAAAACTATATCATCGGCATATCCTATGACGGATGTTTTGCCGAATATATCAAGCTTCCTGCGCGGGTCTTATGGCCAACGAATCTGGAAAGAATTCGTCCGGAAGTCGCTTCCATCCAGGAACCTTTTGGCAATGCGGTCCATGCGTGCACAAAAGTCAACTTAAGAGGGAAACGGGTCGCTATTTTTGGTTGCGGTACAATCGGTCTTTTTGCCATCATGGTTGCGCGAGAATTGGGAGCAATTGAGATCATCGGGATCGAACCAAATCCGCAACATCAGGAAATGGCCCGGGCGCTGGGAGCCGATCTGGTAATCGCTCCCCCACCCTCTGAAAACGAGAGCTACCATCATAGCATATCGCTGACCGAGGCAGTGCGTAAAGCCACCAACGGGGTCGGGGTCGATGTGGCAATCGAAATGACCGGACTGAATGTTTCGATCAACAACGCTATTTTCTCCACTCGCCGGGGAGGAGACATCATTTTGTTCGGCCTGCGTTCAGGCAACGCCATCATCGAAAATTTCGACCGTCTGATCGTCGATGGGATATCCCTTCACAGTGTTATCGGACGTCGTATCTGGGAGACATGGTACTATACTAAAGCCCTGTTAGAAAAAAACTCACGCATAGCTGACCGTATATGGAATATTATCCTCCAGGAAGGCAAAACGATTTACGATTTTAACAATTTTAGTCAAGACACCTTCCAGAAGGCTATTGACAGTAATCCCAAAATTATCCTCAAAATCAACTAAGGAGTCCGACTATGTATGGAAGCATAAAACAGTTTTTACTCAATGAATTGACTGCCATCCAACAGGAAGGGCTCTATAAAGAAGAACGAATCCTTTTAACGGAGCAAGCGCCGTCGATACGCACAAAAAAGGGAGAGGTTTTGAACTTTTGCGCCAACAATTATCTGGGGCTGGCCAATAATCGCGAACTGATCGAAGCCGCTACTACCACAATGGCTGATTATGGATTTGGGCTTTCTTCTGTGCGGTTTATTTGCGGCACCCAGGATATCCATAAAAAACTGGAACAAAAAATTGCCCAGTTTCTTAAAATGGATGATGCGATCCTTTACAGCTCCTGTTTCGACGCTAATGGCGGGCTGTTTGAAACACTTTTTAAAGAAGATGATGTTATTATTTCGGATGAACTCAATCACGCTTCTATTATTGATGGCATTCGTCTCTCTAAAGCCCAGCGGAAACGTTATAAAAACAATGATATGCAGGATTTGGAAGACCAACTCAAATCGCTTAACGATAGCCATATTCGTTTCAAAGTGATCGCCACGGACGGAGTATTCAGTATGGACGGCTATATTGCCCGATTGGATAAGATTTGTGATTTGGCAGATCAATACGATGCATTAGTTATGGTGGATGATTCTCATGCTACCGGATTCGTAGGAGCTACAGGCCGGGGCACTCAGGAATATTGCAATGTAATGGGACGAGTCGATATCATTACATCCACCCTGGGAAAGGCGTTGGGAGGAGCGTCCGGTGGATTTACCGCCGCCCGCGGAGAAATTGTGGAATACCTGCGCCAACGATCGCGCCCCTACCTTTTCTCCAATACCGTCGCCCCCGCAGTTATTGGCGCAAGTCTAAAAGTACTTGAACTCCTTGATAGTTCCTCCTCCCTGATTCAAATACTCCAGGAAAACACTCGCTACTTCCGCCAGGAGATCAAAAAACTTGGGTTTACCATTCGCGAAGGAGTCCACCCCATCATACCCGTCATGATCGGTGATGCCCGGTTGGCTTCCGAGATGGCTAATCGGCTTCTCGATGAGGGTATCTATGTCATCGGTTTCAGCTACCCTGTCGTCCCGAAAGGAATGGCGCGCATCCGACTCCAACTCTCAGCCGCCCACACCCAGGATCATTTGGATCAGTGCTTGCGCGCTTTTAATAAAATTGGAAAACTCCTGAAACTTATCTAAATGATTCTAAATTAGAACGCCATTAACCGATCGTATTTTAAATATTTTTTTTAAAAAATGTTCTATTTTTTTTTACTTGACATTTTTTTTTTTTTTTTTAATTTAAATAAAATTACCCATCACTTTAAACAAAGGAGTTTAAATGGCCGGACGAGGAACAATCAACAAAGTCATTTTAATCGGTCGCCTGGGGAATGATGCGGAATTGCGCTATACCCAGACCCAAGTCCCGGTAGCTTCCTTTAATTTAGCAACCAATGAAGTATGGCGCGATCAAAACGGACAAATGGCTGAACGTACTGACTGGCATCGAATCATTGCCTGGCGCAAACTGGCCGAATTCGCAGGAAATTATATGCGTAAAGGGACATTAGCCTATATTGAGGGCAAATTGCAAACCCGCACAGTTGATAGTACGAAACATCCCGGTGAAAAGCAATATTTTACCGAAGTAGTGGCTGATCAAATCCAACTCATCGGACCCAAAGCGGATCGTACCGTTGAAGTTCCGCCCATTCCAGAAGAAAACCACAGCCCCTCGACACCCAGCTCGATAACTGATTTTCCCGATTCACCGATGGTTCAGGATGAAGTGGACGATCTGCCTTTCTAATTAGAGTCTGTTCATAAAGTCGGCATTTTCACGTTGCGCGGCTTGGCCTAATTATGAAGATCGCTCAAAATCGGTTTGCTGCCGGAACAGCGCTTGCTGCGTTCAGGCACTTTGCTGCCCTTAATCCACGTGATATTAGCCCAATGGGTTATCCCAGTAGGGAATAAAACCTACATATCACCTCTTTAACTAATAGGAGAATATATGCGTCTTTCACTTATCATAGCAATCCTAACTCTCTTTTTTGCCACATGTAAAAAAGATTCGCCTTCACCCGTTCCTCAAGAGACCCAACCCACTGCGCAAACCCAAACCGATAACGTGGATACTCTCTCCGTAACCGAATCCTCGGACAGGGAAGAAATGGCAACCGGCCAGGAAGAGAAAACGACCGAGGCTGATGAAAAAGCCCAACAAAAAGAACCAGTAGCAAATACTGAAGTTAGTAGTTTAGAAGGATTACTGCTAAAAAATCTCGACGGCACAGTTGATCGAATAGAAAACCATAAAAATGCAAAAATCATTTTGCTCGATATCTGGGATACCTGGTGCCCTCCATGTCGTAAAGAAATTCCCGGCTTCATTGAACTCAATAAAGCTTATGAAAGCAAAGGGTTGCTTATAATCGGATTGGCTTTAGGACAGGAGGGAACGCCTGCCGTGCAATCATTTATCAATAAATATGGCATCAACTACCCGGTTTATCTGCCAGGAAACGGCGATAATTTCAATAAGTATTTCAGTAATGTCCAAAGTATTCCAACTACGCTCATCGTCGATTCTAAAAGCTTTAAAATTATTGAAACCATGGTCGGGTTTCATGAAAAATCCAGTTTTGAGCAAATTATCAAACCTTATTTGGACTAACCAATTTTGATAAAACAAAAAACCGCAATTATTGTAGGAATTTATAACCGGAATCGAGATGGGAACATCAGAGAGGCCGAAGCCGCGCTGGAAGAGATGGTTTTACTGGCCCGAACCAGCCGATTAATTGTCAGTGAAGCGTTTGTCAAGACTCTTGAATCATTCAATCACGCCACGCTTTTCGGTGAGGGACAGGTCCGGCAAATCGACGATCTGGTCAAGAAATATCAAGCCAACATTGTGATCGTTGATCACAAAATGAGTCCCGCCCAAATCCGCAATTTGGAAAAAAACTGGGAGTGTACAGTAATTGACCGCACCGATCTGATTCTGGAAATTTTTCAGCAACACGCGGGGACCCGGGAAGCTGAACTTCAAATAGAAATGGCGAGACTCCAGTATTTACTCCCGCGACTCACCGGCCAATGGACCCATCTGGACAGGCAGTACGGAGGAATCGGTATTCGGCGCGGGGTCGGCGAAACGCAGTTAGAGAAAGACCGTCGGCTGGTCAAACAAGAGATTGCTCACATTCGGTCACTTCTGAAAAAAGTCGAGCAATCACGGGAAACTCAGCAGAATCGACGCCGCAATTCGTTTCGCATCGCCTTGGTTGGTTATACCAATGCCGGTAAAAGTACATTATTGAACACACTAACCGGCAGCAAGACCTACGCGGATGATAAATTATTCGCAACTCTCGATCCACGCACCCGCCGCTGGATACTACCCGGAAACATCCCCGTATTAATTACTGATACCATCGGATTTATCCGCCGTTTGCCCCATCACCTGATCGCTTCTTTTAAAAGCGCGTTAATAGAAGCCCACTACGCTGACCTCATTTGGCACGTCGTTGATTATTCCCATCCGGAACAAACGACCCAGGAACAGATTGTATTGGAAACGCTTAAAGAGATCGGATTGCAGGATAAACCGATCTGGACCCTTAATAACAAAATCGATCGGTGCAGTATACAGCCCGGCATGGAGAAGGATGGCGTTTTTTACATTTCCGCCTTGAATAAAAACGGATTTCAGGCGCTGATCGATGCAGTTTTTTTCGCCATCGCAAAAAATAACACTAATTCAAATATCAATCAATAAAAGCAAAAAAAAAACTTGACAATGCTTTTCTTTTTGATTATATTTTTTTTTGAACCCTTCAACTGAAAGAACCAAAGGAGGTCTCCAGATGAGAAAAAAAATTCGTCAATGGATCAATCTCGGACTACTCGGATTCGTCCTGGTCGTTTTACCGGCGATGAATGGCTGCACAAAACGTCCATCGGCAGAAGAAATGAAACAGCTCCAGGAAGCCAAAAAAGCGGCGGAAGCAGCGGAAGCAAAACTTGCCAGCCTGAAATCTGAAAAATTGCGACTGGAAAATGAGATCACAACGACCGAAGAAGCGATCAAAAACTGTGAACAACAAAAGGTTAATCTGCAGGATCAAATCGACGCTTTGGAAAAAGGCAAGAAATAACACAGGCGAAAGGAGTTGTTCCATGAAAAAATTAGTATTGATTCTCCTGGTTATCATGTGTTTCGGACTTTTTAATACAGTTCAGGCCCAGGAAAAAATGACGTATGAAGAATGGTTGCATCAATTGCAACAATACCAGCAGCGGGAAAAAGATGCGTTATCGCAAATCGCTGTACTGGAAAAAGATATAGAACAATTAAAAGCCAAACTGGCGCCGTTAAAAGAAGCTTTAAGAAAATGCCAGGAAGAAGTCGCTGTATTGCAAGCCAAATTAGCCAAACTTCAAAGCAAACCCAAATCGGCTGAGCATACAGTTGTCCGCGGCGAATGCCTTTGGAAAATCGCCGGTTATTCCCAGTATTTTGGCAATCCCTTGCGTTGGCCCATCATTTATCGCGCTAACCGCGACAAAATCAGGGACCCCAATCTTATCTATCCTAACCAGGTATTTACCATCCCCCTGGAAAAACTCGATAACTACCAGGTGATGCGCGGCGATTGGCTAAGCAGAATCGCCGGTTATTGGGAAGTTTATGGCGACTGGCGCCAATGGACCAAAATCTATGAAGCCAATAAAGACAAGATTAAAGATAAAAACATGATCTATCCCGGACAAGTTTTTAACATTCCCCGTTAATCTGACTATTTGAACACAGGCTCTTGACTCCCGTCAAGAGCCTTTTTTTTACTATCAAGCGAGGACATCATCGAAAAGAACTGGACTGAACAAATCGACATATCCCGGATTGATCCGTTGTTTCTGTTGGGCAATAATGACTGCCATTTACGGATTATTGAACAGGAATTTTACAGCAGCATTGTTTACAGGGATAGCCAGTTAATCATCACAGGCCCGGAAGAAGAAGTCAAGAAAATACTACGAGTGTTTGAATTATTGATGCTCTATATCGAAAACAAACAAACTATCGGAAAAAGTGAAGTATATTACGCTATAGATCGAGCCGAGAATGAAGAAAAAATTGAGCTTAAACACTTGTTTTCCGAGCAATTAACTCTGGAAGCGCATAGAGCCCGGATCAAACCCAAGACCGAGGGTCAAGGCAAATATATAGAGTCCATGATCAACCATGACGTTGTATTCAGCATAGGCCCCGCCGGCACAGGTAAGACCTATCTGGCCGTAGCCATGGCTGTGGCCTTATTTACAAAAAAACGGGTGGAACGAATCATACTGACCCGGCCGGCGGTCGAAGCCGGTGAAAGCCTGGGGTTTTTGCCAGGTGACCTGAAAGATAAAGTCGATCCCTATTTGCGTCCGCTCTATGATGCTCTTTATGACATGATCCCGTTTGATAAAGTGCGTAAATTTTTGGAAACCGATATTATTGAAATCGTCCCCCTGGCTTACATGCGCGGCCGCACTCTTAACAATGCCTTCATTATCCTCGACGAGGCCCAAAACACTTCTAACGCCCAGATGAAAATGTTCCTGACCCGGCTGGGCTACAATTCTAAAGCCGTAATCACTGGTGATATTACTCAAATCGATATTGCCGACAAATATGATTCTGGCTTATTATCGGTGCGCCAAATTTTAAAAAACATCCCCGGCATTGCCTTTATTACCCTCAATGAATATGATGTTGTCCGGCATCGATTGATAAAAAAAATCATTAAAGCTTACGAGGTCTATGAAAATTCCCAGGCATAAAAAATCCAGAAATTACCTGAATATGATTAAATGGTTAACGGACAGGCCGTTTATCTCATCATTGATCATAGTAAATAAAAAAAATATTTTCCGCTACGGAATGTTGGCCGGTTATTTCTTACTTATCGTACTCTTTGCCCCCCATGAAGATATTTCCAAGTTTTCCGAATACCGCATTGATGATATTGCCCAAACCGTCATAATGCCCGACATTGATTGCACGATTCTAAAAACACCCCAGCAATTGGAAAAAGAAAAAAATGAAGCGGCAGAAAGGACATTGCGCGTATTTACCTATTTTCGCTCCATCAGCGAAAACCTGCCGGCCCGCATACAAACTCTATTTCTGGACCTGGAAACCCAACCCGATTCAACATTCCGATCACTGAATCTGGAACCGGATTCAGCGCTCTTTAGAACCTTGCTTCAACCCGCCATTACTCATCAACTGCGTAGTACGTTCAATACGATATTCACTCACTATTTTTCCGGCCTTGTATGCCGTGACATCAATGAAATCCGTCGAATATCGCCTCAATCAAAAATATCAATCCTCCTGGAGGATTCGAGCCTGAAAACAATCATGATCGATTCACTCTCCGAAGAACGCCTGATTGTGAGGAAAATTCAGGAATCCACAAGCTGGTTCATTGAAAATAATCGATTGCGTCAGGATTTGATTTACCGACTGACTATTTATATCTTCGAACCGAATATTGTTTATAACAGCAACATGACTCATCTGCTGAAAGAACAGGCCAGAAACTCAATTGCCGTATCCCAGGGATTTGTTAAAAATGGCGAAAAAATAATTGGTAAACATGAACGGATCACTCCCGAGATTTATCAAAAACTCATCTCACTGCAACAAACCCGAAACCGCTACCAACTATCAACCTATCTGCTGCCGGATTCATTTTCTCCGCAAGTTGCCCAATTTATTTTTATACTATCCCTGGTAATCCTTTTTATGGTTATTCTCTTCCAGATCGACCGCTCCCGTTACTATTCAAATAAACATTTACTCTTGTTATTATTATTAACCTTAATCCCGATCCTATTAACCTCTCTGATTTATAGCGGACTCCCTTTTTTGATTTTATTAGTACCGTATTCGACGTTTATTATTTTAATTTGTATTCTTACCGATAAGGAGATCGGCCTCATCAGCGCATTATATCTTGCGATGATGGCTGGTCTGTTCAACAACCTCAATTTCAATACATTTTATACCGTAGTAATCACTTCGGTCATCGCCAATTACAGTGTTGGCAAGGTGCGTAATCGCCGTGATTTTTATAAATCCATGTGGTTGGTTCCTTTAGGATACATCTTTTGTGTATTGCTTATTTATCTGAATTCAACGATTAACGAACAGCCGCTTTGGCATAACCTGATTTATGGCGCCATAAACGGACTTATTTCCCCGATGTTCGCGATTGGCATGTTGCCGGTACTCGAAAGTCTATTTTCAATAACAACGGATATTACTCTCATGGAATTATCGGACCTTAATCATCCTCTTTTAAAAACAATGGCATTGGAATCACCAGGCACTTACAATCACAGCTTGTTTGTGGGAATGTTGGCTGAAACCGCCGCGCATGCGATCGGCGCCAATCCCTTAAAAGCCCAGGTGGGCGCCTACTTCCATGATATCGGCAAAATCAATAAAGCGGAATATTTCATCGAAAATCAAAGCGGTGAGAACAAACACGATAAATTGACTCCCCAGCTCAGCGCCCGTATCCTCAATAACCATGTCAAAGAAGGATTGGAACTGGCCAAAAAAAATAAATTACCCTTGGAAATCCAGGAAATCATTGCAGAACACCATGGAACAACCTTGATGCATTTTTTTTATAAAAAAGCCCAGGAGCTTAACGATGACAACGGAAACCCTCCCGACATCAATTCCTATCGCTATCCCGGACCTAAACCCCGCTCTAAGGAAGCCGCCATCGTAATGCTAGCCGACTCCATTGAAGCGGCGTCCCGGACACTAAAAAATCCCAACGTCACCCGGTTGCGTACCCTGATCGATGGCATGATCAAGGATAAATTTCTCAATAACGAACTGGATAAATGCAAGTTAACCCTTAAAGACCTGACCGCTATCGGAGAATCATTCCTGAGAAGTCTGATCGGGAAATTTCACACCCGAATCGACTATCCCGATAGTCCGGCAACGAGTATTAATAATGAAATCAAAGATCCATCAGCAGAATCAAAACCACAAACTGAAACCAACAATCTGGGGTAAACTGGTCCAAACCGTTTTAAATAAAACCAATCACCCCAACGTAGCTCTCAATACCATTATTTGTGATGACGAGACGATACTTTCGCTCAATCGCGAATACCTGGAACATGATTACGTGACCGATGTCATCTCCTTTCCCAATTTCACCGACGACCCCCTCTTTTTAGGAGAAATCTATATCGATCTGGATCAAGCCATTCGTCAGGCAGAAGAATATGGAGAAACACCTCCACGGGAATTAGCCCGTTTAATTATCCACGGGATTCTCCATTTAACCGGGTACAACGATATGGACGACTCTCAGCGGGAAATCATGGTTTGTAAACAGGAAGCATTGTTGGCGGAACTAAATGATGCTGGTATCATCCCCTCTGCCCTATAAATATTTACTGGCGCCGTTGGCAGGAATCACGGATGCGCCTTTTCGTCTGATATGCGCGGAATTCGGCGCGGATTTGACGTTCTCCGAAATGGTGAGCGCGGACGGACTGGTTTATAACTATTCTAAAACTTCGCAGTTTTTGTTTCGGTTTCCCCGGGAAAAAACCTTTTCCATTCAAATTTTTGGTCATAAACCGAAGATTATCGGACAAGCCGTAACACTTTTAAACGATATTCCATGTTGTGTTCTCGATTTCAATGCAGGTTGTCCCGTCAGAAAAGTCTTTAATGGCGGATCAGGCTCGGCTTTATTGGGTAATTTACCATTATTGAAACAAATTATGACCGAAATACGAAACCAATCCCGCCACCCGATTTCGCTCAAAGTTCGTCTGGGAATCGATTCTTCCCACTTTGTATTGAGAGAACTGGTCGCTATGGCCAATGATCTGGAACTGGCATTTCTTACGATTCATGGCCGCTACCGCAATCAAATGTTCAGCGGTAAAGCCGACTGGAATGCTATCAGAGAAGCGGTTTCCGGCAGTAGTGTGCCCATCGTTGGAAATGGCGATATCAGCGAACCGGATGAAGCGCGCCAACGCCTCCTCGAAAACGGATGCGCGGGAATCATGATTGGCAGGGGAAGTATGGGCAATCCGTTCATTTTTAGCCGAATCAAAGATCCGAATGCGCCTTTGCCGACTCTTGCCGATAAATTAGCAGTCGCTCTCCGGCAATTCAAGCTGGGATTGGAGTACAAAAATGAGCGTCGCGCTATTTTTGAAATGAGAAAACACTGGATATGGTATATTAAAGGCGAACCGTTTTCGCATCTCTTTAAACAAAAAATCATGGAATTGGAAAAAGCCGATGAAATCATCGACTATATATCAGAGATCATCATTAAAGGCGAATTTCCATCACCTTAAATCAATTCAGGCGGAGTTTCCTCCTGGCGCCATGCATCTCATTCCCGCAACGTAAAAAAAACAAAACAAAGCGATACACTTCGAGGTTCCTGTTTCCGGGAAGAACGGCAATATTTTTTTCCATTTAAAACTAACGAAAGGAAGTTTATGCGGCTCTTCATCATTTGTTGGGTAATGGTTTTCAACGCAATGTTAATTATGGCGCAACCTGTCATTCGAGTCAATCAACTGGGGTACCTGCCAACCGATATTAAAGTCGCTGTACTGGGCAGTTCCACGCCAATACGCGAGGAGAAGTTCACTCTAAAATCCGCGCTTAATGATGAAATTGTCTGGCAGGGAAAAATCAGCAAAGAAGAAGGTAAATATGGCCCGTTTACTTGTACATATCGTCTCGATTTTTCAATGTTTAACGGTCAGGGATTCTATTATATAGAAGCAGACGGCATCGTTTCTCCACAGTTTCCGATTAGCGATGGCAGCTATCAAAACGCGGCGGATTTTATTTTAAACTACATGCGTCAGCAACAATGCGGGTATAATCCCTTTTTAAAAGATTCCTGCCATAAACATGACGGCTTTATTATTTATCATCCTACATTAGATTCCACCCATATCGACGTCAGGGGAGGGTGGCACGATGCATCGGATTATTTACAATACGTAACAACTTCCGCCAATGCCGTTTACCAAATGCTCTTTGCATACCGTCATTTTCCCGAGGTATTCGGCGACTCCTATGATAAAGATGGGAATCAGGGTGAAAACGGCATCCCCGACATACTGGATTGCGCCAAATGGGGATTAGACTGGCTGGATCGAATGAATCCCGAACCGGGTACGATGTTCAATCAGATAGCCGATGATCGCGATCATCAAATGTTTCGGTTACCTACCGAGGACTCGGTCAATTACGGAAAAGGCATGGAACGGCCGGTCTATACTTGTACCGGTCAACCGCAAGGCGTATTTCAACATAAAAATCGCGCTACCGGTACCGCTTCAACTGCGGGGAAATATGCATCGGCTTTTGCTCTGGGCTCTGTATTATTACAACCATGGTATCCTGAATATTGCGCGAAAATCCGTCACAAAGCCTTTGCCGCCTATAGTTATGGTAAAGCCCATCCCGGCGTTTGCCAAACCGCGCCGTGCCGCGCTCCCTATTTCTACGAGGAGGATAACTGGGTCGATGATATGGAACTGGCAGCCATCCAGCTTTTTCAGATTTCCAATGATTCCGGCTATCTGACCGATGCCCGTGAATTCGGTCTCCAGGAGCCTACTACTCCCTGGATGGGCGCTGATACGGCCCGACATTACCAATGGTATCCGTTTTTAAATTTAGGGCACGCTGAACTGGCCCAACTGTCGCAAAAGGAATTTGTGGGGTATTTAAAATGCGGATTGGAGAAAATTTCTCAAAAAGGTAAAAACGCCTTCCGCTTTGGAATCCCCTTTATCTGGTGTTCCAACAACCTAGCAGCAGCCGCTATCACGCAATGCCATTTATACCGCGCTATCACCGGCGACAATCAATTTTTGGAAATGGAAACGGCTTTGCGCGACTGGTTGTTTGGCTGTAATCCCTGGGGAACTTCCATGATCGTTGGTCTGCCCGTCTGGGGCGATACTCCCGTTGACCCCCATTCGGCTTTTACTCATGTGTATGGCTACCCAGTGAATGGCGGTCTGATTGACGGTCCTGTTTATACTACAATCTTTAACAGCCTCAAAGGTGTCAAACTGGGCCAGGAAGATTCGTATGCCTCCTTTCAATCCAGTTTAGCCGTGTATCATGACGATTGGGGCGATTATTCAACCAATGAGCCCACCATGGACGGTACCGCCAGCTTGAGCTATTATCTGGCAGCTATGTCCAGCCAACCTGCCAAAAATCTGAAAAACTTTGTCTATCAAGACGGAGCAGTCATTCGGACAGATACAACATTAAAAAATATCCATTTAGTATTCACGGGCGGAGATTTCGCTGACGGCGGTGAAATTATTTTAAATACACTTAAAAAACATACTATCAGAGCCGCTTTCTTTCTAACCGGTGATTTTTATCGAAATAAGTATTTTCAGAAAATTATCCGGCGCATAAAAAAAGAAGGACACTATTTAGGCGCGCATTCCGATAAACACCTGCTATACGCTCCTTGGTCCAAACGTGATTCCGTACTGGTTCGACGCATCGATTTTATGGAAGACCTGATTGCCAATTATAAGGAAATGGCACAGTTCGGCGTTAAGATCAGCCAGGCTGCCTATTTCCTGCCACCCTATGAATGGTATAACTCTACTATCTCTCAATGGACAAAATCCATGGGATTGCAGATGGTTAATTTTTCGCCAGGGACACTGTCCACGCATGACTGGACATACCCTAAATCGAAATCGAAATACAGAACCAACGAGGAAATCTATCAAAGCATCCTCGACTATGAAACGCAAAGCAATTGCGGTCTGAACGGGTTCATCCTTTTGACCCATATCGGAGCGCATCCGGACCGGCCCGACAAATTCTACCTCCGTCTGGATGAAATGCTGACGGAACTGGCGAGCAGGGGCTATCATTTTCCTCTGATTGGCTCTGATCCAATATTTTAGTTCCAAAGATAAAAAAAACACTTGCTTTTTTGGATGAAAAGTTTTATAATAAAGCAATTGATCGGGCGATTAGCTCAGCTGGCTAGAGCGCCTGCCTTACAAGCAGGATGTCGGGGGTTCAAGTCCCTCATCGCCCAACTAATTATCAACATCTTTACGCTTTAAGAATTATAAGCCCTAAAAAATGAACGTTTCAAGATCACATTTGTCGCATACAATGAAGCGGGTTATCTCATAAAAACCGCCAACACGGGCGCTTTGTGAGGCTTACTGTAATTCCGCATTTGTGAGGCGAAAAGCCGATTCAGCCCATACCTGTTTGATCATTTTTAATAAAAAAAGTCCGGCCTTTAATTCCAAAAATTCAAGACCGGACTTATATTAAAATGACAACTAACTGATTTTATTTAATCAGCATCAATTTACGGGAAGTTTGAAAATCAACCGATTCAATGCGGTAAAAATATACACCGCTGGGCAGCGATCTAGCATCTATCTGCAATTTATAGTTGCCGGCGGCCTTTTCACCTTCAAACAGTATACTGACTTGCTCGCCTAACAGATTATAGAGCGCGATCCGGACATGTCCGGGGGTTGACAATCCAAATTCAATCATCGTCGTTGGATTGAAAGGGTTGGGAAAATTCTGATTCATGAAGCTTTGCCTGGGAACTAATTGATCCAATTCTTCTACCGTAACAGGAAGAATTGTAAAGGACCGTTCATAGACATTATTTTCTTCGTCCGATTCCACAATAACGTCGTCGGGATCGCATTGTATCCGCAACACATGTTGACCCTCCGACAAAACAAGGGGATGAGGATTATGGGAAAAACACCCAGGAGATAAATAATTTTCATTGGGAATAGCGCCGGGTTGAAGGTTCAAATAAACCGTTTCCAGACGGGGTTTAGGCAGCGCGCTCAAAGGAACCCGCCGGTTACGCGACTGCAGTTTATTCAAGCCGGAAGCGATACGCGACGCATCCGAAGGCTTTGCCGGCCAGGGTATCCGTTTGGCCATAAACTTTTCATCATTGACTTTTATCCACAGATTCATTATAAAGTCACCCATTTCCTGATTTTCATAATATACATCTTGAGGAGACTCAAATGGATTGTTCAGATTGATGACATATTGCGTCTGGGGAAAAGCCACCGGGGTGGCATCCGTCATGATAGCCGGATAGGCATCGTCTATAATAGAACCGCTCAGAGGCTCGATAAAAACGCCGATAGCCGGGATGTTCACTACAAGGGAATCGAAGGATACTGTATCCCATTCGATTTGAGAATACGCATCTTTGGCCTGGAGTGTGTTCGAAGAGAAGATGGGCTGCATATTGATTACATCGAATATATGCACTTTAAAGTTAGATGGGCCGGAGAATATTCCGAATCCATAGTGGGCGAACTCCAGCGAAAGCAATTCGACGTTTTCCCCAAAATTATCCAAGGAAAAAATAGTGCCGAAACCCTCATTCCACCTCTGGAAGAAAGCGCTGGTCGGATTATTGTCATGATATTGTATTTTATAGGGTTCGGAATAATTCCACCAGCCCAGACGAAGAATGGGGAAACCGTCGTAATAGACTTTCCAAATAGATTCATTGTCATAAAACAATACAGGATCATCGCCTTCAAGCGTAATTTCGGTTGCATAATAATAGGCCCCGGCGGGCAAACCCCCGACGCTATCGATATCAACCCATGAGGAATCATTACCAGTTAAAATCACCGGATCAGTCAAGTAGCATTCAGCGCTGGGCCGAAGGTCGCCCTCAACTGGTTTAGAAACAGTAATCTGGCGAGAATAGAGATTATTCCCGGACGCCAGGCTATCCAGTTTTCCATGAGGATCAATGAGCATGGTCAATTGGTAGTTACCGGTTTCAAGATAGATGCCGGTCGAATCGATATCCGCCAGGCATTCCCCTGGCGCCAATAGTGAATCAAAAGCGATGGCAGCGCCGATATTGAGATACCGATACTGAGGTAATGGGTTCTTGACCGAAATCTTCCTGGAGCGGCGAGGGTGTTTCATCGATTTTTCTATTTTATCGATTTTTGGCGCGGCGGATGAAGATATCACCGGCGCTTTAGCCAGCCCATCGATACCGTCAGCCCGAATCCAAAGATTAATCAGCAGATCACCTTCAAAATAAGAATAATAGCTACTGAAAGGATCATTGATCGCGCAATAATAATTACGAGTTCCCTGATCCAGAGAGCGATCGACCGAAACTGATGGATAATAAACAATAATTTCGTCTTCATCATAAAATGAGCTGTCAGGGGTTAGCGGCTCAACAAAGATTCCGACCTGATCGGCACCGGCCAGGCTTCCCAATTCGATTCCAGTTTCCCAGACAGCTAAAGCGGATGTTTCTTCTGCGGTTAAACTATCGATATGGCCGATCCAGCGCATGTTTTCCCAGTCCAAAACATGTAGATTATACAGACTCGTTCCCGGACAGTAAGCATTAAAATGGTTGAAATCAACTTTTTCTAATGTTGCGTTTTCGAACATGGAAAGATCAAAAATTACACCGACGGCTTCACCGTCCCAGCATTGCGAAACGCCCCTGGGTTGATTATCATGGTACTGAACCGCCAGTTCCTGAGTGAAATCATAATTGCGGATATCCCTGATCAATTGATCGTCGAGATATAATTGCCAGACCGGAATATTCCCGGGTATCGTTAAGGTATCATCGCCTGTATTTTGAATTGCTGAATGGATATAAAAGGTCCCGGCGGAATCAAACGATTCACTGATTGGTAAAACCCCGGGTACCCGACTCAGCAGTATCGCATCGCTCCATCCGGCGCAATTATTTCCCGCCGAGAGATCGGGATAAACCGCTGAGTGGTCATTCACTAATAAGTTGGCAATGATCGTATCATTGCGTTCAGTAATTCCGGAGACAGCGATTTGGGATATAACCTGAGTATAAAACCGGCTGTTGGGATTCGAAGACCAGTCGAATTTGGTATTCAGCGAGGTTCCGGGGAAAGGGTCGCCTCCATCGCCGTGATTACCGCCGGGACGAAAATCAAGGTCGTTTTTGCCATCGGCCTCTTCCACATCCACCGATTTATGGTTCTGATCCTCGTTGGGACGTGAAAAATTATAGACAAAGCGGTCCATATCGATATGCCACACCAGCAGCCCATGACCGGGCAAACCGCTATCGAATCCGGTTTTTTGGCGATTTTCCGCGATAAAAAGTTCGCCGGTGTAAGTTTGCAGCCCGCTATAATCGCCATTGGAAGCTAAAATGTAATAATCGCCATCTGAAGCATAAGGCGGAATTGCCACTCCATTTTGATCACTCATCACCAGATGATAGCTTCCCCACTGCAACAAAAATTTCAATACCGGGGAGATGTGGCAGGGAGTTTCACCATCCGTCGAACCGAGTCGGTTACCGCGCGACATGAGACACCAGGAGCCGACCCCCCAGGAGTCGTAACCATAGTCGTACAGATCTGGCAAACCCAAAGCATGTCCAAATTCATGGCAAAAAACGCCAATCGTCATCATCGAGGAATCGACTTTCGTCTCCGGATCCATATTATAGGCATCGATCACCACTCCGTCATAACTGCGGGTATATCCGACTGCGGTGCTCAGTCCCCACATGTGGGACCAGATATAGTCATCTCCGGCGCCATCGGCCTCATCGGGTCCGGAATGAACGACAATCACGGCATCCAGATACCCATCGCCATCGTTATCATATTGCGAAAAATCGATACCCGCCGCTTCAGCCGCATCCACCGCCTCCACGACCAGATCACCGGCATGGGGGGCGTGGGGAAAATTGCTGTCTTCAGAATTCTCGCCGTAATAACGATACCCGTTCTGCGCGCGATACCAGCCTCGAACATCAACCGATACATCCAAATCTCCATACGACACTTCCTGATAATAATCCTTGAAACTGCCCGTGCCGTTATATCCCGGCTGGTTCATCAGTGAATCAAAATTCTCCGCGCTGTATCGCCCCGGCAGATCGGGAAACTCAATGAGCAACATCAATACCCGTTGCGTCTGCGGAACCGCTTTTTTATTCAGTCCCCGCAGTTCAATTTTTTTTAACAAACTCTTAAATAAATTTTGACGCGTTTGCATGACCGGTGAGTGTTCAAACCATTCATCGCCGGGCCGCAAATGTTTAGATTTATCATTCAAATGCTGGCGTTCGTTCGGGGAGCGTTGCTGCTCATCATTCATTTTTTGACCGCTTGCGCGTAAAGAACCATCAGAAGCTTTCTCCGCGTATTTCCACCATCCATCCTCATCCCGCTTAATCGTATATCCATCCAGCGTCTCATGCCAATGACAAAACTCATCACCCATCAAATATACCTCAATACCGGTTCCATCCGGCTGCGTAATCCTCACCGGTTTCTCGGTCGCTGGCACAGCCCACAGCGCCTGGTACCATACTGCCAAAATTATAAATGCAAAAATACGCATCATTTAAAACTCCTCCTGTTAAATTTTTAACATAATATAATTCCATTTTATAGCTAAGTCAAGTTTTTTTTTATTTAAATCAACTATGTAGCGAGATCGGTGATGCCACTCCTACTCACTTTTTTTATGCTGAAACGGAATGATGTTAAAAAATTCTTAATTTTTTTTACCTTGACATTAGGAAGAATCTGCCCTATTATAAAATTGACCGGCATTCCAAATCGTTTCATAAATTACCAAAATTTGTGAATTATGCAAATGTGTAAAAACAAAAAGGAGAATAGTATGAGAACACTAAGCGTCAGGTATGTGATTTTTTGTACCATCTGTATTTTAGCGGCTGGAGTTTGGCTGCAAGCGGCGGATTTGTATGTATCAAAAGAAAAAGGCGACAACCAGAATCCCGGAACAAAAGAAGCGCCTTATAAAAACCTCGAGTCGGCGTTGAAATCAGCTCAGTCTGGAGACCGTATCCATGTCGCCCAGGGCAATTACACGGGTTTGCGAGATAAAGGGTATATGGAAGCCCCTCTACCCGTTGAGCTTTTAGGGGGTTATTCATCCGATTTTTCCACTCGTGATATCGTAAAATTTGCCTCCACAATAATTCCATCGCGCGAGTCAGGCGCAAGCGGACGCAAACCGCTCCTCAGCATACTGAATGTCCCCGTGGGAACTGTATTCATTCTCGATGGATTCATCTTCGATCGAGGTGAGCAGAATGCCTATTCACCCAAAGAATCAGTGATTGAAGGATTGAGCGGACGGATTATGAGCGCTACAGAAAAACCGTTAACAGGTCCCAGTACCGTAGAAGAACCGTTAATATGCTTTACAAACAAAGTAAATGCCAAAATTGAAGGTGAATTGATTATCCGCAATTGTGTGTTTCTAAATGGACATTTTGGCATTCAAGGAAGCTTTAAAAAAGGAACCGTTAGAATCATCAACAATATTTTTATTGCCAATAAAATGGCTGCGATCGAAATATTCGGCCTTGGGGGCAAAAAGGGGCCGAGAGGGCCAATAGAAAAAGACGGCAATGTTGAGATCGCCCATAACTCTATTCTGTTTACATGGAGCCGTTTGAAAGATTTTGGCGATATGGGATATGGAATCCGGGTGATGACTATGGTATCATACGATATCCACGATAATTTGATTGGCTGCAATATTTTCACCGGCATCGACCACACCCGGAACAATCTGAATGAATGGGTAAAAATCGATAACAACGTTATTTTTATGAACAAGCAAGCGCCGCTTTTGTATGTCGAACCCGGGACGTCGGCGGCAGGAAAAATGGAGCGGGTAAAAATTGAAGATATGAATGCTGATTTGGGATTGGCAAGCTGCAAGGGAAATACCGATCAGATAAGCAAAAAATTACCGGTCAATAAACTTTATTTCGAAAATTTTCTAAGCGCCCGCTATAGTGAAACTGCGGATTTTGATCCAAACTCATCCGCAAATGTGATGCGCGAAGTCATGGGATTGCCCAAACAAGGCAAATTGACCACTAAAGTAAGTATGTTTGCCAACCGATACCCGATGAAAGACGCCCTGGAACTTTTCGGGGCATTGCCCAATGCAGGCGCTCAAAAGCCGCAATAACTTGGGTATGGCGATCAGCCGCACTCAATCTATTTATCAAATAAAAAAGCCCGCAATGTCTGAAGTTGCGGGCTTTCCAAAAAACCTGACAAGCTTAGTTATTTAAAGAATTCCACTCTGATAATCATCTATTCAACAGAGTTCTTACCATAAAATTACTGTGCGTCTAAAATTTCAGGTTATTTATTTCCTTTTTGATATTCTATTTAGCGGAATCAATGACCATCTCTATCTTTCCGCCCAGGTTTTTCCCCAGGAACTCTTCCATCGCCCGATAAAAATCGAAACGATTTTCTTCATTTCTGAATCCATGGCCTTCATTTTCCTTAACCATATAGGGTACATCGATTCCACGAGCTTTCAAGGCTTCTACAATCTGTTCGGATTCCGCTTTTTTCACGCGCGGATCATTGGCGCCCTGAGCGATTAAAAGCGGAGTTTGGATGCGGTCAGCATGAAATACTGGCGATACTTCCCATAGCAACAGGCTATCTGCTTTTGGATCGCCCACCATTTCATAAAACATCTGCCGCATGGGTTCCCAATAGGGTGGAATTGTTTCAAGCAGAGTGAAAATATTGGAAACGCCCACATAATCGATTCCACAGGCATAAAGTTCCGGCGTTAAAGTCAAACCGGCCAGCACTGCATACCCTCCATAGGACCCGCCGTAGATACCGATTTTAGTGGAGTCCGCTATTCCCTGTTGGATTAACCAATTGGCAGCATCGGTAATATCATCCTGCATTTCTTTGCCCCATTTTTTAAAACCTGCTTCCCAAAAAGCGCGCCCATAGCCGACGGAACCGCGGAAATTCATCTGCAATACGGCGTATCCGCGATTCGCTAAAAACTGAACTTCAGGGTTAAATCCCCAATTATCCCGCGCCCAGGGACCTCCGTGTGGATTAATCACTACCGGTAAACTTTTTGCTTCCATTCCTGCCGGCAACGTTAAATACCCATGAATCGTCATGCCATCCCGCGACTGGTAGGAGATCGGTTTCATTTCAGCCATTTTGGATTCATCCAACCAGGGGCTGACTTCTGTCAATTTCTTTAAATTTTTGGATTCCATATCATAAAAATAATAGGCGCCCAAGGACCGATCACTATACGTTCTTACAAGACAACGGGTTTCTTCGCGATTCATACTGGTGACGACGGCTTCATATCCCGGTAACTTTGCTTCAATATCCTGTTGCAACTGCTTGCGGGTATCGTCAAAAAACTCATAGTGTCTTTTATCCGTAATATAACCTACACCCGTGATAATTTTACGTTTATCGGAACGCAACAAAGTGGCAACATCCACTTCGGGATGCTCATATATCGTTTCCAATTCTTTGGCATTGGCAATATCATACTTGATAATCGCAGCTTTATCGCGTCCCAGATTCGAGGATACATATAGATTTTGATTATCATAAGTAAAAAAAAGCGGCGCCACCGTTTCTTTAAAATTAGTGGTCAATACACTTTTAAAGGGTTCAGACTCTGCTGCCCGATAAAGCAGACTTGAATTCACGCCATCAGTAGTAACAGCAACTCGCAATTTACCATCATGATCGGTGACCCATTCGGTTACATTCCCCGGATTTTCAGCAATCACGGACATTTCAGCAGTGACGATATTGATGCGGTAAACATCGAAAACGCGAGGGTCGCGCTGATTCATAGCGATCAGCATTTCATCGTCATTATCTTTGAGATCATCGACGATTTCCACCCGGGTATTTTCAAACGGAGTTAATTCTTTATAATTAGCGCCGTTAATATCAACCACAAAAAGATGAAAATTTTCATTGCCGCCCTGATCCTGCAAATAGGCAATCCGTTGATTTCCAGCCCAAAAATAGCGAATAATATCGCGGGAAGTAGCTTTTGTGACCTGCACCGCGCTATCGCTGTCAATCGATTGCACAAAAACATTCAAACGAGTCTCCCATGGCCGTAAAAAAGCCACTTGTCCGCCATCCGGAGATAATTGAAAATAAGTCTTTTCAGGATTGCGGAAAAAATCCTTCATCGGTATTAATGTCGTGGCTGTTTTCTTAGCGCCGCAATAAATAAAAAGGCCGAGGATCAAACCAATCAAAGCCATCAATACAAAACAACGTCGCATAATCACTCCTGGTTAAAGTTAAAAAATAATAGTCTCTCCCTACCTGTTTTGCAACGATAAAATAAATTTCCAGGCAAAAGGCCAAAACCCCTCTCCAGCCTACTGAGCAAAATCATCATACCCAGCCGAACAATTTCCCCATCTTGTGGAAACCCAAACCCAATCTGCAAGACAAGCTATAATCAATCGGTTATTTTAAGTTTTAATTATTTGTGCTACCTTATTAACTTATACCTTAAAATCGCAAGTAACAGATGATGAACCTTGAAAACTCAAGAATCAGAATATTCAGAAAAAACCCCCGGCTGGAGATGCGGTGTCCGAACAGATAAATCTGATTGGTCATCGTGCGATGAATTACCGATTCAATATCAGATCAAATACAATTTTTAGGTTGTAATAGATACATGCTTTAAGTCTGAAAGAATTTCCCTTTCAATCCCACAAAAGGGAATTGAAAGGGAAAAAGGCAGACTATCCGTTGATACTTAATAATAATAAGATAAAAGCATTAAAAATAGCGGACAAAGGTAAATCGTGAGACCATGTGATTATCGGCTTTGTTATCGACCCCCAGGAATACCAGAATCGAATTATTTTCGCCATAGGTAGGGAAACTAATGGCGCCGCCGAATTGAAGCGAAGCCAGGCTTTCTTCGGCATCATCGGAAAGGTCCATGGTCAATTCGACCTGGGGACCAATTGCCAGCCAATCTGTCAGGCTGTAGGTCGCATAATAACGGCCGTAAAAATAGGGATAATCTTTAGTGGAAGCCAATACACCATGCCCGTAAATATTCCAGGCCTCAAAATAAAGCTTATCCATCGACGAATAAAAATAAAGCTGCGGCAGCAGGTATTCCGTTTCACCACTGCTCAGGTTCATGTAGGAACCGAACATGGGGCAGATATCCAGTTTGCCGTCCGCAAACGAAAAATAGGGTCCGATTTCCATTTCGAAGCCATTGCCATCGGGAAAATAGATTATTTCATGCGCTAACGTTAAACTTCCCATTTTGTTCTGGCCGCCAAACCATAGGCCGAATCCAGCCGCTTCGCCGTCTACACGCATAAAGCTTGATTCCATCTGGGCATTCACAACTACCGCCAATGTCAAACTGAACACAATTGCCATCAAAGCCAAACGCTTCATAGCATCTCCTTCCAAAAAAAAGGGTTAATTCCCAATCCCTTACATCCGGTAAACACCCGCAAATCAAAATCCACTTGGGGGATTGAGACAATTTTTAACCGCGCACATTGCAGTTAATCCTATAGTTTAATATAAATATAAAAATTAAATTTGTCAAATATTGTTTTATTCAACGATTAAAATAATTAATGGAAATCTGTCCCTCAGTCAAGAGTCTATTTCTCCTCATAATTCGGGAGATCAAAAAAAACTATATCGCTAAATATATTTATTGATAAATGAAGTTTTTCCTTGACAAGCTGCATTGCATCGCTTATAATTCGTTTAGAGTATGCCTGGCTGATAAATAAATAAAAATGTTTTGCAGCGACTAAATGATGTTGAACTGGATTCGGCAGATTATCTAACGCCATTGTATCCAAACGTTTTAATTAGATTGTGACAGGTATGCGGAATATGAAATTTCATATTATGATACGCGTTTGACATCGGGTTTTCCGTACAGCACCCGAACGAAACGATACTGTTTTGTGATTTAAAAGAAAGGAGCGCACGATGCGTCTTTTAACCCGTTCAGATTTTGATGGATTAGGTTGCGCCGCCCTACTCAAGGAAATGGGCTTGGTTGATGAAATAAAATTCGTTCATCCGAAAGACATTCAGGACGGTTTGGTGGAAGTGAATGAAAATGATGTTTTAACCAATATTCCCTATGTCAAGGGTTGCGGACTCTGGTTCGACCATCATTCAAGTGAGCAGGAACGAAAGAATTACGGTGATTTCAAAGGCCTCAGTGATACAAAAGCGCCCAGCGCCGCCCATGTGATCTATGAATATTATGGCGGTCGTGAACGCTTTCCGGACGCCCATATTCAGGATTTAGTGGCTGCTGTGGATAAAGCGGATTCAGCAAATTTTACAGTCGATGAAATTCTTAATCCTAAAGGCTGGGTTTTATTATCTTTCATCATGGACCCCCGAACGGGTTTAGGTCGCTATAAAGATTACCGCATTGGTAACTATGGCTTGATGATGGATATGATTGATTACTGCCGTTTAAATACTATTGATGAAATATTAGCAAACGCCGATGTCAAGGAAAGAATCAATCGTTATTTTGAACAAGACAAATTGTTCCGGGAGATGATCCTGAAAAATAGTCAGGTTGTCAACAATCTTGTAGTGCTTGATTTACGCAATCAAGAAGAAATCTATACGGGCAATCGATTCCTCATTTATAGCTTATATCCTGAACAAAACATTTCCATGCAGATCATTTGGGGTTTCCGCAAACAAAATGTCGTTATCACTTGCGGACACAGTATTATCCAACGAAATTCACAAACCAATGTCGGTTCTTTAATGCTAAAATATGGCGGAGGTGGACATTACAAAGTTGGAACCTGCCAAGTACCGCACGCTGATGCCGAACGTATCATCAAGGAAGTTATCGATCAAATCACAATGGATGGTTGAATAAAAGAGATCCGACCTCGTCTGCAGCCGTTACTTCCAGCGTGGAAGCCTTAGAAAAATTCCGATACAAAAGGATCGGAATTCAGCCGATTAGTATGGGTTGAACACGCTGGGGACTATTTGAAAATTCAATGAGTTTTGGTCTATGAAAATTGATGAAAATGGACTAATTATAAACGGGGATCAACTGATATCGGCGTTTAAATGATTAACTATTATAGAATAGATATATTCATGAATTTTCTTTTTAGTTTCTTCATTTAGTGTCTCTACGGCAATTGGCTCTAGAATCGTTAATCGTACACTCCCGGCTTGAATACGGTGATGTTTTTCTTTCAGTTTCCAGGTTCCGTCAATGCAAAGCGGGATAATCCACCCCCCGGCCGATAAAGGTAAATGGAAACTCCCTTTTTTAAAAATACCCGGTTGCCGTGAACGGCTGCGCGTCCCTTCCGGAAAGATGACCAACGCATGGCCATCCCGAATATTTTGCGCTCCTTGATGAATTACCCTCAAAGCTGCCCGTACATTTTTACGATCCAGAAAAATACAATGCAAAGCGCGCATCCAAACATTGACAATTGGGAATAATTTGAGCTCTTTTTTGGCAATAAAGCCCACTATCCTCGGAATGTAACCGATAATCAACGGAATATCAAAACTGCCCTGGTGATTGCTGACGAAACAAATCTGAGAGGACGCGGGTAATCGCTCAAGTCCAGCGACGGTAACAGTGGCTCCAGCGGCCCACAATAACAGACGTCCCCATATTGTGGAACATATTCCCGCATATTTAGCGGCCAAATCGTTTCGTTTAATGCTATAAAGGATGCCATAGGGTAGTAACAGCGGAATAGTGATCACCATAAACACCCAAAAAAAAGAATACCAAAATAGAGTACGTATCATATATGCTAAATATGATGATCCGGTATCACCGAATAAAAGTTATTAATAGTTTCTCTCAACTTACTCAAACATCAACTCGACAGATGCCAAAATCTTTCGACGCCCATCAATTTACATTGACGCTATCTCGAAACAGATTTCTCACAATTCATTCAATACCGCAATCCGACCGGTTTAAACCAGTCGGATTGCGAAAAAACAAATACAGCGATAATCAGGTTGTTTCTTTTTCAAGGCGGTTCATTATGGAAAAAATAAAACTGGCGGAGATCAGGCAGCAAATTACAAAAACAGCCCAGACCTGCCAAATCGCAACTTTCCCCCACAATGTGCTTCCAACAAACAGCAACTGGTTGCCAATAGCAGTTGCGCCCAACCAACCACCCTGCATAAGACCCTGAAATCGGGGCGGCGAAACTTTAGAAACAAAGGAAAGACCCATGGGACTTAAAAAGAGTTCCGCTACAGTTAAGACAAAATAACTGGAAATCAACCAATACGCCGACACACGATCGGGCGAGGGGGATCCGCCCAGATCGGCTGGCGAAACCAAATTCAGAGAACCCAAAATTAAAACAATGAAACCGACAGCCGCCAGCATCATACCGATCCCAATTTTCCGGGGAGTTGAGGGTTCCTTATCTTTTTTCTGCAGCATCCCGAAAAGTCCCACGACCATTGGCGTTAACACAACGATAAAAATTGGGTTAAAATGCTGGAAAGTCTCAGGTTCAATCGGGTTGGAAACACTAAAATTGCCATAAAAATAATACAAAGCAACTCCTCCACCCAACATCAAAACTGCGCTAATCAGTTTACTCCGCAAACCACTCTCTTTTCTCAACAGGAAAAAAAGACCGTAGAGCGCGGCCAGCAGAGCGATAAAAGACCAGAGATTAAAGAAAATATTCGTAAACGCATCCACGACTTTTACCGTATAATCACGGGCAAAGAACGTCATCGTCAATCCATTCTGATGGAAGGACATCCAAAAAAAGATCACAACCAGGAAAACCAAACCCAACGCTTTCAGGCGCTGTTTTTCCTCGGCTTTTGACATTTCCTTTACAGCAGATTGCCCTTTGGAAGCCATTGCTTTACGGTCAGGTAAATATTGTTTGAAAAGCGCATAGGACAATAAAGAAATCAACATAGCGCCCGCGGCAATTCCAAAGGCATAGTTGTATCCAGTAGAAAACACATCGATATACTGAACTGCAAAGGCTTTCAGATCCGCCACTGCCACGCCGGTCGCCTTATCGGCCAATTCCTGCAGTTTGACGGTTTCTGTGATAGTACCGGAGATCATCTGATTGCAAAGAGACGGCAAATCAGCATCGTATTGGAATCCGTTGCGTTCAAGTATCCAGGAACGCATCGAGCGGGCGGCATTGGGAGCGAAAAAAGCTCCAATATTGATACCCATATAAAAAATACTATAGGCCCTATCTCGTAAATGAGCATACTGAGGTGTATCATACATCTGCCCGACCAGGGCTTGCAGATTACCCTTAAATAAACCATTCCCGAAAGCTATGACTAGCAGGCCCATTAATGAAACCCACAACCCCAGCCCCGGCAAAGACATGATCAGGTAGCCAGCAAACATCGTGACCAGACCCGTAGCGATCACTCCCTTATAGTTCTGAGTTCGATCCGCTAGAAAACCACCCAGTAAGGCTAACGCGTAGATCGAAAAATAGAAAATACTGTAAATCATGCCGGCGTTATCCGCGCTCAAATTGAATTTTGCCTGGAGAAACATCACTAAAATGGCCATCATCGTATAAAAGCCAAACCGTTCTCCCATGTTGGTAAAAAATGCTACATACAAACCTTTAGGATGTCCTTTAAACATACGCCTCCTTAAACGTTTAATGGTTTAAAATTTTTTTGATACTACAACCGGGGATACATAATATCATATCGATTCCCACACAATAAATTCGTTCATTAAAACACTCAGTATTATGTCCAAGCTCAGACAAATCAACCCTGGTTTTCGGAATAGACCATCCCAGCTCACTAAAGGTGAAATGATAAAATCGGAGCACTTATAAAAATACTCTAAAAACCGAATAACCTGTTTCTTATTTCCTATATAATCGTTTTTTTTTACAAGTCAAGATATTTTTTTATTCTACAGCATTTGAAAGATTATTCATCCACTAAAATTATTAAAAACTAAAGGGAACCAAAAAAAAGAGATTGACAAAAAGTGAAAAAAGGATTATTATCATATTTAAGAGGAGTTATTAGTATGGATAAAGAAGCGTATCATTATACTAAAAAAGCAAAATTAGTCGTTCAGAATTAATGACAAAAAAGGGCTGACCATTAGCCGGATGGTTCGATCAAAACGGATACAAAAGGCATATCAACCATACAAGCAACCTATAAGGAGAGATGATATGTGTGATACAAAACCCAATATAAAAGAAATCATGGTTGTATTTTCTACCTCCCGGATCGATTATTTTCGCATGAAACAGGGGGATATGGAATTGGAAATGATCAAAAAAACAGTTGGAAGCGAGAAGCGTCAGAGTGAACCCGAGAAAGAAAGCCGGGAAGTTGAATTCGCGCCGATTGTTCCGGCAAGGGCCCTTGAGCCGGAAGCCGAAGAAAAAACTCACCTGATAACATCCCCGATCCCAGGAACTTTCTATCGCGCCCCGGCTCCAGGAGAAAAACCGTTTGTCCATAAAGGAGATATGGTGAAAGACGGTGATCTATTATGTATCATCGAAGCGATGAAAGTGATGAATAAAATTGAAGCGGATATGGCCGGTGAAATTCTGGAGATTCTGTTAGACGATAGCGCTCAAGTCGAGTATGGAACTCCCTTATTCAAGCTGAAAGCATTCTGAGGCGCCTATGTTTCAACGAATTTTGATTGCCAACCGCGGAGAAATTGCTCTCCGGGTCATCCGCACTTGTCATGAATTGGGAATTGAAACCGTTGCCGTTTATTCCGAAGCTGATCGGGATGCCTTGCACGTAAAAATGTCAGATCGCGCGATCTGCATTGGGCCTGCATCGCCGGTGAAAAGCTATTTAAACGCCCAGAATATTTTATCAGCCGCTGTATTGAGCGGAGCGGAAGCGATCCATCCGGGATTTGGTTTTTTATCTGAAAACCACGAATTTGCGCGGCAATGCGAAGATATTGGCATCCGTTTTATCGGTCCGGATTCACGCGTAATTCATCAACTGGGCCAGAAACTTACCGCAAAAACGATCATGGCGGAACATGGCCTGGCATCGATTCCCGGCTCTTCCCGCGCGTATATCGACGCGGAGGAAGCTCTGATCGAAGCTCAAAAAATCGGATTTCCCCTGGTTATCAAAGCTGTTTCCGGAGGAGGGGGCCGCGGAATCCGCCTGATACGAGAACCCGCCGATTTTCAAAGGGAATTCCAGGAAGCGTCCCATGAAGCTAAAATCGCATTCAAAGACCCTTTTCTCTATATTGAAAAATTTTTGGAAAACCCTAAACACATTGAATTTCAAATATTAGCAGATGGATTTGGCAATTGCATTCACCTCGGAGAACGCGACTGTTCATGCCAGCGACGAAAACAAAAAATCATAGAAGAAACACCCTCTCCGGTGATTCGAAAAACCCAACGCGAAGAGATCGGGAAAAAAATAACCTCAGTTCTTGCCAAGATTGGATATACCAGCGCGGGGACCATTGAATTCTTGTATGAATCCGGCAATTTTTACTTTATGGAGATGAACACGCGGATCCAGGTGGAACATCCCATCAGTGAAATGGTAAGCGGGATAGATATCGTCCGGGAACAGATTCGCATTGCCGCCGGCGAGGAACTCGCATTTAAACAAAAAGAGGTCATCCTCCGCGGACACGCCATTGAGTGCCGCATCAATGCTGAAGACCCGGCCCGTAATTTTCTGCCGTTTAGTGGAACAGTTGAGTCAGTAATTTTCCCCGGAGGACCGGGAATCAGGGTAGACAGCGCTATTTATCCGGGATATCGCATTCCCCCATTTTACGATTCAATGATTGCCAAAATTATCGCCTTTGATGTAACCCGGGACCGGACAATTGCCAAAATGATGCGCGCCATCAATGAATTTACTATCGATGGTATCTATTGCAATAAAAACTTTATTATGAAAATCTTACAACACCCCGAATTTATTCAAGGTCAATACGCTATCAATTTCATTGATCAGCAAATGCCGGCCCTATTTAACTAAATGTTTCTCGCCCTTTTAAAAAAAATACGCGGGAATGGGGAAGAACCGGTATCAGAATCGGACTGATGACCCATCGTCGCATACAACCAAAAACCCTCTCAATTCTCGATAATAGGGAGAGAAAAAGAAGGAGAAAACGGACGAACTATGAATCTGCCACACATTATAAAAAATTTATTCCATTCTAAATCTAAAAGTGACAACCGCATCAATGTTCCTGACCACATGTTCACGCAATGCGATGGATGCAAGCAGATGGTGTATCAAAAAAAAATTACGGAGAATAGTGGGATTTGTCCCGAATGTGGACGCCATTTTCGTATCACTTGCCGTCAATGGTTAGACCTTTTATGCGACGAGAACAGTTTTCAACCCATGTTCATGGATTTACAAACCGAAGATGCGCTCCATTTTCCCGGATATCAGGAGAAACTAAAAAAAATGTATCAACAGGGACAAAATGAGGCGATTCAGACCGGGCATTGCCTCATTGACGGAATAGCGGCATTTATCGGAATTATGGATACCGATTTTATCATGGGATCCATGGGAGCGGTCGTGGGAGAACGGATTGCCCTGCTTTTTGAACAGGGACTTGAACGCCGGCAACCGGTGATTATTGTCAGTCGTTCAGGCGGCGCCCGGATGCATGAAGGCGTCATCTCACTCATGCAAATGGCGAAGACCGCCGCGGCCATCAAAAAATTCCAGGACGGCGGCAACCTTTATCTGTCCGTATTATCAGATCCGACAACCGGAGGTGTTTCCGCTTCATTTGCCATGCTGGGCAATCTTATTATCGCCGAACCCGAAGCCCTGATCGGATTTGCCGGACCCCGTGTGATCCAACAAACCATCCGCCAGAACCTGCCAGAGGGATTTCAGCGTTCCGAATTTTTATTGAAAAAAGGGTTCATCGATACGATAATCGCCCGCAACCGTCTTAAAACCGCCCTTTCTCAATTGTTAAGACTCCACGGTTATCACCCATCCAATATTTAACATTTCACCCGGATATATAGTTATGAATGAAAAAGAACTCATTAAAAAAATTAATTATCTTCGCGAAGAAGCATCGAAACAGGGCATTGATATCCATGAAGAAATACAGCGATTGGAAAAGAAAATCGATGCTGTTCATTTAATAGAAGAGATAGAACCCGTCTCCGAAGATGCCTGGAGTTGTGTTAAACAATCCCGATTGCTTGAACGCCCCAAAGCCCAGGACATAGTCGCCGGGCTGGTCACCGATTTTATCGAACTACATGGGGACCGCAACTATGGAGATGATCCGGCGATACTGGGTGGAATTGCGTTTTTCGGCGAAATTCCAGTTACGATTATCGCGACCCGCAAGGGTAAAAATTTGAAAGAAAACCAACTCTACAACTTTGGCATGCCCCAGGCGGAAGGATATCGTAAAGCGCTTCGCCTGGTCAAAGAAGCGGCTCGATTTAATCGTCCGGTTTTATTTATCATCGATACTCCCGGGGCCTATCCGGGAATAGAAGCCGAAGAGCGCGGGATTGCCGAAGCGATCGCCCGCAATTTGCTGGAATTTTCAGCAATCCCATCCCCCATGATCGCTGTGATCACTGGGGAAGGAGGTTCCGGCGGCGCGCTTGCATTAGCGGTGTGTGATCGCATCTATATGCTGGAAAACGCCATCTTTTCAGTCATCTCGCCCGAAGGATGCGCCTCGATCCTTTTCAAAGACCCAAGCAAAGCGCCTCAAGCCGCACAATCTCTTCATCTGACAGCCTTGGCGCTAAAAAAACTGAATCTAATCGACGCAATTATTGAAGAAGGACCCGGTATTGACGTGAATGCGGAAATTGGAATGCTTAATCTAAAAGAGCAAATTGCGGCGGATTTAAAAATTCTGAGGGAACTTCCCCCTGATCAACTGATCGCCCAACGCTACCAGAAGTATCGCCAAGTCGGTTCCTATTCACACCTGGAGTTGCCCCAACCCCGACTCACTCTCTGGAAAAAACTGACTGCGTGGTTTTGGAAAAAAATTAAAAAACTCCTTTTCAAAACCACACAATAGCGCTATACATTCATCATTTCGGCAAAATCAGACAATCCGGCTCCATACCGCTCCCATGGATTTCATTCGCCGAGCGGCAAATTCCGGAACAACCCGTTTGTGATTTTCTCATTGGCCCGGATAAATACCAATTTTGACCAACTATGAAACAGTTTCAATTTTTCCACCACGATAAAGAAGATGATAGATTTTTTTTGATAAGGTATCAATAGATAATGGTTTATGGATAAAATCGGTCATCCCGGAATTCAAACTATCCAGAACGCTCTGATCCTGTTCAAAACCGGACATCAAAAGCACTTTTGCCAGGGGATTAATACTTCTTATTTCACTTAGGGTCTCTATCCCTCCCTTTTTAGGCATCATAACATCCAATAACACAATATCGATCACGGCATGACGCTTACAATAAATCTCCATGGCTTCTTCCCCATCCTGGGCGCAAATGGTCCGATATCCGCATTCAGTCAAAATTTCCCCAGCCAGTCCCCGCATGATCTCCTCATCATCCACCACTAAAATTAATCCGCTGCCCCTCATTATCTCTGATTCTTCGGTTACCTTTTTTTTGATTTCATCCATATTAAGCACCGGGAAATAAACATTAAAAACCGAACCGATACCAATTTCCGAATCAATTTTAATAAATCCCCGATGTTGTTTAATAATGTTACTAACCATCACCAAACCGAGACCACTGCCATTATTTTTTTGCTTGGTCGTAAAAAAAGGGTCGAAAATTTTAGTGAGATTATCCCGGGGAATCCCTACTCCCGTATCAGAGATAATAACTTTCCAGTAATCAACGGCTTCCGCATCGGGATTCGCCTGGACAATCTCGTCTCCGTAAGTGATAAAATCAATTTTAATACCCAAAATACCTCCCTGACGCTGGTTTTCACTGCGCATCAGCGTCATAGCATGATATGCGTTGAGCATCAAATTTAAAAAAACCTGTTCCAATTGAGTTAGATCCGCTTTTACCAGGGTACTGGTTTTTGGTAAATCCGGATGGACCACTACACAGCTATTAAAACTGTTTTTGCACAGTTTATAAACATTGGCAATCACATCGCGCAAATCCACGGGATCGTAATGAGCCTCATTTTTCCGTACCAGGGAGAGCAGATGCTGAACAATATCAATAGCTCGTTCTCCAGATTGGCCAATGGTTTCCAGATATTTTTCCAATTCATCTTTTTTCAAATTTTCATATTTTTTTATCTTATATTGCAGGACGGAAAGAGTCCCCGTTATCCCGCTAAGGACATTGTTAAAATCATGGGCCAACCCGCCAGCCAGAGTGCCAACGGTTTCCAGTTTCTGCGCCCGCTGCAACTGTTCCTCTTTGCTGACCATTTCAGTAATATCATCCAACCGAAACCCGACGGCTTTCACAAAATTTTCCTCAATGATCGGGAATATGGAAACGTTGAAATAAAACTCGCCGATTGCTTCAAATTTTTCATTTTGGTAAAAACTGGCTTTACCATTATTTAAAATCCGTTGGCAATCTTCTCTGAATTTTATAATCCAGGGCGCTTTCTCCCAGAGCAGGCTTCCAAAAGCCTCTTTTTCCTCAATTCCGGTCAACTGGACCGCGGCATGATTCCAATTTGTTATTTTCCCATCCGAATCAATGGAAAAGAGAACAGATGGCATGGAATCAATTATACTATTCAAATAATTGCGGATATTTTGCAACTCCACACCGATTTTTTTATGTTCTTCGATTTCCCGGCGCAACAATTCCGTATTCAATCTCAATTCCGCTGTCCGCACTTTCACCATATTTTCCAGATTCGAACGCATTCGGTATAATTCAAGGAATACCCTCACCTTGCTTAAGAGAATAAACTCATTATAGGGTTTAAAGATAAAATCGACGGCGCCGGTTTCATAGCCATGGATTTCCTTGGATTCTTCGCGGTCGATAGCGGTTACAAAGATAATTGGGATGCTGGCGGTTCGTTCATCGAACTTGAGGTACTCAGCTACTTCATATCCATTCATTTCGGGCATTTGCACATCCAGAATGATAACGGCGAATTCATGGTCCAAAGTTGCTGACAACGCGGCATTTCCGCAGTTTGCCCGAATTACGGCGGCATCGACTTTACGCAATATTTTCTCCAGCGCCAACAAGTTTTCCGGGATATCATCGACGATCAGAATGTAGGGTTTATCAGTTTTAACTTTCATAACTCATCCTTGAATAAACTCATTACAAATTTTGGAATCTCATCCAGCAACAAGATAAAGTCCACCTTTCCACTTCTAATAGCCGATTGGGGCATCAGATCGATTTCTGCCTCCAGCGGGTCCTGAGCAATCGTCAACCCGCCCCGTTCCTTAATCGTCCGAATTCCCTGAGTGCCGTCCTGGCTCGCTCCGGTCAGAATAATTCCGATCAGACCGTTGCCAAAGGCCTCCGCTGCTGTCTCAAAAAGAACATCAATAGAGGGTCTTGAAAAATTTACCGGTTTTCCACTACATAAAGATAAGGTATAGTCCGTTTCCACTAAAAGATGATATCCGGCGGGAGCAATATAGACGTACCCGGTCTGGATCGGTTCCTTATCTTCTGCTTCCTTGACAGTCAATTGACATTTTTTATTCAATGATTCTGTCATATAATTCCCGGATACATCCAAACGATGTTGAACGATCAGGATTGGCAAGCCAAATTCAACGCTGAAACGGGGTAAAATATGATGCAAAGCAGTGAATCCTCCGGCAGAAACCCCGATAACAACGGCTTTCCATTGTCGTGTTTGGGTAATCATTCATCCACCTGTTTTTTTTGAAAAATTTTCTCATGTTCGTCGATCGTATGAAATTGATTTGCCACAACTGACAATTTAAGAGTTTCACTTCGTCCGAGGCAAAGAAAACCATTATGGCATAAACTTTTTTCAAAAAGGCGAAATACCCGGTTCTGCAATTCCCGGGTGAAATAGATTAAAACATTACGGCATAAAACAAGGTTCATTTCACCGAAAGAATCATCGGTAACCAGATTATGGCTGGCAAAAACAATATTTTCTTTCAATTTTCGATCAAAAATGACATTGGCATGATCGGAATGGAAATATTCACCAAAGGAACGAGTTCCCCCGGCGCTATGATAATTCGAGGTGTATTCCTTAATATGTTCGATGGAATAGATGCCTTCTTTGGCTTTTTCTAAGACTTCGTCATTAAAATCAGTCGCGTAAATCAGGCACTTATCATAGAATTCCACTTCCTTTAAAAGGATCGCCAGAGAATAAACCTCTTCGCCGGTGGCGCACCCCGCTACCCAAATTTTAACAAAGGGATAGGTTTTCAGATACGGGACTATATTTTTTTTCAGGGAAAGATAAAATTCCGGATTACGAAACATTTCAGTTACATTGACGGAGAGGTGAATAAAAAAAAGATTAAAAAATTCCGGGTCATACAAAATTTTCGAAATCATTTGCGAAATATACTCCATCCCGGAATGCTCGAATCCCCCCCAAATCCGGCGTTTTAGGGAAGCGCGGGCATATTGGTGGAAATCATAGCCATAACGTCTGAAAATGGCATCAATCAGCAGGTCGATTTCAATCTCTTCTATCTTATTTTTATCCATAGGAATTCCTTTTAGCGGCAAATCCAGATTCTGAGCATGGAGAGCAGTTTTGAAACATCAATGGGCTTAGATAAATAGTCATTGGCGCCCGATTCAATACATTTATCGCGGTCGATTTCCATCGCTTTCGCCGTTAAAGCCAAAATAGGCAGATTTTTAAATTTCTCAATTCCCCGAATTTTTTTCATTGTCGTGTAACCATCCATCACTGGCATCATGACGTCCATCAGAACAATAGCCGTATCCGGATTCAGTTCCAGCAAATCCAACGCTTTCTGGCCATTATTGGCGATGATCGGATTCAGGAATTTACTTTTCAAAAATTTGGCTAATGCAAACGCATTGCGCATATCATCATCCACGATCATCACTTTTTTATTAATCAATACCGATTCGCTATCATGCAGTTTACGAATCATTTTCCGTTGTTCATCGGGAAGATCGGATTCTACCCGATGCAGGAATAAAGCGGTTTCATCAAGCAGCCGTTCCATGGAAGCCGCATTTTTTAATACGATGCTGGCATCATATTTTTCAATTTTCGCCAATTCCTCACTTGAAAAATCGCGTCCGGTAAAAATAATAATCGGGGTGTGCGGAATATCCGTATCTGAAGAAAGCCGATCCAACAATTCAAAACCCGAAATATCCGGCAAACCCAAATCCAGAATAACACAACTAAAATTTTTATTTTTTAATAAATTGTATGCTTCCAAACCGCTACCGATCGCGGTAATGTTCACATCCGAACTTTTCATCAGTTTGATAATGGATTCCCGGAGTTCCCTGTCATCTTCAACAATCAAAAGTTCTTTAATTTTCTCGGTCTCGAATTGTTCAATTTTTTTAAACACTTCTTCGAGTTGATTCTGATTGACGGGTTTGGTTAAATACCCGATTGCTCCGCGCTGCAATCCCTGATTTTTTTTATCAAATGCGGAAATGATATGAATGGGGATATGGCGGGTATCCGCATTATTTTTTAATTCATCCAATACTTTCCACCCATCAATTCCGGGAAGTCCGATATCCAGTATAATCGCGGACGGAATGTACTTTAAAGCATACTGTATTCCGGTTTCACCACTGGGGGCAATTAGGCAATCATACCCTCTTTTCCGCGCCAGACGTTCCAGAATTTTTGAAAATTCCGCATCATCTTCGATAATCAGCATAATCCGGCCGCTTTTAACCCTCAGAGAATCAGAAATCGGCTCCGGTTTAGGATTCAGGATTAAAGGTTCAGTCTGGGTGAGTATTGGGGAAGACACTGTTCTTTTCGCAGAAGAAGCCGTTGGAGATTGATCTTCAGTATAAGAGGCATAAACTTCAGGTACCACCAGCGTAAAAGAGGTTCCTTTTCCCGCTTCGCTGGTAACCTTTATTTCACAGCCAATCAACTGCGCCAGTTCCTTTGAAATGGAGAGGCCCAGTCCAGTTCCCCCATACCGTCGGCTAATCGATCCATCTACCTGTTGAAACGCTTCGAAAATCAGGCGCTGTTTATCTGCTGGAATGCCGGTCCCGGTATCCGTTACGGTGATAGCAATCGTAGTATCAGGCTTTAATTCTTTTCTCGACAAGGAAATATCCAACCCTGGCCGGTGGAAATCCACTGTTATTGAACCATTTTCCGTAAATTTAAAGGCATTACTGAGAAAATTGCGCACAATCTGATTTAAACGCAGGGAATCGGTAATAATAAATTCCGGCAGATTTTGACCCATATTGACGATAAAATCCAATCCCTTATCACGCGCGCTGTGTTTAAATTCATTCTGAATATCGGAGGCCAAGCTGCTCAAGCGAATCCGCGTAATGCTCAATTCAATTTTTCGGGCTTCAATTTTCGCTAAATCCAGAATATCGTTAATCAGATTCAGCAGGTTTTGTCCACTGCGATGAATCGACTGGGCGGATTCAATCTGGTCTTCCGACAAATTATTCTCGTCGTTTTCAGCTAACATACGCGCTAAAAGCAACATACTGTTTAATGGTGTCCGTAATTCGTGGGACATATTCGCCAAAAATTCCGATTTATACTTCGTAGCCAATTGCAATTCTTCGGCTTTCTCCTCCAGCTCTTTTTGTTTGATCTTCAGAATCTCATTTTTCTTGACAATCTCTTCTTTTTGCTCCTCCAACAAACGCGTCTTTTCCTCCAGTTCCTCATTCGTAACTTGCAACTCCTCCTGTTGCCGTTGCAGGATCGTCTCTGATTCTTTCAGAACCCGGGTTTGCCGGGCCAATTCATCGTTTGATTCCCGTAATCCCTCCTGCTGGACTTGTAATTCTTCCGTCTGTTGTTGAAGCTTCTTTTCCGATTCCTTCAAGAGCTTTGTCTGTTCTTCTAAAACCTGGTTCTGTTTGCCTAACTCATCCTGTTTTCGATTCAGCTCATCCGATTGAATCTGAGTTTGCTGAAGCAGTTGTTCCAGACGATAATTTGATTGAGCGGAATTGATGGCTACAGCAATACTGTTGGCAGTAATTCCCAACAATTCTTTTTGCAAAGTAGTAAAATTACTGGTCGATGCCAGTTCAATCACTCCGTTTAACTTGTCTTCGAAGACTAAGGGATAAATCAGAATATGTTTGGGAACAGCGCACCCCAATCCGGATTCGATTTTAATATAGTCATCCGGGATATCCGTAAAAATAATCATTTCCTTTTCCAGAGCGGCTTGACCCACCAGTCCTTCCCCCAGACTATACTGGTTGGATAATCCTTTCCTCTCTTTATAGGCATAGCTGGCTTTGAGCTTTAGAATGCGCTCCTCTTCATCAAAAATATAAATAACCCCAAGCTGAACACCCAGATATTTTGAAAGATAGGTGATAGAGTGGCTGCAAAGGTCCGCGATATTTTGGCGACCGGAAATCTGGACACTCAATTCGGTTTGCCCGGTTTTCAACCAATTTTGTCGTTCTGTTTCCAAAGAGGATTTTTCAAGAGAATGCATAATGGTGCGTAAGGCTACCGCTAAATCATCGTTTTCGCTTTCCGCCAAATAGCGGGAAATATTGAAATCATGATGATCAATGGCGTATTGCAGATTGTCAAAAAGCTTTTTATAACGATTTTCACTACTTTCCAGTTGTTGATAAATACGATTCTTTTCAATTTCACGGAAATGGATTTGTTCCAGCATATTATTAAAGCTATCATAGAGATTACCGATTTCGTCTTCAGTAATCTTATTGACGCGGATCGAATAATCACCGACTTCGGAAATTCGACGGGCGGCTTCCTCCAATTTGACAATCGGTTCGGAAATGATTCCCTGGATTTTGAAAGCCACAACAATCGTCACCAGGACAATCCCGGCGATGATCCCAATCAAACGTAAGATGTCGATAAATATCGAATGCTGCAAGGATTCCAATGAAATCCTCAAGTATAAAGTTCCATAATGGTTATTGCCTGAATGGATCGAATAGACAATGTTCAGTTGCTGGGCCGTGAATCCTTCACGAATATCTCCCAAACGCGGAATCCGATCCCCCACGGCCTTTTCCGAAGCATAGACGGCAAAGACAGCGCTATCCTGATCATAGACGACTGCATTCAATATACTCTCAATCGATTCCAGAGATTTCAATTTGTTCCCGGCTTCCTCTTTATATTCAGGATTGTACTGGCTGAATTCCAGCAGACTCTGCAGATTGACGCTCAAAGCAATCGCGATGAGTTCCGAACTCTGCCATAAATTTTCCTTTAAGGTTCGGATATGATAATAAAGATTCAAGGTCGTAACAAATAGTAAACTGCTGATAGTGATGACCAGGATGATCATCAGAAGTTTATAGCGGATTCGCACTCGTTTTAAAAAATTCATCGTCTGGTTCTCCCCGGCGCTTTCCGTCAAGACAGAAAGTGGGGTTGGTTATTGGGAAATGATCATTTCTTCAGCGATTGGCCCAATTTAATTAAATTGGCATCAAATTTTAGTCTGGATTCTTTTAAGAGTTCCAGATTAATCTTGAAGCGGATCTGATCTTCATATTTAACAAAATAGACCAGCGCTCCGTATTTAGCCAGTTCCTCGTTCTCACTGATCAAAAGTGTAGAATGGCGGTCAATGTTCTTCACCGTGCGTTCCAGGTCGCGCTTGAAATTAGCGGCGATATAAATAATATGTGAAAACGGAATATTCTCTTCCTCAGTGATTTGGTGGATTTGCACTGGCCGGTTTTTCATCGGAGTGTTTTTAGCCATTGCTTTCAAACGGGTTATAATCGGGCTGCTCCCGACAACACTGATAATGAACGGTCCATTTTGGGCAGCCGCCGATTGATCGTCGGGCCAATCGATAAACTTGGTAAAGCTGACCATAATCGCCACTCGCACATTATACTCGTCAACCGCCATATCTCCTTCATCGGCCGCCGAGGACGGCTCAAAAAGCCGGGCAAGAACTCCAAAGATGATGATGAGGAACAACCAGCATCTTTTCATAGTAGTATATAGGGATGAAAAAAATTCTACGCCACAATTTTATCGAACAGTTTTTGTATCTTTGGCACAGGAGAAGCGGGTCTGTGCTTCCAAGAGTAACTTAGGAAGCACAGACAAACTTCAGTACTAAAAATCCAGAAAATTAGAGGTTCAGATCAATACCAACGGCCACGCGCATGGGGTTCTGCGGAGTGCCGCCGGGAATTTCGGGCGAGCCGGCGCCTGCATAATAATTGACGCAGGTATAGCGGCTGTCGAGAGCATTACTGACTTTAGCGAATACGCCGATGCACGGGGTGACCGCGTAGCGCAGGTGCAAATTGAGCAGGGCGAAGCCGTCGATGGTCTTGCGCTGAGTCGCGCCTTCGTTCGTTTCCATTTCCAAGCTCCGTTGCTTGCCAAGGAAGGTCAGTTGGGGGTTGATGATCAATTTGTTCAGCATCAATTCGGCACCGGCCTTGACAGCCATCGGCACGATATAGGCTACGTCCACATAGTCGCCGTTATCCAGAGCGTCCACTTCGCCCGTCGTGTAGCTCATGGCCACAAAAGCGCTTAAGCGGCTGCTCTGTCCGAATTTCTTCAAGTAATCTAATTTCAACGTGCCACCATAGAGTTTTTCCACGCCCGCGTTCCGATAGCGCTGCATGGCATACACAGTGCGGCCCTTGTAGTAATAGACCTGGTCTGCCTCGTTCCAGTATTCCACGGCGTTGGTGGCGGCTAACAGATCGGTGAGTCTGGTGTACCAGGCGCCGGCAGTCACGCTCAATTCACCGCCCAGGTATTGCTGGATGCTGATTTCACCGTTCTGGGACTTCATGGGGTCCAGATTAGGACTGGGTACCCACACATAATAAGAATAATAGGTTTTTCCGGTGTCGTTGCTATAGAAGGAACCATAGTGCATGAAGGCGGCCGAGGGAGCTGGCGCTAGGAAAGCGCTACCGTAGAGCAGTTTGATATTGGTTTTAGAAGTCGGCGCGTAAACAACGCCCAGCCGCGGATTAAAGGTTGAATGATAGCGGCTGTTGTAGTCGAAGCGAGTGCCCAAGGTGATGGCTAACTGTTTAGAGGCTTTGTACTGCGCCTGCAAGTAAGAACCGATGTTGTTGTATTTGGAAGTGTAGAAATCGGCGTCCAGGTCTGTGCCCAACAGCTTAGCGACAATTCCCTTTTCCTCGTCCACCTTGTCCTGCAGATCATTGGAGCGCGGAATGGCGAAAAACTTCTCGAACGACACCCCGCCGGTTAGATTCAGTTTCTCGTTCACCGACCAGATCAACTGCTCCTCGATCTTGCTCATGGAACTGGTGCCATACTTGTAGCCTGGTTCCATACTAACGTAAATATTGCGATAGTTCGAGGTGGGCAGGATATCAAAGCTGCTGTAGGTCAGTGTGGCGGTATGACTGAAGGCGCCAATTGTCTTCTGATGCACTGCGGTCGCCATTGTGATGCTGTGTTCCCAGAACACGTCCTCGTTGTAAACAGCATTATTGGGAGTATAGCTGGTGGCCGACGGCACCCGGCTACGGTTCTTGAATACGCTGACACTAAAATCGTTGAAAGTCAGTTTGCTGTAAACCGACCAGGCAAACTTGGGAATATTGTAGTCCGGATCGACCGGCGCTTTGGGCGTCATATTGCCCCAATTAGTATTGAAAGTGCCGCTTTTCAGGCTGTCAATACCTGCGAATTCATCTTTATAAAATTCACTGAGATCGGGCTGGCCGTCATAGAAATATTGTCCAGCAACGAGCAATCCGGCCGATTCATTAAATTTTTTCCCGTAATAGAGCGATGTGTTGACCGTGTTGTACATGCCCCCATTGACGGATACAAAAATCGGCCGTTCCATCTCTTCCGGCGATTTAGTGATGATGTTGATCACGCCCGAGACCGCGTCGGCGCCATAGAGGGCCGAGGCCGGACCCACCACGACCTCAATCTGTTTGGCGAAATGGATGGGGTAATTCTCGAAAATCGGCATCCCCTCGTTGCAACTGCCAGAGATTTTAGCTCCGTCAAGCAGGATGATCATCTTCTCCAATCCCTCCAAACCGCGGATAACCGTTAAATCCTGACCCTCCGTATTGCAGTTGACATGAACGATAAAATCGGGCAAATCCTTGATCACGTCCATCAGCGACTGATAGCCGCGGTTTTTGATCTGCCCCTCGGTGATCGTATAGATCGTGGCCGGCGCATCGCTCGAGCGCTGCTCGCTCTTGGATGCTGTCACCACCTTCATGTTCATCAGGTCTTCCAGGGACATCTCCAAAAGCATGTCCAGTTCCGTTTCCTGAGCGCCCATGACGACCCATCCCCACAAAACCATCGACATCAACAACATACACTTTTTCGGGCTCATTGCAGCTCCTTTGTTAAACGTTTACGTATCCCAAAGTATAGACCTAATGTAAAGATAATACAATTCTAAAAAAATGCAAGAAAAAAATTTCCACCCATAGCGCCAAAGAAATTCCAGGCTTTATCCCGGGAATCTTAGAGCATTTAGTCTTAAACGCATTATTCAAATGCGCTTATCCGGAAATATGATATCGATAATAAAAGCTTTTCCTACTTAAAATTTTTTTTAGACTAAATCCAACCACAATATACTATATTTTAATTCTATATGATTACCATTTAAAATGCCGAGAACGTGAGCCATAAAAAAGAAGCGCAGGGATGTTGGTCACTGTGATTCGACAGGAAATGATATGCGAATTGTGTTGAAGTCATTTTTCTCGAAGAAGATTGACCCGCCCAATTGCGAAATTAGCAGACGCACTAATTGCAAACCAAACCCTTGGGAGGCATCCACGCTAAAATTTTCAGGAAAGCCAGGGCCGTCATCCTGAATCAGCAAAACCCCCAGGTTATCGCTTAAATGCAACTCGATTTTCAATTCTCCGTCCGAAGCGCCCTTGAAAGCATATTTGAAGGCATTCACCAATAGTTCATTGAGAATCAAGCCCAGGGATATCGCATTGTTAATAGGCAGGGAAATTTCTTCAAATAGCGTAGTGATCTGAAAATGTCGCGATTGATGGGAATAAGAGTCGCGGATATAGTTAATGAGCTGTTCCAGATAAAAATTCAGGGGAACCGATTCCATATTTCCGGAATTATAGAGAATAGAATAAAGCTCAGAAACAGAAAAAATTCGACGGCTGACGGTTTTCATCACATCGCGGACGAGTTCCGATTCATGAGAATGGGCCTGGATTTCAACCAAACTGTTGATCAGATTCAGACTATTTTTCACTCGATGCTGCAATTCCCGCAGAAGGGCTTCTTTTTCCTGCACAACGTGGGACAGTTTTTGTTTGGCCAGTTCCTGCTCCGTAATATCAATTGTGAAACCTGCCAAGTATTCTGGCCAGCCATCTTCAAAAATTGGAAATTTCAGCGTTCGATAATAGCGTTGATTCAATTCCTCAAATACTTCCAAAGGCTTTCCTTCCGCCAGAATACGTTTATCATCGGCGATCATATTTTTCGCTAAATCGGACGGGAAAATTTCATCCATGCTTTTGCCGAGAATCTCATCCAATGGCATCCCCAACAAGCTTTCATAGTTCCTACTCAGCAAGATTGCCCGGATATCACGGTCCTTAAAAAAAATATAGATGGGACTTTTCTCTAAAAAAAGATTGATGATCCGGTTGAATCTTTTCAACTCGGCTTCGGCTTGTCTTCTATCGGTGATATCCCGACCCACAACGACAAGTCCTTTACGATTCCCATTCCGGTCAAACGTAGGAACCTTAATAATATCAAATATCTTCGCGCCGCTGTCAGCAGAGGGAATCACTTCTTCTCCCCGATAAAAATTCCCGGAGCGCCAGGCTTGCTCGTCCGATGCCGCGCATGTCAGGAAGGCATCGCGATATAAATTGTTATATTCCGCCAGTTCCAGAGCATTCTTCCCTCGGTAATCAACATTCGTCAATCCAAACAATTCAAGATTGAATGGGTTGGTCTCTAATATGCGCCCCTTACCGTCTTTCAAACAAACAATATCCGGCAGGGCGTTGATAAGAGTTCTCAGAAGATCCTCGCTCTCCTTCAACGCGATCTCCGTTTCCGTCTGATCCTTTTTACAGCAACAAAGATAGTAAAATTTGCGTATCGTGGCGGTAAGCCAAGTGGTTCCGCCTTCCGGCAAAACCATGACGTTTTCCATCGACTCGGTTGATAGTACCGCACCTGCGATTCCCTCGGCTTTAACAATATAAATAATTGGAATTTCTGTTGGTATTGATAGTTTCAAAACTGACTCCCAACTACCAATGGCGGAAAAATGCAAAATTATTAAATTAATCTTAAGTTTGGAATTCAATACACCATTCGCTTCATTCAAATCTTTGACATTGCAAATCTCCAATCCCAACCGTTTCAGTTCTTGCGCCTCAGAATCAAACCCATGGGATGAAAGCAATAAAATATTCCATCTTGTTTGCGACATTATGACTCCTTTGTTCTAACCGACTTGTAAATAATAACAAATTTATGAAATATTGTCAAGATAATTTTTATTTTAATGAAAGTTTATTATTATTTTATTTATTTGAAATGGCCATTAGAAACAAATAGAATTTAAATACACTAAGCATAACTAAAAAAATTATTTATAAATTTCTATGAATTATAAAAAATTTTATATCCCGAATGCAAAAAATCTGAAAACAAATTTAAAATTTGTTCCATTCGTCTCAACAATCAGCCCATATCTTCCGGAATCGACGGAAAGTTACCGTTACTATAATTAATTTTCAGCTTGTGAAGCGCATTCTGAAAAAAACCGCTTGCACATCGCTTTCAGTTTTTTTATATTTAAAACGAGTGGAACATACCGAGAATGGTATGCCGAATCAAGTTAACGACACGGGTTGTGGTATCCATTCTAATGGATCATATTTGGCACGATTATTGCAATTTGAATTTGATGACCCGCTATCAGCGTCGTAATTTGAAATTTTAACTGGACATGAGGAGGAACCATGCAAAAACACGCAGTTTTAATCGCGATCTTAATCTGGCTAAGCAGTAGCGCGCTCACTCAGGCCAAGGAACGATGGTATTATAATGAAAACTGGATTCGCACCCAGGATGAACAAAACGCATCGTTTTACCGGGATATTGAATTTGATAAAAAAGGTAAACCAAAAGGGAAAATTAAGGATTACTTCATAAGTGGTGAGCTTCAGGGTGAGGGGTATGCTTATAACTTAGACCCGTTTGATGATAGCAAATCGACGTGGGAAGGGAAACTGGTCGTATATTACAAAAACGGGAAAAAAGCAAATGAGCGCCATTACGTAAAAGGCGCACTGGAGGGAGAGAACCGGTCCTGGTATGAAAACGGCCAATTGCAGTCCCGAATGAATTTTCGAAATGACAAGCGGGAAGGAAAACTTGAAAGCTGGTATGCCGACGGCAAAATTCTGATGGTCGGTTATTTTAAAAACAACCTGGGCAATGGTTTATGGCAGGAATGGCATGAAAACGGCCGTTTAAAACGGCAATTCACGATGATTGAGGATAAACGGGAAGGGCTTTATCAGGAATGGTACGACAATGGCGTCTCCATGACCAAAATGAATATGGTTGGTGATGAACCTGACGGAGAAGTGATGGGATGGCACCCAAACGGGAAAATGCGATACCATGGATTCTACAAACAGGGCATGAAAACAGGAATCCACCGGCGGTGGTATGAAGATGGCGCACTTGAATTTCAGGGTGCCTGGGAGAACAACCGGGAAGAAGGAATTCATCGCTCATTTCATCCCAACGGCGAAATTGCCGACGATATCAGTTATCACGAGGGACGCGAACAGACGACGTATCGCTCCTGGTATCAAAACGGTCAAAATCAAAGTGAAATCCCTTTCATCAATGGTAAACGGGAAGGTACCGCTACTTTTTGGTACGAAAATGGCCAAAAAATGTCGGAATTCTTCTATCGCAACAATCTCCAGGAAGAATGGAGCTCAGTCTGGGATGAAAGCGGAAAAATCAGGCGCAAGGGATTCTTTCATAATGATAAGCTGAGCGACAAGCAATGGATTATTTTTGATGAATACGGCCGATCCTGGAAGGAGTTCAATGAAAACTTTTCCGATACCACCAATCCATTCGGCTGGCCCATTGAAAGCAATGAAAAATCAACTAAACTGATCATGAGCGATTCCGCATATTCCGTTTATGGCGTGTCATCATTTACGGATCAGACAGAAACAGCCGGTATCAACATTCCCTATCAGGACCCCGGTCTGGATTTCACGCTGGAAACAAACGTGGGAATTTTTATGGCAAAAAACGAACCCTTTTATTACGGCATCTACCTGGGATTCCGCGATTGGCAAAACCACTGGAGCTTTGTGATCAACCAAAAAAAACAATTTCGAATAACTCATTATTTGGAAGGAATCGAAGTCGAGGGCAGTGGGTGGCAATCCTGCGAGGATATACAACCCACTCAATCCAATACGCTTAAAGTGATAAAACTTGATGGTGAGGCCATGTTTTTCATAAACGGCCAAACAATATGGAAAGCCAAATTTTCTCAACTTTACGGCAATGAATTCGGATTTGTTGTTTCGCCAGGGAAAACCATGATCGCCGATTATTTTCAAATCAAGGATTTCAGTTCTCCCGTCGGTTACTCAGACGAAGCCGGGGGCTGGATGGGCAACGGTTCAGGCATTCTTATACATGAAAATGGGTATATTTTAACCAATTATCATGTAATTGAAAAGGCCCGGGAAATTCAAATAACCTGGCTGGACAGCAGAAACAGGGAGCAGACTTTCAACGCCAGCCTCGAACGTTCAGATCCGCAAAACGACCTTGCTATCCTGAAAATTTCAGATAAAAATTATAATAGAGTTAAAGAACTCCCCTATATAATCAACTATAACACGGCCCAAGTCGGGGAAACGGTTTTTACCCTTGGATTCCCCCATGCCTTAAGCGAAATGGGAAAAGAAGTCAAAGTCACCGATGGCCTGATTAGCGCGTTGACCGGGTACCAGGATGACATTTCGACTTATCAAATATCTGTTCCCGTGCAGGCAGGAAACAGCGGCGGTCCTCTCTTCAATAAAAAGGGTGAGTTAGTGGGAATTGTCAACGCTAAAATATATGGTATGGATAACGTCTCGTATGCGATTAAAAGCAATTATATCAAGAATTTGATCGACCTGCTGCCCGGGAAACCGCGCTATGTGGATAAAGGACTGGGGAAAAAGCCATTAACCGATCAAATCGGGATTTTAAAACCATTTGTAGTCATGATCAAAATACGCTGAAGGAGACAACTATGTGGAAGCTAAAAAATAATAAACGGGAAAATCTGCCCCTGATACTCAACGGAATCGTATTGATTGTCTTACTGGCAATGTTACTCATCAAATACTTATCGCAAAGCGGAATCCTCTAATAACCGGAGGATGGGAAGGCCCATCCTCATATAAAAGAAATTTTTAATCAGTATCGGCAGAGGAATTTTCCGTTTTGAATTGGCAGGTGATCATTGTTAATTCATCACCTTTAAGATTGACATCGGAAATGGCATGAGCAATCTGCTCCAAACCGTCGCTGTTTTCACTGCTGGCGATATTTATCGATTCAATATTCTGTAAAATTTGGTCCATCGCGCTTTTTTGTTCTAAGAGCGCCGCGGAAATCTGATTAATCAAATCAAGCGTATCGTCACTCATCCGGTTAATCCGTTCATTCATGTCAGAACCACTCAGCACCTCATTTCTCAAACTTTCAAATGTTTGAGCGTTAGCAGAAATTTCTATAACAATTTTTTTAATGTTTCCCTGAATATGATGGATTAAATTAGAAATGCCCTTAATTATTTGACTATTATTCAAACTAATCCTAATTAAAATTAATATGCGATCCAGCGGATGTCAAGTAAATTATTTTTTAAAATATTTTTAGTCCATGGCCCTGCATTCATCCGGCGTTAATATGTATTTTGCTCTCTTACTGATTGATAACCTCCGGCGAATCAAGCTAAATCCATAGTATAACTCTTTAATCATAATAAGGGATACCAATAAATTCATGGCTGAAAACCTTACAAGACTTGTCCGGAGATTATAAGAATAAGCAACATGTAAAATTTTCAAATTGAGACACAACAAAGTAAAATTTGCAGCTTGACTTTTTATGGTTTTCAGCTTAAATTAATATAGCCTGAACCTGAAAGGTCATAATGATACAAACGATCTACTATTTTATTAAATTACGCTTTAAAAGACCGTTAACGCTTACATTTTTTAGCTATGTTTTTTTTTGGTGCGGACGGTATTACCAAAACTATCCCCATTTTCCCGAACAACCGTTTCTTCGCGAAATATTTTTGATAGTAAGCCTGGGGTTACTATATGCAGCATGGGACTGTTTGTTTCGGCGCTTGGGAAGCAACAGAATCTATCAATTGCTGAATCCGGTAACTACTGCCATCATGATTATCGATCGGAATGGGCGCATCCGTTATATCAATCCTGCTGGACAAGAAATTATCAAACGTTTGAGCCAATGGTTGCCGGTTGAATCCAATAGAATCTACCGGTTTTGTTATTATGAATTTTTTCGCGAGAGCGAGCAAATCCGACAGGTAATACGATATTTAGGCCAACCATATAAGGAAGAATTAGATATTGGCAGTGAATTGATAGAGACACAAGCAGTACCCATACCCGGGCATTCCGAATGCATTATGATTATATGGAACGTGGTTACCCGGTCGCGCAATCAGTCGCGCTGGGAAAAAGTAGTAGAGGAACAGATTGAGGACACGACGACGGAACTAACCGGCGCTTCGGAAGAATTGCAGACTTTATCTCAAGTGATGGAGCAAATGTCCCAGGATACCTTAGATCAGGCGCGAGATGTCACTTTAATTATAAAAAACGTGTCGGAACGAATCAAGCAGTTGGTAGAATCGGTCGGCAAAACAACATCCCGCACACAGGAAATCGCAGGGCATATCAGTAATAGCACACAGATCGCCGCTCAAGCGCTGAGTGAATCCCAATCGGCTTCAGCCATTATTCAGAATTTGAGCAATATGGCCAACACGATCAGCGGCATGACCAAACATATCAAGGATATAATGGAGCAGACCCGGATACTGGCTATCAATGCCAATATCGAGGCCGCCAAAGCCGGAGAATCAGGCAAGGGATTTTCTGTAATTGCCACGCATATCGACAAACTGGCCATACAAACTGGTCAGGTTTCTGAAAAAATAACCGACATGATAGGAAAAATTTTGCTGCAAACTCCCGCTTCCGTCAAGAGTATCGATAAAGTTCAAACTGTGGTTCAGAAGATGAACCAAAACATGCTGAACATCAAGGACCTGATGACCGAACAAACAGTAGTTATGAATCAGATGAGCGAGAGCATGACTGAGGCCGGGGCTGAATCTCAGCAGATTGTAATGAGAATGGATGAAATTGTCTCTCATAGCCAGGTTTCATTAAACGAGGTAGCCAACGAAATGGATGCGGCCCGCAAAATTGAAAAAATCGCCTCGGTATTCCGTATTATTATCCAGCGATTTCGGGAGGAGCGGATTGTAACCCCAAATGATATCTATCGAATGCTGAAAATTCTTGATAGGATGCTGGATGCCTGGTTGGAAAAACAGTTTTCCCGATCAGAATTCCAAAAAATGACAACTCTTCAGCTTAAATCATTTCAAGATAAAAAACCAGTGGATGTTCTACAAACCAGTATCGATTCCGCTAAAATTTTTCTCGGCCTTGCCCATATTACTCAAAAAGGAATCAAATTCCCCAAGGGCGCCGTGACTCCCACCCAAACCTATAATTTTCTCTTACATTGGCAGGAGTTGATTGAAAAAGCCCTCCTCGAACACCAGATTGCTGATATCGAAGGCTTAAAAAAAGCTAAACCAGTGGATGAAAAAACACCCAATGACGCCTACGCGGTGATCAAGTTGATCCAGGAAAAACTGAATTGCCTTCGCAGCCACCATGAATAGAGAGTTTGGCGATTGCCCTACGCGGCTCGTTTTAATAGAGACGGATCCCTGATCCGATCAAGAATCCGCTTAAAAATATCAATGCTCAAAATTTATCGTTGCTTTATTTCACCAATCCGGCAAGCTGATTCAAGTCAACCCCATTCGCGGCGGATTTAATTTTATCCATCGGAACAGAATATCCGGAAATTTTTACAATAAATCGTTCCTTTACAATAATCTCTATTTCACCAGACTGATCATCACCGTTCCAACTCTCAAAGGCTTTGTATCCATTGATTTTAGTGGTTTTTTCATAGCCATTGTCCGATTCGTTGTCAATTTCAACGGTAAGCCAGCTTTGCGTCGCAAAAGCGGCAATACCTTTCATGTTGCCCATATCGGTAATTTCGATGTCGATATTAGCGCCATCATCATTTTGGTATTCGCCACGGGCATGGGAAGCTTTCACTCCCATGGCCGAAGTTTTTTCACCACTGGCTTTGGTTCGTTTCAAACCGCCGACAGACGACGGTAAGAGTTCCTTCAGTTGGCGAAAATCAACAGGTTCGATAGCTTCGCCATTATTAACCTGCGATAAAGCCTGTCCCAATTGTTTCATCGCATCACCCAGATTTTCAGCGGATTTATCATCATCGCTTTCATCTGATTGTGAAGAGATTGCTTCTGATTCATCATCCTGCATATCGTGATTGGCTGATTGTTCAGTAGCTTCTCCCTGGTCGGATTTTTTATTATCGCTCTTGCCACACGATAATGTCAGACTTAATGCGAGAATTAAAACCAGCATGAAACAAAAAAAACGGGGATAACGCATATTTTCTCCTTTTCAAAGTTAAATTTTACGTTAATAAATTACAAAAAAAAAATAAAAATGTCAAGTCAATATTCTTTATTGTTCATTTACAAAGCCAAATTCATGGCATCGCATATTCATCGTTTTATCTCCCTCTCAACCAGCCAGCGTTAAGGAGTAGATTGCATAAAACATATCGAGATGGTCGGGCATGGAAGCGAACTATTTTGCAAAACGAATTTTACCGAATCGTTCGGGTTGGTGAAAAAAAATTCGATAGACTGGTGACCAGGACATAAAAAAAGAAGGGTTTTGGCTGATGCGAAAACAATTGATATCCCATTCATCTCCTGCTTTCCACGATACTGGGAAAGCTTCTATAGGAAGAGTGATGAATGCATACCAGATCATATTGAGTGAATCGATATAAGAATGAAAAGAGGCGCCGGCCGTCCAATTAAAATCGGTTTGGATCGAATCTCCTTCCCAGTTAATTGCCAAATCGAGCCAGTGATGATCGGGAGCCAACTGGAATTCAAAGTAATGGCGGGTTTGGCGCGCTTCCGGTCCGATAAAAATCTCGCAGACATCCGCTATATCCCAAAGTTTCATTGTCTTTCCCATACTATTCGGAACAGTATGAGGGGGTGTTTGAGTCAATTCTACATACCGAGCCTGAAAACGAAAATTAAGTGATCGTTCATTCCATCGCGCTTTTACCGTTGTTTGAAACTCCAAAGGCAAAAACGTTCCATCAAAGTTGCGCAGAGAAAATTCCGAAGCGCTCTCCCAGCTATCACCCAAAGAGGAATCTGTAAAGAGGGGGAAATAATCGGCGATGATCAAAGGAAAGAGAGTGTCCGATGAGTTGGATGGAGAATCGGACATGCTCATGTTTTCTGTTTTTTTTTCTTAGCCGCCGGAAAGAGGATATTATTAAGAATCAATCGATATCCCGGCGAATTTTTATGTATGGCCAGATCCGTGGGAGGATCCCCCACAAAATGCTGATAATCTTCCGGGTCATGACCGGCTAAATAAGTGAAAAATCCTTTTCCTACATTGCCGTGTATATATTTAACCTTATCGGTGTTTTCCTCTTTTCCCATGATAATAACTGCCGGTTTGATAAACTGTTCGTGAAAAGCCGTTGTCTGGCCCATAAATCCAGGGATCAATGTGGTATGATCCTGGGTCAGCATAGTCGGCACGGGATCGAATTTTGCGGAAAAATCGAACAGACGGAAGGCATCAGCCTCGGTACCGCGTGATTGATCGCGGTTTTGAGGTGAAACATCAATATCTGAGTGTTCATATACATAAGGATTAGTATTTACCCGAAAATTTTGAAAGGCGATACATTCGCTATAATCGAGTTTGCGGGCATAATCAGGATCAATAGGATCATGATCATATACAACATCACAGATATCCGTTTGGGCTGCTGCCAGCGCAATATCATAGGTATCGGTTGCTGAACACATAGCAAAAAGGAATCCACCTTTAGTGATATAATCTTTAATTTCTTTTGCCACTGCCAGTTTACACTGAGAGACTTTAGCGAAACCCAGTTTTTTTGCCGTTTTTTCCAAAAGCACCTGTTGATTGACATACCATAATTCATTGGCATAATTCGCCCAGAATTTTCCATACATACCAGTGAAATCTTCATGATGCAGATGCAACCAGTCATAGTTTTCCAAAACTCCGGCGACTACTTCTTCGTCCCATATTTTATCATAAGGAACTTTGGCGTATTCCAAGGTCAGCGTCACTGCGTCATCCCAAGGCCGGGCGTTAGGAGGAGTGTAAACGGCGACTCGCGGGGCTTTCTCGAGAGAAACCATTTCCATGTTTTCGTTTTCAATGGTGGCCACGATCATCGCATAATCAGCGCCGCTGACAGCCTGGTAGCGAACGCCCATTTCGTTGCATCGATCCTGAATAGCCGGGAGGTCGGGACATAAAAACGACCCGCCCCGGTAATTAAGCAACCATTTCAACTGGAGTTCCTGCTGTAAGGCCCAATACGTAACGCCATACGCGCGAAGATGATCGCTCTGCTGCTGGTCCATATAAATTAACAGGTACTGCCCGAAACTCACATTCACATACAAAAAAACAATAAAAAACCAAAAATAGCGCATACTACAAAACTCACTTTCTATAAATTCTATGGAATGATCCCGATTTCCTGATTGATCCGCTGGATCGAGCCATCGGTTTCACCCTTTAACTCCAAATGCAAAATATAGGTTCCGGGTTTTAAATGGGTGTAGCCGGATAAGATTCCATTCCATTCAATAAAGGCGGCTCCGGCAACGACAGAACCCGGATCAATCCATCCCAGGAAAAAACCCTGCAAATCGAGGATTCCATAGCGCAGGAGCGAACGTTGGCCGATACCATGCCATTCGGCGCATATCCACCAGTTTCGCTGATAAGAGAGAATGGTAGTTTGCCACCTGATGGAGACAGCGGATGATGGAGGAATCATCGGCGCCGAGTTCGCGCGGCCGACGCTGTGTCCCTTTGGATCGTGGCATAGCGCCCATTGATTGCCGGGGATACCGGTTTCATCAAACTGACGCTCCCAGCTCACACCATCTCCGGGGTCTTCGGCCCAGCAAAAACTATCGATTGTCTGCTCACTATGCTTCCACCACAAACACTCGTCCGCGCTTTTCAACCCATTGCCAATGGTATGATCATTGCCAATGGTTAGCCAGACAACCGTATCGGGAATTCCCAGGGGATTTTCAACTCCGGGATAATCAGGATCCACAATAACTATATATTCACCCGATCGAGCCAACGTCCGCCCTCCGGCGAAAAAAGGAATCAGATAATCGTTTGTGTCAGCCAAATCGATTAAGCGATATTCTGTCAAATCGAAAGCCAACGGTTCGGGATTATAGAGTTCAACAAATTCAAGAAAACTGTTTTCCGTATCGGAACCGGAAACATTGCAATATATTTCCGATAATAGCGGATGAGCTGAATTCGAGGATAACAACCAGAATTCAAAAGCAATTGTGAAAACGATAATTTTCATATAAAATCCAAAATAAAATTTCGAGTGGCGGATTTTATCTCTTGGGGCGCATTTCGCATCAATTTAAAATTCCCAACCAGATAACCCTGCGCTCGCCAGGATTGATAATTTTCGGCTTAGATTCGAATATCAATATGCCGTTCCGAAGAGGATTTATCCTTTGGCGGTTCTTGGGTCGTGTTTTCTTCCTCCGGGGATTCCTCTTTCCTTTTTTCCTGCTGCGAATTTTCTTCCGAGTTCCGTTTCTCTTCCTGATGAATGATCATCTCGTCTTTCGGTTCAAGGGAACGGGCTTGAGTACGATCATTTTCAATTTTTTGTTGCAGTTGCGCATTGAAAAAACGCTGTTCCATTTCCGGATGTTGTTTTTGCACCTGGGTAATTTTTTCCGCTAATTGCGTTTTAGAAAAAAGGTCCTGCAAATGGATCGGATCCAGCATAGGTACCTCTAACGTTTAGGCGATGAAGACTCTTTACTTTTAATAGAGCGGACCCGGGCTTTCAGGGAAAGAATGGCCCGGGTATGAATCTGCGACACGCGGGACTCGCTGATATCCAGCACTTGTCCAATTTCCTTAAGTGTCAAACCTTCATAATAATACAGAGCGATGACTAATCGTTGCCGTTCTTCCAGTAAACTGATATAAGCAGCTAATTCTTCATGCTGTTCTTTTCGCTCCAGTTCCTCCTCCGGATCAACGGCATCCCGGTTTTTAATGACCTGTTCCATTGGCAGTGAATGGTTATCTTCCTGACTGATGAAATCTTGCAAAGATACAAACGTTGAGCTTTTTACTTCTTCGAACAATTGATTCAGCACTTGAGAAGAAACGCCGACGTATTCAGCCAGTTCGTCATCGGAGGGATCACGGCCTAATTTATGCTGAAGGGTCATGATACTCTTTTCCAGATCTTTCGATTTTTTTCGGACCGTGCGCGGAACCCAGTCCAACCGTCTGAGCTCATCGAACATTTCCCCGCGGATTCGTTGGGATGCGAAATATTCGAACGGAACGTTACGCTCCGGATCAAAATGTTCCAGGGCGTTCAAGAGGCCCATAATTCCAGCGCTAAGCAGATCATCAAAAGAAACATGGCTGGGCAAAGCGATCGCGACTCGTCCGGCAATATATTTTACAAGATGGATATAACGCTGTACCAACTGATCGCGGGCATCTCGGTTCTGTTGCTGTTTATAGAGTTGCCACAAACTCTGCAGATTTTTATCTTCCATCTAAACTCCTAATCATCGACCACGACATCAGTATTATTGCCTTTTAAACGGGTTTTGGATTGCTCGATTTTTTCATCAATTTTGTCGGCAATCATTTTAAATTCACTGGATATTTTATGAACCGCATGTTCCTCATTTAGCTGAATTTTTCGCTTTTGATCCTCAATCAAGACACGTTTTTTCTCATCTTTAACTTCTTCCTGCACTCGAAAAATCAATGCAAAAATCAGAATTGAAACTAATTGCGACATGATCCAGATGATCAGGAATGAGACGACCGCGCGTAAAAGAGCATCAAACAATTCAGTGCCGCCACCCAGCGAAACAATTAAAGACAAGCTGGCGGCGATGAGAGCCAGAATAATGCTGAAATGATTGACTTTACGGTAATCCATGGGCGTTTTCTTTCCACTTGAAAAATTTTTTAAAACGCGCTCCCATGCCGATTGACGATGGGATGCGGGCGCCTTTGAGCCAGGCATCGCGCAGAGCAATCAATTCCCGACTAAAGGAAGTGGAAGGGTCGAAGAGCAAAACGGGGTTCTGTCGTCTGACGGAGGCCCAAACCTGGTTGTCGGCAGACAGAGTGCCTGAAAAAAACAAACTCTTTTTTAAAAACCGTTTACTCAAGTCAGCAAGCGTGTTAAAAGTAGCGATACCTTCCCGAGCATGACGGGCCATATTGACTACAACATTGATGCGCTTTCCGGGTTGTTGGCGAATCATGATTTTAATCAAAGAATAGGCATCCATCAGAGAAGTCGGTTCAGGGGTAACCAACAAAAAAATTTCACGGGCAGCAAATGTAAAAGCGGTTGTTTGCCAATGAATACCGGCAGCCGTATCAAAAATAATATAATCATAACGCGATTCCAGCGCTTCCAGGGCCGTAAGTAGCCGTTCAATTTGTCCGGGGGGGAGATTGGCGAGTTCGACTACTCCGTTTTTCGCTGAAATGATTTCCAGGTTTTCAGGCCCCTGGCGGATTATTTTTTCCAATGCCAATCCACCCCAAAGATAATCTCCCAAATGATATTCAGGGGAACGGCCCAGCAGAATATCCACATTGGCTAATCCCAGATCAGCGTCCACCAGCAGGACGCGAAATTGAGCCTGTCGCAGGGCCAGAGCGAAATTGAGGGCAAAGTTTGTCTTACCGACGCCGCCCTTGCCCGAAGCGACCGACAAACTAATCCCGGCCGCCCGTTCAGCCATAGTTATCGGCTGCCAGACCGATGATGTGGCATTCGGCTTTTCACGAATCGTATGTTCAAGTTTCGCGGCTTGTTGCGACATAATGCTCTCCTAAAATATTTTCAACCAAAAAATTCTCGTTTGCCAATTCAATATCCTCCGGCACATTTTGACCCGTTGTAAAATAGGAAATGGGTTTGGATATCCGCTGTTGAATATTGAAAATCATTCCAACGCTTTCCGTTTCATCCAACTTTGAAAAAATCAGCCGGTGGATTGGAATGACGCCAAAGCGGCGGATAACATCCAAGTTGTCATTAAATTTACTGGTAGCGCTTAAGACCAAATGGGTTTCATCCACCCGCGCCGTTTCGATAAATGCTGCCAGCTCAGCTATCTGCTCTCGATTCTTCTGGCAACTTCCCGCCGTATCGATAAAGATCAGATGCTTATCATGGAAGTCGGTTACGGCTTCGGCCATTTCCTCGGGAGTATAGGCCACTCTTATCGCCAAATGGGTAAGCTGAGCATACGTTTTCAATTGTTCGATTGCAGCGACCCGATAGGTATCGGCAGTGATAAGCCCGATATTCAGTTTCCCATAAATGGAAAAATTGGCGGCCAGTTTGGCAATCGTCGTTGTTTTTCCTACGCCAGTCGGCCCGATCAGAGCGATAACCGTCGCCCGGCTTTTACGCAACATGAGTTGTCCACTCACGAAAACTTGACGTTTTAACACTTCCTTAAACGCTTCTGCCAATTCCGGGATATCATTTGCCAAAGGAAATTCATCTTCTACTTCCCGCGCAAGTTTAATAATTTGCCAGGGATTGATTTCATTTTTATATAAAATTTTCTGGAAATAGCGTATTTTTTCATTTTCATGGAATTGAAATGAAACATATTCCACTGAAGTTGGCGGGGCTGAAACGACCGGTTTCTCAAGTTCATCCTCTTGTAGAAAGAGCGGAGAAAAATTTTTTTTCTCTGATGACCCGGGTTCTTGCAGGATTGGGTCGATTGCCGGCATGTCTGAACTATCTTCGACATCTACAGCCGCCACAACTTCCAATATTTCACCACCCCAACTGCCTTTTTTTTTCAGTTTTTCACTTTTTAAAATAACAGCTTCGGGGCCTAAATCCTGCTTGATTAGCTTCAAGGCTTCCCGCATATCGCGGGCTTCAAATTTTTTTATACGCATCGATTACAAACCTCCCCCCAGCATGCCCAGGGACAGGATATTAATACCGGTTTCGATTTCGTTATAGGAAAGAACAATTACCTGGGGAAAAAATTCTTCAATCATACGTCTGAAATAAAGTCGGATACCGGGTGAAGCCAAAACAATCGGCTGATGGCCACTATCCAACACCTGCTTAATTTTAGCGGATATATCCTGTTGAAAGCGATTGAATACCGCCGGCGGCAATATAATTCGGCCGTTAAAATTGGGATTTTTAATTGAATCAGTCATTAATTTTTCCAGTTTTGGATCAATGGTTAAGACGTACAATTCATTCGATTCATTTCGATATAAATTGGAAATTGTCCGCTTCAAAGCCGCGCGTACATATTCCGTCAAAAGGTCCATATCTTTTGTTAGTACGGCATAATCAGCCAGGGCTTCCAATATGGTTTCCAGATCGCGGACAGGAATCTGTTCGCGTAATAAATTATGTAACACTTTTTGAACATTACCCACCGAAAGCAGATTAGGGATGACTTCATCGACCAGGGTTGAGTTATCTTTTTTGATATTGTCCAATAACTCTTTAGTTTGCTGCCGATTGAGTAGATTAGGCGCATGGGATTTAATGACTTCGGAGAGATGAGTCGCCAGGACGGCAGAGGGTTCAACAACTGTATAACCCATTAGTTCAGCATATTCCTGTTGTTTTTTATCGATCCAGATGGCAGGCAAACCGAAGGCCGGTTCACGAGTCGGGGTACCGGCAATTTCTTCTTCCACCTGGCCGGGAGCCATAGCCAGCAAGTGGTCGATCATCAGGGAACCCCGTGAAGTTTCGATACCGCGAATCTTAATACGATAGCTGTCAGCATCGAGTTGAATATTATCACGAATGCGGATCGGAGGTACTATGATCCCGAGTTCTCCGGCTAATTGTTTGCGAATCAGCGCAATTCGCTCTAACAGATCGCCTCCCTGAGAGGTATCAACCAGCGGGATCAGCGAATAGCCGATTTCAATTTCCATGGGATCAATTTTGAGCATATCCTCGATTTTTTCAGGCTCTTTAGAAGGCGCCTCCTCGATCGCGGCGGCCTGAGCCGCTTTTTTATCCTGAGCGGCCCGAATGGAAAAATAGCCAATACTGCCAACAAGCAGACTTAGCGAAAGAAAGGGGATAGTGGGCATTCCCGGAACAATTGCGAAAACAAGCAACAAGGAAGCGGCAATCAAAATCGCCCGCGGCTGGAGAGTTAACTGGCGCACAATATCCTGGCCCAAATTGGATTCTGATGCCGCGCGCGTTACGATGATTCCGGAAGCGGTGGAGATCATCAGCGCGGGAATCTGGGAAACCAGGCCATCCCCCACTGTCATGAGGGTATAGGTTTGAAGAGCGTCCATAAAATTCAAATTTAGCTGGACCATACCAATAATAAACCCCCCGACAATATTGATCAGGGTGATAATGATACCGGCAATAGCATCCCCGCGTACAAATTTGCTGGCTCCGTCCATCGCGCCGTAAAAATCGGCCTCACGGGAAATCTCGTCCCGTCGATTGCGGGCTTGTTGTTCGTTAATCAAACCGGCATTCAGATCGGCATCGATTGCCATCTGTTTGCCGGGCATTGCATCAAGGGTAAAACGAGCCGCAACCTCGGCGATACGAGTGGCACCCTTGGTAATAACCACGAATTGGATGACGACTAAAATGACAAATACTACGAATCCCACAACATAGTTGCCACTGACAACAAAAGTTCCGAACGATTTCACAACCTCGCCCGCATAGGCTTCCCCCAGAATCAGACGGGTCGTCGCCACATTTAATGAAAGCCGGAAAAGCGTGACCACTAACAACAATCCAGGGAATACAGAAAATTCCAGAGGACGGATCATATACATCGTTACCATCAGAATGACCACCGATACTGTAATATTGGTCGCTAATAGTAAGTCAAGCAAGAATGCCGGCAAGGGCAGGATCATGACAATCAGGATTCCCACCACTCCAAAGGCTACCAGCAAATCGGAATGGCGGCTAAAATTCTTAAAAAAATCACCCATATTCATTCTTTCAGGCTTAAAATGGCATTCGCCAATTCGCGGGTCTTGCGGGCGAAACTACACGTGGGAATCTCTTGGATCGCCGCCCGCTCATACGTCATTTTCTGTTTAAGTACCCGATCTTCTTCGAAATAGGTTAAAAAATGCAAATCTACTCTCAAATAACGACGCACAATTTGACGTATTTTCTCACCCAGGCGCATCTCATTCATTTCAATCACCCGATTGAGGATCAAGTTGGGTACGAATTGTTCCAAGCGACGTTCAATTTTCACCGTTAGCTCAGAATTTTCAGGACGAATCCGATCCAGAATCGCATCGATTGTATATGTCCCATATTGTGACGGAAACATAAAATAATTCAACACTGTCTGGTAATAAATATTATTTTTTGGAATCTCATTGAGTACCATCCTGAATATCGTATTTTTAATGAACGTATAGGCATTTTCAAAACTAGCCAGTTCAGGAGTAGCAACTACCAGTGGAAAATAGGAGAGCATAAAGAAATCGATCACATTAAAGGTGGATCCCGCGCCCAGATCGATGATAATGAAATCAGCTTTCAGATTCAGTATCTCATTGAGAACCTTCATTTTTTGAGTATATTTAAAATTAGTGATACTAATAATGTCACTGTCCGCGCTAATCAGATTTAAATTGGGGAAAGGAGTCGGAATCATAATATCACCCAACGACCGGGCTGAACCGGAAAAGATATGGCTTAAGGATAGAGTAGGGGCCGGTAATCCCATATAAGTATGGAGATTGGACCCGCCGAAATCCGCATCAATAACGATAATATTGGCTTTCATCATAGCCAATTGAACAGCTAAATTAGCGGAAATCAGCGATTTACCGACACCGCCTTTTCCAGAACCGATGGCAATAATTTTCGAAGCAGGCTGGTGTTTATTCATGCCACTTTTTTCCCTTTGAGTTTATAGACATACGCCAATACTTCGGCAACAGCTTTGTACAAATCTTCCGGAACCAGGTCATTCAGATCACACGCTTTATATAAAGCCTGGGCCAGAGGTTTATTTTCAACAATGGGTATAGCGTGTTCTACCGCTGTTTCACGGATTTTTTTAGCAATGAAATCAGCGCCGCGGGCGATCACGCGAGGCGCCGGGTCTTTTTCCATATCATACCGCAAGGCGATGGCTAAATGCGTCGGGTTAGTAATGACGACTTCCGCTTCAGGTACCGCTTTCAGCATTCGTCGTCGTGACATTTCCCGTTGTAACGAGCGGATACGACTTTTAATAATTGGATCTCCTTCAAATTGTTTGTACTCTTCCTTGATTTCCTGTTTAGACATTTTTAGATTATCTTCGAAATCCCAGCGCTGGAATCCATAATCCAAAATGGCGATCAGGAGCATAGCCAAAATCATCTTGAACAATAGGGAAACAATCAGATTATAAGTAAAGATACCGATTTGTAGGGTTTCCTGGCCGGCAGTCGCCATTATCGATTCAAAACTGCCGCGAACAGCCCACCAGGCTACAATAGTGACAATGGTTATTTTCACTATTGATTTAAATAATTCCACAAACGATCGGCGGGAAAAAATTCGTTTGAGCCCGGAAAAAGGATTCAATTTTTCAAACTTCGGCGCTAACGGGCTGGCGGTAAACATAAACCCGATCTGCAAAAGATTGGCGGCAACACCTACCAGCATCATCATTCCCAGAAAGGGCAGCAGAATCATTAAAGATTGACCCAGCAAATCGATCATAAACGCCTGCATATTATCAGCCGATAACACGAAGGTAGTTGAAAAGGAAAAATAATGCCGCATCATTTCCATCAGTTTGTCGGTCATACTTTTTCCCCAAAAAACAAAATATAATAAAGCCGCTATAAAAATCATAACGGAATTGACTTCGATACTACGGGCGACCTGACCCTTTTCACGGGCATCATCCAACCGTCGCTGGGTTGCCGGCTCGGTCTTTTCCTGGTTGCTGTTATCTGGCATTACGGGTTACCTCGCAAGAGCGAACAATCGGATCAGTTCAATCCATTGTTGGGAAAAATAGTTTAAAGCTTTCTCGAAAGTAAACACCCAGATCGGAGTGGCTAAAGCTAACACATAAAGACCCAGGCCGATCTTAAGAGGAAATCCGATAATAAAAATATTCATCTGCGGAACCGTCCGCGCAATGATTCCTAATCCAATCTCACTGATATAGAGCGCTATCAGCACCGGAGCGCCAATTTTAAACATATAGACAAATACCCAACCAGTCAGTTGGATCAGAACCGTTACTAAATCACGGGAAAAAACAATCCGCGCCAGGGGAACAATGCTAAAAGAATTGAAAAGAGCCTCAATAATTACATAATGACCGTTCATAATTAAAAACACCAGCATAGCGGTTAAAAATTTCAATTCCCCAATAATGCTGATCTGAGCATTGGATTGGGGGTCCAGCACACTGACGATTCCGAAACCAATCTGGTTTCCTATTATTTGTCCTGCAAATTGTATGCCAATAAATACAATATAAAAGAAAAAACCTAAAAAAAGGCCAAAAAAAAGTTCGCTGGCTACGGTAATCAAAAAGGACCATAAATCACCCGGCAAAAAAGATGGGTCATAATTGACCATGGGAAAAAGAATCAGGCTCATCAGTAAAGCAAAAGCCACTTTAAATCGGGACAGCAATAAATTGCTTCCTAAAACAGGCGATGCAAAAAATAATCCGGCCACCCGAACCAATATTAATATGAATGCTCGGATTTCCAACACGGAGAAATCCAACAGCGAAAGCATCTCCATTAGTGGATCAACTGGGGAATATTAGTGAACAGATTGAGTGTAAACGAGATCAACAAATTCATCATCCAGGGAAGAAAAACCACTAAAGCCAGAAACACAAAGATGATTTTCGGAACAAATGTGATTGTCATCTCCTGAATTTGCGTTACCGCCTGCAAAATGCCGATCAGCAACCCAACTAACAAAGCCACCAACAGCATAGGAGCGGAAAGCAAAAGCGTCAGCAATAGGGCTTGTTTGGCAAGGGTTACAATATACTGCTGGGTCATGGCGTTTCCTCCCTACTTGAAACTGAGCATTAAGGATTGAATGATTAGATTCCATCCATCCACCAGCACAAAAAGCAAAAGTTTAAACGGCAAAGAGATCATTACTGGTGGCAACATCAGCATTCCCATAGACATAAGTACACCAGCCACGACCATGTCAATAATCAGAAAGGGGATATAAAGGATAAACCCAATTTCAAAGGCGGTCTTCAACTCACTAATGACAAACGCGGGGATGACCACTTTCATGGGAATATCAGCGGGTGTACGGGGGCGTTCTTCTTTAAGCAGCTTGATAAAAAGCGCCAGGTCTTTTTCCCGGGTTTGTCTAAGCATGAATCCGCGAATAGGAATAGCAGCCAGGTCCAGAGCCTGCTGCTGGGTCAATTGTTCCTTTAAATAGGGCTGCAATGCTTGTTGATTGATCTGATCTATTACCGGAGACATAATGAAATAAGTGAGAAACAGCGATAGACCAATAATTAGTTGGTTCGGAGGCATTTGCTGAGTTCCCAATGCGTTACGCAGGAATGACAATACAGTTACCATCCGTATGAAGGAGGTCATCATCAGCAGTATCGCCGGCGCCAGCGATAAAATGGTAATTAAAAATAAAATTTGGATCGTGGTACTGAATTCAGCAGGGTTGGTAGCGCGATCTACACCCACTGTTATCTTGGGCAATCCTTGGGCAAGAGTGGGAACATGAGAGGAGACAAAAAATATAATAAAAATTGAAAAAAGAACTAAAGTTTTTAATTTTGAGGTCGATAATAGACGATATAGAGAGGATATTTTTTTTAATTTTTTTTTAAAAAAAAATGTCAAACAACACTGAAGCGGACTGATCATGTGGGGTCGTCTCCTGTATAATCCATCAATTTGCAAATTGATTGTTCATTTTCACCGACAATAAGGAATTTTTTGCCTACTTGAATCAAATGTATCCGGGATTTTGGATTCAAATAGACGGTGTCAATAATTTTCATAGAATGCCCATGGGAAAGATTTCCCCGTTGGTAAACATATTTCCGCAGAAAGAAAACCAGTCCGTAAATCAAAGCAATCAGAAGAATAAAGACAAGAACGATCTTGGACAAAGGTTCCCAAAGGCTCAATTCTGGCGTAGAAGCAAGATAGTGTGACGTATCTGCGACGAGGGAATCGATAAAACTGGAATCATTCATCAGCGAAGACTTTTAATCCTTTCCTCCATACCGACCAGAGAGGTGATACGTACCCCAAAATTTTCATCGATGACCACGACTTCGCCACGGGCAATGACTTTTTCATTGACCAGAACATCTACGGGTTCCCCGGCCAGCTTATCCAGTTCGACAATCGAGCCATGACCCAATTCGAGGATATCGCGGATCATCATATTTGTCCGTCCCAATTCGATAGTCAGGGGTAGTGAAATATCGAGCAGCATTTCGATATTAGTCGGTAAATGCCGGCCTTCTGCCCTGCTTTCACGATGGAAATGCGGCATGTCGGGTTCCTTAACGGTCATGCGTTCTTCAGCGCTAACCCTGTCGGGGCTGGAAGCCGCCTGAGCCGACGCTCCACCCCGCGCGGATCCGGGGGCAGCAGTTGGCGCCGCGCTAACCGCTCCGGCAGCGCCTCCTCCTTTGAGTCGATTCCAACTGGATAAAAAGGCTGGATCAAACAATACAAAAAAAACGGAATCCAGTTTGTCCGCGACTACAAGATGATAATTCACAACAGCGTTCATTTCCAGCCCCATTGTCAAATCATCTACGGTGATCTCCCGTACATCGACCTGGCCGATTTGTACAGGTTTAGATAATATGGCATTGAGTTTAGTAACCAGGCTGCCGTTCACCTGATTGAAGGCTTCACCGATCGCATCAATATGTTCAGGTAAAAACTCAGTAGTGCCTTCTCCCATCAACATCAAGTCGGCAATCATCGCGACATCATCTTTAGTAAAAAAAAATTGCATATTGCCGTTCAATCCCTGCAGAAAGGGGGAATTGATAGCAACTGCCCCATCTCCCAAAGCAGATGCAATCGAGTCAAATTGGAAACTTGAATGTCCTGCGGGCTGGCAAGTGACTTCCAAAGCCAACGTTGTTGCCAATATAGTCTCAATCTGCTTGGCAATCACTTTTTCCAATTCAAGTATAATTTTTTCTACATCCGGGGCAAGTTGATTCATTTGAGTATCAGGCAAAACCCCGGCAGCTAAGGCATCAATCTCATCCTGGCTTAAAATTTCGTCATTCATAGATAGACTTCTTCTCCTTTTTTAATGGGCCGGGTAATTTGCACAGCCATTCGATCTTTGTATACGCCTGGCTGACAAATAAATTTTGGAAAATTTCCCACATACATAATCAAATCTTCCTTGGCTTCCTTACGCAGGTTAACCACATCTCCATAGGCCAGCTCAATTAAATCTTTCATACTCAAACGAGTTTTCCCAAGAATAACTCGCAGCGGCGCACTGGTTTCCAACAATCGGTTCGTTAATAAATTTTCATGACCCACTGCGGTTTCTTTACGCAGGAAGGTAATCCAATGCTGGCCGGAAAGCTTGGAAATGATCGGTTCCAACAGCATATAGGGATAGCAGATACTCATCAAACCACTCGAATTGAGGGTTTTAATTTCAAAAGAGATCAGAATGACCGTTTCACCCGGGGGGGCGACCTGGACAAACTGCGGATTACTTTCTCGCGCTTCAAGCTTCATATCCAGCGAAACGACGTGTTCCCATGCCTTGGAAAGATCTTTCAGCGCAAAATTAACCACCTTGCCAATCACGATTTGCTCAATCCCCGTCAATTCACGATTGAGGTCCAGGGATTGTCCCTGGCCACCAAACAACCGATCAAATACCGAAAAGGCCAATTGGGGGGTAATTTCCAGTATGGCATTCCCCTGGATCGGCTTCAAACTAAATATATAAATACAACTGGGATCACTCATGGACATAATGAATTCAGAGTATGTAATCTGATCAACTGAAACCAAGTCGATATCCACGATCGTCCGTAGATGGGCCGAAAGCGTAGAACTGAAGGCGCGGGCAAAACCGTCATGCAGCATTTGCAGAGTGCGCACCTGGTCCTTGGACACTCGGTCGGGGTGTTTAAAATCATAGATGGCAACCGTTTTTTGAAGCGATTCCTCTTTGACTTTGTCGATTTCTACCTGGCCGGAAGATACGGCCGATAAAAGAGCATCAACCTCTTCCTGACTCAGAATTTCACTCATAAAATCCCTTTTTTAAACACACATTACATTATTTGAAATTGAAATTTTTGAAAAAAAACGTTGGTAACCTTGCCATTAATTAAAATTTTATTCAATTCTTTAATCATATCATTTTTCATTCGTTCCTTGGCATCCAGGGTATTCAGCTCGCTATAGCGTTTGGAAGAAATCATCAAAATCAACAAATCTCGCAATTGGGGCGTGCGCGTGGTTAATTCAGGAACCACTTCCTTATTATCGACTTCCAGAGCGACATTGACGATCAGGATGCCCGGTTCATCACTTTCATCGACGATCAGAGGATTTATCATAAAATCGTCGCCAAAGGAAAAAATATCACCCAGATTTTGCTTGGTTTCCGCGCTGCCTTCTTCGCCTTCATCGGTTTTTTTTATCACTTCAGTCGGATTATCTTCGGGTTTAATCTTTTCAATTTTTTCACTTACAGCGGCTTTATCATCAGAAAGCATAGGTGCAATGACCTTGATAACCAGCAAATAAGCCACAACAATAAGAACCAGCGCGCCGCCAATAAGTATGGGAATTTTTTTTATTCCTTTTTTTATCCCCGATTCATTGCTGAAATCATCAGATATTTCTTCAACTTTTTCACTTGGCATGATAAATTCCCGGTTATTGGTTTGATTGGCTATCTAAAACTTGACGGAAAGACTGGCTGAGCAAAAAAATTTCAACGCGTCTATTTTTTGCCCGATTTTCGGGTGTATTATTTGGCACAATTGGGTGAAACTCACCCAATCCAACCGCCTCAAGCCGTTTAGGATCGATTTGGTTAACATTCTGGAAATAAGTAAGAATGGACAAAGCGCGCCCGGCAGAAAGTTCCCAATTCGAGAAAAAATCGGCATTCTTTATGGGAATATCGTCGGTATGGCCTTCAATCCGAATCGGATAATCAACCGTTGTAAGCACGTCGGCGATTTTATCCAGAACCGCAAAGCTTTGTTGTTTCAATTCAGCCTTTCCTGTTTCAAAAAAATTAGGGTCCGTAATGCGAATTCCCACCCCGTTTTTAGTCGGAGTAATCTCAAAATTTTGCGTTTGTTGATTCGCTTCTATAAACTGTTGCAGTTGTTGTGCCTTTTTTCTCATTTTTTTTTCCGCCCGGCTGGTACGTCGTTTCAGAGGTTTTTCCGCATCCAGTTTTTTACTCTGGAGCGCCACGGTATTAGTGGGAATGATTCCCAAGGCGCCTTGGAGCGAACCGGCGGCTTGACGAAACTTAATTTTTTCGATCGTTGACATTGAAACCAACATAATAAAAAATGTCAACAATAAAGACATCATATCGCCGTAGGTCGTCATCCAGCCAGGAGCCCCCGGCGGGGGCGGATCGTCCTTTTTTTTTCGCGCCATCTTTAATCGCCGCCGGTTTTCCGCATACTGGGTGAAAGGAACGATTTCAATTTCTGCTCCACAATGCGGGGATTATCCCCCGATTGGATGCACATCACGCCTTCAATAATCATTTCGCGCACTAAAATCTCCTGGTTTGAGCGGATTTTTAATTTCCCGGCTAAAGGGATAAAAATCAAATTCGCCATAAAAGCCCCATAAAAAGTTGTAATTAATGCTACGGCCATACCCGGTCCGATCGCCGAAGGATCGTCCATTTTTTTGAGCATTTGCACTAAACCGATCAGCGTACCGATCATCCCGAAGGCAGGCGCAAAAAGTCCCATTGTCTCGAGCAGACTCTGCCCGCTTTTGTGCCGACTTTCCAGATAGCTGAGTTCAGTTTCCATAATTGACCGCACAACTTCCGCCTCGATCCCATCTACGGCCAGGCGAATCCCGGATTTAAGAAAATCGCTTTCGAGACTCTCCACATAACTTTCAAGTGCCAAAATTCCTTCACGACGGGCTTTTTCAGCCAGTTGCACCAAATTATTGATCGTTTCCGACGTAGACTCTTCTTTATGGAAAAGCGATTTTTTAACGACTGCAAACACGCTCAGCATATCCTTGAGCGGGAAATTGATCAACGTGGCGGCAATCGTTCCGCCGACGGTAATCATCATAGAAGGAATATCGATAAAATCTAAAATGCTTCCGCCCAGCATGATCGACCATACTATTAAAAATATGCCGGTGCCCACACCGATAATCGTTGCAATATCCATCAGTAATTTCCTCGTTCAATAGGATTCAAACCATTAATCCTGCGCCTGAAGGCAATCACTTTTTCGACAATTTCATCCTTTGATTCAGAAACCATCAATTTCCGTTGATTTGTCATCGTAATGATAGTATCCGGTGTTTCCTCGATACTTTCTATCAAATCGCAATTAATGACGATGGGTTTGCCATTTAGGCGGTTAACCGTAATCATCCCGCTAAACCTTTTTAAACTCTGTTTAGGACTTAATACACACATCAATATAAACATTTTTTTTAGTTTGTCAAGAAAATAAAAAAACCGGCAGGCGGTTCTACCGGTTTTTTTAACTTAGGAACAAACTTTTAGCGATAGTTATCGCTTAAGGTTAACAAGCTCGCCGAGCAACGTGTCGGCGGTGGCAATTACCCGCGAATTGGCTTGAAAGCCACGCTGGGCAATGATCATTTGGGTCAGTTCTTTGGCAATATCAACATTGGAAGATTCGAGTGAACCGGGCACGACAGCTCCCTGGATACTTTCCCCGGCAATGCCGATGATGGGAATTCCCGAGTTTCCGGTTTGCTGAAACATGTTGTTGCCGACTCGCATTAATCCGGCGGGATTGTTAAAATCCGCCAAAACAACCTGCGCCAGGGTCTGATTCTTTCCATTCGTATAAACACCGGTAACCGTTCCGCTGCCGTCGATACCAATCGAAGTCAAATAGCCGGCAGTATAGCCATCCTGCGAATCGATAATAACTGTATTGGGACTGGCGAATTGAGAAATACCGGATACATTATTCAAAACTCCAGCATCTAAGGCGATCTGGACGGGGTTAGCGCCGCTTTCGGTAAAAAACTCGAAATAATTTTCCCCGCCATCAAATTTAAAATCCGCTAATGAACCATCGGGATTGAAGTTAATAGTACCCGAAGAGGATATCTGGCCACTTTCTTCGAGTTGAGATGGAGTGGATACTTCCCAGAACCATTGTTTATCGTTTTTGGAATCCTTGGTAAAGGTCATCGTGAGAATATGGGCATAACCCAGACTATCATAAATGGTAGCCGTAGTTGAATGCTGAGCGTCATCGGCTTCCTGAATCCGTTGCCAATGACCCTGGGTGGCGTCAAAAACTCCATCAAAGACCGAGCGGTTAAGGGTGGCATCATCTGTATCGGAGAAGATATTCATATAAGTAATTTTGTTACGCTCACCTCCAAAACCGCTAATCTTGATTGAGCCGTCTTCATCAATATTGATTTCCTTAACAAACTTCTCCTGGTCCACGGTAAATACACTCTGAATCCCTTTGAGAAAATCATCCAGTGTCGTGGAATCACTCACGCTAAAAGTGCCGGTGTGAGAAGGTTGGGCGATACCAGTAGAGGTAAAGCTTGCCGATTCGCCAATCAGTCCCTGAATATTGAGAATGTCTCCGCTGATAAGATTTAGATCATTGCCGCTGGCATCACGCATATTCGTCAATAAATCGTATTTAGTGGCGATATGCGAAAACTGGTCTGTTGTACGGGACTGGGTCGCCAGATCTCCGTTCGAGGCGGCTAACGCCAACTGTAAGGATGCGTTGGAACTGGTGAATTTGATTTCATTCGAACTATTCCCGGAGGCATCGGTTAAGGAGATTGACCCATCTGTATTCCAGCTCGCCTGCAAGCTCCCGGTAAAATCATTATTGATTTCATTAACCAGGTCCTGTAGAGAATGGAAATCACGAAATCCGACACCCGTATCGACGTCCACATAAGTATAGAGATGTGAATTGCCGGCGCCATCGACCAGGGTAACTGAACTGGAATTAGCGATCAATCCCTGTATGGCGGCATTCGCATTGCCCTTGGCGTACATTTTTTCGGCGTCAGAGTTATCCGTCCATCGCTCTAAGGCATAAAGACGTTTAGTATCTAAAAGAGTCCCTTTCGGAGCAGCGGTAGCATCCAGATTTCCCTTGAAGGTAACCGTACTGGTAGCTTTGGCCGGAGATTTTTGGCCAAAAGGGATTTTGATATCCGAAACCGCGGTTCCGACGTTAATCACGCCGGAAGAATCCGCCATTTTCCCTTGCAGTACAAAACCGTTTGTGGGGGATACAATATTGCCAGCGGCATCAAATTGAAAGGAACCAGCGCGGGAATAGTACTGCTGCACCCCGTTGCTGACAATAAAATAGCCTTTACCCTCGATGGCCAGATCGGTCACCATCCCGGTCGCATCCAGTTTTCCCTGTTCAAGGTCAGTATCGACACTGCCGACACTCAATCCCAGTCCGACCTGGATGGGGTTCGTTCCTCCGATACCGCCATTGGGGCGAATCGCGGGTTTCAAAGTTTGGGTAAAAATTTCCTGAAAAGTTACTCGACCCGCCTTAAAACCAATTGTGTTTACATTGGATATGTTATTACTCAACACATCCATTTCAGTCTGGTGAACACGTATGCCAGTTTCACCAGCGGTCAATGAACGCATCATAATTATGCCTCCTTATGGTTTAAGTCCACCATAACGTACCACTTCAATCGATCCATGGTACACGGCTTCCCTTGCGGGTCCAGCCGAATCGTTGTGGTTCAAATTAAAATCGTACTGTCAATGTTCGTAAAAACATTCTCCTTAGCCTGATCCCGACTCGTAACCGTAATCACGGTTTTGTTGGGTACACTGACAATAAACGCTAAATCTTGCATGACGATTAGACTTTCCTTCGCTCCTTTCTCAGCCGCTTTACCAACGGCCTGTTCCAATCGGTCTAAATCATATTGAGTTAAGGCAATTTGCCGGTTCAATAATCGACTTTGGGCATGAGCTGAAAATTTAATTCCCTCTTGTTTCGCCAATTCCTGCTTCAATAGCGATTGAAAAGCCTGGGGATCACGTTCGATACGTGTTCCCTGGGAGGAGGATTGGCGGCCATCAACGGGACGTTTCGCGCCCAGTTGTTCCGGTGTATAGAGGGAAATTTTACTCACTTTCGGTCTCCACATTGTCTTCGGTTATGTTTTTTACTTCCAAGACATCGCTGATACTGAATTCATTTTCTCCACAAACCAACAGAGTTTCGTTACCGTTATAGCGGACACCTGAAACAATACCGGTCGCATAGCCATCAATTACCACCTCTTTGCCTTCGGCATTGGTTCCTTTAATCACAAAAGTATATTCTCCATCATCAAGTTGAGCGCCGGCATTGTCTTTGCCATCCCAGGACCAACTACCCGGTCCCGCAGCCAAAATAGGCAATTCCACGTTACGCACAGCACGACCATTGGCATCGGTGATTTCGATTGTAACATTCTTAACTTCCTCCCCGGCATCAAAAAGCAAATCCGAGGTCTGCCCACTATTGATTTGCACATAATTCCCCCGAACCTTGACCTGTCGCCCAATCAGAGTCGTCGCCATATTGTTATTAATCGACCTGTTCAGTAACAGGTTAGTAGATAGAGTGTCTTCCAGGTTCTGATTAATCTGTGTCAGTTGTTCTAACGAACTGAATTGGGCCAATTGAGCCGTAAAATCTTCATTTTTCATGGGATCAAGGGGATTTTGATATTGTAATTGGGTTGTAAACAGTTTTAAAAATTCATTTTTACTTGCTAAATCGGAGGGTTTGCTTTTATCGATATATTCGGGACCGGTATCGGTCTTGGGTTTGATCACGTCAACGCTGTTATAAATAACACTCATCGGATTCCTCCTCGTTATGCCAGGTAGCTGTAGCGGCGATTCTGGCGTTGCTTTTCCCACTCATCAAAAATAGATTGCTGATCCTTCCGGCCCCGATCCTGCTGCTGGCCATGACGGGATGATTGATTGAGCATATCCTGTCGCTCGCTTCGTTCCTGGTTGTGGGTGAAACCACCGGCATCGCCGGCGGTTTGGGAAGCCACTACCTGTACTTCCACTTTGGTCAGATGAATTTGCTGTTCTTTCAACGCCTGGGTCAATTGATTCAAATCTTTGTTCATCTGTTGCCTCACAATCTCGTTTTCAACCTGAAAAATAGCGGAAGCCTGGCCGTTTTCAATCGTTAAACGGATGACCACCCGGCCCAACTCTTCGGGCTGAAGTCGAATTACTGCCTGTTGCCGGCCTTCCTGGTAACGAAAACGCAGTTGCGGAACGACCTGTTCCATCAACGGCGGCTGACCCTGACCCGCTAACGCTGGTTTTTCGGAAGGCTGAACCGACGGAGTTTCCTTGGCCCGCTGAAAATCAACTGTTCCCTGAGTGGAATTGGGTCCCGAAAATCCATCATCGGTAGCCGGTACTAACTGGTCCCTGTTTTCCGCAGCATGCTCGTTAATCCGCGCATCGCCGCGAACCGGTGGTCGCAAGGATACGGGAGAATTAACGACCGGCGCGGTTTGAAACGGGGCGTGATTCTCTCTATCTGCTCTATTGACAACATATTGCATATTTCGTGCCGCCGGAAATGAAGAATTGCCACCAGATTCGGATGAGCGTGAATAACTCTTTATATACCCGGCAGTTAGCTCTTCATTTTGCGCTACAGATGCGACAGAAGTTTCAGCTAAACCGACTTGATTTTCCATGTGAGAATTTTTCATTTGGGAAATTTTTTCCCCTGATTTGTCTAATCGCTGATCTATACCGGCCGATTCTACCAACTCCCCTGTACTTTCTGCCAGAACTTGCGTTAGAAGTTCATTTGACGTTACAGGCGCTGATATTGAAGAAGTATCACTTAATTTCGTTCTACTCATCACAGGCTCCACTCCCTTCGAAACAGTTTGAGCTGGGGCTGGAGTCGAAGATGGAACCGGTCGATTGAATCCATGCGTTTTTCTCTCTCCGGTCTCTTTCAATAAAGAATCATCTACGATATTCCTATGCGTAGGACGAACCGTTTTATATTCACTATCATTAATCAAAATACTTAATGGCGAACTCTCTCGTGATACCGTCGTCTCATCCATCACTCCGGTTCTCATTTGTTGATTCCGGGCAATTTCCGGATTGCTGTTTTGTCGAGTAAGGGGCGTTGCTTTTGAATTTGATAGCAATGCCGTAGAGGAGGCTGAGATTCTATCCTCACCTGAGGATTGCGTCAACCCGTTTCTCTTGGCGGAAGATACCGAAAGTTGCCCCGAATGTGGCTCCTGGGATTTTTGAATTAGTTGATGGGGAACATCTTTTTGGCTTCCCTGTTCCTGTCTTACACCATCATCTGAGAGATCAGAAAGCGCGGAGACCCGAACGGGCTGAGTTGCGCCGAATAAGGGAATTCGTACGGATTCGCGATGCCCCAGGTTCACGCCGGTCATTTTTGGATCGTTCATGCTCATCCGAGAAATCTGTGAAACTTTATCCGGGGGAAAGGTAAAAGCGCGCTGAAGTCTGGGTAACTGCGGGATAGAGGAAGCTCTAGTTTCCTCTGTAGATGGAACTTGCCCTTTCTCCGGGACATCTCCCGCCAGACTGGAATTAATACGTGAATCAACTTTCAACGGCTTGGTGGTAGCCATTTTTTCAGGCGTATCTGCTTGTAAAGCGACTAGGGATGCTGCTTGGGCTGTCTGGGTCGATTGTGTCGATTGTGTCGATTGTGTCGATTGCGTCGATTGCGCTGTATGCGTCAATCGGCTGCTGCTAGTGATTGTAGATTCCTGGATTGATCCTCTTGACGGTAGAGGTATCTCTTTATGATTATCCGCGGGCCGTTGCGCTGATGTTTGTTCCGAATCCTGGATAGATAATTCCGGGGTTGTCGAAAAAGTTTGGTTTACGTGATAGTCTGTTTCCTCAGCGGACGAAGAGAAAAGCTTCCCTACGGAAGAAGTTGCGATTTTTTTTGACGATTCCAATGATTGTTCAATACCGGACTTAGTGGAACCTTCGACAAATCGTGGATGCCCGCTACTGTTAGAACTCGTGTTATCCCGGGCCGGGTTAACCGAATCGCTCACCTGTGATGGCTGGGGCCTTGTCGCTCGAGCTGACGCGCTGGCAGATAAAGTTTTTGTCTGTGAAGCCACTGTCGGGGATATCGCTGGCGGTTCTGGCATTCGCGACGGAATCATCTTACGATAACTATTAAGCTGCCGATTCGTCAGTTGTTCAGCATGCGCAAATATCATACCGGGGATAGGGCCGGGTCTTTGTGAGCGAGTGGGGAAACGATCAGAAAAAACTACCCATGGCTGTGGGATCGGTTTTCCCTCTTTCGATTGTAAAAAGTGATCAGTCACTGTTTGAAGGGAGGGAAGATTAATACTCCTTGATTTCCCATGTTCACTTTTCCAGGCGACTTCAATCGAGACGTTTTTATTTTCATGTCCCGAGATCACGTTGATCAACCGCTTCATCATTGTCAACCAGGGAATCTTATTATCATTTAATGTAGAATCAGATGGATTGGAATTGGTTCCGCTATCGACTGAAGAACCGTTATTTAGATTCTGATTGTGTAAAGCCAGTAAAATATCATTGTGTTGATGCTGTATTATTGCTTGTTGTTTTGTGGATAGGGATGCTGAAAACTTCAACCCAGCTTGGAATGGCTCCCCTTCAGAAACAGGAATACTCCTCTCACCTTCAGAAAGAGGTATTTCAATCTGTTTTTCCCGGATATTCGCCCCATGGGAGGAAAGAAAAGAGAAATCCGGATACATTGGGCTATTGGTGGAGGTATTGCTGACAATTAAATCAGGATCGCTTGAAAAAACTTTTGGCTGAGACGCTGAAATGATAGTAGTAGCCTCCTGAAGAGATTCAATTCCCGGAGAATTCGTTATAAGAGACTTATGGGAGGAAATGGCAGATTTCTGCGATGAGTTAAAGGACTCGCCAGCTTCGGAAATCATCGCAGGGACAATACTTGAAGAAGCGGCATTCCGTTCCGTATATGGTTGGTATTTTGGATCGAAGGGAGGTGTTCTCTCACCGGCGGCAGTAATGGTTGCATTCAGCGTTTCAGGCAGAACCGAGGGAGCAGTTATAACAATAGGGTCACTAAGCGCCGTCTTGGACGCAAGAGTTTCGGATTGAATTCCGGTTCCGGGTCGATATTTTCCCAAATCAATTGCTGTTGGGTGGGTTAGTTCGCCCATGTTTCGCTCCAGGCTCTGCGGTATGTCAGGTTCCGGGACATCGAGTAATGAAGGTTCTCGCCAATGAACCTCGTCAAAAAATTCTCCAGAACCAAAAATTTTTGAAGGAATTGCAGGGATATGGTTCTGCGATATTTTATTTAACGGCGTATGCTCTTGATAAGCCTGTTCTTTCCTTATAGTATTGGAAAAATCAGGCAGTTCATGCTCAATTTTTATAGGTTGATCGTCATTGTGCACAGATTCAGGGACAGCTAAGGAAATAGAATTCGCAGCAGAATGATCTTGTTCTTTTTGAGGGGATATAAGAGATAAATCCTCATCAATTGATGAATCCGTAGCAGAAGGTGAAACCGATATTGTTTCCTCAATCTCCCCGGTACTCAAAAGCGCCTTATCAAGTTGCTGCGCCAGCCAATTTTTCACCGGCATCGGCAAATCGGACTGAAAAATAAATGTATGTAGCCAGGGCGCCAAATCAAGTTGATAAACCTCTCCACCGTCTTGAGCTATCTGCATTAATAATGGATGTTCAGAGTCCAATCGGTTCAACTCTAAAGAGGGTTCACCCGGAATCTTCATTTTCAGCGCATCAGGATCATTTATATCGAACAATTGGGCGAGAAACAACAGATTTTCTTTGAAAAGCGGAGGGTTCGTAGCCGATTTAGCGGGAGATGAATCGCTTCCATCAGCAACAATCTGTTCGAGCATTTGGTAAAAATCCAGACCGGAACTGGAATTAAGCGAAGCATTGGGTAGCCGGACCGCATTTTTTGGAAAGAAAAGCTGAAGAAGCTGAGAGGCTATCATCATTTACCTGCTTTCATTTTAACAATCATTTCAGCTAACCGGGCAGATTTTTCCGGATCCTGTCGGGTTACCTCGCCTAATACCTGACCCGCATTACGGGGTTTCATCACAACGAGCACTTTCACGACCATCTTTTCATCCATACTCAATAAAATCTGCGCAACATCCGCTGGCTGCATGGCTTCATAAATCTTTGCCAATCGTTTAAAATTAGCGGTTTGACTCGTATCTTCCATATTCAACAAGGACTCAATCTCAGTTTTCATCTGGTTGACTTTTTCCATTTCTTGCTGCATTATATTTTCTTGCAGTTTTTGTTCCGAATTCAGCGATTGAATCAACTGATTAATAGTATCCATCGGATATATTTCCCGGGCCGCTTGTTGAATCGAGTCTTCCAAGGTGGATTTCAACTGTCGATCCAATTCTAAAAAATTCCATAAACGAGGTTTAATCTGTTTGTCCCAGACCCCCAGTCGATAAATAAAATAGCCGGTTGCTGCCATAAACAAAATGAAAAAAAAGGTCCATATATATTTCATAAACTATTTCCGAATTCCATCGACCATGGTTTGATATTCCTTTTTTTGCCGGTCATGTGTCTTATTCAAAGTCATGCGGTGGCTGCGTTGCGTGAGAAGACTGTCCAAAACGTGTGAAAGACTGTCATAGCATCCTTTTTGATTAAATTCGAAGGTTGCGCGGCGCCAGTCAGTTAATCCCGGATGCCGCCAGGATTCCAACAAACCTATTTTTAATGAAAAATAAAATAGAGCCAGAAAAAAAATCAGCGCAAACCATGAAAAAACTACTTTCCCACTCATACAAGCCTCCGTTGGGCTGAGGTCAACGCGATATAATCAAGAAATTTTTGTTCTTGCTTAGCTTCATTATGTCGCCAGGCCTCATGCTGGTTTTCCCGTAGTTTCTGATAAAGACGCCGCTGTTTCATTGCTTCCACAAGTTCCCAGCGCTTAATATGCTCTTGTTGATGCAATTTCCTTAAACGATCTTCCTGTTGATCGATTTCAAGATGTTGCTCCCCGATCAGATTTTGCAGAAACTGTATATAAGAGATACGGATAATTCCGGAAAGCGATTGAGCCAGATCGCGCCAATAATTTTCCAATTGCTTCTGCATTCGATTCAGATTACCACGCTCCTGCAATATTTGATTCTGCAATTGGGCAAATTCATTTTTTTTCTGGTTTTCCAATTGTTCCTTAAGATGAAGAATCTGCTCAAAGCGGAATCGAAAGCTGGCCATCAGGTATTGGCTCCTTTATGCGTCAGTTTGATCATTTGGCCAATGGTTTCAGTTATATGAGTTGTATCGCGAAAATCCTGTTTAAGGAATTCAATCGTACGGCTATGTTTTTCCACCGCGACATCAAGTTCTTTATTATTTCCCCGCACATAGGCGCCGATATTGATCAAATCTTCAGAATTTTTATAAATAGCCAGCAAAGCGGCCAATTCGTTGGCAGCCTTTAAATGCTCAGGTTGGACGATTTCGTTCATCAAACGGCTAATGCTTTGAAGGATATCGATAGCCGGAAACTGTTTTTGTTCTGCCAGGTGACGGGAAAGTACGATATGGCCATCAAGGATGCTGCGAACGGCGTCTGCGATGGGATCCTCCATATCGCTTCCTTCGACAAGCACGGTAAAGATACCGGTGATTGAACCTTTCGCTGCAGTTCCCGCCCGTTCCAGAAGCTGAGGTAAAAAAGCGAAAACAGAAGGAGTATAGGCTTTGGTTGTCGGCGGTTCCCCGATAGCCAGACCGATTTCTCTCAACGACAAGGCGATACGAGTTACTGAATCCATCATAAACATAACGTTTTTACCCTGATCGCGAAAATACTCAGCAATGGCCATGGCAGTGAGGCCACATTTGACACGCAAGATAGCCGGCTGATCAGAAGTTGCAATGACGACCACGCTTTTACTCAGTCCTTCAGGGCCGAGGTCCCGTTCAAGAAAATCATTAACCTCGCGGCCACGTTCACCAACCAGAGCAATGACATTCACATCAGCTTCAGATTCACGAGCGATCATTCCCAGCAAAACGCTTTTGCCGACACCACTGCCGGCGAAAATACCGACCCGTTGGCCGAATCCCAACGTTAAAAAACCATCTATCGCGCGTACGCCAGTGGCCAATACCGAACGAATACGGGGACGTTGTAAGGGATCAGGTGGCATGGCGATCAAGGGACGGGTTTCACCTGCAACCTTCAGAATGTTACGACTCAAGGGACGGCCGAGTCCATCGACAACATGCCCCAGCAAATGTTCTCCTACAGTTACTTTCAATTGCTGTTGCAAAGAAACGACTTTATCACCGGGACAGATTCCTTCCAATCGGCCCAGCGGCATTAATAGTATTCGGTTTTCACGAAATCCCACGACTTCAGCCGACAAGCGCCGTCCATCCCGCAAGTAGATTTCACACAAATCACCTACAGAAGCCGCCGGGCCGTTGGCTTCGACAATCAAACCCACCAGTTGTGAAACGGCGCCCTGAACTTCAATGGGTTCAATTTCATCCAGCCAGGCCGATACACGGGATACAAGTTCATTCATGACTTTTCTTCTCCGTAACCATAAATATTTTCTCAGAAATTTTTTCTAATTGGGTTTCCAGACGGGCATCGACAAATCCTGAACGAGTTTCGATCAGGCACCCACCGCGCCCGACGTGTTCATCCATTTTTATTTCCACCCGGGGTAAATCTCGCATTTGTGCCAGCAATTCCGGTAGAATAACCTTGGCTTGGGTCTCATCATCCGGATGAATATGAATTTCAAGGCCGTTTTTGTCGATAACCCGCATTAAGGCCGCCTTGATCACTTTCAGTAAAATTTCCTGATTGATCTTTGGCTCGACCTGCAGTATCTTGCGCGCTATCGACAATCCCAATTGCAATACTTCATTTTCACAATGCAAAAGCCATTCTTTCTTTTGATGATCCAGTTCAGTCACAACATGGCTCATAACCGCCAATTCTTCTTTTAATTCATCATTTCGCAGTAATTTTCCTTCACTCCGACCCTTTTCACGCCCAT
>CAZWDO010000007.1:174037-196272 GCA_964632485.1 uncultured bacterium
CATCTTCAAAGGCGATACTCGTCTGGGTCTCCAATTCCCGCCGAAAATCGTCCCTTAATTTCGCTTCATTGATTTTTTGTTCTTTTTGCCACATTTTTCGCTGATTTTTTAGATGATTGGCAGCCAATTCCACTTGATTGTCCAGATGGACGACATACGCTTCATAAAGCAGCTTTCCGGTCAATTCAACGACTGGCGCTTGAGGACTGGTTATCGTCCGGGGAAGAATCGGATTTTTTACGACAAAACTATTCAACGACTTCATCTTCTGCTCCACCCCGACCAGAAATGATAACCTCGCCTTCTTCTTCCAGGCGACGAATAACATCAACGACTTTCTGCTGGGCCTCTTCTACATCCTTAACCTTAACGGGTCCCATGAAATCCATATCTTCCTTGATCATTTCCGCCGCGCGCGACGACATGTTTTTAAATACCTTCTGGCGGACTTCTTCACCGGTCCCCTTGAGGCATAGCGAAAGCTCTTTCATATCGACTTCCTTCAGAACGCGCTGGATTGAACGATCATCAAGCAGCATAATATCTTCAAAGACAAACATCAATTGTTTGATTTCCAACGCCAAATCAGGGTGAGTCCTCTCGAGCGTAGTGAGTACATTGCGCTCAGTACCACGATCAGTAGAATTGAGAATTTGAGCGACTAATTGGACGCCACCGGGTATCGATACATCGGCCTGACCAAAAAGGGCTTTGATTTGGGATTCGAGAATTCCTTCTACTTCATTGATAATACTGGGAGAGATGCGCTGCAAAGTGGCTAACCGAGTAATAACATCCACCTGTAATTTTTCGGGAATCTCTGAAAGAATCGCAGCCGATTGCATGGGATTGAGATTTGCCAGGATCAGAGCAATCGTTTGAGGATGCTCTTTACGCACAAACTCGGAAAGTTGCACAGGATCGACTTCGCGCAGGAGTTTAAAGCCTTCCTTGCGCATGGTGCTCTGAATACGATTAATAATTTCCATCGCTTTATGATGTCCCAGCGCCGATTCCAATATTTGACGGGCATAATCCAATCCACCCTGGGCAATATATTCTTTAGCCAGGATCATTTGAGTGAATTCCTCAATCACCGCATCCCGCATTTTGGAAGAAACATTTTTTAACTCGGCAATTTCCAGAGTAATATTTTCGATTTCGTCTTCGCTCAAAAACTTCATGACCTCCGAAGCCGTTTCGGAACCCAATGCCACCAAAAGGATGGCACATTTTCGCGATCCACTGATCCGGGATAAATCAATCGAATCTCCTCCCTGCCTCTCAGTCTGATATTTCTTTAACAGATCATCACTATCATCCGCAACCCCCGGCCCTTTTCCACCGCCCGGGGTCATATCTCGTTCTTTTCCCATACATCACTCTCCTGGGTTAATGTCTTGAAGCAACCAGGTCCGTAACAGTTGGGCAATATCTTCCGGCGTTGTCTCCGACAATGAAATAACCTGGTTTAAAAATTCTTCTTTACGCTTTTTCAACTCTAACAACTCGGGCTCAATAATCGGTTGTTCTTCAAGGCCGGGAGCTGCCTCTTCTTCTTCAGTTTTCAGATACTTATTGGCAAACTGACGGATCAAATTACGCAGGAAGAGGATGACAAAAAGAATTGCCATTACGACCAACAGACGTTTAGCAATCGCCATGATCATGGCTTCCCGTTCCGCCTTGGCCATCTCTTCCATTTCCTTTTCCATCACCGAAGTATCAAAGGGATAACTCGTGACAAAAATCTGATCCTGACGGGCCGCATCGAAACCCACCGCATTTCGGACCACATTTTCAAGAGCGGTAATTTCATCTACTGTCCGCTGTACCAGCACCCCTCCGTCCCCGGGCTTATAATTCAACGTCACGCTGATTGTCAAGCGATCGATACCGCCCACGGCATTGATCGTACTTTCTTCACTATGGTTAATCTCGTAATTGGTAATTGAATGGGCGACTTTCTCCGTTTCCCCGGTAGCTTCATTATTTAACTCTTCACTGCGGGTTGCCGAATTTTCGGGATCAAATCGATTCACCCGGCGACTGATCTGGTCAAAATTTAGCGATGCGGCAATTCGAACAATTGCATTGCCCTTACCCACCATTTTATCGAGCATGGATTGGGTTTGTTTCTCTAAACGTTCTTCCACCTGCCGTTTCAGTTTTAATTGGGTATTAGAGATTTTGGCCAACGGATCGTCGCTGAGCTCTTCCGATAACAATACGCCCTGGAAATCGCTGACGACGACATTTTCGGGCCGAAGTCCTTCTACGGAACGGGCCACCAGTAACGTAATGGATGCTACCAACTCCTTGCCCGCTCCCATACGCGGATTCTTCAACATAATCGTCACCGCCGCTGTCGGTTCTTTATCCTCTTCCACAAAAAGGCTCTTTTCCGGCAAACTGAGCAACACTCGCGAATACTTAATCTGCTCATAGACGTTAATTGTTCGCGAGAGCTCCCCTTCCATGGCCCGCTTGTAATTAACCTTTTGAGTAAAATCGGTTAATCCAATATTTGACTTATCAAACAATTCCCAACCTTTCAAATCGAACTTGGGAAAATGATCGCTGATCTCGATCCGCAGGGGATCCCGCATCTTTTCCTCAACATAAATTGTGGAGCCATTCGCTTCTGTTTTAAATTTAATTTCCTTCGACTGGAGGTATTCGGTAATTTTCTGAGCATCATCCACGTTTAAATTGGAGTAAAGCAGGTTATAATTGGTTTTATTGGACCAAAGCATCAAAACAACAAAGGTTACAAAAAGAAAAGAGATTAAAGAAATAACCATAATTTTCTGGATCCGGGTCAGTCTGATCCAAATTTCTTTAATTTGTTCGATATATTTCATAATCATTTCCTGCATGACGCCTCCTTATCAAACCTGCATTCGCATGATTTCCTGGTACGCTTCCAGCATTTTGTTACGTATTTCCATCATCAAATCAAAGGATATACCCGCTTTTTCAACAGCTACCATAACCTGATGAACATCAGTGATCTCGCCAGAGGCTAATTTTTCAATCGATTCCTTGGCCATGTATTGCATATCATTTACATCGTGAACGAATTGCTTCAGGACATCTTCAAATTTTACTTTAGCTTGATCAGCTTCTTTTTCCTGTCCCGGGGTCTGCCGGAGCTGATTGAGTTCCCGCAGTTGCTGCAACAGATTATTAGTTAATTCAATATCAGGCATCTTTGCCAACTCCTGTTTTTTCAATTAAATGTTGTATTCGCTTCACTTTTATAATGTAGTCATGGGTTTCCGCCGGTAAAACATTTTGTTTCACGCGATTGATACCGGCATTATAGGCCCACAACACATAAAAATCGTCATTATTAAAATATCGGCGCAAAAGATTTATCAGTTTACTCCCCCCGCAGATATTTTCATACGGTGAATAGGGATGGCGAACACCGAGCGAAGAAGCGGTTTGGGGCATGAGCTGCATCAGTCCCATCGCGCCTTTGTTAGATGTTGCGCGTGGATTTCCGGCAGATTCCACATAGATTACCGCTTCCATCAAGCTGGTTGGCACATCAAATTGACGGGAAAATTTGCGAATAGTAGGATAGTAGCGGCGGATTCGCTGCAAAACTTTTAAATCCAGTCCCTTGGGAGATTGATTCGGCGGGGTCCATTTAAATTCCGGATCCGGCGAGGTAGGAATATCCGGCAGTGATGACGCGGCAATTTTTTCCTCTGATGGATCATTTAATGTAAACGGTTCCGCTCTCAAGGGAAGACTTGACTGTGATTCTGATTCAGTTAGGGGAAACGATAAAGATGCCATTAAAATCCGTTCCACTTCCTCGCGGGAATAACTCTGGGCAATGATTTCATCGCGCACTGAACGGACAGATTCCGCTTGAGCAACCCGTAGGAAGAGGATAAAAAAGCAGAGCGCCATATATTTCATCTATATCTCCAATGCTTTGAGCGCCATTTGTTTGGCCGCCTGTAACGCCGACGCGTTTGCCTCATAGGCCCGCGTAGCCGTCATAACGTCCACCATTTCATCCACAATATTGACATTGGGCATTTGCACATACCCGTTCTCATCCGCATCGGGATGGCCCGGTTGGTAAACAATCCGTAACGGAGTCTGCTCATCACGAGTAATCTCTTTAACGACAACTCCTTTGCGGACTGATTCATCCTTAAGATCATAAAACTCGGGGAATGGAATATGGTTTGGGTGAGTCAGCATCGGTTTAATCGATTCCTTGGACGATAGAACCGCTGATTTAATTTTTTCCGGTGATTCCTCAAGTATAGCCACCTGACGACGATACGGTCCACCTTCCGGCGTTCGCGTGGTCTCAGCGTTCGCAATGTTGGCAGCAGCCACTTCCAGCCGCTGACGTTGAGCTTTTAAACCGCTGGCGCTAATATCAATACCGGTAAAAATTGAACCAATTTCCATTATCTACTCCTTATTTACCTTTAATAGCGGTGCGCAACATGTTAAACTGAATTGAGGAAAGCTTGCTCGCATAATAAAACCGCAATTGGTTATTCGTTAATTTAACCATTTCATCGTCAATATCAACATTATTCACTCCGGAAGGCGTTGTCGGATCATCCGGCGTAAACGCCACCGGTTTAACTTCTTCAATCAGGGGACGCCCTAATTTTAAATGCCTGGGATCGGTTTGAGTTCCACGAATTCGTTCTTGATCAAGTGCATATTGTAATTCTTCTTCAAATTTGACTTCTTTTCGCTGATATCCCTCCGTATTGACATTGGCAATATTTGCCGCAATAGATTTATGCCTGAGCGCATAAGCATCTAATGCTTTCTCAAGTACAGGCAAGGGGTTATCTTTGTAAAGCAGACGGTCAATCATGGGTTCTCTCCTTTTTCCCATTAATATTGCAACATTCATGCCAATCACTTTATAAGTCATGGCTTTTATCCCTAAACACATTCGCCTTTTATATCTTTTATCCAGTAACCCCAAAACTGTTTTCTTTTGCCGATATACTCAACTTCAGCCCTCTTCCAAAAGGAAGAAAATTAGCGTTAAACACAAAATGAAAAGGGCGCGCTGAATCCAGCGGTTACGAAAGAAGGATTGAGGGACGTTAATAATAAACAATAATTATAGCTATAATTTTTACTGAGCGAAGAAGCGTTCAATCTGCTCCCTGAGAGATATGGCCTGAAAATTCACTACAACACGAATTGCTGCTAATTTTGAAGATTATCCGGCGCTTTATTGGATCGAATCGTTCATTTCAATTATTATAATAAAGCGGCTGACTGAGGGAAATCGGCGTATTCTGGAGTCGAAAATGAGCGGAAAAACAAGCCGGAAACCGGTTGGTTTTCCAAAGAAGAAAGCTCTCTTCAGGTCCGCTATAAACGCAGACAAGAAGAGGGTTAAACTTGAACGGAGGCTTCCAGTAGTGTCATTTCCCGTGAAACCGTATCTATCCGGGCCCGTACTCCCAGGGGCAGTGTCGCTTTATGCGGGCCATGGCCAAAACATAAATTCGCCAGCACGGGAATTCCCAAATTTCCCAATCGATCCGCCAATACATCCTCCCAATGAAATGAGCCCATCGGGTATCCGCTCTTTGGATCACAATCCACCAGTTCGCCTATGGCAATACCGGCGCATTGCTGTAATTTTCCCGCATTATAAAGATGCGTCAACATACCGTCAAGCCGATAAGGCGCCTCATCAATTTCCTCGATAAACAGGATTTTACCCCGGGTATCAAACTCATAGGGAGTCCCCATCAGGTACGTAAGCAAAGTCAGACATCCCCCGGTAAGAGCGCCTTCTGCCTTACCGGCGGCAATAACCAGAGCTTTTTGAGGGTCCGGATAGGCCTGGATGGGAATGGACGATTCTCCGTTCGCGATCAATCGCTTGAAAAAATCAACCGTATAGCCACTGACAGGATCCTTAAAATCGGAAGATAGCATAGGACCATAAAATGTTACTATTCCGGTTTTTTCGGTAATAGCGACCAGAATCGAAGTGATATCGCTATAGCCGATATAAATTTTAGGATTCCGTTTAATCAAATCAAAATCAAGACGTGTCAAAATGCGGCCGGAACCATAGCCCCCGCGAGTAGACATAATAGCGGCAATGGAGGGATCCTGTACCATGGCATGAAAATCGGTCAGACGATCCTCATCTTTACCCGACAAATAACGATTGACATCCATTAAATGAGGAGCCAACTTAACCTGGTAACCCATTTTCTCCAAATTTGCGACTCCTTCGGCAACAGCGCTGGGACGAAATGGAGGGCTGGCTAAAGAAACCACCCCAATCGTAGAACCAGATTTTAAAGCTTGCGGTAATATCATCCTATTTCTCCATTTTATGGTTTAACCAGGCGAAAGCCTGTATCTTTACGACGTTCATACGGGTTAAGTCGGAAGCGTACTTTATTATGGAAAAAAGTGCCGTAATTTCTAAAAGCTATGCTTGCCCCCTTCAGGGTCATTTTGTCGCTGGGTTCAATACTGCGGGGGGAATGGTAAGGGGAAACCGTCCACTCCAGCGCATTCCCGAGCAAATGGCATATTCCCTCGGGTGTGGCGCCGCTACGATAGCTGTTCTGGCCAACTGCAAATACCGTATCATTATACCCCCATGCCAGATTATCCCAATTCATCCCGCCTTTCCATGGGTAATCGCGCCAGGGATAGCTAATTCGATAATCTTCCGTTTCTAACGTATCCAGATAAGCAGGGCCGCAGGCCATACGTTCCCATTCCTCCTCGGTTGGCAAACGCCAGCTTTCACCCAACTTACTACTCAACCAGCGGGCATACGCATCAGCCTCATACCAGGAAACTCCAGTTACCGGACCATCGGCCAGGGGTGAACGGGTGCCGGAATAATTGCCGCCGGCTGACCAGTCCAACGGATATTTCCAATTACTGTCCTGAACGACCAGCCACCCGTCGGGGCTCCACCAATCAGCCCGACTGTAGCCGCTATCACTCACAAATACCGAGTACTCTTCGTTAGAGACTTCATAGACAGAGGCATAAAAATTACCAAGATACTCCTCTTCAATGGGAGTCTCGTCATTTTGATAAAAACTAGTCCGTAACGGTTGAAAAATCGTATCCCCCGGCAGAAAAGCGATCGTATCTTTGAAAAATGCTGTGTCAATTGGGTTGTGCCGTGTAACCGCAACGCTATCCAGCGCAGTCATATATTGCATCCATGCCAGAAACTTTGCGGCCAACGGTTTGTAATAAGTAATATTATTCTGAACGACTTTTACCCATTGAACAATCTGATAAGCGCTATCAGAACCGATAAATGTACGAGCGGACGGTAAATAGACCACTTCAGGCGAAACTATAGTATGAGATTGGCCATTCGCTAACTGCCATAAACTATCCGATCGATCTGTCAATAACAAAGAAAAACGAATGGCTTCATGTGAATACCTATCCGCCGCTTCCAATTCAAAATTAATGGCGGAACCTGAAGCCTGACCCGTGGGTTGCCATTTTAAAATGCCATCTGACCAGTGAGCGTCCTCGGGACTTTTTACACTATAATTGATCACATCATTGTCGGGATCTGAAACTTGCACCGTTTCTTCAAATACGGCGTGGATGGAATGCGAATACGGCGGACTATAATTGCTATAGGGAGAACCGTTGTAGATATAGCCCTTGGCAGTGTCTTTAAGGATTAATTGCGTATTGAGAGAATATTGAAAAAAAAGAGATAGCGAATCCCCCCGTTTCACGCCGGCTTCAATCAATGGATTGATTTGGTGGGTTGCCAGAAATTTAACCTTTGGAAAGAGAGAATCTGCAGACTGATGCGCTGCGTTATATATCTTTTGGCGATATTGGACACTAAGTTGAAAATCTTCAACCGTCACAGGGGATTCAGGATAAAAACGACGATAGAAGAAATTTTTCAAACGGCTGCTATAGCTCCAACTATCAGCCACATCAATATGACTCAATACTAATCCGCCAAAATTCAGTCGATGAACAAATTCAGTCTGCCAGTCAAGTCCTTTTTCCGTCGGTACAACCAGTTTTTCCTGATTGGATAATGCCACGACAAAAGAAAGCAAGGTATCAGACCACTGGATCAGAGTATTCTGGGAAGCCAAAGCGTTCCAGTTTTCAGAAACGGAGCTGCTGAGTTGCAACGTATCCTGATCCTGCAACGAATCAGCGGAAATTTTAAAATCCAGTAATCGGAAAAATGCCTCAGTGTCCTGACGCGCTATGGAATCCTGGCTCAGATAAAAAAATGTAGGATCTAATTGCCAATATATTTTACGGCTTTTCACCATAGATTGCAAACGAATCCATTCATTGGTTACCATTACAAAATCCACGGGTTGATACTGTTCGCGGGAAACGCGCGAATTTTGAGGCCAAACCCGAAGCTGGATTGAGTTGATATTGTTCCAGTTTTCGAACCATTGCAGTTGCGTCAGTAAAAACCAGGGAAGCGCAAAGGAGAACGTTTTATTTGGCCAGCGGCCGGCAAGCTCTCCCTGCAAAAAATTGACAAAATCCAAATACCCAGCGCAATTCTGCTGATCAACCTGCATGGCATAATCGACATGAATCCCGTCAAAATAAGTTGGCCCAAAATTCTGTAGCGCATCAATCATCTTTCGCGCATGATTTTCCCAGAGCGACGAACTTGCCCAAATCGAACGAAAATCCTTTGATTCATCATCACAATAAAACGAGACAACCAGAAGAGGAATCTCTACCGAACGTGTTTTGCGCAAAAAAAGAGGGGTTTCAATCGTATTTTCGTCAATGGTATGAAACACTGGGTACTGATAATAAACCGGAACATCTTCCGGAAATTTATAATTGGACAATCCGGCAAACCCGTTGGCAGTCAATGGAAGCTCCAGCGCAACACCATTTGATGCCGAATCCACCTCCAACAGCTCCCCCAAGGTCAATTGGGCCGGAATATGCTCCAACCGGGTCCAGACTGATTGCTGGCGATAATCAATCATCGTGGTCAGCGCCGCTAAAGTATCGGCAGCCCTCTCCGCAACAACCAGCCGGAAGGGATCGAGATTCTCCTCAACCAGCGTATGTTTAATCCAAACATCCACTTGAGCCGTATCCGGGGAAAAAGTTGAAGAATCGGATCGAAAAAAAGCAAGACTAAAACTAATTAATAAACGGTTCCAGGCTGAAGGAACGGATTGGGTCAATTCAGTACGGTCAATATCAATGCGTAGGGTATCCTGATCCGCTAAAGAAGGTAAAATTAGTTGCAAAACGCCAAAATAATCAATAGTATCAGAAACTCCCGGCATGAGTGTATAACTTTTTTTTTCATAAATAATAGAAGTATCACGGGTATTCGTGGTCGATGAAGAACTGCAATAATATAAAAACAAAAACATCAATAAAAAAAGTGACCCGCAAAGGGTAACAAAATTTTTTTTTACTTGATATGGCATATTGGGATCGTGATAATCTGCGTTTCGCTCCTGATTTTTAGCGCATAAACCCCGGAGGGACAGTCAGAAGGCCACTCGAATGGGCTTCCCGGCGGAATAACCGCCAACGATCGTCCCAGCAAATCATAAAGCTGACAGGAGGAAACAGGCAATTGAGTGTGAATGGAAAAAGAATGACGCGACGGGTTGGGTTCGATTTGTACTCGGGCGCGGTTTCTCTGGTTTTTCATAAATTGACTGGATTCGCTTTCAATAATCAGCGAATCTACAATACGGTAAACCGAATCGAGTTGCAGCCAGGAACTATAACCCGTTACGGTTGCGTATTGTTTAAGATTATAAAAAAACAATAGTGTCGGCGCCACGGATAAATTTACGTTCAGAGTTCTATCGCTGCCGACAAAATGGCGAAAATCATCCTTCCAGGTCAGAGAATCCCGCGAAACCAGCGTATCGCGCCAGGCGCGCACCAATGTAGAGGATTCGCTGGAAACGAACCAGAATTGAACCGGCCGGCTGCTTAATGGCAACCACTGCTTCAGAGCCGCCATTTGTGGACGGGTATAAAGATTGAAAGTACGACCAAGAGTCGCTACGATCAACGTATCTTCAATGCTATGCAAATTCAGCGTATCGCCATCTACATCCGTCGTTCGGTAGGCCGGCGCCGCTGTCTGACCCCAAATAACAGCGCTCATGATGGTAAGGATGAAAAATAGTAACAAGCGATAATAATATTGCATGAGCTAATATTAAAACAAAATCCCATAAAAAACAAGAAAAAAATTCGCAAATTCCTTTTTTTTTATAGATAAGCTTGTCTACATTCCGAAAAACGCTATATTTAAATACAGAATATGCCGCGACAGGGTTTTCCAAATTTGCCGCAGGGAAGAACAATCCCGCTAAATCCTGATCGAATTGCCCGTCTGAATGGTTAATAAATCCAAGCGTTTCGATCGAATATAAAATCATATTTTGTCCCTAATTCAGAAGGATAGAGCAACGAGCATGCTGTTTTCCCCAGCGATAAACGGATTTGAATGACGAAAAAAACCGTGAAGTTTATTAACGCAAGATGCTACAGACAGAAATGACTTATTAATAATAAAAAGCCACCCTATCCAAAAAGGAGGATCCCATGCCGGATTCCGTCTATTCCATTCCCGTACCTGTCAATGAACCTATACGCAGCTATGCCCCGGGATCAGCCGAAAAAAACGAATTGAAGATTAAAATTAGCGAACTGAGTCAACAGCCCATTGAAATTCCGCTGATTATTAATGGAAAGGAAGTGCGCACCGGGAAACTGGGGCGCTGTGTGATGCCCCATCGCCACGAACACCAATTGGCCGTATTCCATCAAGCAGGGGAATCAGAAGTCGCCCAGGCTATTGAGAGCGCGCTTCGCGCGAAGAAGGATTGGGAACGCATGCCATGGGAGCACCGGGCAGCAATTTTCCTAAAAGCCGCAGATCTGCTTTGCGCTCCCTGGCGCGCCACTCTTAATGCCGCCACTATGCTCAATCTATCCAAAACCGTCTATCAAGCAGAGATCGACGCCGCGTGCGAACTGGCGGATTTCTTTCGCTTCAATGCCTGGTATCTGCAAAAAATCTACACTGATCAACCCTTAAACAGTCCGACTATCTGGAATCGTGTTGAATACCGTCCTCTGGAAGGATTCATTTTCGCGGTAACCCCTTTCAATTTTATTTCCATCGGCGGCAATTTACCCACCACTCCGGTATTTTGTGGCAATGTCGCTCTGTGGAAACCAGCTTCCTCAGCGGTATTCCCTGCATGGTTCGTAATGAGGATTCTGATGGAGGCGGGTTTGCCCGACGGGATTATTAATTTCATTCCCGGACCTGGCAGAGAAGTGGGCGAGCCGGTCCTTAATTCGCCTCATCTAGCCGGCATCCATTTTACAGGGTCCACAGCCACTTTCCAGCAAATGTGGAGACATATCGGTGAAAACATTAGCCACTATCACGCATACCCCCGCATTATCGGTGAAACAGGAGGCAAGGATTTTATATTCGTCCATGCTTCGGCTGACCTGAGAGCTTCCGCTGTTGCGCTGATTCGCGGCGCTTTTGAGTACCAGGGACAAAAATGCTCGGCAGCTTCACGCGCCTATATTCCCCAATCGCTTTGGAACCGTTTGAGGAAGGAGTTGCAAACCCTTGCAAGTGAAATCAAAATGGGCGATCCCTCCGATTTCACTACCTTCATGGGCGCCGTCATCGACGCTTCCGCATACCGCAATATTACCGGCTATATCCAACACGCGCAGAAACGACCTGATGAATATACCACTATTTACGGCGGCTCTTATAATGATGAAGAGGGTTATTTCATCGAACCTAATATCATCCAGGCCATCAACCCTCAAGCTAAACTTATGACCGAGGAAATCTTTGGGCCTGTATTGACACTCTATGTCTATCCCGACGAACACTACGTCGAGACACTCGAACTCTGTAACCGGACATCCCCCTATGGATTAACAGGCGCGATCCTGGCAAACGATCGAACCGCCATTCTTCAGGCGGAAACCATTTTACGCCATGCTGCGGGCAATTTCTACATCAACGACAAACCGACCGGCGCGGTCGTGGGTCAGCAACCCTTCGGCGGTGGCAGAGCCTCCGGCACCAACGACAAAGCCGGTTCCTATATGAATATGCTTAGATGGATCAGCGCTCGCGCGATTAAAGAAAATTTTTCAACCCCCAAACAGCTCATCTATCCCTCCATGCTGGAATCATAGGAGATTTCCTGGAAATAATTGAGCGATTATAAATGATCACTGCCGGGGAATCCAAATTTTAATGGGTTCCCTGGCGGTTACGCTTCAGGAAGCATTGGAATTTAACCGCCAGGAAGCATTGACGGCTATCGGAAGCAATTTTCGGGAAGAAAAAATTGCAGTATGAAGCGCTATGAATTGCTGGAATACCTGAGATCGAAAGGTTGCGGCTTGCTGAGAGAAAGGGGAAATAGAAGGAATATCAGCGGCCGGGTAAAATATTTTAACGACGTTGAGTAAAAAATTTAACGCGGGACGGGAAGGCTGAAGGGCGCATTTTCCGATGGCAACAAATGCAAGCGCTTGGAAAAATGTCGGTTACACGGTATACTGACGAAGGAGGGGCAACCGGCATTTCCGACGGCATGGAAAATGCTTATTAATAACGTATGTATGTGGATCATCGCAACTGAATTTTTACTGAAAGGAGCGTTATGAAACAAGCGGGTTTGCATGGATGGCCAGGCGTGAAGCGCTGGATGGCGGCTGCGGGGCTGTGGCTGCTGCTGGCGGGGACGCTCAGAGCCCAGGGCCTCCAGTACGGCATGGAATTTCAGGTCAATACATATACTGAAAGTTATCAGATATTTCCTTCCATCGCTTCTTCTCATGACGGAACATTTATCATCGCCTGGACTTCTGGCGGTCAGGAACGAAAGCAAAAAGATATTTTTGCCAAAAGCTTCAACATTCAGGGAAATGAATCCGAAGAATTCCAGGTCAATACCATAACTGGATATGACCAGGATTTTGCTTCTGTAACTGCGTTACCAAATGGAGATTTCGCCATTGCCTGGCAGACATTTGATAGCGCTCCCCAAGGAAATTGGGACATTTCAGCCCAACGATTCGATGATGAGGGCAACAAGCTCGGCAGTGAATTCAGGGTCAATACTACTTATGCAGCACGTGCTCAAAAGAATCCCGCCCTTACCACCCTTTCCGGCGGTGGATTCGTCATCGTATGGGAATCTTGCGGCTATGCTTCAGATGCACAGGATGGATCTGATTGCGGTATTTTCGCCCAGCGTTTCGACTGCCAGGGCAGCAAGCTCGAAGGAGAATTCCAGGTCAATACGTATACTGTTAACGATCAGTATGATCCCGCCATTGCCGCTCTGCCCGACGGAGGATTCGTCGTTTGCTGGACAAGCAATGGGCAGGATGGATCTTATACTGGTATTTTCGCTCGATACTTCGATGCCAAGGCCTCTGAACCCGGGGTTGAATTCCAGGTCAACACCTGCACTCAAGATTCTGAAAGTTATTCATGTATTGCTGCCCTGACCGGCGGTAGTTTCGTTATTACCTGGTTGAGTTATTATTCTGGTAGTCTTTGTGCCCAGCGTTTCGACGGAAAGGGCAATAAGCTCGGCGGTGAATTTCGGATTACAAACTCTAACGTCAATTTATTTCATTCCATTGCCGCCTTGCCCGACGGAGGTTTCGTAGTTGTTTGGGAATCTTGGCATAGAAATGGAGCGGAGTGGATTTGGGACATTTCCGCCCAGCGTTTCGACGCTCAGGGCAATAAGATCGGATTTGAGTTCCCGGTCAGTACGTTTTCTTCCAATACATATTATAATAAGTCTGGCCCCTGTATCTCCGTCTTGCCTGATGGCGATTTCGTCATTGCCTGGAGTTCCTATGGTCAGGATGGATCCGACTGGGGCGTTTTCGCCAAGCTATTTCCCGCCGAGCCGCAGGTGCATCCGCTGCAACGCTTCTCCCTGCTCAACCCGGTCATTGACGCTACCGAACGAACCTGCCAACCAACCTTCGCCTGGCAGAAGCCGTCCGCCGTACCCCTGATCTATCCATGGGAGATCGAGTACCACCTTTTCATCGACACGCTTCCCGATTTCAGCACCGCCCGTATCCTCACCGGCGTTTATGACACCGCCTACCAGATCGATGCCCTGGCAGCCGCCCATACTTACTATTGGAAAGTGGCCGCGCTCAATACCGCCGGCGACAGCTTGTGGGCCAATGGAAGCGACTGGGCTTTCTTCATTCCCGCCGGACTCGCTGAAATCGGCGAAAACAGCGCTCCCGGACAACTTAGCGGCGGTATTCGACTCCTGACCAACACCCCCACAACCCGTTCCACGAAAATACCACTTTGCGTTTCCAGGCCGATGGCGGAGAGCGCGCGGAAAACGCCCACTTGGCGATCTACACCCTTACCGGCCGCCGCGTACATGCCTGGCGCATTCCCCTGCTGTCGGGCCAACGGGAGTACGAAACCCTCTGGGACGGCCGCGACGATACCGGCGCGTCCATGCCCTCCGGCGTCTACCTGCTGCGCCTAGAATGCGGCGCATTCGCTCAAAGCCGCTCCATCCTGCTCCTGAAATGACCGGTAATTCAGCGATCGTCAACGTGATTGCCAGTACCCGCATGGCGTTTTCTATTCTAAAAACTTTGCAAACAGATCAAATATCGATCGATCTTAGTACGACACCGGATCCATTTTCGACTTGACTTTCAGTTTCATCTGTCTTATATTGAAATTCTCGAAATGGAATCATTTATTTTTACAATCCGTTAGCAAGGAGCTTCCTGAATGAAAAACGAATATACCGCGGTCATCAAACAGGTTGAAAATGGCTGGATCGGTTGGATCGAAGAAATCCCCGGAGTGAATTGCCAGGAACCCACGTATGAAGAATTAAAGGAAACCCTGGCGATTACGCTCCAGGAGGCATTGGAATTTAACCGCCAGGAAGCATTGACGGCTATCGGAAACAATTATCGGGAAGAAAAAATAGCGGTATGAAACGCTATGAATTGCTGGAATACTTGCGCTCCAAAGGATGTGATTTTCTGAGAGAAGGTAGGCGCCACTCCTGGTGGAGCAATCCGGAACAGAACAAACGTACGGCGATTCCGCGCCATACTGAAATCAATGACATGTTGGTACGAAAAATCTGTAAGGATTTGGGTATCGATCCATTGAAATGAGACACAAATATTCAAACAGATATTCAGCAGAATTAAAAAAGCGAGTGGAATATCAGCGCCTGAGTAAAATATTTTTACCCGGCGCGTAAAAAAATTTAACCCGGGCGTGGAGGCGGAATTGTCCGTTTGCCAGGGGCAACGAATGTAAGCACTTGGGGAAAAGCGATTACGCGGTTCACCGATAAAGGACAGGCAACCGGCATTTCCGACGGCATGGAAAATGCCAACTGATAGGAACTCAATCCATGTTTCAAAATAGAACTCAAATGCAAAAAAGTCAATTAATAAAGCAGAGAGATAATCTCTTACGGACAGCTTACCGGGGGCATCAGACCGTCATGGGATACTGGATTCAACTCATGAAAAGGTTATCGGCTATTCACAAACAACAAACTACGCCGTAAAAGGATTGCTAAGTTCTGGTCACGACAAGGATGCGATCAGCATAGGACAGCGGAACTGAACGACGCGGCTCAAATTGTAAACTTGATAAAACGCTTTCCGTTCGGATTGATCCAACATGTCGATCCACGTACTTTGCATGCTCTCCGAACTGCAAAAACGCTGTATAAACTCTCCGCAAAAAGTCATGAAATGGATTTTATTGCCCATGGCAATCGAAACCCGAGGATAGATAGCCTTTAAATCCGCCATGGCTTCAGCTATCCAATGGTCGTTCCATTTTTCGCGAATGGCGTCGAGTTCCCGCCGAAATTGACGGATCGAATCCAGATTGATCTGAAGAAGCGGAGGAAGTGAAGGGCCTTTCTTTTTCCACTGATGGACAGGCTTGTTCTCGCGCTCTTCTCCCCACAGTATATTTTCATAGCGTTGCAGTTGACGGAGAAATTTCCAACAGGTATAGGTCGTTTCTTTTGCTTCGATATGGCAGGCGGCCAGCAGAAATTCTCCACGTCGCACCAACGCCATGAGCAGCCGCGACAAAGGTTCTCGCGGATAATAATCGCTTTCGATAGCCCGAATTTTTCGCATGAACAACCGATAAACTTTCAGGAAATCGCCTGAAACCTTCGGGAAAAAATCCGCGAAACACGACAATGTTCTCGCTACGTCGCTATAAAAATAATCGCCGTAGTCATCGAGAGTTTTATACATCAAATCAGCGGGGATTTCTTTCAAGTACGAAAAAATGCCCACTAGAAAAATCTCTTTATAAAAATCAACCGGTTTTACGGCCTCTTCATAGGCGTCATCTATCCGATCCGCGTTCAATGCTTTTAATATCCGTTTCCAGCGGGCTTTGAGCGATCCTTTATGCCAATTGCAATATCCATACAGATCGTGCTCCACTCCCAACAAATACAAACACTCTCCCAGCATCTCATAATCCCCGCTATTCACGTGATCGTGATCATTCATCATTTCAACGCATAAGCAAAGATTGGACTTGATATCGCAAATTTCATCCTCTATCAGGGAACGATAATCGATTTTCCTGGAAAAATCAATGGCAAACCTGTAATAGGGACATTGAGAAAAATCAGTTTTAATCATGGTCGCCTTTCTGAAAGCGCCAAGACACTCATTCAACCACTACGCATTTCTTCGCTACGACAAAACCATTATAACATTCTCTATAAAAAAAATCAAGAAAAAATTACGGGTGAAAACGCATGAACCGTGGCGATAGTCCCGGTTCACACGTACGGCTAACGGCAATAATTTACAGGAAAATTTTATCTCATTTGACATTTTTGAAATCCCGCGTATATTGGTAGATGAATGAAGAAGCCTGCCAGAAAACCACGTCCATCGCGGCGGCAGACGCCTTACCGTTCTCTCATGCCTGGTATTCAATCCATCACCAAATGGAGGCAGCCGTTATGAAACGATATACGCTCCTCTTGCCGCTTGTCGTGTTGGTTTGCCAGATTGCTTGCGGTCCTTCGCAAAAAAAAATTACCATCGCGATTATGACCAAGCTACAGCACGGTTCTATCGTCGGCAGCAGCGAAGTCAACGCCGCCAGGCTGTTCCTGGAAGACCGCAGGCTTGACGATATCGAAATCTACCCGATCGACGATGGGTGGGAGGTGGAAAAAGCGCGGCAGGCTTATCACACGATTCGTCAAAAAGGCATCGATATTCTTATCACCAGCCATGTTTCCACCTGCGCTGTGGCCATCAGCGATTCGATCAACAAGGATCCGGTATTGGCATTTGTCACCGGATCGACCACGGATTTACTGTCGAACCGGGATGACAATATTTTTCGCAACACTCAGGACGTGCAACATGAGCAGCGCAGCATCGCCGAATATGTCAAGGGGACGCCCTACCGCCAACTCCTGATTATTCGCGACACCGCAAACTATGCCTATACCGAACCGGCCCTGAAATATTTCCTACAATACCTGAGCCGTTCGGACATCCCCTATCGGGATATCGACATTAACCAATTGGACTTGCCCGCATTGGAGAAATGGTATCGGGAGATCGATTTTGAACTCGTTTATCTGCTCATCGGCGGCTACAAGAGCAACGCCGGAGCGATCGCCCAACTGATCCACCAAACCAGGCCGGCTTGCCGCTTTCTTTTCACACCCTGGATGAAAACACCCGCTATTCTGGAAACCGCCGGCGATGCCATCGAATCTTGCATCATGCCTTCCCATTACCCGCCCCACGGCTCCAATCCGAATGTGGATCAATACGTCGCACGATTCAAGTCCAGGTTCGGAGCGCCGCCAACCTTTATCAGCCTGAATGTGTACAACGCGTTGGAAATCCTCTACACGGCCATCGCCGCCGGGCATCGCCAACCGGCGGCCATCAAGCGCTATCTGATGGACACACGGCGTTTCGAAACAACCTTCGGCACAGTCGAATTCAATGAGTTCGGTGATGTCGAAGCCCCGCTTTACTTCATTACCGACATCGCCGGAGAATTTTAAGCATGTTTCGTTCCATCCGTTTCGTCTATTCGTTTCTGGAAATTGTTACCCTGCTTATTATCATTTTTTTCGGCTACTACCTGCTGATTCTGGTGCAACATCAGATCAGGCAAAAGTACCTGGACACGCATGTCGCCGAAATCAACAAGGTCGATATCATCATCACCGGCTTTTTCCAGGCAAATGAGGAAATCTTCACCAATTACTCCCGCATGGATGACCCGGCCCGCGCCATCGAGCTCTTACCCGCATTTTCCGATATTTATTATCTTGACCGGAATCTATCCATCAGCCATATTCTGAAAAAAGGAAAAGACAGCCAGATATTCCCGGGATATAATTTCAGCCGGAGCCGCCTGGCGCAATTCCTGCATGCAATACCATCCGGAACATGCCGGTATTCTCCGATTCACCGCTCGCCCGAAAACGATAAACTGAGCGTCTATCTGGCCATCCGTCAGCATGATGGCTTTCTGGTGGGCCGCATGGGGCTGGAAAAAATCGAACGCGCTTTAACCAAAATCGCCCAGTACACAAACAGCATCATCATCATCGCTACCAGCGATGGCTACATCCTGTCCAATACCGAAGACTCATTCTGGCTTTATGTCATGCCCGACAAGAGCCAGCGGGAGATCCGCGGCGAGCGGGATTACCTTTACACGCGGGAAAAAAGCGCCATTTTGGAAAACGATGTGGCGATTCTGACGCCGATGGCCGATGCCTATCTGATCATCAGCCATATCCGCAGCACCTTCAAGATCGTGATTGGAATCGTGTTGGGGATACTGATCGCAAAGTTCCTCATCCAGGCGCGCATGCTCATCGTTCCTCTGGGGCGCTTCGTACTGATGTTGAGGGAATGGGAAGTCGGCAACGAACCCGGAGCCGTACCCAGCGGATTCCTGCGGTTTTCCGAAATCTCCACCCTTTACCGTACCTTCCGGGAAAAAAGCGCCCAAATCAGCGCAGCCCATGAATCCCTGGCGGCTAAAGAAGATGACATGCGGCGAATGCAGGCCTATTTGAAGAACATCATCGACTCCATGCCTTCGATGCTGATTTCCGTGGATGAGGAGAACCGGATTCGCGAATGGAACACGGCCGCCGTCCAATTTACCGGGATCGCGGCTACGGACGCCATTGGCCGTGAATTATGGGACGTAGCGCCTGATTTCCGCAGATATAAGTCGATTTGCGATAAAGTCATCAGCCTGCGAACGTTTCATGAGCTTGAAAAGGAAATCATGCACAGGGGCAATGAACGGCATGTCAAAAAAATCTCATTTTTTCCGCTGATTCAAAATGGCGTCCACGGCATGGCCATTCGGATTGACGACATCACGGAGCTGGAGAAAATCGAACAGGAACTGATTCAGTCCCAGAAAATGGAAACCATCGGCATTCTGGCTGGCGGCTTGGCCCATGATTTCAACAACGTTCTGGGAGGTATCGTCGGCACCTTGTCCCTCGTCAAATACAAGCTGAAAAAAGAAAAGGACGCCTACTGGCTCAAAACCGAACTGGACAACTATCTCGCCACAATGGAGGAATCGGCCAATCGCGCCACCGACATCGCCAATCAATTGCTGACCTTGTCCAGAAAACAGACCCTGAATATCGCCAGCGTCGACCTGAATCATACCGTCGAAAATGTGGTGAAAATCTGCCGAAACACCTTCGACAAATCGATCACCATCACGACAGAATACGTTTCCGAACCAGCCGCGGTCAAAGGCGACGCCACCCAACTGGAACAGGTAACGCTCAATCTCTGTGTCAATGCAGCCCATGCCATGACCATCATGCGGAGCCCTCAGGAAATCCAGGGGGGAAAGCTGACTATCCGCCTGGAGCAAATTTTTGCCGATCCCTTCTTTTGCAAATCGCATCCCGATGCCGTTCAGAACCTTCCATATTGGAGCCTGAGGATTCACGACACCGGTGTCGGCATGGAACCAAAAACCATCACCAAAATCTTCGATCCGTTCTTCAGCACCAAGGATAAAAGCCGGGGAACCGGGCTGGGATTATCAATGGCCTATAACATCGTCAAACTGCATAAAGGATTTATTGATGTCTATTCAGAATTGGGCCGGGGGACGACATTCAATGTGTACCTGCCGGTTTCAGCCGAAATGCCGGCCGAGGAAGCGGAACAGCAGGAAGAGGAACTCGTCGCCGGAGAAGGCATTGTTCTAGTAGTCGATGATGAAGCGGTTATGCGGGATTTGGCCCGGGATATCCTGCGCTTCTGCGGCTATGAGGCGCTGCTGGCCAAGGACGGCGAAGAAGCGGTCCCGCTTTTTGCCCGGCACCATCAGGATATCCGCTTAGTGATTCTGGATATGGCCATGCCCCGCAAATCGGGACTCGATACATATCGGGAACTGATCGCCATCGACGCGAACGTGAAAGCGCTAATCGTATCCGGATTCGCACAGGATGATCGCATCCAACAAACCCTGGAGCTGGGAGCAAACGGCTTCATCCAAAAACCCTACACCCTCAAGCGGCTTTCCCAGGCGATTGCCCGAATCCTGAACGCATGAGGCAAAATCAGAATCCGTTGGAAATTCAGGTATTTTTCGTCAAAAACCCATCCGCGGTTCTCAGCCCTTTGCCGCCACGATCCATCAACCAACAACCCAGTAGGAATGTAAGATGAAACGAATGATCGAACCCGCTATCATAACCGCCCTTGTATTCACCACTTTCTCCATTTTATGCCATGAGAAACCGGCAACATTGCCGGACAAGCTTGATGCCCGCCTGCATCAGGCCTTTCCGGATTCCCTGCCCGGCATCGCCTATGCACTGATCCAGGGCGATTCTATTCTCTACCGCGGCTGTTTCGGGGCGGAAAGCATGGAAACCCATTCGCCAAACACACCGGCATCCAATTTCCGCATGGCCTCGGTTTCCAAACAGTTCACGGCCATGGCCATCCTGCTGCTGGAGAAACAGGGCAGCCTCTCGCTGGATGACCCGCTGCTGAAGTTTTTTCCCGATTTCAACCCCAAAGTCGGGCAAGCGGTCGCCCTGCGCCACCTGCTCACTCATACTTCCGGATTGTGGGACTACGAGTCCCTCATACCCGAAGAGCGCAGCGAACAAGTGGACGATGCGGACGTGGTCGCGATGGTGAAAACCATGGACACGACCTACTTCGCACCGGGGACGCAATTCCGCTACAGCAATACGGGTTTCTGCATCCTGGCGGAGATCGTCGCCGGAGTATCCGGCCAACCCTACGGCGAATTCATGCGCGAGCGCCTATTCCAGCCACTGGGCATGGAGCATACCTTCATCTACAACCGCTTCGAGCCCCAAAGCGAACGCGCCCTGGGATACAAACATGACGCGGAGGAGGGCCGTATCCTCTTTTCCGATCAAAGCGTCACCAGCGCCACCAAGGGGGACGGCTGCGTCTATACCTCGCTAAACGACTACGAACGCTGGGCGCGGGCGCTGATCGACTCCCGCCCGGTGGACCTGGACACCGCGCTGGAGCGCTGCCATTTCCGTATCTATCCCGACAAGGGGCTTTACTACGGCTGCGGCTGGTTTTTCCACCGCGATGCCGCAGGGAAGCTTGAGCTTTTCCACACCGGTTCCACCTGCGGCTTCAGCAACCATGCCATCATAGTCCCTGATCGCCGACTGATCGAAATCTGCTTCTCCAACCAGGCGGACAACCACGCCATCCACCGCGCCATCGACAGCCTGCTAGAGCAATTCGGCGCGCCGCGGGCCGCTTATCCCTTCTGGCCGGCCGATGAGCTCACGCAATAGCTTGTGATGAAATCCGAACGGCGTGAACGGGCCTAAAGATTAGAGGCGACAGCAGACAATGGAGCACCATAGAAAAAGCATAGCATCAATCCCGGGCTTAGCTGCCGATCCGGTGCAACAAAGAATAACTGGAATCGCATCAATTATGTCCCCATAGAGATTTTCCGATAAAGAATCTGATCGGAATCCGGTAATTAGCTCCAAATAGCGAGGAACCCCATAGGTTCAGAGAACCGGAAGTCATAGAATTACAAATATTAGATAAGCTGTTATAAAAAA
>CAZWDO010000008.1:0-11836 GCA_964632485.1 uncultured bacterium
CGGTGGTTTACCGTCTAAAAACAGCCGGCAAGGCGCGGGTGGAGATTTTTAATTCACTGGGGCAGGTCTTGTCGGTGCTGGACGACCAATACCGGGCCGCCGGCGAATACCGTGTGGTCTGGAACGGCCATGACGCAACCGGACGCGCCATGCCCACGGGCGTCTATTTCTACCGTATCATCTGCGATACCGAAATTTTTGTCCGTAAGATTTCTTTGGTAAAATAATAGCCTTTTTTCCCACCCTCGCCCCCTTTGGGGGAGAGGTTTTTCAACTTTACCCTCACCCCCTTTGGGGGAGAGGGCAGGGGGAGGGGGTACTCCAACTTTACCCTCGCCCCTTTGGGGAGAGGGCAGGGTGAGGAGATTCTGGCAGGGGTCGGCGCGGAAAATTTGCTTGACATTTTTATTAAAATTAATTAGATTTCAGGGGATGAAAAAATATATCCACTTTAAGATTAAGTTTAAATCAGTCAGCGGCTATTTATGAGTCACTGGGAATTTATTAAACAGGATGCGTTGCGGGAATTTAAAAATGCCCGGAAATCATGGGACTATTATGAATTATTTTATCAGGGACTGAGTAGCCAGGCTAAAGAGTATTTGCAGTCTCAATCACGGGAATACAAACAATATCTGAATGAACTGCAGGCCATAGTCTTGCCTGTAGTGAGCGAGACCTGCCCGGTTTGCGCCACCCAGTGCTGCCATTTGGTTACACCCGAATTGTCGATTTGGGTTGCCGGTTTGGTAGGTTGTTTCCGCATGGTGGATTACTTGTTGGCTCGCTGTGATACGGAATTTCCTGTACCAAAGTTGGAGAACGCGGAATCAAACCTTTGTCCGTTTTGGGATCAGGGATGTGTACTACCGATCGATAGCCGAAGCTGGCTTTGTATTCAATTTTTTTGCGATCCCTTGAAAACAAGACTCGATATGCAAAAAGTCGATCCGCTATTAGAGAAAATTAATGCCATTATCATTAATTTTTCTTTACAAAAATGTATGGTTTGATTTAAAAAAAATTATTGAATTAGTATTTAGAAAAAATATGCCCTTAGGATCCGGAAATGCATTCGTCTTGTGGGTGAGCTCCATGGGCGCAATCACTTTTATCGTCGCGGGATGCTTCGTAACCATTGATGCAGTCCCCGGCGGCAAAATTGCCGTATTCGCAGAAACTGCCTTTCAATGAATCGGTATTCTCATAGATTCCCGGTTCGCTGCTTTGTAACCACGTAGCCAGGGTTCCAGTACCGCAACTGCTTGCATTATATCCGCCATCACACTGGTTAAAGGCGTTGGCTCCGGTTCCACAATGGGGTCCGTTTGTGGCAAATCCTCCGTTACAAATATTTGCATAGTTTCCACCCTTGCAGTTGGCGCCAACACCGCCCGAGTTTGTACTAGAGCCTGTATTACATTCTGCCGTTCCTGGTCTGCTTCCGGTACCGCATTGCGGAACATCGCCCGTTTCGGCGTTATCCCCGGTGCTGCAATAATTCCCACCAGCCTGATCCCCGGAAACGCAATCCCCGCTTGCATGATCACCCGAATTACATTGCAGCGCCGCAGCGTTGCCGGCGTTGCAACCCGCCGGAACTGTGCCCGCGTTACAGCCGGGATAGGTGGAGCCTTGAGCATAGGCGGCAGTCAGCATCTCAAAGGATATAATTTCGGGGGACTGATATTGTTTTTTCATACTATTTAAGATAATACATTTTTTTTTTTTGTCAATAGTTTTTTTAAAATTTGGAATTTTATTAATTGGCGGGATTATAAATTCCGCTTGACATTTTTTAAAACTATTCTATATTCAATCAATGCGGCCAATGGTTTACTTCAGGATACATCATTATTTTTTCCGGTTTTTCTATCCCGAACAAACCTTTTTGCGAATCAAGAACCAGCAAATCTACGATTTTTTAACCCCTGATCAGCCGATAGGACAAAGCTCACTCGAGTCCATTGATATCGATATTCATATCCATATCGTGGAAGGTTTATGGAATGAGAACCTTTTTCCGTATGGATTCGAGATTTATCCAGCCATCAGTCATCCGGACGGGTCTCTCCCTTTGGAGAAAATTTTAACATCGTCCGATGTTTTATTTCATCTGTCTGCAATCGATATTCATACCCCTTTAGATAAAAAGGTTATTGTTTACCAATACCAGAATCATGTTTTGTTTCTCAATACTCAGACGCAGAAAGGGGTCTTGTTTATATTATCCAAAAACAAGCGCTATGTGCGTATCCATGATAATATATTTTATATATTGGTCAGCTATCTGTTTTTAATCAATGATGGCATCGTGTTTCACGGAGTTGGCTTTTCACACCGGCAAAACGGTTATATCTTCCTGGGTTCTTCCGGATCCGGCAAGAGCACACTCCAGCAGATGAATTCCGGTAAAACGTGTTATGCCGATGATGGCGTTGTTATTGCCCGTCGGTGTAATGCCTATGGGTTATTGCCCAATCCCTTTTACCAGTTTCCGTATCAGCCCGATCATTCCAGATTAAAAGAAGCCCAACTCAGGGCGATATTTTTCATTAACCAATCCCCGGATACTTATATCACCCCGTTTGAAGATAGAATGCGGGTGTTGCCGATGCTATTGATGCAGTTTCAACAGTTTTATCCCTTTTTTAAAGGGGCATTACGCCTTCGGGCGATCGATTTTACTCAGGAAATGCTCAGGCATATCCCTTGTTATCATCTATATTTTTCTAAACAAGACGCGGATATATTCCAGCTAATCGATCAATTGAATTTAGAAACTAATGATGTGGGATGAATGCAGTCGGTGTTAAGGTTCAGTACTTAAGTAAATAATCCCGGTAATCGGTAAAATTTCAAATGAACCCTGAAAATTTCGAATAATAAATGCCATGAACCTAGAAAAATGCCAGTCAGGATAATCAGTGAAACCTTTATAGGGAGATGCCATGACTGAACAGAATGTCTTATCTTTTTAATTGATAATGAATTGCTAATGTGTACCATTGGTAAATATAATTTTTAAGATCACAAGTTAGTGTTATTAAATTGGGCGAATAGATTTTGCTCCTGGGGATTGATGATAGCTGTATAGTATTGCGCCTGTTTTGCCATCCTGATTAATAACTCCATCGTTGCTAAATAAATAGGGGGATTCATCAAACTAAAAAAAAATACATGGGTGATTAATTTTTCTAATATTTGATGAGGTAACATATCCAGTTTAACCAACTGAGTAGTTGTTCCCTTTTCCAGAAAGCAGACGGCTTCAACCGGGACTGGACTTTTCGATGGGATATCCGCCTGGAATTGAAATTGATAAAATGGATTGGGAATGAGCCAGAATCGGTCGTTCCAATATTTAAGCAGAATTGATTCATCGGTATATGGATTTTGTAAAGGATAGGTATTGACGAGAGTGGATTTACCGATACCCGATTGCCCGAGAAAAAGTAAGCCTTTCTTTTCGGGGGCAAAAGCGGCGCCGTGCAGGAAAATGGCCTGATTTAAGGGAGCGCTCATGGCGCAATGAAAAAATAAACTGTTGCTGTCCAAATAAATCCCATTGTTGGAAGTAATCGCATGGTAAAATCCAATTTTGTTTTTGGGAGATATAAAATTGTCGAAGCGGCCTTTTTGAATATTTCGATGCAGATAGTGAATAGTATCCTGAAAAGCAACTGATTTGTGAGCCTTTGCGCTGAGTTGGGAAAAGAGTAATGGCGGAAATTTTTTCGATTGTTCGAGATTGGTCCCGAGAGCTTCTTTAACTGATGCATGAGCGTAGCAATTGAGTTCAAGCGCATTTGAAAAACGATTGGACATGGTATGATGAATAAACGGGCGTATTTTAGGGGGGATCAGTAATTTTTGGTCAGTGAAAACCGTGAGTTTTAACTGCAGATCATAGAGCCGGAAATAAAGATCAGTCATGAGGAGTGGAAAAATTAATCAGCGAAACTGCCGTAACTGCAATTAGATCGCGGTGAGCTGCCAGTTTGACAGGGGAATGAGGTGGGCATAGGACCCAGGGAACAACCCCCTATGGGATTGCTGCCCAATTCGCAATAGTTTATGCCAGCTTGTCCGCCGGATTGACATAGATTAGGGTCGATGGTAATGGTATTGCCGGGATAAGGATCGAAGAGCGGGTGGCTGCCTTGCTCGCATAAATCGCTTTGTGTCGGGGCGGGGATAACCTGATTGGTAGCGCTGCCGACACTGCACGAACCCGCTGCAGTACTGCCTGAGCCGCATTGCCAGCCTTTAGCGGCAGTTCCGCTTTGGCAGGCGTTAGCGGCATAGCTGCCCGTTCCCTGGCAGGCGCCTACGCTGGCATTGCCCCCTGGTTGACACTGACCGGCGGCAGTATATCCTTGGAGACACTGAGAACCGGTCGCAATATTCCCATATTGGCATTGGCCGCCGGCTTCGCCGCCCGAAAGACACTGGTTGGCGCCAACCGCGGCATCATATCCGGTTTGGCATTGACCCTCGGCGTTGCCTCCGCTTAAACAATGATTGTTGCTGGCATTTTCGCCATGCTGGCACTGGCCGTTGCTGGCCTGATTCCCATATATACATTGGCCAACTGCGTTGTATCCATGATCGCAATATGAACTCGGATCAGCGCCAATCGCACATATCCCTGAACCGACGTTGTTATTGCCATTGTGGCACCACCCGGGCCCGCTGGTGTTGTTATTGCCATTAGAACAACCATTGTTGCCGGTATTGTTGTTTCCATTGCTGCAACTTCCCGTAGTCGCGCTGTTCCCATTGGAACATATTGCGATAGTCATCGGCGCATCGCCGATAGAACAATCGAGTTCCGGCACCGCCCCGCTTTGACAGTTGCTGTTGACATCTGCCGCTCCGGTCACACAATCCGGATCAACGGTGCCCGTAAAGCACCCGTCTTCCGCGGTCGTACCATTAGTGCATTGCATGGTGGCGACTGCTCCAATCGCGCAAGTCGCTGCAATGTTGCCATTGGTACAATCGCCCAAGGTCTGGCCCAGGGTCTGGTTACTCAATATATTAAAATCGAAGATTTCCGGATTAACGTATTTTTTCTTCATGATGACTATTATATATTTTTTTCTAGTAAATGTCAAGTACTAATTTAAAAAAAAGGCGGAGATAAATTTGTCTCCGCCTTTATTGACACGCCCAAAAAAGAAAAATTAGCGCTCTTCTTCTTCCTGCTCTTCTTCGGTGTAGGGTTGGAGACTTTTGACAATCTTCATCAAGTCGTTAACCCATTTTTTAAATTCTTTAGGATTGGCAATAGTAACGGCAGTCAGCACTTGCGCGTTCGGAGTGATCACCAGGTCAATGGAGACTTCGAGTTTACCTTTTTCCGCGGTACCCGACAATGTGACCATTGGCATCCCATTGATCTCTGTTTCGGAGACATCTTCACTGAACTCAAGGTCATTGAGGGATTCTTCTAAATCTTTTTGTACTTTTAGAATGGCTTTTTCCACATCATCGGCGTCAATCACGAAGAAAACCATGGCAATGTGATCACCGGGCGATGAAACGACCAGAGTATCGCCTTCAGTGGCATTGGGAACTCCGTCGAGGGTTTGAGACCAACCTTCCGGGATGTCGAACTGAACTTGCGCGGAGGACCAGATGTAGGTTTCGGCCTGAGCAAACGAAACGAGGAAAAACATACAGAATAATGCGGCACACAACACTCGGCTTAGTTTCATGCTTGAAACTCCTGTTAGATTGTTTTTTTTTTGCGCCATACATAACGCTCTAAATATATCATAAACAATTCTGTTTGTCAAGTTCATTTTTAAATAGGAGCGGGTTAAAAATTTATCGGAACCCGTATATTTTATCTCATACCTCTAGTTACAGAGAGCGGACGCGCCGTCATGATAGAAATTCCTTTAACCTTGGTTTTTCTTCCCGCCGGGAATAGTCAAAGCAGTCAATAGGTGCTTTTGAGGTATTTTCAACGGGCTTGCGGGGGATGGGTAGAAGCCGATTTTTAAAAAATGGTTCTTAAGACCCGGTTTTTTTATTGCTTTTAATGCCTTTTTTTTGTATATTCTATCATCAAATCTTAACTGAAGCGAGGTAAAGTCATGAATTTTTATAGTCGGATCAGCGTTTTAATGCTTCTTGCGGTATTTGGATTGAATACCGGGTGTTTTTCGACTAAACGAAGCGCTATCGAGGAGAATTCGCCGAACCAACCGGCGGCGCGCCGCGAATTCCGCGCGGCTTGGGTCGCCACGGTGGATAATATCGATTGGCCCAGTAAAAAAGGGCTCACAACGGCCGAACAGCAAGCGGAAATTTTAGCTATTCTCGATACCGCTGCCGCATTGAAGCTGAACGCGATTGTTTTTCAGGCGCGGCCTCAGTGCGATGCTTTTTATAAAAGCGATCTGGAACCCTGGTCCTATTTTTTGACCGGAAAACAGGGAGAAGCCCCGGAACCCTATTATGATCCGCTGCAATTCTGGATAACGGAGGCGCATAAGCGAGGATTGGAACTTCACGCCTGGTTCAATCCCTACCGCGCGCATCATCCGCAGGGCGGCGAACTCAGTTCCCATTCCATTGTTAAACAAAAACCAGAATTGGCGCGCGAACTCAATGATGGATATTATTGGTTGGAACCGGCGGATCCCCGCACCCGGGAACATTCGTTGGCGGTTATTTTGGATGTAGTTCGGCGCTATGATGTTGACGGCGTTCATTTAGACGATTATTTTTATCCGTATCCGGATTACCATAACGGCCGAGATTTTCCCGATGATGCGAATTGGCAGAAATATCAGCAGGGGGGTGGCAAACTCTCCCGCGGAGATTGGCGTCGCGACCAAGTCAACTGTTTTGTAGAGGAACTCTATCGCCGGGTAAAAAATGAAAAGAAATTTGTCAAGGTCGGGATCAGTCCCTTTGGTATCTGGCGCCCCGGATATCCGGATGGTGTCGAGGGCTTTGACCAGTACAACCAGCTTTACGCCGATGCGCGGTTATGGCTGAATCAGGGATGGATCGATTATTTTACCCCGCAAATCTATTGGCGCATCGACCAGTTTCAGCGAAGTTTTCCGGTGATTCTGAGCTGGTGGCATCGGGAAAATCAGCAAAAGCGTCATCTCTGGCCCGGATTGGCGATTTTCAATATGCGCGATAGCAGCGGTGTTCAGGAAAATATCAACCAGATCATGGTGACGCGCGGAATTGAAGCTGAATCGGCGGGCGAAATCCTTTTTAGTATGAAACAGTTGCTCCAGAACCGGTTTGGAATCACCAGCGCTTTGCAGGCCGGCCCCTATCGCGATGATGCGTTGGTTCCCCCCAGCCCATGGCTGGACCAGCAGGCGCCGGCCATGCCGGTCGTTTCGCTCAATCGATTGGAAGATAAACTGAAAATTCGCTGGTCCCCGGCATCCGACAATAGCGTGTTCCGGTGGGTGATCTATTACCATTACAACCATACCTGGCGGTATGAAATTTTAAATGGTGGGATGAGGGAATATACCCTGGAAGCGCAATACCCATTAGCGCGCCGTCAACGTAACAATGGCCTGGAGGCCGATAGTTCCAGCATCGAAATGCGGCCGGTGACCCAAATCGCCGTGTCCGCCGTCAGCCGTACCGGAGTCGAAAGCCCCCGGCGGATTTTATATCCCGCCCGTAACGAATGATGTTTTAACTATAACGCGCGCCTTTTTATCTGTTAAAACGACGCTATTTCTCCCTATACGAAATGTTATGGTGCATGGATGACTTATCCAAGGAGCCTATCGGAGTTTTTTTGATCCTCTTACCCGGAAATTTTCCGGTCTTAATCGGCTTATTTGCAGCTTTAATCGGCCGGATCGCTGTTCATTTTTCTGGTTTGCAATTCGACGAGCTGATGTTCCCGCAGGGTCTGCAGATCATGTTGGGTTGCAATGACGGGATGGATGGAATGCCCGGTGGGAATAACCCCGACCCAGGTATCGCGGCCCGAGTTTTTAGCAATATAGAGCGCTTCATCGGCAATGTTCACGACTTGTTCCCAGTTCATTAATGTGAGATTGGCCGGGAAGAAGGGGAAAATTGCATAACCGATGGAACAGGTCTGCTTGAGAATCTCCCCGTCGGGAAGTTCGAATGGATGGGCCGAGACGGTGGATCGAATCCGTTCTGCAAATGCCGCCGATTGGGAAAGCGTCGAGGGATGAGTGGTTACAAGAAACTCTTCACCCCCCCAACGTACGATCGTATCTGATTCACGGCATAGGGACGTCAATATATTCGATAGCTGGATGAGCACCTGATCCCCGGCAAGATGGCCATAGGTATCGTTGATCCGTTTGAAAAAATCCAAATCAATCATCAGGAAAAGTAAGCCCGTATGCGCTACGGATGACTCCTGTCCTGTATGCTGGGCATAATCCCGCAGAACCCGCGCTATTTCCTTGTCAATAGTCTGTTGAAGATAACGCCGGTTGCGTAATCCAGTCAGCGGATCGGTGAGGCTGATTTCCTCTAATTTGCGGTTAGCCTGGGTCAGTTCATTGTTCAGATGTCGTTGTTTTTCCAGCAGAAGCGCTTTTCCAACGGCCGAAATCGCGTGGCCGCGAAATCGTTTCAGCATGGCGAAATCGGATTGATTGAACAACTCTCTTTTTTGAAAATTTTCAAAAATTAAAAATCCCGTCAAATTCTGGTCGATTTCAATAGTCATATAGAGTACCGATTGAGGTCCCGGGAGTTTTGTCTCACGCCAATGAGCGTTTAATGCGGTGAGCGAGTGGACTACGAAAACACCTTCGTCCACCTGCATCGATTCGGCGGCATATACCTGGATAATTTCATCATAGCTGAGATTGTATGGGTTATGATCAGCGATATCCAATCCGGCGCTGTCGAAAATTCGAAATCTATCTTCCAGTTGCTCCCGCTGTAAGAATATACAGCGTTGGGCTTGCGGGAAAATAATCAGCCCTTTGTCAACTAAGGCTCGGATTACGTTTGGATATTCAATTTCCTGATTGATCAGCCGGATAATGCTGTTGAGGGTTTCCAGTTCCTGGTTGCGTTCATTGAGCGCCAGTGTGCGTTGTTCAACTTTTAATTCCAGATTGCGATTGATATCTAATAATTCCAGGTGGGTTTTGACGCGCGAAACCAATTCGTTCTTCGAAATGGGTTTACTAATAAAGTCATTGGCGCCGAGACTGAACCCTTCAACGATATCGGAAACCTGGTTTTTAGCTGTTAAAAAAATGATGGGCAGTTCATACATGGAGTGTTTTTTTCTGATTTTTTGAGTAACCTCAAATCCCGATATTTTCGGCATCATGATATCCAATAAAATGAGGTCGAAACGGGTATCCGATTCAAGGTAATCAAGAGCTTCCTGTCCATTCACCGCTTCGTAGATATTATAGTTTTGCATCGATAGAAAATTAAGCAGGACTTGACGATTGACCGCTTCGTCATCGACGATCAGCACATTGAAGTCGGCTTTCTTTATGGCTGAGGCAGGATTTTGGTTCGGCAGGGCAGTCAGACTCTCTAATATCGGCTCGGGAAGCAGATTGACGGTTTCATAGCGTACTGAAAGTGAATCCAGGGGTTCGGCCGAAAGGGAGAGAGTAAAGGTGAACGTTGAACCGCGGTTAAGTTCCGATTCGACCCTGATTTCCCCTTTATGAAGTTCCACTAACTGTTTGGTGATCGTCAATCCCAGTCCAGTGCCGCCGTAGAGTCGGGTCGTATCGCCTTCTGCCTGTTCAAACGATAGAAAAATGCGCTGAAATTTGTCCGGGGCAATGCCGATACCTGTATCACTGATGTGAATTAAGGCGCGTTGACCTTCTGTTTCAGCGCTGATTGTAACTCTGCCGCTATCGGTGAATTTGATGGCATTGCCAATCAGGTTGAAGAGAATTTGCTGAAGTCGTTCTTCATCGGCTTCCACCGGGGGAAAATCATGGCTGATTTGATTGATAAATTCAATTTCTTTTTTTCCCGCCAAGGGTTTGGAAAGGTTCAGAATCACTTCGGCCAGCGAATGTAAATCGATTGGACGTAATTTCAGAATCATACCGCGGTTTTTCAGTTTGGAAAAATCGAGAATATCGTTAACCAGTCCGGCCAATCGTCTGGCGCTGGATACGACCATCGCCAGATTCTTGCGGGTCAGATTGTTTAATTCTCCCGCCACTCCTTCCATCAGCGATTCGGCTATTCCGATGATTCCGTTGAGCGGCGTACGCAGTTCATGCGAGGTATTGGCCAAAAATTCATCCTTCATTTGATCCAATTGTTTAAGCCGTTTGGTTACTTCCTTTTCTCGTTCCAATTCTTTTTGTTTAAGCGCGACCTTGCGTTTCTGTGAACGGATAAAGAGAAGCGCCGCGCCCAGCAGGGAAATAACATAAGAGGTGTATGCCCACCAGGTTTTCCAGGGCGGCGGCGTTATTATAATACTTAGAGCGGTTCCGGATTGATTCCATATCTGGTCATTGTTTGACGCTTTAACCCGAAAAGTGTAAACACCCGCCGGTAGATTGGTATAAGTGGCATAGCGACGCTGAGCATCGGTATAGTTCCATTCTTTATCAAAACCTTCCAGCTTATAAGCATAGCGGTTTTTAGCGGGAGAAACGTAATCCAGAGCGGCGAAACTGAACGCGATGACGTACTCCTGATAGCTGAGTTTCAGTATGGATGTATAGTCGATGGTACGCGTCAGGAGTGTTCCATTGGCAGAGGGGAAAACAGGTTCGTTGAACAGCCGGAACTCGGTCAGCGCTACCGGTGGGATATTCTGATTTTCCCGGATAGTGTCCGGGTGAAAGCAGTTGAATCCATTAATTCCGCCAAAAAAGAACCAGCCCTTCTCATTTTTGTAATAGGCGCCGTTATTGAATTCCGCGCTTTGCAAACCGTCCGCGAGGTCATAGCATCTAAATTCATTTGTTTCGGGATTGAAGCGGCAGATGCCGTTGTTGGTGCTCATCCATAGAAACCCGTGGCTGTCTTCCAGTATGCCATAAACCACATCATTCGGTAACCCCTCTTGAGTAGTGAAATGCTGGAATGTTTCGGCGATTGGATCGAAAAGCGCAAATCCGCTGCCGGCAGTTCCGATCCATAACCGCTTCCGGCTATCTTCCATAATCGAGGTAACATTCTGGTCACGCAGGCTGTGTGGATTTTGAGGGTCGGGACGATAATGGATGAAATCGCCCGTGGAACGGTCCATCTTGTTCAGCCCGCCCCCCCAGGTAACGACCCAGAAATTGCCATGGCGATCGTCCAGCATGTCGCGCACATCGTTGAAACTGATACTGCGCGGATTATGCATCTCATTCTGATAGCGGATGAAACGTCCGGTTGTGGGATCAAATCGGTTGAGGCCTCCGCGAAAGGTTCCGACCCAGATGGCGCCGCCGCGGTCCTCATAAATGGATCGGATTTGGGGATGGCTGAGTGAATAAGGATTTTCCGGATCATGGCGATAGGTCTTAAAAACCAGTTTCGGGCGAGATTCTCTCTGCCCGGGAAGTTGTATGATCTCTACCAGCCCTTCGTAGCTCCCGGCCCACAGGCGTCCTTTAGAGTCACGCAACATAGCTCGGATATCATTGCTGGGAATAGTTCGTGGATCGTTCGGATCATTGAGATAATGGTAAAAACGATTTTCCCGACAGTCGTAAAGATTCAACCCCCCGCGTTCGGTACCGATCCACAGCAGATCGGACGAATCCTGCAGGAAACAGCGGACCGAATTAATATTCAGGCTGTTGGGATTGGTGGGGTTGCGCTGGAATAAGTTGAATTTGATGTTTTTATAATT
>CAZWDO010000008.1:11846-16351 GCA_964632485.1 uncultured bacterium
GTACTTGCTGATACCCGTCAGAGAAGTTCCGACCCAGATAATCCCGGATCGGTCTTCTAAAATAGATAAAATTTGGTCGCCGCTGATGCTGCTGAGGTTGGTCGGGCAGTGCCGGTAATGGTGAAATAGTCCCGTGGCTGGATCATACCGGTCCAGTCCGCCGCCGAAAGTGCCCAACCATAATTGACCGCTCCGGTCTTTCAGAATACGATACGCATCATTATTGGCAATACTGTTCGGATTGTCCGGTTCGTTTTGCCATATTTGGGCCGTATCTGCCGCAAGGTTGTAACGGATCAATCCCTGGCCAAGAGTGCCCACCCATAGATTTCCATCGTCGTCTTCCAGAAGGCTTGAGATTCGGCTGATATCCACGCGCGTTGCGCCGCTTTTTATTGATTGATAATGGGTGATCGTTGAGCGGGATGTATCAAATTTGTTCAGGCCTCCCGTATATGTGCCAACCCAAAGGTTATGCGCGCGATCTTCGATTATCGAGCGGATTTTATTATCACTGATTGAGTTTGCATTATCGGGCTGATGAAAATAATGGGTGAATGTACCGGTTTCCCGGTTGAAACGGTTCAATCCGGAGTCGAAACTACCCACCCAGATGGCGCCGGTATGATCTTCCAACAGGTTACTGCCGATGTCATGGCTGATGGATAGTGAATCGTCCGGATTATGCCGGAAAGATGTAAAGGTTTCCGTGGTGGGATCGAAACAATTCAATCCGCCCCCATAGGTCATGATCCAGAGTTGGCCCAGATGATCTTCAATTATTGTTGTGGTAAAACTATGGCTGATGCTGTTGGGATTATTCGGTTCGTGGCGGTAGATTTTGAACTGATATCCGTCATAGCGGTTCAGTCCATCCTGGGTGCAAATCCATAAAAAGCCCCGACTATCTTGAAATAGGTCCATGATCGATCCTTGCGAAAGCCCATGTTCGATTGTAATCCGTTCAAAGCGTAAGTTGTCCGCATGAGTCAACGGGCCTGCGGATATCCATAAGGCCATGATAGGGATCAGGGTTCCCCAGGTGAAAAAACGATGTAAGGAGTGTTTTTTCATAAAAATGTTACTTTCGACATTCGAGTGTAATTTTTTTTGCGGCAATCATTGCATGGCGAGTATTCAGATTCACAGAACTGGCGCTGATTCGTTTTTTTCATACGTGTTTCAGCGCTGCTTGACGCTAAGGCGCGCCACCGGACGTGTTGCGTGGGCCTGCTCTCCGGGCCGGTTTCGGCAGTTCATAATATTATGAAAAATTAATAGATATTTTCGCATAGATGTAGCGGCCGTTGTAGCCGAAGGGCGAGAAGAAATTATAGACGAAAATTCCGTTAAAGCTTAAATCCTGGCGAATTTTATCGGGATAGACATCGAACAGGTTTACGGCGCCGAGGGATAGCTTGATGCGCGATTGGAAGGTGTAGCTCAGATCCGTATCGGTGGTCCATTTCGCAGCAAAAGTCTGGTCGAATTCTTCTTTGGAGGGGTGGACGCTGGTCACTTCACCGAAACGGATGGCGCGTATCATCAGGGCAAACGGTCGGTAATCGTAATTCAGCATCAGATTGACGGTGTTGCGGGGCTGGCCTTTTTCGATGCGGCCTTGTTCCCGTCTTCCGAAAAGGGTTTGCGCCGCGCCGGAAATAGTGGCGAGTTCAGGGGGTGTAGGAGCGATTTGAGTCACTGTGGTATGGGTGAAATTGTACCCGCCGGTGAATTTAATGCGGCCCAGTTTATGAAAATCCAGGGCATATCGCAGCACCAGGTCCCCGCCTTCGGTGCGGGTATCAATGGCATTGGTGAAGTATCGGCCGCCATTGACGCCTTCGATGCCGTGCGTCTCCAGAATTTCACGGATTCCGCTACCCACGAAATTGTCCGAAAACACGATGCGGTCATCGATTGTAATATGATAATAATCAAAGGACAATGAGAAATTGGCAATCGGTTGCAGGATGAATCCCCCGCTAAGGGATATCGATTTTTCAGCTTTCAGATCGCTGGCGCCGAGGGCTTGAGCGGCTGGATGGCTGACGGGAAAGGTTTTGACTTCAAACGGTAAGAGCAGGCCGTCAACGCCGATGAAGGCGGTGGAAGTGGTGGAGTACCAGGACTGGGCTAATGAGGGCGCGCGAAATCCGCTGTTGAATGCGCCACGCAAGGCCAAACCCGGGATAGGTTCGTAGCGGGCGGCGATTTTCCCGTCGAGATTCGATCCGAAATCAGTGTAATGCTCGAATCGACCGGCAGCGCCAATGAGCAGGTTTTTCAATACAGAAGTCTCTAAATCGACGAATAGCCCAATATTTTGGCGCGATTCATCGACATTATCACTGGATGTGAATCCGGGAAATCCCTGCGAGCCGACTGCGGCAAGGCTACCCTGGCTGGGTCCGTCGAGTACCGCAATCCAGCCGTTTTGATATGATGCCGCTTCCCCGGCTTCGATCCAATAATTTTCAACGCGCCATTCGGCTCCCATAGCCATACTGACCGGATCTGGCAAACCCAGGGGGATCGACCGGAAAAAGCTGAGATTGGCGATGATCTGTCGGAAATTGAGTGATCCGCAATCGAATTCCGTGGGACTCTGCGCCCCGAACGATGTGTTCAGGCTGTTATCAACGCCAAAAGCAAAGCCATTTTGTCCCATACCGAAACTGAGGTCCCAAAACCAATTCCTGATGATCCCTTCCAGTCCGCCCATAATGGAGAAATCAGTAACTGTTGACTGGATCAGGGGTAAAAACCCGTCGGGATAGATTTCGCGTACATTAGCGTTATCTAACGAGCGACGGTACATGGCGCCGGCTTCGCCGTTGCGCCGGGAGAATCCCTCGTAAAGATAGAGGCGGTTATTGGCGCCGAATTTATAGGAACTATTGATAAACATGCCCAGGTTCTGGTAATCCGCATCGCCGATCCGGTGGTTGAGACTGTCGAAAGTCAGCTCACGCGGATCAGGAGACCCGTCGGCGAGGGTAAGGTATTGTTGACGCGGGTCTTTACCGGCGCGGTTGGTCGGGCCGCGATCCCTGAACTCGGCGCTGAAATGGATAAATCCTTTATTGCCGAGTTGCCGGCCATAATTGGCGCTGCCCAGAAAAGTTTTGCCGTCGCCTTCGGCGGTTTGACCCGCGCTGCTGATTAATTCAAGGGTTGCGTCGGAACGCAGGATGATATTGATCACGCCCGCAATCGCGTCCGAACCGTATTGAGCCGCGGCGCCGTCGCGCAGGATTTCAATCCGTTCGATGGCATTGGCCGGAATGGCATTGAGATCGGTTCCAGTGGAACCTCGGCCAACGGTGGCGTTGACGTTCACCAGCGCGCTGGTGTGGCGCCGCTTGCCATTCACCAACACTAATACCTGGTCCGGTCCCATTCCGCGCAACATCGACGGCCGTACATGATCCGTGCCGTCACCCAGCGTCGGGCGCGGATTGTTGAACGAAGGCGCCAGCATCTGTATAATTTCACTCACTTCGGTTAGTCCGGTTTGTTCAATATCCGCCGCCGTGAAAACATCGATGGGTACTGGAGTTTCCGCAACCGTGCGGTCAATCCGCCGGGAACCGACGACCACGGCTTCCTGCATCCCGATTAGATTCTCCGTCATGGGAATCGCTATAGTTGTTTTTTGGCCGGAACTGATGGCTATGGGCTGATCGGTAGGATTATAGCCCATAAAATACGCCCGGATTATATACTCCCCCTGGGGCAGACTTAGCTCAAATGCCCCGGCTTTATCTGAAATTGTTCCCCAGCGGGAATCAATCACCACTATATTGGCGCCGATCATGGGTTGCCCTGTATGAGCGTCCCGCACTGTCCCCTGAATTATGCCTTTTTCTGCGGCCTGTATTGAAAATAATGCGGCGGTGAGTATTATGATCACTCCGGGCCAAATTGATCTCATAGATATGCTCCTTATTTGATTTTAGATAGCCAAAGTTTAAATTACTTAGCTTTGTTTTAAAGTCTCAGTATTGATCTTTTATAATCGGTTTACCATACATTTTACTCCGGCCAGCATCGAATTTGTTTTCGCGGCCATACACTGTTATTTTACTGACAAATCGAAGCAAACCCACGGGGAACATTAGCGGTAAAACCGATAATCGGGCGCTATTCTAATAATATAAAAAAAAATGCCCGGAGTCAAGTATAAAATTAATTTAACCGTTTTTTACTGATTCTGCAGCTCTATTTTATTTTCCCTGAAAACACTGTATAAGTTGATCTATGGTAAACAAATCGATAAAGAAATAAAACGAGTTGTGAAAATTGTTACTATTAATAGCAATGCGAGATTTATGAAAAATTTTTAAGTTTTTTAAAAACTTGACAATTTTCAGTTTGCGGAGTTATATTAATGTTAGAAACAGACACTATATAAAGGCAATCCCTAAAAAGGAGCAAAGATGAAACACATTATTTTTATAGTGATGTGGAGCGCGTTTGTGTGGGTAATCGGCCCGGAAGCG
>CAZWDO010000008.1:16361-134128 GCA_964632485.1 uncultured bacterium
GCGCAAACTCGGCCGATGCGGACAGAAGAAGCGCTGACGCCGGTTATCGGCGCTGAAATTGATTCGCTCGAACGTAACCGGTATGGCCTGTTTCCCGATATTCAGTGTTTTAAAAAGGCGGTTTTTTATCGCTTGAAGGATGGCCGCTACGAAGTTGAGTATTATTTTTTGAATTCGGCGGGGGAGATGGAAAACCGGCGAAGCCTGATGGACGAGGAATCACTTGAACAAACACGCCGCCATATCGCCCTGGGAGATCGGTATCTGGACTTGACACATGATACCCGGAGGGATAGCGTTCAGGAACCGCGGACGATATATAAACTGGGTCTGCGTTATGCCTTTCGCAACCAGTATCAAACCGCATTAATGCTATTTCGTGATTTATCGGCTGAATTTTCGGAAAGTGAATAGGCGGCCGAATCGCGTGAATGGATTCCCCGGATTCAGGGTCTGCAAAAAAGCCGGCGGGGATTGTTCAAATCCGGCGCCTTGCGGGACCAACGCGGTCGGACTGAACTGCTGATTTTCAGCGGGTATTATGGATTGTGGCTCGGTATTGCCACCCCGGTCGCCCTGGATGCGACTTTGCCTCAGGGTGTAGCCCTGGGATTGCTGCTGGGAGCGCCGGTTTCATTTGTTGCTGCCCGGCAATTGACCCGGGAAGCCGAAATGAGCAGGGGGCGTTCCATTATTATTCTTTTGGGAGGGTATTGGGGAACCTGGCAGGGGATTGGATGGTCAATCGTCGCCAAACAGGAAGCCCGCTTTGCAGTGGGGATGGGTGAATTGCTGGGATTGGCCGGTGTGGGTTTGAGTAGCCTGTTGACGCGTGATCGGGTACCCTCGGAAGGCCATGCCGCTCTCACCAGCGCCGGTTTGGAATGGGGCGCCTGGTTTGGTGTGATCGGAGCGATTCTCGCTAAAGACGATTCTGAAGATAAAAATATGCTGCGGGATATGTTGATTGGCAGTAATCTCACGATTTTGGCCAATAGCTGGTTTTTCCGCCATACTCAAATGAGTCAAACGCGGGTCAGACTGATCAATCTGGCCGGGGTCGCCGGCGCGATTACCGGTTTCGGAGTGGACTTGCTATTCGAAATTTCTGATCTCCGTACGGTTTTTTCTATCGCCGGGACCGCCAGTGTTCTTGGATTGCTGGCCGGTAAGCGCTGGACCCGGAATTTTGACGCTCCCGAAGCGGTGGCGCGTATTTCGGCGGCGCGTAAAATTGAACTGAGCCCCATGATCACCCTGCGATATGCGCGGAATACCGGAACAGACCCTACCCCCATGGCCGGTTTCCAGCTCAGTTTCTGACGGTTTTTGTCCTATTGGGGACTGTTTTTATTAATAAAAAAAAATAACTTGACAAGAGATGCGATTGACCTTATATTGTCTCTAAAAAGAAACCGGATCATCCGGTTTTCGCAATTTTAACCAGAGTGGACGCTTTAACCCCTGTAAGGAGGCGCTATGGATTTAGTATCACGCGCGAAACAGATACTGATGGACCCCAAGTCGGAATGGCAGGTTATCAAATCTGAAGAAGCAACGGTCGGTAGTTTATTCACCCAATATGCGGTAATTTTGGCCGCAATTCCCCCCATTGCCGGTTTAATCGGTAATTCGTTTATGCTGCATTTAGGCATGAATTTTGCCATACAAACCGCTGTGGTTCAATATGTGGTCAACTTGTTAGGCGTTTATGTCATGGCGTTTATTATCGATATCCTGGCTCCGAATTTTGGGTCCAATAAAGACATGGTAGCCAGTTTGAAAGTTGTTGTGTATGCCTATACCGCTTCCTGGGTGGGCGGTATTTTAATGATTGTTCCCGCCATCGGTTGGCTGGGTTCTTTAGCCGGAGGTATCTACTCGTTGTATCTGCTGTATTTAGGCTTGCAAAGCGTTAAAAATACCCCGCAGGATAAACTGATGACTTACACGGTGGTATCCATCATTGCGGCCATCGTTGTTTCCATGGTGATTGGCGGTATTGTTGCCGCCGTGATTATCCGGCAGGCTTTTTTTATGTAAATGATGGAGTAGGTTTTTTTACAGCTCGCTGACCTTGAACTCTTTTATAAGTAAAAGATCGCGGCGCTATTGTTAAAGCGGTTTGAAATGTTCGCATTCAAAAAAAGGAGGGTGCGGGAATTGAAATTAAATCGCCTAATATCAATTGTCATGGTGAATCTTTAACCTGAATGGAGAAAAAAATGAAGAAAACCTTGTTCTTGATGTTGATTATCCTGGTTGCCTTAAGCTCGTTGATTTCTGCCAAGGGAATGCAAGTCGGCGGCGCTATTGGTTTATATCTGCCGACCGGCGATGCCGGAGATGTTTTCGATCCGTCGATTGGACTGAATGGTTTATTTTTGTATGACTGGAAAGAAAAGATGCAGTTGGAAGGGCAGATCGGATTTTGGATGCTAAGCAACGGTACCGATTATAAAGGCTTCAGCGCTCGTTACATTCCGATTCTGGCTGGTATCCGTTATTTTCAGAGTCCCCAATTGCATTTCGATGGCGGCGCCGGTATTTATGCCTGGTCCTTTGAGTGGGATTTAGCTGATTATGGCTGGGGATTGGGTAAATATAGCGATTCCGGATCCGATATCGGTATCTATGGCGGCGCCGGCTATTTGCTGAACAATAAAATTGATCTTAATGCCCGTATCCATTTCCCGGATTTTGATGATTTCTTTTTAGGTGTAACCGTGGGTTATCTTTTCGATATCCAATAGGTTCATTTTCCGTTTCTGTCGGCTTGTTTTGTCAGGTGAAGCGGACATACAGGATTCGTCCCTGTCATAAACCGGTTCACCGCGTATCTGAAGACGCTCGAAAAAAAAATTTCGGGCGTCTTTTTTTTTCTTGATTTTTTTTAAATTCCGATTATATATTGATTGATGAATTGATGAGATTTTTCAGGCTCGGTTGAATCAGCATTCAGAAGGAGATCGCAATATGGGAGAAAATTTTCAGGATTCTCTGAATAAGCTTTATTTTTCGCAATTTATTATAACCTATTTACCGCATAGCGAGTTGCAACTGCCGGTTTTGAAAGAAAATATTTTCAGGGGCCAGTTCGGCAGCCATTTGCGAACTCTTTTTTGCGTGTTTCATTCCCCCCGGCCTTGCAAGGATTGTATTGTACGATTTAATTGCGTGTATGCCCGACTGTTCGAAACATTCCCTAATTTTCATCAAAACAGCGCCTATAGTCTTGAAAAAGCCCCCCATCCCTATGTTTTTTCTATGGTTGACCCCCATAAGCGGCTGTTTAAAAAAAATGAACCGATCGAAGTACTCATGACGATCATCGGCAGCGCCTTGGAATATATTCCTTATTTTATCCTGGCTCTGGAGAATATGGGGAAAAGCGGAATCGGAAAATTTCGCATTGAGATGGATCTGAAGCGGATCGTCAGCGGGCAGAACGTTGTCTATAACGGCGATCATCAGCATATCGTCCAAAAATTTGAACAAATCGGGGCTAATTACTGGTCCGGCGCAAATGACACCCCCGTCAGTCAACTGGAACTTGAGCTGCTGACGCCGCTGAGGATTGAACGTCTGGGCAAAATCGCCGAAACCATTGACTTCGAACTGCTCATGCGCAATGTCTATCGCCGTCTCTATCTGCTTTCAGCGTTTTTTTGCGGTGGACCTCATCACCCGGATATGACCGATGCGTTAACGGGTCTTGATCGTGTTAAGGTTGGGGTTCATGATGTAGAATGGCAAAAAATTGAACGGTATTCCGGCCGACAACATGCGACGATGAATATGTCGGGTTTGCTGGGACGCATCGTGTATCAGGGCGAACTGGATGCCTACCGTTCGGCGCTGCTTGCCGCCGAATACCTGCATATTGGTAAATGGACTACCTTCGGACTCGGTAAATTCAAACTCCGCTTTAATCATTTCTCATAAACGATTTGGGAATAATGGGCATATCGATCGGAGTCTCTATAATGTTCCCTTTTTTACTCCGGACAACAGCTTGAAAATATTCAGGGGACCAGACCCTGCTGATGTAAATCTTGTTTGCCAAAACAGTTCCGCCATGGTTGCTGAAATATTCAGTATTGTACCCGATGCCGTTCGTACTGCCCTGAGTGGACCTGAAAAATAGTTCAAAAGTGAGTCCGCAACAATAGCAACTTTTGCTTCCATCCGGATTCGCCCGGGCAATCCGTTCTCCCTTGTAATAGAGATCGCGGGCTTACATTGAAAAAGATTTTAAAATTCGTGAAGTAATTGCTTTCATCCTCCCTGATTTTTACTCTCATAAAAATATAGTTGACAACATGGAAAAATCATCTATATTGAAATTAGAACCTGTTTTTTAACGGAGGTAAGCTATGCGATATTTTTATTTTTCCTTGGTTTTCATTATAATAGTTGCGATTAGTTCTATTTTTGCCCAGAATACCCGTCAATTTTTGTTTTCGGATGATTTTGATGATGGATATGATGATCGTTGGGATCTGGAACAACCCTGGTGGTCGATAATGCGCGATGGGTCATATATTCTCAAGGGTGAAGGATCCGATCATTCGGCGATTCCCTATATTTCCATCCTGAAAAATTATTCGCTCTCATTTAAACTGAACCTCAAGTCGGGTGGAATGAAGTTGAAATTTCATACGCGTTCTTTTTATGAATCGGAGTCTGAAGGATTTTATTATCAATTGGCTATCACCAACAATCAAATTGAATTAAGTAAATCAGGGGAATCTATATCCAGTCAACTTTGTCAAATCCCCTCCAATACATGGATGCAATTTATTTTAAATTGTATGGACAGCACATTTGAAGTTATGATTGACAGCAATCGGGTATTTATTTATACTGATAAAGAAGAACCTTATCGTTATGGACGTTTTATGTTTTCTCTGATGAATGAATCCCTGGTTGAAATTGATGATATTCTGGTGTATGGGGAAGCTCCCGGGCAGAATACAAGCCAGTGGATTCGAACAGGAGGCCCCAGTGGGGGATTGGGTTACGATGTACGCATCAGCCCCATGGATAGAAATGTAATATTTGTTACCGATGATCCCAGCGGAGTAAATAAAAGCGTGGATGGTGGCCTGACCTGGAAGCCTCAGAACACGGGAATAATTGGAGAAACCAATGTAACGGGGGGTATGCCGATTTTTTCCCTGACAATCGATCCCAATAATCCCAACATTATCTGGGCTGGGTTTAAAGATAAGCTGGGTTTATTTAAATCAGAAAACAATGGTGAATCATGGGTAAAAAAGGTGAATGGGATTGCCTTGGAAACGACGTCCGATTTGACGATCCGGGGAATCGGCATACATCCCTTCTGCTCTGATACACTGTTTGTTGGCTGTGAGTTGGGTACGGGGAATGCCGAATTTGATAAAAGTCGTGGCTTGATTTTCCGTAGCTACGATCAGGGGGAAAATTGGGAAAAAGTTTGGGATGGCAGCGCGTTGGCGCGGTTTGTGTTGTTCGATCACCATAATCCTCGAACGGTTTATGCTTCCACTGGCATCTTCGATCGGAACCCCGAGCCGGAAGATTCTCTGGGAGTGGGGTTGCTGAAAAGTATTGACGGCGGAGATACCTGGTTCAGGATCAATCATGGAATTATCAATCTGTTTACTGGTTATTTAGTAATCCACCCGATTGACCCGAATATTTTGTATGCAGCGTCAGGGGGGCAAAACGATTGGCTAAAAAAGCGCTACAATTTAGAACATGATGCCGCCGGAGGAATTTTTCGCACAACGAATGGCGGCGCATCATGGGATACTCTGCTATTGGGGTATGAATTCACCGTAGTGGATTGCGCCCCCTCTAATCCCAATATTATTTATGCCGGTTGCTCCCAGGCGATTTTTCGTAGCGATGACAATGGGCAAACCTGGAATAAATTTTATACCATAGAGATGAGCGATGGGCGAACCGGCTGGGGACCTCCCGGAATTCGAGCTGGAAATCCGATTGGTATCGCCATTGATCCTGATGACCCGATGCGGATTTTTATCAATAATTATCAAGGCGGAAATTTTTTAAGCGCAAACGGGGGATTGACCTGGGTCAATTCAAGTAAAGGATATGCGGGAGTAGCAACCTATGATCTCGCGATCGACCCAGTCAACCCGGCCAATATCTACTGGGTCGGTCGGGGAAGTCCCTGCTACAGCCGCAACGGCGGCGAAGATTGGTATGGAATGGCATATCCTCCGGTATTCGATGTCGAATGGATGTTGGTCCGAGTCAATCCACATAATCCGGACGAAATCATCATGTCCAATCAGGGCGGTATCATTTATCAGAGCCATGATAGGGGCGGGAATTGGGAAGTTTCCCTGGAAAGGCGCGGAGCCGGATTTACAGCTCTGGCCTTTGCGCCATCGGCGCCTGGGATTATCTATGCCGGACTTTATAAACAAGGCGATCTGGATTTTGGATTTTTTAAAACAATCGACGGGGGGGATTCCTGGAGGCAAATACTGACGGTTCCGGATGCTCTTCAATCGATTCTCTACCTTGAAGTATCGCCTACGCATGCCGATAGTGTATGGGCCGCCACGCGGGGAGACGGTATCTGGTTCAGTTCAGACGGCGGCGAGACCTGGCAGGCTAAAAATTCCGGACTGGGTGGTTCCTATGTGGCTTGCTTAGCCATTGATCCAGCCAATTCCCAAATCCTTTACGCCGGACTCGGGGAAGGCATGGGAATCTATAAAAGCGTCAATAGCGGTAATAGTTGGAAGGGAGTTAATACAACCCTTAATCTGAAATGCCCATCCTATCTTTCTCCCATCGGCCAACACCGGGGATTTTCCCTGGCTAAACCTCCCGCTACACCCATTAGCGCGCTCAAACATCAGCGTAAAACCTATAATCCCGGAACTCCCTGGACCCATATTTCCAGTATTGCGATTAATCCGGTCAATTCCAATGAAATCTATGCTTCCGATTACGAGGGAGGTGTCTGGGTCAGTCTGGACGGGGGTGAGAACTGGCAACAAAATACTTTAGGTCTGAATAATCATCGGGTGGAAAAATTAGCCATCTCTGGAGATGGGAATATTCTCTACGCTGGCACTATCGGTTCGGGTGTGTTCCGTTTGACGAAATCCAATATCCCACCGGAAATTCTTTCGCTCACTCCCGCAAAAGACAGCCTTGTACAAGTACTTAAAAACGATACTCTCGTATTGGCTGTGGATGCTTATGATCTCAACGGCGATATGCTTGATTTTTTTTGGAGGTTTAATCAAAATCCACTGTCCGATACAACTTCATTTCTTTACCTATATACGGAAAATTATAACGCAGGAACGCATGAAGTAAAAGTCGGAATTACTGATAGGACCGATACTGTTTATGCGGACTGGCAAGTGAAAATTGAAGATCCCGCCGCGATTCGCCAGATACCCGGGGACTTTGGAGCGGAATATGTAGTTTTCCCGGCTTCGCCCAATCCATTCGATAAATTCACTCAGCTTAGCTTTCATAACAACTCTCCGGTTGTGGTTACGGTAGAAATTTTTAATATTTTGGGCGAGAAAGTCTATGAAAGAGTATACCCACTTCTAAACGTTGGATATCATTATTTTATTTGGGATGGAAAGAATATGCGAGGGATTCCGGTTGGTAGCGGCATTTATATGTGTCGGTTTCAGTTTGCATCAAATGATCGTTTGCGAGAGATTCGCTCGCAAAAAATTTCCCTGTTCCGCTGATTCAAGGGGCGGAGAGAGGCACAAAATATTTTTATCCATTAATTTTTTGTTAGCCTTCCCATTGAGCAGCTAAAATATTCGCAATTGCGCGCTTGCCAATATTTATTTGATTTCAAGTAAAAAATGCTATTAGGTGTTCCATACTAAAAATGGATACTACGAAAAATTTTTGGGTGATTTGAATCTCTTAGCGCAGGAGGAGCATTTTTCCGTTTTCATTGCCGATGCGGAATAAATAAATACCCGAGGGCCAGTCACGCGTATCAATACTATATTCTATAGGGTTGGCCGCTTTGAGGGTAATGCCCTGATTGAATCGCCTTTGCCCCAACAGGTCATAGATTTCAAGCGTCACTTTTTGATTGTGGCTGGAGAGCAGGTGAAAAACAGTGAAATCACCAAACGGATTTGGAGTGTTCTGAACGATCTGAAAAACCCGCTTAGCCGAATTTATCCTGGGTTCATTGATGGCGGTGATAGTTGCCCATAAGGTGTCGCTTTCATTGCCGGCGTAATCACACGCGCTGATGCCCCATCGCGGCGCGCCTTGCGGAACTTCGTCCTGCCAGGCTGTATGCGGGAACTGGGTAAAAATAATAGAAATCTCTTCGTTTTCGATGCGGTATAGATTGTATCCCAGGATATCTTCATATCCTTCTTGCGGCGGGTCCCATTTGAGCGAAACGAACCCATCATCAGCCGGTTGTATCGTTAAATTTTGAGGAATCCCGGGAGTAATTGAATCGGTGTAGAGCGAGTCCTGAGTCGTCCAAGCGAGCATATCGGAAGCCGTATCCCCGCTCAGTGTGTAAATTCCGATGCGGACCTGGTAAGTTGTTGCGGGAGATAATTCTTGTAGCAGAAGTGAATGGGATCGGTTGTAATTTGTCGTTCCGCTCTGAAAGATTATGTCTTCATCTCCGGACTTGACGTATGCCATAGAATAGTTACTGAGCAGGTTGGTTTGCCAGGCCAGTTTGGCCCTCAATGGGTCGCTAAAAACGAGTTGCGGTTGGAGTGTAAACCGGAGTCTGGCCGTATCCTGAGCATCGGGAATTGTGAAGGTTTCGATGGCGCTTTCGAGACTGACGCGCTGCAGGGCGTCCCACCCGGTCAATTGGTAATAAATAGCCAGCGATGGATTTAAATTGGTAACAACCATGGCATGGTTGCGGGACAGTTGCGCTTCGGTGATTAGAAATGCCGGATTTAAATCGGGAAGCAGGCTCAACCACAATCCGCCTTGAAGGGGAATATCGCTTTCCCATTGTAGTAGAGCATATTCCGGAGTTAGAAAAAATTCTGTCGGTCGCGTAAGAATCGCTGCTTGCGGAGGTGTTTTCAAGGTTGTCCGCCAATGGGTGATTCCCTGAACGGAATCGCTGTTTTCCGCTAAATCAGTAATAACAAACAAAGCTTCATAATCCGTTCGGGGATTGAGCCGGGTTAACGTTGCGGTATGTTCATAATCAAAGTTGTTGCTTTCAAACCAGAGTATGGTTTGGTTGGCGGCGTTGTTGACGCGAACACTCCAGCGGGTTTGCTCGCTGGTCGTGAAAGTGAACAGGGTTACCGAGTCCATGATCGCGAGCGGGTAGGGATAAATCGTGAAGGCAGGGGGGCGCGTGTCCGCCGAATTAGACGTAGTAAAACTGTTTGTTCCGCCATAGCCAGAGAGTATTGAGTTGGGAATGCGATAATGCCGGTTTAGAAGCGCGGGTTCTCCCGACCAATGGCGCTGATTGCCCGAACGATCCGCCAGATCAATGGTGTAACGGTATTCCGTTATAGAGTCAAGCCCGGCTAACAGGAATTGATGACGGGTCAGGTAAGACGAATGGTAGATAGAGTCGATGGGTTGACCGGCGCGGTACAGGATGAGCAAGGCGCGCGCGGCTTCATCGGTTGAAAATGTCGCCAGTGCGCAGTTCTGCAATATGCTGAGGTCCGGGCCGTTGAGTATTAATGGCGCCTGGCGGTCGCTTTCCCCGCGCGTGGTAGCCGAAAATGTATCGGCATGGAATACCGGCGGGTCAATTCCGTTCCAGTTGCCGATCCGGTATTGAAAGGGGGTAGCGGGTTCCAGCGAATCAATGATAAATAATTGGCGCTTTAACGACCAGGGATAAAAAATTGATCGTATATACGTTTCGCGGGCGACTCCGTCTTTCAATACCTGACAAATACCTTTGATCGGTTCATCAGTCCCGCAATAGATAATGGCCTGACGATCGCTGATATAAATGGGTGTCGGGCGACCCGTTAGTTGAAAGGGTTTTGCTGTGTAGCTCCATAATGTCAATAAAGCATTAAAATGGTGGGTCTCATTGGCAAAATGATGGTCCCCATCGTATAGTCGTATATAATAGAAATAAATGGTAAATGGATTCAGATCAGTCAGTTCAATTTGAAAAAAATTACGGAGCGTATCGTTGTTGCCGCTAGCGGAGCGCCATTCAAACACACCACTTTCGCTGTTCTTTATATAGTAATAAAGGGAACACGCGCAGTTTTTATTTGTTTCCCATTGAATCAGCGCTTTACGGTCCGTCACAAATGGTACGAAGGGCCCTTCAGTCAGATAATATTCCGGAGGAACTGTTTTAAATGACCCGATGCTGTCGTGGATTTGATAGTAGGTTTCTTTCCACCAGGAGAGTTTGTATTGATAAAATGTATTCGGCAGAAGGTTCTCAATTTCCGCACGGTATTCCTGGCGGTTGGCCGCGCTGTTGCCTTCCCAGGAGAGCCAGTCAGTAGTAAACAACTGACGGTAATATAACGAGCAGATACTGGGCTTGTTCATACTCCAATTTAAAGTGATTGATGTGGCATGGAGATCGGTTGTCTCAGGAGGGATCAGAATATACGGATCCAGGATTTCAGGGGTGATGAACCATTGGCGGATGGTTTGCCCGCCCGGCGGGATCGGTATTTCTTCGGTAAATTCCAGTGTATCGGTATGATAGAGCGAATGGGCCAGTAATAAATGCGCTGTATATTGGTCGGGTTCGAGTCCGATAAGCTGTTTGATGGTGGCGTTGTCTTTGTTATTAAAAAGCAGCCAGTGATAGCAATCGATGGCGGGCTTCTGTATCCAGGGGATAATGATGGGATTGCCGCCGATTTGATTGATTAGCTGGATACTGACTGAACCGTAATCGGGGAATTCCATATCCAAATCCGACCGGTTGCCCGAGATTTCAATAGTATCGGATTGAGGGCCGAAACAACTGCCTTGCAAACGGTTTGGGTGATAGCAGGTAAGAATGCCGTCACTCCCGAAAATTCCCGATTGAAATGTGTAGGAACCGGCGGGGACATTATCTAATTGAAAAGTGGGTTGAGCTGGGGTGATGGTCTTTTGAAAGCGGTTTTGGCTGGCGATCTCCTCAAGAATTACATTGCCCCAGTACCAGGTGATTGTTTCGGGGATGGTTATTGCGCCTGAAATTTGGTAGTACGTTTGGGCCGCCGATGGCCGCTGAATAGAGGTAAGTAAAAGGATGAATATTAAAAAGCGAATAGATACGGGTCTCATAATTGAAAAATAATCAATTATCGCCAATATGCAAGTTTAAAAAATTATAAATTATTTTTGGAAATGATTAATCGAACGCGTAATATTATATCGTATTTTATCAGTCAAAAGCGCAAATTGAAAAATCCAAACGGAAAATCGGGATCAGTTCTACTTCGTTCCTGTTTGAGCGCTGTACTCCGTATCGATGGTTAGCCGACGCGCGCTTACATAGCGTTTGCGCCAATATTCGCTGTCCAGGTGGCTGATACCGATTTTATTTTTGTGGGATTCAGCCGAAACAAAATAGCCGTTGGACAAATAGATTCCAACATGCCCGATGTTCCGCCCCATGCGAAAAAACAACAGGTCCCCGGCTTTTAAATCCACTTCGGGGATATCCTTACCCAGGTGAATTTGATTGCGCGATCCCTGCGGTAAATTCATATTAAAAAAATTCTTGAATACTAAGCAAACAAAACCGGAACAATCCACACCCTTTTCAGAGCGTCCACCGTACCGATAGGGGATATGACTGTATTTTTCAACTGCCAATATCAATTTTTCAAGAATGATCTGTTCTTCACTATTTTTATCGTTTATCTGAGGTTTAATATCATCAATATCCCCGCGGATAAAATAAGAACTTGCGAAGTTTATCGATAACAAAATTAACAGATTGCCAAAAATTCCGAAAATTATTCTCCTAAAATTCAATATGTTCTCTCCTTATCAAGTATGTTAAACTCTCTCCGCATACATGTTACCTATTTTAAAAAACTTTAATTAGTTTGTCAAGTGTTTTTTTATAAAATATCACTTTTTACTAATTTTTTTTTATAATAGCGCCGGATATTCAAAATTACTGATAATATATGTTCAAGATATTGTAAACCAATAAGTTGTGATTGTTTACGGAGTGTATTTTTTCTTCCAATAGTCCAAATGCTCAGTTTATTGTTAATTTTAATCGTTTTCTAAGGATCAATATGGATTATATTTTGAGACGCGCTTCTGGACAGAGCGCGGGAGTTTATATTTTCTTCAGCTCGTTGAGGACTTCTTCGCCATGGTTTTCCGGTTTGACTTTATGATAGATTTTGGCGATTTTGCCTTGCATGTCGATGATGAATGTTTTACGGATTATTCCCATGCTGGTTTTGCCGTAGAGTTTTTTTTCACCCCAGGCCCCGTAGAGTTCAGCGACTTTATGGTCACTATCCGAGAGCAGGATGAAATTTAAATTGAATTTGGCGATAAATTTTAAATGGGATTGGATTGTATCCGGGCTGATACCGAAGATAATCGTATTCTCATTTTCAATTGAGGGAAAGAAATCGCGAAATGAGCAGGCTTCTTTCGTGCAGCCGGGCGTATTATCGCGTGGATAGAAGTAGAGGACAATTTTTTTTTTGCCGAGATACTCATTCAGAGAGATCCGGGTTCCATTTGAATCATCCAGGCTGAATTCGGGGGCCGGATCACCGATTTGTAAGTGTTCTGCTGACATTTAGAATCTCCTTTTTTAATTTTTAATCAGTTTCCCCTGGCGCGAGATAGTCCCTAATTGAAAATAATAAATATAGACGCCGCGCATAAGTCCCGACAATTCTGACGGGTTCAGGGCAACATGGTTTTCAGCCGCAGCGCCGCGCGTTTCATACACGATTTGGCCGTTGATCGTATAAATTTGAATATGCCAGGGTTCAGCCTGGGGATAATCGTAAGGCTGATAATAGCCAAAGGTGATTTCATCGTGAAATGGATTGGGCCAGGCGCCGATCTGTTTATCGGAGAGTTTATTCACAGTAAACGTGAGGGTCGTGTCATCAACTTCACCGGGTATGACCGAAGGTATTTCGACGATCTCATATCCGGGGGCTTCAATATGTAAACTTAGGGATTGATGGATAAAGGATTCGATCACCGGCAGAGTGAATTGTCCAGCCGCATCCGATTCCGTGAGACTGATTACATATTGGCTGAGGGGTTCAAAGATTTTTATTTTGGCGCCGGCTAAGGGTTTCCCGCTATGAGAAAAGACCGTACCCTTGATATAGAGGAGATTAATCAGAGTGGAGTCAAATTCAAGAGTGAAGGCGCTGTTGATGCTGGTAGTTGTGGGATTCACCAAGCCGATAATCACTTCGCGATAGAGGCTGAGATTGGGGAAAATGGCGGGGGGGACGGCGCTCAGGGTTTGATTGAAAAATAGAGTATGGTACGAACCGTCAAACATCACGCCCTTAAAAAATCCCGCGCAATCGGGATAGTAATGCAGGCGTAATCCGCCGTTTTTAATGGGTGTATAGACATAGTATTTGGTTGCCAGCGAATAAATAACGACGGGAATAGTTCCCGGCTGGGACCAGGGGATCAGGTTCAATTCCGGATAATTGGAGCCTTCGCTGTAGAAGCTGTCGGCTCGGGTCTGAATACCCGTAAAAGTGTTCCAATAGGCGAATTGGATGAAATTCGGCGTAAACCCGCCCGGCAATACCGTTTCAAAACATTCCAGCGGCGTTCGGCCGGGGTGGGCAAACTCTTCCCAACATTGCCGAATCAGTTCGGGTGAGTATTTCTCGCTGATATAAAAATTCCAAAGCGCTTTGGAATACTCGGCGCTACCGTTTGCGGTTGTCAATGAATTGTTGGGATTGTCGAAATAGGTATCCAGATACTGATAGTAATCATTGATTTCATCATAAGCCATATCTTCCATCCAGGTGGATGATACTTCATACCAGTAGATATTGGAATTGTTGAGACCCGCGTCCCAGCGATACCCCAATTGCAGGGCATGAAAAAATTCATGAGCCGCCGTAACTTTAAGTCCTTCGATCCCGCTGGTTGAAAAATGCGCGGGATTATAGTCGTTATCGATACGAATCCAGGGGGTGCATTGGGCGCAACTGAGTTCATCCCATTCAGTCATGCCGTAGTATGAGCTGCTGAGTTCAAGGATGTAAACATCAAATTGGGGGCCGTCGATGTTATCCTGTTTATACTTTTGATAGCCAAAGCTGTCGATTTCCAGATGATACGCATAATCGAAGATTTCGGCGACCTGTTCCACATAATCCGGAATCTGGTTGGCATTGATATCGGCAGAATCCGGAGCATCCCTTCCCACGCGGGCATAGTGGATAAGAAAGTTACCGACCGGAGAGCTATAGCTATGGGGCAGGCCGCCGGGCCGGGTGTTCAGGACCTTACTCATGCGCGACCGGAAGGGTTCATCCACTTCATTTAGGTGTTCTTTAAGATAGGCGTTGAGGGCGAAACCGCTGCGCAGGGGACGGCGAAAGGGGGATGTCAGCGCCGCAGGCAGTTCCTCTGGCGCCCGCAAATCTAAAAATAAATTGTAGAGTCGTTCACTTTGCGTGAGTTCTCCCCGTTGCCAGGCAGTTTCGATTTTTTGCCAGTCGGCCTGGACGGTAACCGATACTAAACACAGTACTATTATCCAATAACGATACATGTATGCTCCTTGAGTCTGATTTATAGTAAAAATAGCGGTTTATCCGTGAAAAGTCAACCCCAAAAATTCAAAATTAATCCAGCCCGGTAAAAAAGCTTGACTTTCGCTTTAAAAATTATTATTCTAAATCAAATTTAGCAAAGGATGAAAATGAGATTATACTGGAAGATTATACGATTTATTTTCCCGTTTTGGAAATTGGTGATTGTTTCCGTATTTTTGACGCTTTTTTTCATTTTTTTCGATAGTTTGTCGCTATGGGTATCCGTCGATCTGGTGGGTGAATTGTTCCGCCAGGAAGGTCAGCGTCCCGTCATTACCCAGCAGGCCGATTCACTTGAAGTGGCTGCGCAAAACGACAGCAAAAGCAATATGCTGGAATCACTGGGCTTAGGGAACGCTAACAAGTTCTATAAAAAAATTACCCTTTCGATCCGCGGCTGGCTGATTCGCCCCGATCGAATGAGTACACTGAAAAATATCTGCTTCATTATTATTCTGACCTTTTTTTTAAAAAACATATTTTCCTATTGCCGCCGATTACTCAGCAATTATATCGGTCAGCGTATGTTGATCAATATCCGTAATTTTCTGGGTGAGTCCATCATCCGCTTGCCGTTAAGCTTTTTCGAGCGGCATCATTCGGGGGAGTTCGTTTCGATTGTCTTTAATGATGTAAATGCGATGAATATGATTTTGGAGGATAGCTTTTGAAAATTTGTGCTGGTTCCTCTCCAAATCACTTTTAGTCTTATAATTTTGCTGTTAATCAGTTGGAAATTGACATTGATTACTTTGTTGATTTTACCCTTGAGCGGATTTATGATAATGATGATCGGCCAGAGCATTCGTCGTCGCAGTCGGCGCGTTTTCAAGCAAATTGCCAATGTAACGGCCTTGTTCCAGGAAATTGTGACCTCGATTCGCATTGTGAAAGCGTTCAGCAATGAGCAATTTGAAACTGAAAGATTTCGCAATGCCAATATGGGGTATTTTAAAATGCTGTTCCGAGCCAATCGATTGAATTATATGACCTCGCCCATGAACGAGACGGTAGCTTCTTTGATAATGGTGGTTTTGCTCTGGATTGGCGGACAGATGGTTTTTCAGGGGAATGAATTGTCTGCCAATGGTTTTATTCGCTATATCGTTTTTCTCCTCGCTCTCTTTAATCCGCTAAAGGAATTGTCGAAATTCAACAATGAGATACAAACGGGAATGGCGGCCGCTGAGCGTATTTTTAATTTGCTGGAAGAACCCCAGGAAACCTATTTGCAAGCGGGAGTCCGTCCTTTAAAAACGTTTGAGCGGGAAATCTGCTATGAACAGGTTTCATTCCGGTATCAGCCCGATTTGCCGGATGTTCTGAAAGAGATGAATTTAACGATCCATAAAGGTGAAATGGTGGCATTGGTGGGACCCAGCGGGGCTGGTAAATCGACATTGGTTGATTTGTTGCCCAGGTTTTATAATGCGACCAGTGGCGTCATTCGTATCGACGGGATTCCTATTCAGGACTTTAATCTGGAGTCGTTGCGTTCTCATATAGGTGTTGTGACCCAGGATACAATTCTTTTCAATGATACGGTCCGTCGGAATATTGCCTACGGTATTGAGAATATCGATGATGAGACCATTATAACGGCGGCGAAAATCGCTAATGCCTGGGATTTTATCCAGGAAATGGAAAATGGATTGGATACTATAATTGGCGAACGCGGGATCAAGCTTTCCGGGGGCCAAAAACAGCGTCTTTCCATTGCGCGCGCTGTTGTGAAAAATCCGCCAATCCTGATTCTTGACGAAGCAACCTCCTCACTCGATACGGAATCGGAAAAAATGGTGCAGGCGGCTATCGACAATTTGATGCAAAATCGTACGGTTATTGCGATTGCGCATCGGCTTTCCACTATTATTCACGCCCATCAGATCGTCGTACTCAATCAGGGACGGATCGTCGATATCGGCCCACACTCCCTGTTGCTGGGACGTTGCCCTGATTACCAGCGGTTGTACGCTGTTCAGTTCAGCTCCCAGGCTAAGGATCAGTAACCGCGCTCTGCAGGGGAAACTCCCTCATAATGCAGGAAGCCCCTCACCCCACTAAACCCAAGGGCGAGGTGTACCCGCATGTTATTATTTCATAGTAGTTAGTATTCCGCGCTTGTTTTTTTACTGCATTCGGCGTTTAAAAACTATTGACAAAAAGTGAAAATATACTTATATTGGCTAAAATTTTGACTTTTTGTTAAAATCCACAAGGAGGAATTTGTATGAACCGTTTCTTTGGTGTCTGTGTGTTGCTGTGTTTGTGGTTCTCATTGACGTGGGGAGCCGGATTCGCATTGTATGAAATGGCTGGCCGCGCGACAGCGATGGGCGGGGCTTTCACGGCGATCGCCGATGATCCCTCAGCCCTCTATTTCAACCCCGCCGGAATTGCTTTTCTGACCCGGCCGGCAGTCATGGCCGGCGTCCATTTCATCATGCCGCAAACCAAGTTTACTCCGTCAACACCCTTTCCCGGGGGCAATGAGGCCGAATCAGAAAGTCAGACTTTCACGCCGATACATTTTTATGCGGCTTACCCGGTGATGGAACGTTTATCCCTGGGATTAGCTCTCTTCAATCCGTACGGACTGGGATTGAAGTGGAAAAATCCCGAAACATTTACCGGGCGCTTTGTTTCCTATGACGCAGCCCTGCAATACTTCGACTTTGCTTTTTCCGCCGCCTACCGGGTGACGGATTGTCTGGCATTGTCCGGCGGGTTGGACATGATTGTTGGTAGTGTAAAATTGAACCGCTATGTAGAGTTATTTCCTGAGAGTCCCAATTCAGAAGTGGGCACAATAGAGCTTTCCGGAACCAGCAAACCGGCATTGGGGTTCCATGGCGGCGCACTATATAAAAAAGGCCCTCTGGGAGTCGGTATCAGTTACCGCCATCAGGTTAAAACCGAATTCGAGGATGGCGATGCCGATTTTACGGTCGATATGACCAGCCCAATCGCTGGTATCGCGGCGCGCAATATGGTCGATCAATCAATCAATACGGAGATTACCCTGCCTTCAACGCTAGCCTTCGGCGTGGCGTATCAATTAATGCCGGCCTTGCAGATCGGCGTTAGCATGAATTATGTTACCTGGTCCACCTTCGATAAACTGCCGATGACCTTCGATAGCAGCGCGATCAATACCGAAGTAATTGAAAACTATGAAGATGTGATGATCTTTCGTCTCGGCGCGGAGTATGCCTTGAACGATGCCATGCGCCTCCGAGTGGGATATTTATTCGATCAGACGCCCCAGATAAAGGAATCCATGAGCTCGCTGCTGGGTGATGCCAATCGCCAAAATCTGGCGTTGGGCTTCGGGTACCGCTGGAACCGCATGACGTTTGACGTTAATTATCTGGTGATTCTTTTCGAAGAGCGGGATACGTTTAAAAACGGCGTGGGCGTGCAATATGACCGTTTGAACGGTCGCTACAACTCCGTTGCTAATATCTTCGGTTTCAGCATGGGTTATACGTTTTAAAGCGGACATCGTCTAAATGAAAGGATAGAATAACATGAAAAAATATTTATTGATAACAGGTTTATCGGCGTTGATCTGGATGCTGGCGGGATGTAGCGCCAAGCAACCTACCGCCCCGCAACAACTGGCTTCCGATGCCTACTTCCATCGCTACGTAGCCTTAGGCAACAGTCTGACCGCCGGATTCCAATCGGGCGGGATGCGTCAGGACTGGCAGGCTGTGAGCTATCCGGCATTGATCGCTCAGCAACTCGGGATCGAAGGATTCCAGCAGCCCTTGATCGCGGCTCCGGGTATCGGCACGAGCAAAACCGCTGAAGGATATCCCATGACGCCTATGTATCTGGACCCCGCTAAAGGGATCACCGCCGATCCCCTGACGGTTAACCCCCTGACCTTGCTGGTCAATGCATTAGTAGCGCAACCCTATCATAATCTGGGGATTCCCGGCGCCACGACTCGCGATTTGCTGATGACTACCAGTAGCCAAAATTCTCAGGTTGTGGGAAATTCATTCTTTGATATGATCCTGCGCAATCCCAATTTAAATAACACAACCGCTCTTAAGCAGGCGATTTTAATGTCCCCGGGTCTTGTAACGCTGTGGATCGGTAATAATGATATTTTAGGCGGCGTTTTAAGCGGAACCATCGTTCCGGGTACTACGGTTACCCCGTCCGCCTATTATCAGCAATTCATGGAACAAATTTTAGATTCCTTATTACTGCAAACCCAGGCTGAAATTTTTATGGCCAATATTCCGCCGATCACCGCCATTCCGTATGTAACAACCCTGCCAACTATACTGATCGACCCGGTCACCTTTCAACCGGTACCCGGTAATATCCTTCTGGATCTCCAGGAAAGCGACGTCCAGTATGTATTACTGTCGGCTATGTCCCTGATGCAGCAGGGATATGGGATTCCAGGCAATAATAAACCCCTGCCGGGGACAGTGACCCTGACAACCAGTGAAGCCGCATCTGCCCAGCAATTGGTAAGTGAATACAATCAATATCTGAGCGCTAAAGCGGCCGAAGAAGCCCGAATTCATCTGGTGGACACGTATCAGTTGATGGTTGATTTGGCAAATGGTTCCGTGAGTGGTTTATCCTCAAATTTTATCCTGGTTGATTCTCATTCGGCATTCAGCCTCGATGGCGTGCATCCTAATTCAGCGGGATACAAACAGGTGGCGAATCTTTTTATTGCAAAAATTAATGAAGTGTTAGGCACCCAGGTCGTGTCGGTCCCCTGAGGCCATTAACGCGGAACTCTTTAAATTTTCCGCGATTAATCTGTTTTAAGCAATTTTCATTTATTCTGGTATATTTATCTGCATGAGTGTTTCAACGGCGCGGTTCGACTGCGCCGTTGCGATATGATGAATTTTTTTTTTTAAAAAAAAAATCTTGACAAGCCGCTGAAAATCATTTATTATTTCTTTAGCGAGGTTATGCCCGCAATGTTGCTATTGTCGTGGAGACTGTTTTATGGCTCGTGAAAGGAGACCAGCATGAAAGAATTGATCGTACTGATTGCCAAAACACTGGTTGATAATCCTGATAATGTCAGCGTACAAAAAGTTGAGGGCGAAAGCACTATTGTTTATGAATTGCAGGTGGAAAAGACTGATGTGGGAAAAATCATTGGTAAAAAAGGAAATACCGCGCGCGCAATACGCACGATTCTCAATGCCGCCGGTCGTAAAAACAACAAACGCGTGATGCTGGAAATTATTGAATAAGTTTATTTAATCCGAGGTTTCAGGATGGAATCTTCTGGATTCCATCCTTTTTTTTTAAGGAGGAATTTTGGCGGAATCCGTTTTGATTCTTGCCCCGCCGGTCGCCTCGCCCTCCGAGCCTCCCGCGGGAGCTCTTTTTTTTGCCAGTTTTTTGCAGGGCCAGGGGATTGAAAGCTATTTTTGGGATTTATCTATTGAATTTTTTAACGAGCAGTTGAAATTGTTGGGGACGTCGGCCCGTCACTTATGGCATTATTTTCAAACTCAGCCTCGATATCCGGCTTCTCGCTATAGAGGCGCCATGTTGAGGCTGCAGAAGGAATTTCAATCCGGATTTCGCGAATTTCCCGAATGGCATATCACATTTACGAATTGTAGCTACCGGCCAATATCTGTTCATCAACCCGGAACTTTTTGGAATTTTTTAGCGGCGGGAGGTTTGACTCCTTTCACAGCGTTCTATTTACAGCGGGTGATTCCGCGTATTCGTGAATTGAAACCGGATGGTGTTGGAATATCCTTTACTTTTTTATCTCAACTTTATGCGGGTTTGGAATTAGCATATTATCTCCAACAGGAAAAGATTGACGTTAGCGCCGGCGGCGCGCTTATAGACGCTTATCGCCGCACTGGCCAGCCCTTACCCGCCATTTTTCGAGAGTTGTTCGGTTTGACTGAAAATGATCCCCGAGCCCGGCTGGGCCATCACTATTGGCCGGAAGACGCTCTCTATCGGCATTGGGCGGTTCCGAACCTGCTTAATCCCGTTGAATCCTATTTAACTCCAATCCCAGTGGTACCTCTGCTAACAGCCAAAGGATGCTATTATCATGGATGTCGGTTTTGTCCGGATCGTGATACTCCCTATTACCCATTAGATTTGGATTTTTTACCTGAATGGATGCGCGAATGGGAAAAGAAGAATTGTCAGTCCGTCCCGGCGATTCTCTGGCATATCATTGACGCCGCCATCCCCCCCCGGCATCTGCGTCAACTGATTCGTATTCGCCCCTCACATTACTATTATTATGGTTTTGTCCGCTTTGAGCCGGTTTTTGAGAACGATGAGCTGATGGCCGAACTGTCAACAAATGGCTGCGGAATGCTGCAGTGGGGTTTGGAATCAGCTTCCACGGCTATCCTTGACGCGTATCATAAAAACCAAAATCCGGAGAGGATTGCCGCTATTCTTAAAGCTGCGTCTTTAGCCGGAATCCGCAACTATCTGTACGTATTGATGGGATTACCAGGAGAAACGGAAAATGATCGGCAACTCACCTTAGAATTTTTACAATCCCACTCTTCATTTTTTGAGTATTTGAATCTTTCTTTGTTTAATCTTCCCATCCTGGGGAATCCGGAATCGGATGAAACACGATGGATAGTAGAATTCAGCCAGGAACCGCATTATCAGGGAGATTTTAATTTTTATCGTTCCTGGAGCGAAAATGGTATGAAAATTCGTCACCAGGCGCGGCAATTTATTTTAAAAAAAATGCAAACGGATAGGATTATCCGGTCCAAATTATTGCAAACACCGGTGGTACTACGCTCGGATCACGCATATTTTATGGAAGGCGGCCGATGGGATCATTTGTCGTAAGTAAGGCTATATGAAACCTATATTAGTCAATGGTCCGGATTTGAAACAGCCCCGGCGGTATACTATTTATCCTACATAATTTGAATTTGAAAAAAAGGCGGATTTATGAAAACCATCATCCGTGTGAACGGCATGCATTGCGTCATGTGCGCCCGCGCGATTGAATCTGCGCTGGGCAAACTGGCGGGAATGGAGCAGGTTTCAGTTAATGTCAATACCGGCAAAGTATCGCTTGAATATAATGAAACCGCGCTGAATATGGAGAATATTGCTCTTGCCGTGCGCGAAACCGGATATGAATACGCAGGAGAGGATCATTATTCGTCTCAGCCTCGGGAAAATGACGCCGCCAGCTTGAACAAACAGCGCTTGAGAATGGGACTTGGGATTGTTACCGGTATATTTTTGATGATTTGGGGACATATCAGCCAGTCTGATCTGTTGATTGATGGGGTTGTTACGATGGTTATGCTACCGGTTTTTATTTTTATAGCATATCCGATTTTTCGGGGAGCCTGGATAGCGCTATGCAACGCCAGTCTAACCATGGATTCCATGTATGCTTTGGGCATGAGCGCCGCGTTGGCGGCTACTTTGGGTTCAGTTGCCGGCTATTTTCCATCTCAGTATCGTTTTTTTGACGCGCCGATTTTACTGGGAACTTTTTTGACGATTGGCCGGTATTTGGAAAATAACGCGCGCAATCGGACATCGGGAGCCATCGAGTCACTGATTAAGCTTCAGCCAGTCATTGCCCACTTGGAACGGGATGGCGATGAAGTTGATATCCCGTTGGGAGAATTGAAGAAACATGATCGTTTCCATGTTTATCCTAACGAAAAAATTCCGACTGACGGCGTCATCATCCACGGCAGCAGCTATATAGATGAATCCATGGTTACCGGTGAAGCTCTGCCGGTACTAAAAAAAATGGAAGACTCTGTCATTGGTGGGACGATAAATCGAAATGGTTTACTGATAGTTGAGGCGCTGAAGCTGGGAGAAGAAACGATGCTGCGTCAAATTATCCGGCTGGTTTCGGAAGCTCAGGGATCGCGCCTTCCATTGCAGCGTGTTGCAGATAAATGGGTCGGCCGTTTTATTCCCATTATACTTGGATGCGCCGTGATAACCTTCATTATTTGGATCTGGTTTGTTCAGGCCCCTATGATTGTCGCTTTTACAACCACGTTGGCGGTCTTGATGGTCGCATGTCCTTGCGCCCTGGGGCTGGCGACTCCCACTGCCATAACGGTTGGCCTGGGTCGGGCCGCTAATTTTGGGATTTTAATCCGCAATGGTGAAGTGATCGAATGGGCCGAACGTGTTTCAATAATTGTTTTTGATAAAACCGGAACACTCACGCTTGGAAAACCTGAGGTGCGTAATCTAATCGCTTTGGATATCGATGAAAATCGATTGCTCCAAGTCAGCGCCAGTCTTGAAAAATATGCCGGCCATCCCTTGGGCGATGCCGTTGTTCAAAAATCGATTGAGCTGAATTTACCCCGATTACCGGTCGAACACCCTCAGGTCTTCGAAGGTAAAGGCATTTCCGGTACGGTCGATGGCAGTCAAGTTGTGATTGGAAATCGGCGCTTGATGGCCGAGAAAAAAATTGAATATGCCGGTTTTGAGGATCGGATCAGTCATTTCGAGCAAGATGGAAAGACTACGTTGCTGGTGGCTATTGAACAACGTCTGGTGGGAATTATTTCGATCGCGGATACGCTCAGAGAGAATGCCAAACCCATGATTGCCGCATTGAAATCCCTGGGCTACAAAACAATGATCTTGACGGGCGATCACGAGTTGGCCGCTCGCTCTATCGCTCATGTTTTGGGTATCGACCAGGTCAGCGCAGAGTTGTTGCCGGGAGAAAAGCAAGCGGCCTTGCGGGACTTAATGAATCGGGGCGAAATTGTGGCCTTTGTAGGTGATGGTATCAATGACGCGCCGGCATTGGCGACGGCGCAGGTCGGCATCGCGTTGGGAAGCGGTACCGATGTCGCTATGGAAAGCGGCGATATTGTCCTGATCCGCGATGATTTGATGTCGCTGCCACGGCTGTTTAGACTGGTCAATCGGCTTATGTCGCGTATCCGCTTGAACCTTTTCTGGGCTGCCGCTTATAACCTGGTATTGATTCCTGTCGCCGCCGGGGCGTTTTACCCTTTGACCGGGATCACCTTCCAACCCCAATGGGCGGCTTTGGCTATGATCGCCAGCTCACTTACCGTGATTATGCTTTCGTTGCAACTCAAACGTTTCAACCCTGATTGAAAGGCCGGATTCTATGCTGACAACTATTCTCGGGATTCTGATCGTTCTGATCATTTTTGTTCTTTTGGCTAAATTTTTAAGTTTTATTTTCAAAATCGGTTGCATTATCCTCTTGATATTTTTAGCAATCTCATTTTTGTCCAAAGGAGGTTATTTCCACTGAAAATAATTTCCTGTAAGGTATTGAACTCCTTCATCTGCGCTTAGAAAATTTGCAGCATACTTTGGATTGGCAAGGATGACGGTCACCCCTCATCCATTACTTTTTGGAAGATGCCGGGTTGAATAGTATAATTTTTCTTGACATTTTGTTTGAATTGGTTTATTATTGGGTGTTGAAGTGGTATTGTCGGATCAATTGAATCCATAATATTTACAGAACATGAATCGATTGGATCACATAAAAAAGGACAAATCAATGGAAGATTTGCTGGATGGACAACTTGCTGAGCTAAAATCGCTGTTGGGAGTTCCACTGCAAACTGTTTTGGAACGTTTGGAACAATTGGAAAAAGAAGTTCGGCAATTGAAACGAACGATCAAGCGCCTTGAGAAAACCGTTGTTGAAGAGCATCGCCCACTCTCAGAGAGAAAACCGGCAAAAGCGAAAATGGATCGTTTTCAAGACGGTGAACCGGAAAAGCTGGGTGTGATTCAACCCAGTTTGTTTTAGAAAGGAACTAATGCCCTTCAATCTTTCGAAATCAGCGGAACATCCCTTTAGAAAGATACAGCGTTTGCTGCTGGATGAGAGTAATCAACGGATCAGTCAATTGGAAACCCGTCAAAAAAAACTTGAGAGCCGGGTAGGGGATGAACAAGAGCGCAAAGAAGAATTAAAGCGTTTTCTGATGGATGAACTTCACCATTATGGCGGATTGTCGGGTTTGTTGAAGAATTACGGATTAGGGGAGGATCGTTACTTTATTCGAAGAACCCTGCGTTATTCGATAATGTTTAGTTTGATCTTTTCCATGATTTTTATTGTAGTGGCCACTTGGATAATCCTGAATTGGTTTCGTCCGCTGACCATGGAAAAGCATTCCATCGCAGGGGATAATAATTCGGCGCTGTATATTAACAGGGATTCCACCCGAAACGATCGACTCAATCGTTTAGTTCAACAGGAAGGAATTACCCTGGAATGGAAAGAGTTTCCCGATAGCTCCGTTGCCTATTTCAGGGTTTATACATTACGGGATCCGATTGTGTTTTACGATTTAATCAACAAGTTGAATTTATGGGATAAACCCTGGCATTTTTATTTTCCGGTAGATTTTATATCTCAATTGGAAAATCATCAATTTGCGATAGTCGGCCACTATTTGCCGGTTAAGCTGGTTCCCCGGCTGGATGAGAACCGATTACAGATAGTGTCGATACAAGATACGCTGCCTCTGCCTTTACGACGGATGTTAGCGCAGATGGCAGGACCGGCGCTCGAACTGGACTATCAGATTTATCAACCCGAGCCGGTTTATTTTGAGGCCGGTTCGGATCAATTGTCTGATCAGGCGCAACAAACTCTAACCGAGATCGCTCACTTTATGCAATCGTTTTTTCGATTGCGGTTAAAACTGATCGGCCATGCCGACCAAACCGGCTCTGAACCGCTTAACAAGGAGCTCTCGTGTCGTCGCGCAGAAAACGCCCAGCAATTTTTGATGTCCCGTCAGATATCCGCCAATCGTTTATTGATCGAGTGTTTTAGTAATTTGCAAACAGTCCGGGGAGACCCGGCCATAAATCGACGGGTCGAATTTGAATGGATATGGGAATGAGCCACCCTCTCTGAAAGAGTTCGGGGGCGATCTCCCGGGAAGTTTCTAAATGGTTTAAAAAATTTTTATTAAAAAAATCTTGACAAATCGTTTTATTTTGTTCATATTATAAGAAAAGGAGTTTCGAATGAGTAATCTGACAGGAAGTAAATCGTACCGTTATTTGAAGGATAATGTTCCTTATTTCCCTTATTCGTTGATTGTTATCCCGGTTCTAATTGCCGTAGCCGTTATTTTACTTTTTTTCGTATTCCGGGAATCGACAATGGCCCAACTGGACAGTTTGAAACGTAAATTTTATCGATTGGAAAATAAGGTTTTTAACCGGGGTGAGGAAGACGAAGACGAATCGCTATAAATCGAAAATATCCTGATCGCCATAAATAGTTTTTTGGTTTTGACCGAAAACTGTTTTCCATAGGATTTTAATGTCGAGCATCAATGAATAATGATCGATATACCAGATATCCAATTCGATACGCGCTGACCACGGAATGCTATTGCGTCCATTAACTTGCGCCCAACCGGTGATCCCTGGTTTAACATCCAGTCGGCGCAGTTGTTTCATGTTATATTTTTCGACTTGGTAAGCTAAAGTAGGGCGAGGGCCAACAAAACTCATTTCACCTTTGAGGATATTGAAGAGTTGTGGTAATTCGTCCAGACTATAGCGTCGCATAAAATTGCCCATACGGGTAATTCGAGGATCATTGGCTTGGCAATAGATACCACTACCCTGATTTTCGGCATCTATCACCATGGTTCTGAACTTGATGAGATTAAAAAGCGCGCGATTTTTCCCCACACGTTGCTGGATATAAAAAACCGGTCCACGGTCATCAATTTTGATCAGAAAACCCAGGATGATAAATAGTGGCCAGAGGCACAACGCCATGATCAGCGCCAGGCTATAGTCAAATACTGTTTTAATAAAATTCATTGTTCAAATATAATCGGTTTTTTAAAAAAGTCAACAGGTTTTCAACAGATACATGTTGACAATTCAGCAGTATTCAGTTATTTTTAACTAATATGAGATTCTATTGGGAAATTAAAAAAAAATACCGCTTTTTAAGGCGCTGGATAAATGACCATTCGAGCTTGATCTGGTGGTTTCACAGTTTCTATGCCCTGTTTTTTGGTATTGTTTTTATGTGGTTGGGAAATAAACATATTCACTATCTACAGGCAGCTCTGTGGTATCTGGCATTTATTTGGATCAGCAGTTTGCTGATGCCGAAAATTCAGTGTTACCTACTGTTATCTGATATTTGGCGGCATCGGTTGCAGCTATTCATCAATTATGTTCATCGTAATTTTTATCAACAGATTCTGTTTTTCCTATTACCCATTTACTATAAAAGCGCTTCGGTCTGGGTGGTTCATGGCTGGTTTTTATCGATTCTGGCAATATCCGCTCTCTTATCCACCTTAGACTTGATCTATGATCATCATATTTCCAGGAAGTGGTCCTATATGGCGCTTTTCTTTTCATTCAACATGTTTGTTTCTTTTTATGCCATGATTCCTCTGATGTGGAAGGTTTCCTGTATAGTCGCGCTTTGGTTGAGCGGTCTTCTTGCGGTTATTTGTTTTGCTTCATTCGTCTATCATGGATCGGGGCTTCCAGTGAGCCGGCAAAAGCGGATCATATTAGCGGCGGCATTGCTGGTGATTGGCTTGGCGCTATTTGCCCGCCGGTATATCCCTGCCGTTCCCTTGCAGTACAATGGGGGTTGGTGCGGTATGAATTTTAACTATACAAATAAGGTTCTAGTTGATTCTATGGTTATACTACCGCAAAGTATCCAGGGCCGAGTCTATTTTTTTACACGAGTCGACGCCCCTGTCGGCATGGTGGAAAGTTTAGTTCATATTTGGTATCTGGATGGCGTTCTGATTTATCGTTCCGCTTCTGTTGAGATCAAGGGGGGGAGGCCGGGAGGGTTTCGATTTTGGTCGTACAAAAACCTGGCGCTGACAAGTTGCGATCAATCATTAATTATTGAAACTATTACCACCAGCGGGCAACTGGTAGGGCGTTCCAGAATACACTAAACACACCCGTTCATCAATACTCCTGAAATTCTCTATCGTTTCATGGGCCGAATCGCCAGCAGCGGATATAATGATTAATCGGGACAGAGGATTTCCATTTTAAAATAAAAAAAATTTTATTTGTTTGTTTTATAAAAAAATTATCTTGACAAGCCGGATTTTTGGTGTTAATATTAAATTTGAGTTGCTGCGTGTTTTATTATGTTTTTTCAACATAGGATGGCCAAACTACAGATTGGTCGTATTTAACTTTTCAAAGGAGTCGCTATGAGACGTTGGTGGTTGATTTTGTTGTGTTTGTTGCCGGTAACGCTGATTTGGGCCGAAGGGTATCACTCTACTGATCACGTGTATGTGATTTCGTTGAATGGCCGTCCCGTGACGATTGACGGAGAGTTGGGTGATTGGGCGGATGCTGAGTTCATTTATATCAGTAAAGATATGACGCCGCTTTATAACAGTTTGCTGGAATTTGGCGCGGATTATGGCGATCTCGTTGAATCGCCTGACGATTTTAGCGCTCATGTGGCCATTAAAATGGACAATGAGAATATCTATTTTGCCGTGCATGCGCATGACCAGGGCGGTATTTTGAATCATGGTATGCTCACGCGCGATAAAGCCAATCTGTTGGGTTCGTTTGACGCGTTCACTCCCTATCTGGGTTTGTATGATATCGGCGTTTTGCCGCATAGCCCGCATGAAGATTTGGTGGATATCGTCATGCCGGAATTTCCGGATTCGGTATTGCAGAGCGGCCGGACCTATCGGATTCGTCCGGGTTATGACCGGTTGATGGAGGACACGACGGGAAGTGAAACTGGAACATTGGGTCCGGATTTTCAATTCGGAGTCCACGCCCAGGAATATAGCAACATGTTGCCCAATGGCGCTTACTATGCATCGGGTGATGATGTTATCAATTATAACTGGGGATATGTTGATACTCTGATCGCTAATACGGAAGTGGCGATTCTGGTTTGGCCGGAGGAAGACGGCTATACGTTGGAATGGAAAGTGCCGTTCGCCTCGATGGCGGGTAATATCGCCAAGGCCTCCAAGCCCCAGGCCAGTATTGAATGGCCATTATACACGCCGAAAGATGGCGATGTGCTGCCATTCGATTTTGATATGCTGGACAATGACCGCAATACGGATATCGCCGACTGGGGAAATAATTTCCTGCGCTATAGTTCTGGCCAGGATTATCCGGGATCCCGCGGTTGGCGGGCATGTTGGCGAGATTCCTATCGCTGGGGCGGACGCGCTGTGGTTAAAGAGCTGACTCTGGAAGATACCACCGCCTCCAATTATTATCATACGCTCTATTCTCCCCAGGGCTCCAATATTGTGATCGACGGTGAAATTGATTCCTCGGAATGGTCAAACTCGCAGTTTATTGGAATTAACTATAGAAGTCCCAACCATATAGCGGGTTGGTACGAGTTTAATCCCTTAGCGTCCGCCTCCGACTGGAGTGGTCATGTCGCTATTCAGATGGATGATGAAAACCTCTATTTCGCCGCTAATATGCATGATGAGGGAGGCGTTCTCAATCATGAGCCGCGCAATCCTCTCGATCCTGAAAGTTGCAAACGTATGTGGTTTCAGGATTGCTTTCAGGCGTATCTCGGACTTTTCGATATGGGCGATTTGCCGGGGAGTCCCCACAAGAATGTAGTAGCGATTTTGAACCAGGAAACGGGCGATACGATCATTCAAATCGCCAATGACGAATGGGCGGATCGCACGTATCGCGTGGTTCGCGATTATGATGGTATCCCTTCCGATACGGATCCCGATCAGGCGACTTTGGGACCTGATTACCAGATCGGCGTGGCCCTGCATGAATATCCGGTTATACTGGCCAATGGCGCTTACTATGGCGCTGATTCCCAGGTAGTCACCTATAATTGGGGCTGGGTCGATACTATGATGATGAATACCGAAGTGGGTATAAGGGTATGGGACAATGAGGATGGATATACCATGGAATGGAAGGTGCCGTTTGCCTCATTGGCCGGCTATATCGCCAGTGATGCGTGGGGTACGGGTAAAAATGCGCTGCTATGGCCGCTCTATGAGCCTAAACATGGCGATGTGATTCCCTTTGATATTGCTCTCACCGATGAAGACCGTATCGATGGGAATAACGCCGAAGGACCCAGTTATCAATTCGGAATGTTGACGGATGGTTGGCGCTGGTCTTATCGATTTGGTATGCGCATGAAGGTCGTGGATACCCTCGGTATGATACCACCCGTTGTCGCTATCGATGAATCGGACGCGCAACACTCCGCTCCAAAGCAACAGGCCTTGTTAGATAACTATCCGAATCCGTTCAATCCTCAGACAACGATCCGTTTTCAGGTGCAACAGCCGGGTAAAGTTACTTTAAAAGTGTACGATATTCTGGGCAAAGAAGTGGCGACTGTTGTCAATCAGGAAATGAATTCCGGAACCTACTTGGTGAACTGGGATGCTTCGGCGCAACCCAGTGGTATGTACTTCTATCGGCTACAATTGCAAAATCAGGTCATTTCGAAGAAAATGATGTTGTTAAAATAATGAATTGTAAAGGCCGGGGGAAATTCCTCCGGCCTTTTTTTGATTTTGCGTTTAGGTTTTTTTGATAATTTAATGCTGCCTGATGAATTTAGGCATCAGATTTTGGCGTGACGGGGTCTTTCACTCAGTGTATAATGCCCTACATAATATCTATGATATAGAAAAGAGTCGAGATGAAACCCATCCGTGAATACCATGAGGTTTTAGTTCTTCGAGCGATCCGGACAGAGAAATCGATTTCCCGTATTGAATTAGCCAGGAAGCTGAAACTTTCCCGGTCAACAATCACCCTGATCACTCATCGAATGGTGTCCGCTGGTTTATTATTGGAAGTGGGAAAAGGACGATCAACCGAAAGAGGCGGGCGGCGGGAGGTCTTATTGGCGCTGAATCCGAAAATGGGAGTGATTATGGCGGCGGAAATCGAACGGAATTACACCCGCTTGGCCTTATTAGATATTTTTGCCAATGTAATTGCATCCCGGTCCATTGAGTACTCAAAGGAATCAAAGGCTGAACATCTTATGTCAAAGATCGTTCAATCATTTAATGAATTATTGGCCGAGCAACGGTTTACGAAGGAGCAGGTTATTGGGATCGGTTTAGGAGTACCTGGCATTATCGATTATGCAACGAGAATGGTGAAGGAGGGATATAATACCAAACGCTGGGAGGGATATCCAATCTGTGAAATATTGTCTCATATTTTTCAGGTCCCGGTTTTTTTGGAAAATAATGTGAAATCGGTTACTTTAGGTGAGCATCATTTCGGCAGTGGTCTCTCTTTTGATAATTTAGTTTGTTTTTGGTTTGGCGATGGAATTGGTGTGGGCATTATGAATCATGGACAGTTGTTGCGGGGAGAAAATAATAGCGCCGGAGAGATCGGGTTTACCGAACTGTTTCCGGGTATCCAATCAAACTTGTCTTTTTTGGCTGATAGTAATAATCGGATTTGGGGCGATCTCCTGTCTTTAGCCAATATCCAGGCAGCGGTTGCCAAGGGAATTGCCAGTGGTTGGTCAACCCGGCTGGAGGTCGGATGCGATGTCGCGGCTTTTTTACGGGCGGCTGAACAAAGTGATCCGTTAGCGCTGCATTTGCTCAAAATTCTGGGGCAGTTGGTTACCCATATCATCAGTCAGGTCGTTTATTTTTATAATCCATCAGTTTTTGTCTTGTCAGGTCCTCTTTTCTTCACCTCACATCTGTTATATCATGAACTGCTGAATAATATCGAACATAATGTCCTGATAGAACCGATTCAGCGAACGGATTTTAGAATGAGTAGCCTGCGAGAAAACGGAGTGCTGATTGGAGCCGGTTCGCTGGTAATTGACGATCTGTTTCGTCTGCCGGATGGAGAAAATCGCAGTTTGACGCGTGATGCGCTTGTTCCCCCTGAGTCTCCAGGGGATCGGTCCCGGGGGCTATAATTTGATTTTCGGAGCTTGAATCAATCATATAGTGTATAACTGTTATTACTAAAAGGAGTGAGTATGCCTGAGTTTTTCAGTTCGCATGTTCCGCGTTCGTTTCTCAGTCATGTATTAGTATGGATTTTCCTTGGGACTGTTGGAATACAGGCCGGGACATCCGGAAAAATCGCCGGACGAATTTTTGATCAAAGCAATGGAGACCCTTTGCCTTATGCGCAGGTGATGGTTACCGGCCAGATCATTGGCGGTTCTGAAATAGCTTTGTCAAGTCCCATGGGAACAACCAGTGATGGCGATGGACGCTATTTTATTATCAATATCTCCCCTGGAGTTTGGAAATTGGAAGTATCTTTTATGGGCTATGGCAAACAGGTTAAAAAGCCGATTCGGGTGGAAGTCGATCGCACAACTACGGTGGATTTTGCCATGCAGGAAGAGACGATCCAGGGTGATGAGATTATTGTCGTGGCTGATCGCTCTCTGGTTGTCAAGGATTTGACATCGTCTTCATCGAAGGTCTCCGGCGATGATATCAAGGCCTTGCCAGTGGAGAGTTTTGCGGAAGTGCTGGAGTTAAAAGCCGGTGTTACTACCGGAATGGGAGGTGAACTGCATATTCGCGGCGGCCGGGCATCAGAGATTCAATATTATGTGGATGGCATTGCCATTTCTAATCCGTTTTCCAATTCCTTGGCGGTTCCGGTGGAAAATAATGCGATCCAGGAGCTGGAAGTGATTAGTGGGACTTTCAATGCTGAATATGGCCAGGCGATGAGCGGTATTGTCAATATTGTCACGCGGGATGGCACCGAAAAATTTCAGGGGAGTTTCTCAACCTATTTCGGCGACTTTTTTTCTTCGCGGGATGAAATATTCGCGCATATCGACCAGATCAGCCCCCTTTCCCAGAAATATTTCGAAGGATCGCTCAGCGGTCCAGTCTTTAGCAAGAAGCTTTCGTTTTTTGCTTCCGGAAAAATTTCTGACCGGGAAAACTGGTTGTATGGACGGCGAGTGTTCCTCCCTTCCGATTCATCGGCGTTTATTTCACCTAATCCGGACGAATACTATATCGAACGCCATGGCGATTCTGCCTGGGTGCCGATGAATCCCGGCAAAAGCTATTCCGGCCAGATTAAGCTGACCTATCGTCCGGTTGGATCGCTCAAATTTTCTTACAACTTGATGCTGAATCGCGCAGAAAGTCAAAGTTATTCAAACTTTTACCAATTGAACCCGGATTACCGTCCAACGGGATACTCCCATAGTTCCAATCATTTGTTTAAATTCGAACATTCTCTAAATCCGGCGATGTTTTATAATGTCAATATTGCATATTATGAAAATGATTATAAAAGTTACGTCTATGAAAACCCTCAGGATGCGCGATACGGTTCTATTTTTGGGCGCGGCAATCAACCCCAATTTGTTTTCTCTACAGGTAGCGTGGATCCTTCCCACTATTATCAGAATAGTAAGACACTGGCATTGCGTAGCGATTTCAACTGGCAATTCAATAACAACCATCTTCTGAAATTAGGGCTGGAAAGCCGCTTTCATACGTTGGAAATGGAGTACTTTTCCCTTGATGTGGACCCTTTTCGCTATAGCGATTTAACGCCTGTCGTTCCTCCGTTGACATCGATCGATCATAACCAATACACTAAAAAGCCGATGGAGCTTGCCGCCTATTTTCAAGATAAAATTGAAATACAGGATTTGATTGTCAATGTTGGCATTCGGTTAGATTATTTTAAGCCTAATTCTGACATACCCACCGATTTTAGGGACCCGGCCAACAAGCTCAGGCCCCGTGATGTCGATTCGGCTTATACTGATGTGGATTCAAAAGTGCAGCTATCCCCGCGGTTGGGCTTGGCCTTTCCCATTACTGATCGCGGCGTATTCCACGCTTCTTATGGCCAGTTTTTTCAAATTCCTGAGTTTTCGCGTCTTTATGAGAATCCTGAATTCGAAGTGGCCGGTAATTTGGGTTCTTTTATCGGTAACGCAGATTTAAAAGCGCAACGCACGGACATGTATGAAATAGGCCTTCAACAGCAACTTACCAATTTCCTGGCAGTGGATGTTACGATGTTTTACCGTAATATCCGCAACTTGCTGAGTTCCGAGTTGCATATTACATATCAAAATGATATCATTTACGGCCGCTATGTGAATAATGACCATGGTAATGTGCGGGGCGTAACTTTGGCAACTAAAATCCGTTTGGCTGAAACCGGGATTTCCGGAGGAGTGGATTATACGTACCAAGTGGCCAAGGGAATTGCCAGTGATCCCAAACAGAAATTATGGGATGCCCAGGGACGTAGCGAAAGTTCAATCCTGCTCAATCCGTTGAGTTGGGATTTACGGCATTCCGCCAATGGATATGTCAATTATAGTCAAACCGGATGGGGCGGCAGTCTGATCGCCCGCTTGAATTCCGGTTATCCGTTCACTCCGGCAGGGTATCCCGAACTGCCGAATGCGGGCCGGCTCAAAGGCGATTTCTTTATGGATTTCCAGATGTACAAGCGTTTTCAGATTGATCGATGGGGTATGGAACTCTTTATTCGAATTGAAAACCTCCTCGATAATTATCGGAATTATTTGTTGCCGGAAGTCGATCCGCGCGATGAACTGGCCCAACAGCAAAACGGATTGGACCAGATCAACACCCGTTACGAGTATGAATTGAACCCCGGCGCGCAACCAAAACCGCGGGAAATCAAACTTGGCATCAAAGTCGATTTTTAAGCAAGGGATTACATTATGAATCAATTGAAATGGATAATATGCTGGCTCTTTTTCAGTGGGTGGCTCTGGGCTCAGAATAATGGAACCATCTATATCGATCCGAATAAAAGCAATCCGGAAAAACGCCGGGTTCTGATTATCAATTCAAACCAGGTATCCACTGATCTGACTAATTACGGAACGGTGGGCCGCGGTAACGACAGTGATGTCGCCAGCGGCGGCGGCGGAGTTTGGCCCCGGGGTACCGGGCATGACCATATCCATGAAGTAACCGGTTTTATCGCCGGCCGGGTTACTACAACCGACTCGCTTGGAGCGTCCCAACCCATTTATATTATTTCCGACGGATATCGGGATGCCGGCGGATCACAAAGCGAAATCGACCCGGTTACAAATATTCTTTGGAAATTCCATCCAATTGGCGGATATTTCAATGATGAATTGGCCCAGGAAGATATCGCCAATAGTCTCAATCCCTCCTCCTGGCCTTCAAGCTGGCCGGGTAAGGACGCAGGATGGAACAACACCTGGGACGGCTATTTCGGACTGAATCAATTTAACGCCGATCAGGAAGTCCTCTATGTTATGGATGATGTTTGGAATAAGGAATACCCATTTTACCCCTATGCATCTGATACAACCCGGCGCGGGTTAGGTATGCAAATTGAGACCCGTTTGTTTCAATGGGCGCATCCGCTCGCTAAAGATATCCTCTTTATTCATTTCCAGGTATCCAATGCCGGCGATCATACCTATCATGTATCGGAAGATAGCATTGTTTTCGGTGGCTATGGCGATATCGGCGTCGGAGGGCGTGGAACGACCGATGACGATGCCGGATATAATTATGATATGAACATGGTATATGGCTGGGACCATAACAACCAGGGCGTTTGGACCAAGTACCGCGATATCCCGCCCGGGTACTGTGGCTGGAAATTTTTGGAATCCCCGGGTATCGGAAACGATTGGAGGGATAATGATAATGACGGCATGACCGACGAACTGCGCGATAATGATGCCGGGGTGTTGATTAGCGGTCAAGATGCCATTCGCGCCTATGTACAGGCCAATTATGATTTCGCGAAATTCGAGCAGCGTTATGGCAAGCTGGAAAATTTGCCAGCCTATCAGAAAGGGGAGTGGTGGAACGGCGATGAAGATCTGGACTGGAATCCGGACGTAGATGATGTGGGGACCGATGGAGCGGATTCACTGACGGAGAATTATCCCGGTCCCGATAGCGACGGTTCGGAAGGTAATGGAAAACCGGATCAGGGAGAGCCCAATTTTGGTAAGCTGGATAACGATGAAAGCGACCAGGTGGGTCTGACCAGTTTTACCGCCCCGATGTTCGGCTCGGTGTTTATCTCGGATGAGCACGCGATGTGGCAACGGATCAAGCCCGGCTATTTCACCGTTCCCCAACAGAATATCAACCAGTACTGGATTTTCGGCAGCGGCCCGTTTAATCTGGATCCGCAAAAAACCGAACGGTTTTCTACTTGTTGGGTATTCGGCTATGATGAACGGGCCATTTTTCAAACCGGTTCAGTGGCCCAACGAATTTACGATTCTGACTACCGTTTCGCCCGCCCACCCCGTCAACCGAAACTCACGGCCGTTCCCGGCGACAATAAAGTGGTTCTAATTTGGGACGATCTATCGGAACAGAGCCGGGACCCTATCTATGGCTTCGATTTTGAGGGATATCGCATCTATAAATCAACCGATCCCCAGTTCCTGGATGCGAAGGATATTACGGATATGGTGGGAAATCCGGCATTTAAACAACCGATCGCTCAATACGATCTGGCAAACGGACTCAAAGGCCCTCATCCCCTTCAGTTCGGCGAAGAAATCAACAGCCCCACGGGTATCCATTTTTATATGGGAAATGATACCGGATTGCGGCACTATTACGTCGATTCAGACGTGATTAATGGGCGGACCTATTATTATGCGGTCACCGCTTATGATAAAGGCTATGATTTGGATTTTTATGAACGGGGTTTGTCCGATAATGCATACCTTTTCCCGATCACCCCCAGTGAGTGTCCCGCTGCCATAATCGTCAGCAATGGCCAGGTATCGCGGATGGATCCGAATACAGCGATGGCGACACCCAATCCTGCTTCCTCGAATATTGAGATCGGGCGCACGGATGTGGATGAAGAACTCGATCACGTTGAAGGATATGCCACAGGGAAAATTGAAATCCAGGTCATTGCCCCCGAACTGCTGGAAGATTCGACATATATGGTAATTTTTTCCACCATTGAAAGCAATAGCCCGGTGGAATATGAAACATCGACCTTTTCGTTGATCAATTTCAACAGTGGAGATACCATTGCCCGTAACTGGCCGGTCATCCAGGATTTTTCTACTGGTAATTACCTGCGCTCATGGTCGGCGGAGTTCCTTACTCGGGGGTTTATTTTGACCTTCGATAACCAATTTCCTGATAAAGATTCGGTAATCTTGAACTCGGACTGGCTGGACGAAACGGCAACGAATTTTGTTTTTTCAGTGGCGCCGGTCTATGAAACTTCTCCGATTCAACCCATTTCCTTCATGGTCGAATTTTTTGATTCCACCCAGGTGGGCATTGATTCCGCTTATACTTCGACGCGCGGCACCCTGACTCGTCCGGTAAATTTTAAAGTGTATGAATACGGATCCAATCAGCGATTGGATGTGTGGTTCCAGGAAGGAACGGGCGCGCGGCAAAATGGATTAATTGATCTCGGAGAGACGATTAATCTATTGTATAAAGAGATTCCGACGGAAAAACGTTTTAAAGCCTCCTGGGGGATTAAGATCGATGCGCCTGTTGATGAACAGGGCAATCCGATCGCCGATTCTCTTCTCATCCGGCCGGGTTCAGGGGATAAGTATCTGGTGAAAAACCGGATACCCTATGAGTCTCGTGATGTTTACCAGTTTGCCACTATTAAGGGCAGGGCAGTGGAACAGAGTTCGGATGAAGTACTGAAAGAGATTCGTGTCGTACCCAATCCTTATATCGTTTCATCCATTCTGGAACAGCAAGCGTATCTGAGCGGACGTGGAGAGCGGTTTATCCGCTTCACGCATTTGCCGGCAGAATGTACGATTCGTATTTACACTATCAACGGGGATTTGTTGCAGACATTGACCCACAGTGGTGTGAATGATGGAACAGCCCGTTGGGACCTGCGGTCCCATGAAGGTTTGGAAGTGGCTTTTGGACTTTATATTTACCATGTTGAAGCTCCTGGTATTGGGAATCATATCGGTAAATTTGCCATCATCAACTAAGGAAAGGCCGGCGAATATGAAATCAATTATTTATAGTTTACTAATAATGTGCCTCTTATCCGCGGTGGTAGTCGCTCAGTCTAAGGTGGGCACAACGGCTGCGCCGTTTTTACAGATTTCTCCCGGCCCCCGCGGCCAATCGATGGGCGAAGCGGGCGTTGCCCAGGGAGATGATGTGGCGGCTCTTTTCTGGAATCCGGCGCTGGGCGCGGGGCTAAATTCCAATCAGGCCTATTTTTCTCATATCTCCTGGTTTGCGGGCATTGATCTGAATTACGGCGGTGTGCTGTTCAATAGCGGGAACTGGGGGAATTTTGGCGCGTCGTTTTTTATTATGAATTCCGGTAATATTGAAGTGACGACTGAAGAACGCCCCGAAGGTACCGGCGATCTCTATGATGTGCAGGATATGGTGGTGGGACTCTCCTATTCCCGGATGCTTACGGATCGGTTCGCCATTGGGGGAACATTCAAAATGATCCGTTCCTCGATCTGGAATCTGAGCGCATCGACGTTTGCCCTGGATGTGGGTTTGACCTATCATACTCCCTTGCAACCCCTTGTTCTGGGACTCAGTATTACCAATTTTGGGGGCGAAATGCGGATGTGGGGCACTGATAATGCGATCCGTTTCGATCCCGACCCCCGGGTCAACGGCAATAACGATGGGATCGTCGCCTACCAAATGACCCATGCCTGGGATTTGCCCGCTTGTTTCCGCTTTGGGTTTTCCTGGACTGTTTGGCAGACGGCCAATCACCAACTCCTCATGAATTCGGAACTATTATATCCCAATAATAACGAGAATTTTGTCAATATGGGTATGGAATACGGTTTGAACCGGATTTGGTTTTTACGAGCTGGATATCGCCAGATATTTCTTGCTGACCGTGAAGGCGGATTGTCCTTAGGCGCCGGACTTAAATTCAAAAATGTTTGTTTTGATTATGCCTTTACTGACCGTAATCGATTGAATAGTGTCCAATATGTGGCGCTTGGTGTGTCTTTTTAAAACTTGATGAATTCACTTTCATCAGCTAAAATAAAAAAGGGAGCGAATTTCGCTCCCTTTTTCTATTGGCGTTAAGTAACTATTATTTTCTTTCCGCTATTTTTAAGAGTTCCGCGGCGAATTTCGCCCCCTCTTCGTCTGCTGATTCGAGGCTGATCAGAATGCGCGGTTTACCGTCCACAAGATGAAATGTTAAAGTCAGCGCAAAATCCAATACATATTGAGGATCGCCACCCACGGTAAGAACCTTGTTGGCCACAGCCGCCTCTTTGATTTTTTTAATTAGCTCGGCAGGAGTGCCTTTAGGAACATAGACAACATTGACACTACTGATATTGTCGAGGCTGACGGTTGATACCGTAATTTTATCAGTTGTTTTTCCCGCTGCCTGCTCGAGTTGAGCTTTGATTTCGCTACTGCCGAATACCCCCATCTTTACTTCTCCCTTGGTAGCGCCACCCAATTCGCGCGTAAAGGATATGACTTTCGTCAACATCACTGCCTGGACGTTATAAGGGCAGAATTCTCCAGCATAGATAGGCATCCCGATCAGCATACTTAACAACAAAGAGAGTCCGATCATTTTTTTCATCACGCGCCTCCTGGCTAAGGGATAAAAGGTTTAGGTACTTATAATAATACTGAATCGACGGGCAAAAGTTCCCTTGAGATCGTAGGGTTCGATCATTTTAGCAAAGCTCGTACTTATTATAATTGATGCGCATTTTGGGAAAAACGCATATCAATGAATTTTTCAACATCGATAAGAACCCCGATTTCCATTTTTTCGTGCATATAGCGCTGAATTGTATCAAAATCCTCGTGGATTGGCGATAGGTCGTTCAAGGTAATTCCACCGGGTTCGTTCAAAACGCGTCCCAGAACTTCTATCGTCAGGCCAATCTTTTTTTCGGGATCGAGAAAATTGACGGCAATCGCGGCAGCTTCATCTTTATGGGATTCGATAAACTTGCCGGCCTGGACTAATAAAGCAACAAACTCATGCACAGCATCGGGATACTGTTCGATAAATTCCTGGCGAAAGGTCACGATACAGCAGGGATGATTGGGCCAGATTTCATGAGACAAAAACTGGCGCACGGCGATTTTTTTAGCAATGGCATTGGAACCAATCGGTTCAGCGACTATAAATCCTGCGACTTCATCATTCTCCTTCATGATTTGCGGCATCTGAATCGGCGGAACGACTTCGAAACGCACATCAATCGCCTTTTTCCCAGGAACTCCCGGACGCAGGCCAAGCTCGCTTAAATATTTATGAGCTAACATATTATGAATTGACATCTTGTGAGGAATATTCACGACTTTGTACTTAAATAAACTTTTTGGGGAGGCATAATCATCCTCGGAATGTCGGGATGATCGCACAAAAATACTACCGTTTTTATGAGCCAATAAGACCAGTTTGATGGGAGCGCCATAGCCGAATAAATCCATGGCAATGGGCGCTAAAACAAACGCGCCATCAATATCGCCCTTTTCCAGGGATTGCTGAATCGGATTCCAACCAGGATTGCATAGTGTATCCAACTCAAAATATTTTGGCGTTACCTTGCCTGTTTGGATCCAATGTTTCAGAACCCCCAAAAGCAGGTGGTCCGTAATTTGGATATGCGCTACTTTCATAACTACTTTCCCATTTACAAATCGGCGGGTTTCGGTGGGTTCTGTTTCTTTTTTCATTCCGAAAACCTCATCGATACATTCTTTTAATTGTTCTGCCGTAAATGGTTTGGCAATATGGTTGTTAGCGCCGGCATCGCGGGCGATTTTCTGTTGGGTTTTATCTCCTTGCGCGGTCGCCATTATGAAGGGGATCGCTTTATATTTGTCATTGGCCCGCATCCATTTGACCAGATCCAGTCCATCCATGCGCGGCATGTTCCAATCACTGATCACCAGATCAATACGCTGCAACTCGAGTTTTTCAGTAGCATCTTGCCCATCGGTGGCTAATATGATATTTTCAAATCCAACTTGCTGCAAATTTTTTTTAAACAACATACGCATAGTGCCTGAATCATCGACGACTAAAACTGTCATTTTAATATCCATTCTATCCTCTCCTTTTGGCTGAGTTGTTATCTTTAAACTTTATTATAATGAAAAAGTCTGCCGCTGTCAATAAAAAAAAAGACTTATATATATTGTTTTTTTATTTAAAAAAAAATATTGGGAGTTCAAAAAAATTGCTACCAGCTAATTTTGAGTTCAAATTGGACCGGAAAAAATTTTTATTATTCAATGCTTGACTTTTAAAAGTTTTTGGTGTATTCTTGGTAGATGCCTGGATATCGAAGTTTTTAGCTTTAAGTCTGATTTTTTTAGTAACGGTTTTATTGAAAGGGATATAGAATGCGAAACATTATGATATATATTGGAACCATTTTATTTTGGGGGATTGTTGCCACTTCTGGAAAAGAGATGCGGGGCGTATGGATTCCCGATATCGGTTCGTCGATTTACGATAGCAAGGAAAATATCGCCCACGGGATTGATTCATTGCGGGCATACGGTATTAATACGGTTTTTGTGGGAGTGTGCGGAAATGGCTACACGTTTTATCCAAGTGACGTCATGGAATCGGTTACCGGTTATCCTATTTATCCAGCCTACCAGAACCGCGATATCCTGGCTGAGTTTATTGCAGAATCCCATCGGGTGGGTATCGAAGTGCATGCCTGGTTTGAATATGGATTTGCTGCCGCTTATGGCGGGGCGGGACCCATCCTCCAATACAATCCGGCTTGGGCGGGTAAGCGCTTATCGACGGGTAGTTATATGTGCGACGACAATTTTTCCTGGATGAGCCAGGCCCATCCTGAAGTTCAGGAGTTCCTACTGGATTTGATTCTGGAAATTGTCGATCGCTATGATGTGGACGGTATCCATCTGGACCGGATTCGCTATGGCAATCGCAAGGTGAACAATAATATGACCTATTCCGATTTTGGATATGACGATGCCCATCTCGAACGGTACCGGGCAGAACATGATGGGCAGGATCCACCCGCCAATCCGGCAGATAACAATTGGGTCCAGTGGAGGTCTCAAGTCGTCAATCAGTTTTCAAAAATAGTCTATGATTCAGTTAAAGCCCGTAATCCTTATTTGCAGGTTTCGAATACTCCTATTGTTTACCCGTATGGCTATCAAAATTTTATGCAGGATTGGCCTCAATGGATTCGCGATCAATCGATAGATTTTGTTGTTCCTCAGTTTTATCGCTATGATATTAATTCTTATATCAATGAATTGAACCGTCTCTATTCCCAACATCTGATCAGCGCTGATTATAAAGGAGTTTTTTCAGGAATTTTATTGGGTGAGGGATCCAACCCGGTTTATAATCAGGCTCTGGCGGCGGATTTTGTAAAAGAGTACCGTAAACGGGGTTTTGAAGGGGGAGTATTTTTTTATTATGAAGGTGTGCGGCGTTTGGGACCAGAGTTGAAAGCCGAAGTTTTTCAGGAATGGGATGAACCGCCATTCAGATCGTTCACCTGGCGTCCTCCCGCGTTTATTGTCGACGAAAACAGCGCAATACTTGAAGGGAACTGGTCGACTCTGGCCGCTTCCGGGTCCGCCGGTTACTACAGTTACGATGGTTGCCTGCTGACAACTCAGGGTACATATTCCGCCGCCATTACGTATGAACTGGACGTTGCGATTCCCGCCTATTATGACCTTTATTTCTATCAACCCTATCATAATTCTCTGGTCGCGAATTTAACGATTCAATGCGGTCCCTGGTTGGACCAAACCACTGTGATTCATGAAAATACGTCCACTCATCGCGGTTGGATCCATCTGGGAACCTTTTTATTAAATCAGGGACGACAAACCCTGGCCCGCATCAGTTCGCAGGGTGTGCCTGCTTCCCAGGTTCTGGCAGTGGATAATATGATGGTGGCGATTAATCGCCAATTCAGTCCCGATGTAGTTTCTATCGATGGCGCTTCAACCGATATCCCCGTTCAAATGCCCCTGGAAATGATCTGTTTCCCAAATCCAGCGGTTGACTTTCTGCATCTCAAGCTTCGTATTCCCTATTGCGGAATCTACTCTCTGGATTGTTACGATATTTCCGGACGTCACGTCTTCGGTTCATCGATTCCCAGTTCGCAGGAATTGATGGAATGGACAGTGAAACTCGATTCTGAGTTGGGAAATGGCATCTATTTTTTAAGAGTACATGGCGCCGGTCTGACGAAATCCGGAAAATTTGTTCGTCTGAAATAATTGGTTTTTTAATTTATTTTACAATCCCTTAAATGCGAGGAGGTTCTCTATTGATTGATCGCTCCGCTTATTGAAAACGGCGCTGAAGAATATCCAGCAGCGGATCGACGTTAACCTTTAATTCTATTACTCAAAGGAGTTCGTATGCGAAACATTTTCCAACTCTCATTAATGGTCATGATTTTTTTCGGTTCCCTGGCGGCTGAAAGTTTCCCTCCCCAGTATCGCGCGGGGGAATCCAATCTGGTTTTGAACGGTATCGGATTACGAAAAAAAATGTTCTTCAAAATTTATCAGGCGGGTCTTTATTTACCTAAAAAAAGCCAGAATTTCCGTCAGATTATCCAGGCTGATGAACCGATGATCATCCGCATGGTTTTTATTTATGATGAAGTAGAGAAGGAAAAGTTGATCGGTGCCTGGAATGAGGGTTTTGAAAAATCTACTGATGGAAAAACAACGCCCTTGAAGCCGTCTATCGACCAATTCAATGCCTGTTTTTCCCGATCGGCTTTTAAAGATGATGTATATGATTTAATATACCTGCCCCAGGAGGGAGTGAAGGTCATCATGAATGATACATTGAAAGCGACGATTCCCGGCCTGAATTTTAAAAAAGCCTTATGGGGTATCTGGTTGGGGGATAAACCGGTAGAAAATAACTTGAAAGAAGGAATGTTGGACGTGGATTAATGCCGTTATGTCTCTTGAATCTCTTTCCTTTCCAGGAAATGAGGGTTTGGCAGGCTATATATTTTTTGGAAAAGCGATAGTTTATGAAAAAAAATGAAACTTTAGAATTCAATATACGTATAAGAAACAGTTTAACACTAACTGTAAGGAGGACCCGTGAGAAATGTGAAACTCTGTATCGATTGTTTGATGTTCGTCATCGTTTTTAGCTCGTTGAATTGGGCTCAATCCGGCAAGTCGTCGGCTATTCCTGATTTTTCCAATATTCCGCGAAAGGATATTCCGGTCGAATATACCTGGCGGATCGAGGATATCTATGCGGATATGGATGCCTGGAACAGCGATAAAAAAGCGGCTGAAGTTCTGATCGCCCAATTGGACGACAAGGCAAAAGGCTGGACTGAATCCACTGGCGCTATGTTGGCCTTTTTGGAGCTGAAAAATGAAATCAGTTTAAAATTGTATATGCTGTATAGTTATGTTTACAGTCAGAGCAATATGGACTTGGGCAATACCGAGTGGCAGAGTCTGAAAGGCGATATCCGCACGGTACTGGTCAATCTGAATACGAAGCTGGCTTTTGTGAATAATGATATTTTAGCGCTGGGCCAGGAAAAGTTCGATACTTATCTCAAGAGTGAGCCGAAACTCGAGCCCTATCGGTTTTCAATTGCGGAAGTCTTGCGTAGCCAATCGCATATTTTGCCTGAAGAACAGCAGCAAATCGTTTCGATGACCGGATTATTTACGACGGGTTTCGATCAGGCCGCCGGTATTTTGCGCGATGTTGAAATACCGTCCGTTGAATTAACTCTGCCCGATAAAACGACCATTCTCTTGAATTATGCCAATTATAGTATGCTGCGCGCATCAAAGGATCAAACCGTACGCATGCAATCCATGAAGGCCTATTTCGAAAATATGAAGAAATTTGAAAATACGCTGGCAACCTTGCTGGATTCAGAAATGAAATCGCAGTTTTTTCAGGCAAAATCCCGCAAATACGAAGATTGTCTCGCAGCCCGTCTTTTTGGCGATAACATCGATCCATCAGTTTATTATAATTTGATTTCGGTCGTCAAGGAAAATTTGGCGCCTTTGCACCGCTATGTTGCCTTGAAACAGAAAATGCTGAAATTGGATTCCTGTCATTATTATGATCTCTATGCATCCTCTGTTAAATCCGTAAATAAGGTGTATCCCTGGTCAGATGCAAGCCAGATAATTCTTGGGGCATTGAAACCGTTGGGTGACGATTATCAAAAAGGTCTGCAGCGCGCTTTCGGCGAACGCTGGATCGACGTCTATCCCAATAAGGGAAAGGAAACGGGCGCCTATTCTATGGGTGTTTATGGCGTCCATCCCTATATTAAAATGAATTATGACGGAACCTACAGCAATCTGTCAACCCTGGCGCATGAACTGGGTCATACCATGCATTCCTGGTATTCCAGCCAGGCTCAACCTTACGTCAATTCCGATTATGCTACGTTTCTGGCGGAAATTGCTTCCACTTTTAATGAAAATCTGCTGATGGATTATCTTTTAAAAAGCGAAAAAGATGATTTATTCAAACTTTATATCATGGATAACTATCTTGAACGCGTTCGGGCAACAATTTTCCGCCAGGTTATGTTTTCGGAATTTGAATTAAATATGCATCAAATGGTAGAACAGGGCCAGACTCTAACGGCTGATTGGCTGAATAATCGGTATTTGGAATTGACCCGCGAGTATTATGGACATAGTAAGGGCTTGGTTGATGTGGGTGAATACATTCAGAATGAGTGGAGCGTTATTCCCCATTTTTATTTAAATTATTATGTGTTTCAATATAGCACAGGGATCATTGCCTCCATGGCCCTGACCGATCAGGTGTTGAAAAAAGGCAAACCCGCGCAGGAAAGCTATTTGACGTTTTTAAAAGCCGGCGGAAGCGATCACCCCATTGAGATTCTTAAACGCGCTGGGGTCGATATGACAAAACCGGAACCCTATCATGCCGCTCTCAAACGGATTGATACGATGGTTGGCGAGATGGAAAAAATTGTGGCTCGCTTAGAAAAAGCCGGAAAAATTTAAACGCTGGGTAATTTCTGTCAGGCGGATGGAATTTGTTTCATCCGCCTTTTTTTATTTATCCTTTTTTTTAACTTGACAATTAAATTAAATCAATTATATTTTTTCTATGGATCAAGTGGCAGACTCGATGACCTCTCTCATCCTGAATAATACTGATGCTAAAAACGATTAATCGTCATTTCCGGCATAATACCGGGCCTGAAACATGCGGGACGAATCTATCGGCCGCAGTTGTATAATCATTAAAAGTAGATGCATGGTTATTGATGATAATGAAAATGAAAACTAAAAAAGGAAACCAAGATGAATTTTGATGTGTGTTGGGATTCGCTATTCCCTCAATGGGAAACCACTCCGGATGCTTATCGCCGTTCAGTTCCTTTGAATCAACGGGAATATTTAATAAACGGCGAGATTAAACAATGGCAGGGGCCTTTTCAGGATGTGCATTCCCCCATCTATATTCGTAATCATGAGGGACAGGCAGAACCTTTCTATCTCGGCAGTTACCCGTTGCTATCAGTGAATGAGGCGATGATGGCCCTGGATAGCGCTGTTAAAGCTTTTAACCAGGGACGTGGAAAATGGCCGACGATGCCGGTGGAAGCCCGGTTGGAACGTCTTCAAACATTTATTGCTTTAATGAAAGAAAAACGTTCGGAAGTGGTCAATCTTCTAATGTGGGAAATCGGTAAAAATTTGAAAGACGCGGAGAAAGAGTTCGATCGGACTGTATTGTACCTACTGGATACGATTGAGGCAGTTAAGGAGTTGGACCGGGTATCCTCGCATTTTACGATAGAACAAGGGATTATTGCGCAAATCCGACGAGCGCCATTAGGTGTCACACTTTGCATGGGACCTTATAATTATCCGTTGAACGAAACCTTTACGACCATGATCCCGGCCCTGATCATGGGCAATACGGTGGTATTTAAACCCCCTAAATATGGTGTCTTGCTGCATTACCCCTTGTTGGAACTATTTCGCGACGCTTTCCCTGCCGGAGTCGTTAATACGGTATATGGAGAGGGTCGGGTCGTTATTCCTCCCATGATCGCTTCCGGTAATATTGATGTGTTGGCATTTATCGGATCCAGCCCGGTTGCCGATAGTATCAAAAAGCAGCATCCTAAACCCCATCGACTCCGATCGGTGTTAGGATTGGAAGCCAAGAATCCCGCTATTATTTTAGCGGATGCCGATCTGGGACTGGCGGTTGACGAAACGGTTCTGGGGTCTTTATCTTTTAATGGACAACGATGTACGGCGTTGAAAATTGTGTTTGCGCATGAAGATATTGTTCAGGAATTTTTAGACCGTTTTTGCGCGGCAGTGGATACTCTAACCTTTGGCATGCCCTGGGATAATCCATTTTTGACACCATTGCCTGAACGGGGCAAATGTGATTATCTGCGGGATTTAGTCGTTGATGCTCAAAATCATGGGGCGCGTATTTTGAACCGCTATGGGGCAAAGGAGCAGCATTCATTTTTTTATCCAGCGGTTTTGTTTCCGGTTAATTCGCAGATGAAAATTTTTCATGAAGAACAATTCGGGCCTATTGTTCCAATCGTTCCATTTCGTGATTTGGAAGAGCCCATCGAATATATGCTCAATTCCAATTACGGTCAGCAAGTCAGTATTTTTGGCGCCGATTCGGAGACGATTGCCCGTTTAATCGATCCGATGGTCAATCAGGTTTGCCGGGTGAATATCAATTCACAATGTCAGCGGGGACCCGATACGTTTCCATTTACCGGACGGAAAGATTCCGCGGAGGGAACTTTATCTGTGACAGATGCCTTGCGCGTTTTTACCATTCGTACGCTCGTTGCCGCCAAATCTAATGAACTGAATAAAAATCTGGTGAAAACGATTATCCGTCAACGACAATCTAACTTTTTATCACGGGATTTTATTTTTTAGTGATCATTAAAACATTTAATTTGAGACATCTCTGGACAAATCTTTATATATTAGTTGTTATAATATCGATTTTAATGGGATTTTATCTCAGTGAGCGTCGGGCGGCAATTTGCGATTTTGATATGCGGGAAAAATTGAAGCGTCATGTAGAAAATATCGCCAGCGCCATTGATGTGGATATGGTGCAGGGCTTGACATTCAGCGCGGTGGATACTCTGAATCCCCAATATCAGCAATTATGTTGGATGCTATGGCAGTACGGGCAACTGATCCCGCAGCGCGGGATATATACGATGGCTTTGCGCAGCGGGGAGCTTGTTTTCGGACCGGAGAATTATGAAGCGGACGATCCCATGGGATCCGGTCCGCCCGGAACTGTCTATGAGCAAGCTGAAGAGGAGGATTTTTTCCCCTTTCGCGAAAAAAATTCGATAGTCATCGGCCCTGCGATTGACGAATATGGGACATTCGTCTCGGCATTAGCGCCTGTGGTTGATCCCTCCACTGATTCAGTCTTGCTGGTTGTCGGTATTGATATCCTGGCCGATCAATGGTTATCCTTGATATGGGCATCCCGTAATGTCGTTATTATTTATATCGTTGTCTTCCTGATTCTTATCAGCCAGGCATTTTTTTTTATCAGATGGCGAAATCAACAGGCTGGGGGGTGGCAACACCGTTTTAATTTTCTGGAAGGCGTTATTGTATTAATAATCGGACTCTATTTGACCGCCGGGTTGTCGTTTATGGTTTTTGAAGCGGAAAAGCGCGAAAACCGAAATACTTTTGAGCGTCTTGCATCAGCCCGGACCTATGCGATTGAAAACGTGCTGCAGGAAATTAATATCGGATTACAATCCATAACGAGATGCGCTTTTTCACATTTTATAAGTGCCTCTGATCGTGACGATTGCCGGGTATTTAATATTTTCAGCCAACCGTTGATTTTCCGGCTTCCGTTAAATTCCATCCGTTGGTTGGAACGAGTTCCCCTGTCACATAAATCAGAATGGGAAAGCCATCCCATCCGGTTTGGGTGTTCAGTTCCGGGAATCTGGGAATACGATTCGTTGGGCGCGATGTGTCCGGTAAACGAACGCGGCATTTATTATCCTACGACCTATTTGGCGTCAGTTTCTGCTACCCGCAAGGGTTTGGGTTTCGATATGGGAAGTATTCCCACTTGCTATGATCTGATTCAACAGGTGACTGCGACCGGCTTAACGTTGATGAAAAATCGCTTTACAATTGTAGATACCAGTCTGGCGAATTATGTTGTCATCCCGGTCTTCCAGACTTTGTTTTCTATCAACACCGATTCAGTATTTGCGCTATATGATTCCACTCAAATTTTGGGATACCTGGTAGCTGAAATTGATTTCCAGAAATTGATTGATCTGGCGTTTAACCGGAGTTTTCTGGAAAAAAACAGAATTTCAACACAAATTGTTGATTTGTCTTCCGATAGTTTTTGTTTTTCGCTGGCATCTTATAATAATTCCGAGTTTAATGATAATTTATTTCTATCGGAGAGAAGCGCAGAGAGATTCAAACTGATGGGACGCTCGATGACTCAGGTTCAACCGCTGTTCTTTTTTAATCATGCTCTGGCGGTTATCAACAAAGAGACCCCTGAATTCCATGTGGTTTATCCCCTTCGTTCTACCTATTCGATATTGATAATGGGTATCGTATTATCGCTGATTATCGCTTTATTTATAGGTGTACTCCATAATCGGCAATTGATTCTTCAGCGTTTAGTTCAACAGAGAACAGCGGATATCAGTAAAATGGAACATGAATTGCGGGTTTATTCCGAAAAATTATTTCAGGAACGCAATTATTTACAAACCGTATTCAATTCTACTCAGGTGGGGCATTTGCTATTGAATGAAAACAGTACGATTATTCACATCAATCAAATAATCATCGACCTTCTGGAGTTGCCGGAAAACGAGCTAATCGGCATGCAACCGGGGGATGGTTTATGCTGCATCCATGCTATTTCAGCGAAAGAGGGGTGCGGGTCATCTCAAGTTTGTAAAAGTTGCCCCATTCGGGAAGCGATTGATCGTGTTTTGAGATTTCATGAAACCATTCGCGACCGGGAAATTAATTTGACGCTCTGTATCCAGGATAAAATCAAAGAACTCTGGTTTAATCTGAATGCGACTGGAATTGAAATTAATGAAGAGCACCATGTATTAATTGCTTTGATGGATATAACCGATCGCAAGCGTACAGAACGGGCGCTGGCCGAACGTGAAGAGTTGTTTCGTCAGGCTTTTGAAAATGTAAACACTGGAATGTGCCTCCTGAGTACAACCGGACATTTTATGAAAGTCAATCAACGGATGTGCCAGATATTCGGCTACAGCGCAGAGGAATTCGAGCAATTGGGATTCGATGATATAACCGTGCCTGAATACATTAATATCCAACCGGCATTTATAATGGAAGAAATCGAGAGTAAGCTGGATCGGGCGGAGTTTATCAAACAATACTATCATAAAACCGGCAAAAAGGTCTGGGGCAGGGTAACTAGCTCACTGGTTCGTACTCCGCTGGGTGATCCCCTTTTTTTTATTTCGCAAATAGAGGATATCTCAGATGTCAAAGCGGCTGAAGACGCTTTGAGGCATAGTGAACAGCAATTTAAAAGCCTATTGTCCGAAATGCCGAATATGGTGCTGGTCCATGTTAATGGAATTATCAAATATGCCAACAAGGCCATGCTTGATTCGTTGGAAACGACCTGGGAACAAATGGAAAGCGACTTTGTTTTAGATTATGTGCGCCCGGAGTATAAGGCGATTGTAGCGCAAAATATGGCAAAGCGCCAGTTGGGTGAAGAAATTGCGGACTATGAAATCCAAATCGAAACTGCGACCCACAAAATTCGCAATACAATTATTCGCGCTAACCGGATTACTTTTGATGATGAGCCGGCTGTGATCGTCATTTTGATCGATATCACCGAGCGAAAGCAGACGGAAGAAAAACTCCAGTTGGCAAATGAAGAGTTGGAAGAAGTGAACAAATTATTGCAGAATGCGATCGATCATGCCTGCAAAGCCGCTTTGGAAACCCAGGCGGCGAATAAAGCCAAAAGTCAGTTTCTGGCTAATATGAGCCATGAGATTCGTACTCCCATGAATGCCATTATTGGCATGTCGCACTTGGCGTTAAAAACCGATTTGTCTCCCAGGCAGCACGATTATCTGATTAAAATCCAAAAGGCTTCCAATTCATTACTCTCGATTATTAATGAGATTCTGGATTTTTCCAAAATCGAAGCCGGAAAGATGTCATTGGAAACGGTTAATTTCGATCTGAATGAAGTTATCAGCCAGGTGATCGCTATTATTAGTCCGCAGGCTAACGAAAAATCGCTGGAATTGCTGTTTCATATCCCGCCGACAATCCCTCAAAATCTGTTGGGTGATCCGTTGCGTTTGGGACAAATCTTGATTAATCTTTTAAGCAATGCCGTTAAGTTTACTTCTAAGGGAGAAATTCAGGTTAAATGCGACGTATCTGAAAAGAAAGAGAATCGGGTTGTTATTACTTTCACTGTTCGTGATACGGGAATCGGAATGACGCCGGAACAAACCGGACGTCTGTTTCAGGCTTTTACCCAGGCGGATGGTTCAACGACCCGACGCTATGGCGGGACAGGTTTGGGACTCGCTATTACCCGTCATTTGTTGGAAATGATGGGTGGATTTATCGATGTTCAAAGTCGTCCGGGGGAGGGAACGATCTTCACGTTCTCCCTACCGTTTGAAGTAGGAGACCAGATGCCGGTTCAGCCATACCCTTTGTGGAATATTAAAGAACTTCGAATTTTAGTGGTCGATGATAATGAAGCCGCCCGTGAAATACTAATTGAAATGTTTAAAAATTTGAAGTTGAAGGCAGATGCTGTTCCTTCCGCTAAAGAAGCTATTCGCTGCATACAGGATAATGCTGCCAATCCCTATAATTTGATATTTATGGATTATATGATGCCGGAAATGAATGGAATTGAGGCGATTCAAAAAATCAAAGAATTGCCGTATATGGAATTAGCTCATATCGTGATGGTTACAGTCAATGATCGGGAAGAGCTGATTGAAAAAGCCAGGGCAGTCGGTGTGGATCGCTTCCTTACTAAACCAGCAACAATTTCTCAACTCACTGATACATTGAATGAATTATTTATCCGAAAGGAACCGGAAGATTCGGATGATCGAAACACTGACACTTCTGAGTATCAACCTTTAAAAGGAATGAAACTGCTCGTAGTTGAAGATAATGAGATTAACCGCCAGGTGGCGATTGAATTACTCAATGATGCCGGCGCTTTCGTTGATACTGCTGAACATGGTGGAAAAGCGCTCGAAATCCTGGCAACAAAAAGTAATCCAGATTATTACGACGTCATTTTGATGGATATTCAGATGCCGGTGATGGACGGATTTGAAACAACAAAGCGCATCCGGGAGAATATACGGTATCAAAAACTGCCGATTGTTGCCATGACGGCCCATGCCCTCTCCGAAGAGCGTGAACGTTGCCTGGAGGCAGGAATGATCGATCATGTGGCCAAACCGCTTAATCCCGAGGCTTTGTTCCGGACGCTTCAACCCTGGAATCGAACCGTTATTGAATCGTTGAATATGGAAGAGTACCGCTCAAAATTTTATGCAAATTGGAAAAATGAGGACCAATTACCCGCTATCGAGGGCTTGAATTGTCGAGCTGGACTTAATCTGGTAGCTGGTAATCTTGAGCTTTACTATAGCTTATTACGTCGGTTTGTTGAAGAACAGTCTGACGCGTCTCGAGTGATTAAAGAAGCCATTGCTAACGGGGAGTTGGAGATAGTAGCGCGACGCGTTCATAGCATTAAAGGGGTCTCCGGCAATATTGGGGCTTTGGAGATTTATGAGTTATCCATCGAATTTGAGAGCGCAATCAGGGAGAATCAGGCTGATAAAATTTTGGAAAAATATTCGGTTTTTTCTCAGTATTTGGAGAAACTACTACTTAGAATAACTAAATTTTTTGCTACTATTCAAACCCGGCAGCTTGAGAACTTGCAACCAGTGGAAGCGCCCGATGAACTATTATCAAAAAAAGAATTAGAGGAATTGATTCTGGAGTTGGAACCCTATATTCTGGCCCGCAAGCCAAAACAGTGCAGTCGGATTATCAATAAAATTCGCGCAAAAAAATGGCCGGAAAAAATAATGCGCGAGTTTGAAAAGATCGAACGTTTGATCCACCAATACAATTTTACGGAGTCTTTGAGAATCGTCCGGTCATTGCTGGAATAATTTGTTTTAAAAAGGTGAAACGCTATGAAAGAACTTGCTGAATGCACAATTCTGGTTGTTGATGATACTAAAGCCAATTTAGATATTCTGGTGGATGCTTTGGGAGAGTTCTATGATATATCAGTGGCCACTGACGGGTACAGCGCCTTGGAAGTCGTCGAGCAATCGACGCCGAATTTGATTTTGTTGGATATTATGATGCCTGGAATGGATGGATATGAAGTATGCCGCCGTTTGAAAAGTGAACCCCGATGGGCTTCGATCCCGGTTATTTTTCTAACTGCAATGACGGAAATTTCCAGTAAAACCCGGGGTTTTGAACTCGGGGCGGTGGATTATATCACGAAACCGTTTGAAGTTCTCGAAATTCAGGCCCGTGTAAAGACACATCTCTCGCTGTTGCTGGCGCGGCAACGCCTGGAACGGCAAAATGAATTGCTGGATACTAAAGTGCGGGAACGCACTCTCGAATTAGCTTTGACCCAGGAAGTGACTATCGAAAGTATGGCCGTATTGGCTGAATATCGCGATCCCGAAACCGGCGGTCATATCTACCGAACTCAAAACTATATCCGGATACTGGCTGAAAAACTCCGGCGATTTCCCGAGTATCAAACTCAACTGGCCGACCATTATATCGATCTTCTTTATAAATCAGCGCCGTTGCATGATATTGGAAAAGTGGGTGTTCCCGATCATATCCTCTTAAAACCCGGTAAATTGTCCGATATTGAGTTTGACGAAATGAAACGGCATACAATTTTGGGATATGAAGCCATAAAAATTCCTGCTAAAAAATTAGGCGCTAATTCCTTTTTGAATTTAGCCATGGAAATCGCTTATACTCATCATGAGAAATGGGATAAAACCGGATATCCCCGCGGATTAAAAGAAGCAGAAATCCCTCTTTCCGGTCGATTGATGGCGTTGGTGGACGTCTATGATGCCCTGATCAGTAAACGAGTTTATAAAGAACCTATGAAGCATTCCCAAGCCGTTTCAATTATATTGAAAGGCAGGGGAACCCATTTTGAGCCTTTGATTGTGGACGCGTTTCAGGGAATTACTGAAGAATTTCGGCGTATTGCTTTGGAGTATGCTGATTTTAGCGAGGAACGGGACGCTCTGCGATTGTAAGCTAATATCTTATTATCAATTATTCATCCGGACCTTAGAACAATCCTAATTGGAATGGCTTTTCATGATCTGGATAATTACGCTTGAATTGGGCGAAAGGCAGCACACGGGAAAGAAAGAGTGATGGATTCGGTGCATGATAGGATAAATAGAGTTCATTTTTGGCGCGTGTCATCGCCACATAAAAAAGTCGTTCTTCTTCTTCAGTTCCCTTTTGCATATACTCCGGCGCTGGCAAATATCCTTCCTGAAGCGCGGGCAGGATAACGACCGGGAATTCCAAGCCTTTAGCGCTATGGATTGTCATCAGATGGACGTTTTGGGAATTGGGGTGGAGCGGCTGGCCGTTAAGAATCTGTTCCAACGTAGCGGGCCAGTTTTGGCTTTCGAGCAGGATATCGCCGAGGGTATGGACTTCCTCCAGGTCTTCCATTTGCAGATGATGCTGGATAGACGTCAATAACTGCCGGCTAAATCCCGTTTGAATCTGCTTGACAAATTTATTAAATAGGACCGGCTCAATTTCCGGCGCCATTGAACGATAAAACCCGGATTCAGGATGATTCAAACTGCGCAGAAGCTTTAAGAAAGTGATTGCCGAAGCGTCCCATTCATCCTGATGGACCGTTATTGGAATTCCTTGTTCCGTAAAGTAGCGGCAATAATCCCGCAGAACTCGGTGAGCGCGAAATAGAAAGGCTATATCTGACGGCGCATAGGAGCCAGCGCCCGAGCTCCCGATGTTCATATCTTTGCCTCCTAATAGTTCGATGGTTTTTAACCGCCAGAACGATTTCTCGTAAGCTGAGGAAGGGTGCTCGATGATTTGAAATATTCCAAAGCGTGGTTTTTCACCGTATTCCATCTGGATGGGCAGGGGGTGGGTTCGGATTGCATACGGCGCGGCTTTAAGTAATTGAACGGGCAATCGGTACGATTGGCGCAATTGAACTGTCTCTATGCCGGTGAAATGGGATTCGATGTGAAGGAGTTCCTGTGGACTTGCTCCACGAAATTCATAAATTGATTGGTAATAATCCCCAATCAGGAAAAATGTTTCGGCCTGCTGTCCGAAGTGTTTGAGCCATTCGTACTGAATGGGATTGCAATCTTGCAATTCATCAACCAGGATATGACGTGGAAATGGACGTTCAGCAGTCGGCTGCCATTGCAGTGTACGCAGTAAAAGTTCATTATAATCCACTAATTGTTGATGCTCCAGATAGCGCCGGTATTTTTGATAATAGAGAAATTCGTCTTCAGTAAGCAGCATATTAGCCGGTTTTGGAAATCCATTGACCGCTTCATCAAATCGCTTCAGTAAATGAGTTGGTTTCAGAGATGAATTATTCATTTGAATCAATTGATTGATAATCAATTGGCGATCTTTTTCGTTAATAATTTGCAGCGGTTGGGTGTGGGAAAGGTTTATAAGGTCCCAGGCAATCGAGTGAAAAGTTCCGACCCAGGGTGGACGTTTGAACAGTTTAAGCCGATTGAGGATTTCCTGTGCGGCTTTTTGTGTAAAAGTAACCACCAGAATTTCAGACCAATCAGCGCTTAAGTGGAGTTCTTTGATGCGGTCAATTAAAACGGTGGTCTTCCCGGTTCCCGGTCCAGCTTGGACGAAGATTCGGGCAGGAGGGGAGTGGACCAATTCAAGTTGTTGTGAATTCAGGTCACGGATTCCCTGGAGTGGCAGGGGATGTAGTTCTGGCATATCCATAGCGATTTGTTCGGAAACAATATATTTTCGTTTCTTTTTTTCAAGGGTCTGAATGATACTATAGGCTTTGCCAATCGAATGGAATCCTGTTTTAAAGAGCGAAGAGCGTTCACTTTTATTGAAAACCTGGATTTGGCCATATTCCCCGTCGTAACCCGGGCGGATATCGATTTGTCCCAGACGCATCCGATGGAGGGCTTCCTTGAGCAGCGGATTGTCCATTTTTAATTCGTCTGGCGAAAGATTCAATAAAATATCGAGTTCTGGTCCGTTGAGGCGAATCAGGTTTCGGTAGGAATCCAGGACTTTGCGGGACGTAACTCCCATATTCCAGCATTCGGCTAACAAATTGGTGAGTGAGATCAAGTGATGATACGGCCGTCCTCTGGAGCCTGGGATGTCGGGCGGTTTGTCGGCCAATTCAAGAACCCGATGCAGAACACCCGGAGTTAAGCGCTTTTGACAGACCGGACAGATGTTATTTAGACGGCAGGCTTCTTCCGGATCAAGAAATAGATTGCATTTACGGTGTCCGTCGAAATGGTATTTCCCTTCTTGGGGAAAAAACTCAAGGGTCTGCTCAAGTTCAGCGGATGGAGATCGATTTTTCAGGGCTTGAAGGATCCCTTTATATGAGAAGTCCGTATTGAAGATGTTAGCTTCGCGCGCTAAATTGCCGGGACTGTGAGCGTCGGAATTGGATACAAGAAAGTAGTTTTCCAGTTCCTTGATTCGCCAGTTCATGGGCGGGTCGGAGCTGAGACCCGTTTCAACCGCATAGATGTGAGATGACAATTCGCCAAAACATTCCTGGATGCTGTTGAAACCGGAAAAAGAACCGTAAAGCGAAAAATGGGGTGTCCAGATATGGGCCGGAATAAAAATAATTGAGTCGTCGATCTCCAGAGCCGAATGGAGCAGATCATAGCTGTCGCAGCCCAGAATCGGGCGTCCGTCGCTGCGAATATTGCCGCGTTGGTCCCAATATCGGCTGTAACGCTGCGCGCTTGCCAGTGTTGGAAATAGCAACAGATGGTGCAGTTTACGCACCTTCCCGTTTTTTTTATAGATAGTGGATATTTCGGTGGACAAGATGAAATGTATAGGATTACGGGTACAACTGGGAGGCAACTCGCTTGCCCACTCTTTGCGGTATTCCTCTTTAAGTTGGTAGAAACCCGAGGTATTGTTTTCAACCAGGTAGGTTTGGAGTTCTTCGAGATAACCGGGATGGATACAATCGCCGGTACCGACCAAATGCAGTCCCTTCCGGGCTGCCGAACGCGCATAATCGACTACATTCGCCTGCCGGCTGGTGGCAATTGAAAAATGGGAATGAACATGTAAATCAGCAATAAAGCGGGGCACTAAAACTCAATTCCCTTTCTGGCTTCGACTCCTTGTTGGTAATAATGGCGGATTTCTTTCATTTCAGTTACCAGATCGGCTAACGATAAAAGTTCTTCGGGCATTTTACGCCCGGTAATTACAATTTCCAATCCCATGGGTTTATTTTTTAGAAAAACAATGATTTCTTCCAGATTCAGTAATTGATAGTATAGGGCGATATTTAATTCGTCAAGGATTAAAAGATCGGGAGCGTTATTATGAATGAGCTTGGTGACTTCGTCCCAACCTGCCCGGGCGGCTTGAAAATCTTCAGGTTGAGGTTGTTGATGAATGAAGCAAGTCCGGCCATATTGGCGTAATGTGATCTCCTCGTTAAAACGGGAAATGGAATTCAGTTCTGAGTATTTTTGACCTTTGACGAATTGGGCGATGAAGACCGATAGCCCTGCTCCGGCTGCGCGCAGGGCCAGTCCCAGCGCCGCAGTTGTTTTGCCTTTACCGTCGCCGGTATAAATCTGGATGTAGCCGTGTTCCATTGCTCTCCTATCCCTGCCGTCTCATTTTGTAGCTGATGCTTAGATTTTATACTGGGGGTCTTTTTGAAAAAGCAGGCGGTATGTCTGGTTAAACTCGCTTTTTCCGCATAGTAGCATCGTTGCGAACGGCCAGATAGATTGTGCGGCTTGGGCCAGTTCGTTCGATAAGTGGCGGATATCCCATTGAGCATGAGAATCTGATCGTAGCCTGACGAAATGATATAATTCCCGCAGATTCATTTTCATAATGAAGGCGCGACGATGCCCATTGGTTAGCATATAGTCGGCGGCCCTGCCGTAGCGCTTTTTAATTCCCTGATAGAGATCTGAAACCTGATTTTGAAGTTTGAAATAATCTTCACTTAATCCGGTTTCATGGAATAAGGGAGGAATTGTGATGCCCAAATCCGGGTGATAATCATCGCAAAGGAGGGTTGCCATGCGATGACGCTTTAGCTGCGCATAATTAGCGGCGCTAATAACGCCTTGAAAGGTTAATCCTGCTAATTCAAATATGCGCGGCAAATGATCAAAAAATTCCATCTTATCAAAAAATTGGCGATAAATCGCCTTTTTTTGGTCCATCGGGTAGGTAGCAACAATTATTAAGGCTTCCTGAAATGATATTCCCCGCTTATTTGCCAGGGATGCGGCTAAAATTTTATCATCACCCGCGGCGGTAAATTCGATCACTTCCAGTTCATAGGGGGGATTGCCGGAGTTTTTTTTGCAATTTGTGGGGGAGTCGGAAAATTGGAATGTGTGGCTATCAAACTCAGAAGGATTATGAAACAATATCAGAGAGGGAGCAATGGGTTGGATCAACTGGTAAATCCGACGCCCTATTTCCTGCACTTCATCCAAGGGATGTATGGCAAAGCGGCGCATTAAATGCTCGATATTGCGGGCGTTGATTGTAACTCCTACCTGTCCGGTCATTGCCATTGGCAGGATGTAACGGGCATCTTCTTTCGCCCAACCCTCCAATGTTCGTTTGCCGCCACTTTGATTGAGAGTTAAAGCTGAATTTTGAAAATGATACTCTTTTAAACGGGATAAAGCGAGTTGGTAAAATTTAAATTGGCTTTCAAAGAGTTCAGATATGCGTTGCCGGTCTGTGGGATTTTCGATTGTTTTCGGTAGATGGTAATCACCGTTCAAAGTGACATAACGTTGAGATTTTTCGGTATAGGAAACCAGACGGAATTGCTCTAAGGCTTCCAACGCCAGACGTGAGATATCCAGTATATCGAGGTTGAAGACGGCATGCTCGGCTATGGAGTGATGTCCCATTTCAAAAATGATAGTCTGATTTGAATGACGGGTTCGGCTAACATCGTCGCGGGCTTCCCGCCGCAAGGCGGGGATTCTTTTTTCACTGCGGCTGATTCGCGCATAAGCGGCGCTGATTGTCTCGGGAGTCAGTTCGGGATTCCCTGCCAAATTGCTTTCCTGCAGTAAGTCATAATCGATATTCATTCCGGCAAGTCGGATTTCCATATCTGGCTCCTAAATTTGTATGTCGGTAAAAATTTCCAGTTTTTCTGTATCCAGTTTGGGATACTTTCGATTTTTTTTCGGATGGTTCATCAGTTCCAGAAATTCCTTCAAAACATCTCGTTTGTCGCTTCCGGTAACAAATAAAAACAGCCGTTTGGAACGGTTGATAATATCCGCACTAAGCCCAAGTCTGAGAGAATTGGGTTTAAATGGATTTTCCACAAACTCTGCTTGATTGACCGACCGGTTTAGCAATAATTTGCTTTTGGGATAAAAAGGGGCGATGTAGCCGTTGATATTAAGTCCCAGAAGGGCAACATCGAACTGTATATTATTTTTGAAAAAAGTATTTAATCCCTGAATATAATCGTCTGCCGCTTTACTTTTAAGTTCACCCATGATACGATGGATATTGCTGTGAGGTAACATGATGTGATCAAGCAGGTATTGTTGAATCAGGCGATAGTTGCTGTGTTGGCTGTCGGGGGAGACAATACGTTCGTTATGCCAGAAAATATGCACCCAATTCCAATCAACCGATTGCATGGCCAGATGGGAGAGATAATAAGCCGGCGAGTTTCCCCCCGTGAAGGCGATGCTGAAGAAGTTTCGTTGTTCGATAGTTTTTTGAATATCTTCGGCAATTTGCGCTGCCATTTGACGGGCAGTATGCAGGGCGTCGTTGAATGTGCGAATAATCATAGAATCCATACCAGTAATGCGGTGAATGCCATAAAAATACAATAATAAGAAAAATAACGGAATCGTTTGCCGGCCAGCGTCCAATAGAGGAGTTTCAATGCAATGATGCCGCAGAAAAAGGTGACGATGAATCCGGTTAACAGAAAAGAAACAGGATAAGGCGAGGGAATGGTAAAAAGTTGATGGGTTTTAAGCAGGGTAGCGCCTGCAAGCAGGGGAATGGCCAGCATAAAGGAGTACTCGGCGGCGTCTTCCCGGGTCATGCCGGCTTGAACTCCGGCGGTAATAGTGGTTCCGGCGCGGGAAATGCCCGGCAAAAGAGCGATTACCTGGGCCCAGCCAACGATCCATGCCTGGCGGATACCCGGCTTGACCGGCGCTTCTTTTTCCCGGTCGGTGAATTGAAGCTGAATTCCGTTTACTAACCAGGTGAGTGAAAGTATGGGCAAGAGAAATAAATGGCTTTCAACCCACTCGTCCAGCAACAGTCCAATGATCCCCGCGGGAAGAATACCGATAAAAATGCGGCTGAAATAGGCGTAGTCCCGGGATGCCAGGAGCGACCAAATTTTTTTCCGGAAAAAATAGAGTATAGAAAACAGGGTGCCGCCATGCAGCAGAACATCCAGTGTGAGTTGAGCTTCGGTAAGTCCGAATAAATGTTGGAAAAAGAGAAGATGGCCGGAACTGGAAATCGGCAGAAATTCCGTGATGCCCTGAATGACGGCCAATACGATAATCTTTATGAGGAGCATGTTTTTCCCCGGGTCTGTTTTTCAATGAGTTCAATTAAATAATCTACGAGTTTGTCTTCCGGTAGTTTAGCGACAATTTTACCCTGTTGAAAGACCAGTCCTTCACCGTTGCCACCGGCAATACCGAAATCGGCATGGCGGGCTTCGCCGGGCCCATTAACCGCGCAACCCATTACCGCCACCACCCAGGGATAGGTCATATTGCTTAAGCGCTGGCTGACTTTTTCCGCCAGTTCTGTCAGGTTAACTTCCGTGCGGCCACATGTAGGGCAGGCGATAATATCGGGTCGGAACCGACGGATTTTAAGGCTTTGAAGCAGGCTTTGAGCGACTTTAATCTCTTCAATGGGATCGCCGGTGAGTGAAATGCGGAGCGTATCCCCGATTCCGTTCAGTAACAGAGCCCCAAGTCCGGCCGCAGATTTTACAATAGCGTCAAGACCAACGCCCGCTTCTGTAATCCCGATGTGGAGCGGGTAATCGGTTAATTCTGAAAGCTGTTGACAGGCGATATACGTTTCGACAACTTGACTGGATTTGACGGCGATGACCAGTTGTTCAAAACCTTCATCAGTAAAGAAACGAATCCATTCGCAAGCGCTTTCAACGAGGGCCTGGGCGCAGGGAATCGGATATTTTTGCTGAATATGTTTGGCCAGAGATCCGCTGTTGACCCCGATTCGGATGGCGGTCTGCTTCTTTTTGGCAGCGTGGATAATCGCTCGTAAAAAATCGGGATTGCCGATATTGCCGGGATTGATCCTGATTTTGTCAATACCGCGTTCAATCGCCATCAAAGCCAGTTGGTAGTCGAAATGGATATCAGCCACGAGAGGTATCCGGATCGCTTTTTTGATATGAGGAATCGCTTCGGCGGATTTTTCATCTGGAATGGCGATTCGGGCGATTTCACATCCGGCGTTTTCCAGCCGTTGAATCTGATCAATGGTCGCCGCCCAGTCGGAAGTGTGCGTATTAGTCATGGATTGAATGGCAATCGGATGAACTCCTCCAATTTTAACCGCGCCGATGCGGACTTCACGAGTGTTGCGGCGTTGGATTGCAGTTTCATGAAACATGGCGTATCATTCCTTTTTCAATATAGAAACATCGATGATCTGAAGGTAAAAGGGCCAGCTCATCTTCGCGTGGAAGGGTGATGAAAACCTGGCTGAAATGGGGGAACAGGTGAACCAGAGACCGGGCCCGTTTGATGTCTAACTCTGAAAAAATATCGTCAAGCATTAAAATAGGTTTACGCGTAAAGTATTGAAAATAAAACTCGGCCAACGCGAGTTTCAAGGCAATGATCAATGATTTGTGCTGGCCCTGGGAGGCAAAGAATCGACTGCTTTGTTTGTTGATTGTGATTTCCATATCGTCCCGTTGGGGGCCAATCAGGACTTGCATCATTTCACGTTCTTTCTCCGCGCGCGCCTCCAAAAAACTATAAATCCCTTCAACGGTCGAGTCATTTAAGTTGGGTTTGTAGCGGATAGCGACCGATTCCATACCCTCATCGATCCGTTGATAAAAAGACATAAAAAGGGGAGCTAACTGTTCGATGAGCTGGCTGCGTCTTTGCATCAGCAATGCAAAGCGCGGGCTGAGTTGTTGGTTGATAATCGACCCCAGAGTGGAGTCGCTTGAGGGGGTTTTCAATAATTGTTGCTTTTGTAATAATAACTGGCGTGTTTCTTGTAAAGCGATCAGGTATTCCGCATCAATCTGGGTCAGCGCCTGGTCTAAAAACCGACGTCGGTCAGCCGGATTCCCCTGAGTAATGACGCGATCCTCCAGGGAAAGAATGACGATATTGACCTGTCCTACCAATTGACTGAGTTTCTGAAGTTTTTGCTCGTTCAGTTTGATGGTTTTCCCTGTTTTACGGTCAAAACTTATGGTAAAATGCCGGGATTGGTGAATCCTGTGTCCTGAATTCAGTTGTGTTTCTTCCGTCATTTCACCCTGCACCAAAAAATCTGCTTGCTGGAACATGACGAGTTGGCGGTCTGAGGCCTGTTTGAAGGAACGCCCCTGTTGAATATAGGCTAATGCCTCCATCAGATTCGTTTTACCCTGCCCGTTGGGGCCGATAAATATATTGCCAACTGGGTGAAAATTCAATTGGACTTCCTGCCAGTTGCGGAATCGATACAGATCGATTTTATCGATGCGAAGTTCCAAAATTTCCTTAGACTTCCTGAAATTTCAGGGGCATGACGACATATTGTATTTCCTGGTTTTCCGGTTGTTCTGAAGGAATCACCAGAGTTGCGGTATTGGATAATTTGAGTTTAAAAATAACTTTTTCGCAATCCAGAGCCTTCAGAATGGTTAGTATATATTCACTATTAAATCCGATTTGCAATGCATCGCCTTTAAATTGAATTGGAATCTCATCGGTGGCTTCGTCTCCACTTTCGATATTCATGCCGCTCATGCCCAATGTTTCTTCGGTAAAATTGAATTTGACTAAGTGCGTATTCAGGTTAGAAAGCTGTGATACGCTTCGCAAAGCCTGTTTCAATTCATTGACGGATACTTCGGCAACTGTTTCATTGTTGAAGGGGATTACGCGCTCATATTCGGGAAATGGTCCGCGTAACAGATTTGTATAGACCATGAAATCCTGCACCTTGAGAACCATGTGGTTTGTTTCGAATTTTACATAGAGCATGGGCATTTCTTCGTTTTCAAGTTTTGTTAACAGCCGGAGGGCTTTGGGCGGAACAATCGCGTCCCGGTTAGTGTCCATCGCGCCGCGTTTGATGGGTTCGACTTTGTAAAACACCCGCGCCAATTTATGCGTATCGGTGGCGACAAGATCAAATCCATTCGGTTTCATCACCCAATAGATGCCCATGAAGGCGGGGCGCGGGTCATCGACAGCCACTGCAAAGCTCACTGTTTCAATAACATTGCCAATTATTTTCGCTGGGATTTCATAATCAAAATTTTCAACGGTTTCGGGTCGTTCAGGATATAAAGTAGGATCATAACCGCTTAGCCGATAATTACTTTTTCCTGAGGTGAAGACTCCATTGTGGTCTTTGTTTTCTATCGTAATCGTTTCATGGCGCCAATCCCGCACGACATCCATAAATTTTTTTGCGGGGATGGCCAATTGCCCATCAGTTTCGATCTGGGCGGGAATCCAACCCATCACGGTGACTTCGCCATCAGTACCAGTCAGTTGTATTCTATCGCCCTGTGTTTCCATGAGGACACAACTGTAGATTTCCGATGTTGTTACTTTGCCGCTAATCACGCTATTAACCTTAGCCAGCATTTTAAACAAATTATCCTTGGCAACAATAAGTTTCATATTTTTCCTCCTGGTGTTAAACTGCTTTTTAGCGTTTGAGCCAATTCTATCAGTTTTTCGAATGATAATGTTTCTCCACGAGTTCTGGGATCGATATCACAGGTTTGCAATTGGGTTCCAATTTGAGATTCGATAGGTTTGAAATAGGGATAACGGGTCAAACTATTTAATATATTTTTCCGACGGCTTGTAAATATAGCCTTGGCTAAGTGTTCAAAAGTTTCCGTTAATGACGCAGGTACCAGGGGTTGGGTTCTGGGAATCAACTGCAGTACCGTTGAACGGACCTGGGTTTGGGGATAAAAATGGCGGCCTGAAACTTGTTTGATTACCGTAATTTCAAAACGATTCTGCAAAAAAAGGGATAATCGTCCAAAGGATTTGTTGACTGGTTTAGCTGTTATGCGTTGAGCAACTTCAGCTTGCACCATTACAATAATGCGATTGAAAAGTTCTGCATTTAGCACTAATTGTTCAAGTATTGGTGTGGTAATATAATATGGAAGATTGCCCACTACTTTAACGGGTGGAGTGAGTGAATTCCAAAATTGCGCTTTCACTTCCAGTATATCTTCTTCTAATATTTGTATCGCTGGATAGCGCTCCAGCAATAATTCGACCATGGCATGATCTTTTTCAATGGCAGTAAACTGATGCCCTTTATTCCAAATAAATTGAGTCAGTTGCCCGGTGCCGGAACCTATCTCCACGAGGGTGTCATCGGATTGAATATCCAAGGCTGTGACAATTAAGCGGATGGTGTATTCATCCAGTAAAAAATGTTGGCCCAGATCGTGTTTGGCATAAAGCTTTCTGTTTTTTAAATCAGTCTTAATTTTTTTTAGTGATTGCATGGGTTTAATTCCAGTCTCATAAGCTGCATTTAGTCAGTCAAAGTTGGTTTTATCAGCGCTGCCGCAACTAAATTGGCAATTTGGCCTCTAAGACGGTTAATATTGGGCCGTTCGTAAGGATGTACCCGATTGGTCAGAATAATCAGGTAGATTCCCGTGGATTTATCGGTCCAGATTGAAGTGCCGGTAAAACCAGTATGTCCAAAGCCAGTCTCCGCGAAAATATCTCCTTTTTCAGCATTGTAATCACTGCTGACATCCCATCCGGGAGATCGGCCTAAGGATGAAAAAGCTGGAGAAAGGCTGGTATAGGCTTTTACGGTCAAGGGGCTGAAGATTTGCCGGTTTTGAAAGCTTCCATCGTTCAGCAGCATCATGATGAAGCGCGCTAAATCATCGACTGTGCTGAATAATCCCGCATTGCCGGAAATACCGCCGATTGTGTCTGCTAATGGATCATGAACGGTTCCCCATATAAATCGGCCATCTTTGAGTTCCGTGGGGGCGATCCGGTTTTTCCAATCATTTGGGGGATTATAGGTCGTTGAGGATAACCCCATGGGCTGGTAAATATATTTTTGGGTAAAATCATTTAAAGATATCCCGCTAACTTTTTCCACTATAAATCCTAATGTAATATATCCCAGGCAACTATAAACAAATTTCGTGCCCGGTTCATATAATTTGGTTTGTGTGGCAATTTCATGCATCAGATTTTTAAAATTAATGGGTCTGATTTTTTTTGAAAGAGCTTCAAGGACAAAATAAGGCGGCAGTCCAGCGCTATGCAATAGAAGGTGTTCGATTCGAATTGTAGTTTTTTGCAGGGTCCGGGGATCGGTATAATCGCTGAATTCCGGAATGTAGAGGGAAACCGGGTCATGCAGGGTGAGTTTTCCCATTTCAACCAGCTTCCAGATGGCGGCAGCGGTCGCTATTGGCTTGGTCATTGAGGCTATATCAAAAACAGTCTCCGTTGTCATCCTGTCGTTTTTAATCCAGAGATTGCGGACGCCGAATGCCTTTCGGTAAATAACATGATTAAAACGGCCTACCAGAACGACTCCCCCTGGAATAAGAGTGTCGTTTATCGCTTGAATCATAACGGAATCAATACGGTTCAACAGTGTTGGATCTACTCCGGATTGAATGGGATCGCTCAGAGGAATTTCCTCAGTGGCATTCAGCAGTGTAAAAAAAGTGATAAAGATAAAAAAGCATTTCCACTTCATCCGAAGGCTCCTTTAAAAACAGGGTCAATTGGAAGGGGTTTTTGTAGCCGGGTCCGCTGTTGCTTATAAAAAAAGGGAGAGACTATGTGGCAGTCTCTCCCTAAAAAAGGACGGAAATTAGATAATTTCAGCGTGCTTGCAGACGATTTCGATACAACGGACTAAACCCTGCAACGCGTAACGCATGGTTTGCTTATCCAGATTGCCATGGGCGTCGGTGGTTCCCAGTCCGGGGGAGATGAAAATATTGGCATCATAAGCGATTGTCGGAACAATTCCCATAACGGCGCAACCGTCCTGGAACAAATTGGAGTTGGCATACATATCTTCAATTGAAAAAACGGGAATCCCGCTTTGATTGCCGTTCCAGGAGGATTCATAGTTGATTTCAACTGTCCCTGAATTGTATGATTTATTGATGATGAAATGGTGGCGGATTTTAGAATCGATTTTTGCGAATTCTTCTTTAACCAGATCGTAGAGATCATCAATGGGTTTTTTTAGAAGGTGGGGTTCGGTTTTGATGATTCTGAGCGCTTCAACAACGCCACTGAGGGCTTCTTTGCCCGGGTCCATGGTAACGTAAGCGGCCTTTCCATAGGAACTGGTGCTACCGCTACGGGCGCCATGCAATCCTAAGGCCCGACGAATCGGCACCATAGCTTCTTCAGTACCGAGGATCAGCGAAGCTGTGGGAGCCCAGGAGGCCTTATCCAGGCTGAAACACATCACATCGGCGCCGGTTTCTTTGATGCTGGTTCCGATGAAAGGTATTCCCCAGGCATTATCGATAACGTAGGGTACGTTAAATTTTTTAGCTAATTCGGCAATCCCTTTAATCAGGCGGGGAGTGCCTTTTTCATCCTTATCAGCATATCCGTAACCCGGAGTGTCATAGCCCAGAGATGAAAATCCGCTGAGCATCTCCTGATGACGCATGGCGTTTTCTTCCAAAATTTTCAGGGATTCATCGACTTTTACGCCAGTCAGAAAGGGCACCGGATGGTATTTGATACCGTGGACAGGATATTGAGCTCCGGCCAGAGGGACAATCACGGTATCCAGATTGTTTTGGCGTTTGCCGTAAAAGCCAAGTTCGCCGGCGGTAACGCCGCGATCAGCCAGGATGTCTTTATATTTGGGAGGGAAAGGACGCCCATAAGCGCCATGATGATGCAAATGTTTCTCGTAAGGGGTGATGTAGCGGGTACGGTAATTATCCCCTCGACCCAAATTCGGTGGAGTGAACAGGCAATCAAAGGAAACCCACATACTGCCTTCGCACGTATTGGAAACGGCGGCATCATATTCGTCGCCATAGACGTCTTTGACTAATTCACGGACCTGATCAATATAATAGTTGAGTCCGACACATTTTTTCGCTTCTTCATTCATGACCTTTTCAATGCGTTCTTTCAAGGGGGAAGGCATTCCGGAAATAGCGCCGGTCAAACCAAATTTTCCGCGTTTTTCCGCGGGAATACCGATTTCATCCGCAGCCTTTTTCAGTTCTTCATAAATGGCGGCTTTCTCTTTCTGCAGTTTCGTGTACATCTGAAACTTATGCATTACGACTCCTTTCGTTCTGTTTTATCAGTAAGGGGGTTACAAAAACCAAACATATTTCATTTCGTTTCAGGTCAGACCGCGCGTCCGCTAAAATAGACCCGATGCCCAAGCTGGGCATCCAGTTTTCTTCCTGAAGAGCGGGATAAGTGACGGATAACAACATTGAGATGGTTAGGATAGTGGGTTTCATCAAAACCACAAATCTGTCCGATGGGTTCTCCGTTAAGCGTCACTGAATCACCGACCAGTAAAACGCCACCAGCTAACATTTCAAAAAATCCGATATATGCAATTTTATTGACAATTCCACCTAATTCAACACTTTCTTCATCAGTCATAATCATTTCGATGACTTCATATTGACGCACAACGCGCGATGGCTGTTTAATGATCATTAATCCCCTGTTATCCAATTCGCCCTGTAATACAACGACCATTTGGCCATGCAGTACGGTTTTTTGAAAATAAAAATCAGTGGCAACCAACTTGTTTGCATACGGATCATTGACAGTTTCAGGTGACATACCATGCTTCTCCTTTCTATACGTCCCGGTCAGCCTAAGATTAATAAATTTACCCTTTAAAGTCAAGCGATTTTTTGTCAAAAAGCTGAGCTGAATCGAAAAAAATCACTTGACAATTAAAGGTTTTTGTTATTATTTATAGGGGCTTGCTATTTTGAGGGAGCCTGTACGACAGAAAAATTTTATTGGCAGGTGGCGTTATCTCCGTATTTTTTGGATTCTATCAGGAATAGCGCGCCTTAAAGGCTGCATTGATTGTAATTGTGTTCCCCAAAGTGAATATAATGAATTAGATTAAGGAGATAATATGCTCAGTAAAATTATGTTTTGGTTATTGGTGCTAATCCCGATGGGATTACAGGCCGGCCCCAAGTTAAAATTATATTTTTTTTACCGCCCCGAATGTGAAAACTGTCAGTTTGTGAAAGATAGTGTTTTGCCACAAGTTAATCAAGATTTTTCGGGTCGGTTGGAATATCTTTGGTTGAATGTTGACGAACCGGATATTTATAAGCGATTGACGAGGATAGAAACTTATTGGCAGCTTCCCGAAAGCGATTATCCGATTATTTTTTTTTCCGATACGGTGCTTGGTAGCCGGGAAGAAGTGGAACCCTCGCTTTATCGTTTAATCCAAACAAAGCTGGATGCCGGGTTGTTTGAAATTGTCGATTCCCAGTTACTGGAAATATTAAACGGCGATATACCCGCTTCCATGGCTGAATCCTCCGCTGAAACGGTAACAGCCCATAAACCGATCAACATGATTTATTTCACGAATCCAAAATGTAAGAAATGCTCACGGGTCGAGCAAACTTTGGAGTTATTAACCGAACGCTACCCGGCATTGACAATTCAACGCTTCAATGATAAAGAACCGGAAAATATTCGTTTATTATTGGCTTTTGATAAGCTTTATCAGGTGGATAGCTCCCAATATCTGATCACACCGGCGTTGTTTGTCGGGGATAGCGCTTTAGTGGGAGATGATGCCAGGGATCAACGCATCCAGGCCTTGTTTGCCCATTACGCGTCTATTGGCGCCGCCAACCGTTTGCCGGAAGCGCAGCGGATGCTGGAGAGCCAGGAAGATGATTTGATTCGTCGTTTTGAAAGCTTCGGGATTGCCGCGATAGTTTTAGCCGGTCTTTTCGATGGGATCAATCCTTGCGCCTTTACCACTATTATTTTTTTTATTTCCTATCTGGGTTATTTAGGTCGGAAAAAAAGAGATATGCTTATTGTGGGTACTACGTTTACTTTTTCTGTGTTTTTGACCTATTTTTTGATCGGACTGGGTACGCTCAAGATATTGATTTACTTGCAAATTTTTTCACTGATCTCCCGTATCATTATCGGCGCTACCGGTTTATTAGCTGTTGTTCTATCGCTTATTTCCATGTATAATTATTATAAGGTCAAAAAAGGATCGGCGAATGAAATCGCGCTTCAGCTCCCGGATCGTATAAAGCAACGAATCCATCGGGTAATCCGGGAAAAATCCCGTTCGAGCCATATCATCATCGGCGCTTTCGTTATTGGCTTTTTTGTGTCGATTTTTGAACTGGCGTGCACGGGACAAGTTTATTTGCCTACCATTACGTTTGTTGTGCATCATCCCGCATATCAGATGAGAGCCGTCTCGCTGCTGTTTTTATATAATCTGTTGTTTATTGTGCCTTTGATTGTCATTTTCCTTTTTTCCTATTGGGGCATGACATCGGATAAAATGGCTATAGTATGGAAAAATAAACTGGAATATATTGAAATAGTTTTGGCAATTGTTTTTCTTTTTTTAGGGGGATGGTTAATCTATTCTGTAATTATTTAATTTAAGAGAAATTGAAGGTGAACGACATGAACAAAATCCAGCTTGGCGACCGAATTGAAGGTAAAATTATCTATCTAAGTGAAGAGTTTATTTTCGTTGATTTAGGTTTAAAAACCGATGGTATTTTACCCTGTAAGGAATTGAACTCGGAACAGCAAGCGCAGGCGTTGAAAATCGGAGATAGTGTCACGGCTTATATAACCAAAATCGGTGATGGGAGCATTGAATTAAGCCAGGTTTTAAATCGAAAAAATAGCTCTGATAATATGTTAAAGCAAGCTTATGACAATAAAATTCCGTTAAAAGGGCGTTTTATAAATACCGTAAAAGGGGGGATGCGCGTTCAAATTGCCGGGAAGCCGGCTTTTTGCCCCTTTTCCCAGTTAGATATCGCTCGTATTGAAAATACGGATCAATTAGTTGGAATGGACTCCTGTTTTATTATTATGGAATACGAATCGAGACCGGTCAATCTGATTGTTTCCCGTAAGGAATATTTGTTGAAAGAAGGATATTCGCGCTGGCAGAATTTTATGAAAGAATGGGAAAAAAATCGGGATAATTTATTTGAAGGCAAAATTTACCGTATTTTGGATAATGGGATTTTAGTGGAACTGCAGCCGATGGTCATCGCTTTTTTGCCTGCCGGTGAATGTCCTCTTTCTTCCCGTTCGTCGAAGCTGAGTGATGAATACCAACCAGGGGATACGCTGAGCGTGAAGGTCCTCAGAATAACTCTTGATCCGGCAAAATCCAGCGCTTTGTTGTCCATGCAGAAAAAACAGCAGCTTGATTGGAACGAACTTTTAGAATTATACCCAAGCGGTAAGATTCTCCAGTGCCAGATAGATCGGCCCGTAAAAAATGGTCTGGTAGTTGTTTTTGACGATCATCTGATGGGATTGCTGCCTCAAAAAGATATTAGCGAACAATCGGATATCAGCAATAAGGAACTACGCTCCGGTTGTTTGATCGATTTGAAAATTGTCAATATCGATCCGGTTAATCGCCAGATTCTGTTTACATTTCCCAATGAAAGCGATCGTGAAGACTGGCGTCAATATGCCCCGACTCAAACCGCCGGGTACCACCCATTCCGAAATTTGAAACAGGATTAACGCTGAAGGAGTCAATATGTTTCAGGAGACAAACAATAAAATATCATTTAACGAATTGGAAGAAGGCATCCTTAAATTTTGGGAAGGGCATCAGATATTTGAAAAATCCCTCAAATTAAGGGAAGATGCGGAAGAGTTTGTTTTTTATGATGGGCCGCCATTCGCCACAGGCCTGCCCCATTATGGACATTTACTGGCAGGTACTTTAAAGGATATTATCCCACGCTATCAAACCATGCGCGGGCATTATGTGGAACGGCGTTTCGGATGGGATTGCCATGGATTACCAGTGGAATATGAAATGGAAAAGGAACTCAATTTAAGTGGTAAACGTGAAATAGAGAGTTACGGCATTGATCGCTTCAATGAATCGTGCCGGAGTATCGTTTTACGTTATACAGCGGAATGGGAAAAAACGGTTCGCCGCATGGGTCGGTGGGTCGATTTTAAACATGACTACAAGACGATGGATTTGGCATACATGGAATCGATCTGGTGGGTTTTTAGCGAACTCTGGCAGCGCGGTCTTATCTATGAAGGCTATAAGGTTCTGCCCTATTGCCCCCGTTGCGCTACCCCTTTATCAAATTTTGAGACTAATCAAGGATATCGGGAAGTAACTGATCCCGCAATTACGGTTCGTTTCACTGTTAAAAATCAATCGCGCACTCATTTTTTAGCCTGGACAACCACTCCCTGGACGTTGCCTTCCAATCTGGCATTAGCGGTAGGGGCTTCCATCGAATATGTTAAGATAAAGGATCAAGATGAGTATTATATTATGGCTAAGGACCGTTTGAGCTCATATTATCGGCATGTGGAAGAATATGAAATCATCGAACGATTTCAAGGAGGGCAACTGGTTGGGATGGAATATGAGCCCTTATTCCCCTATTTCGCGGATTGGCGGTCACATGGAGCATTCCGTGTCGTCAGCGCTGAATTTGTATCGACTGAAGACGGTACCGGAATTGTACATATCGCCCCGGCTTTTGGGGAGGATGATTTTAATGTGTGCCGCGAAAACGGCATTCCCGTGGTTATGCCGGTGGATGATGAAGGAAAATTTACATCGCAAACGCCGGAATATAATGGGGAATTCGTGAAGGATGCCGATCCCCATATTATTAAACGCCTGAAAGATGAAGGAAAATTAGTTAAACGTGAACAGGTTCACCATAATTATCCGCATTGCTGGCGCTGTGATAGCCCTTTGATCTATCGGGCTATATCCACCTGGTTTGTCCGGGTTGACCTCATTAAAGCGAAAATGTTAACATCAAATCAGGAAATCAATTGGGTGCCTGCCCACTTGAAAGAAGGGCGTTTCGGTAAATGGTTAGAAAACGCCCGGGATTGGGCGATTAGCCGTAATCGCTATTGGGGAACTCCTATCCCGATTTGGCGTTGCGGATGCGGAGAAACATTAGTGGTCGGCAGCGTGGAAGAGTTGAAACTCAAAAGCGGGGTAACTCTGACCGATCTGCATAAACATTTTGCCGATAAAGTGACCATCCCCTGTCCCGCTTGCCAGAAACCAATGAACCGCATCCCCGAAGTGTTTGACTGCTGGTTTGAATCCGGTTCAATGCCTTATGCCCAAAATCATTATCCCTTTGAACACAAACAAAAATTTGAACAGCATTTCCCGGCAGATTTTATTGCTGAAGGACTTGATCAAACCCGGGGTTGGTTCTATACTCTGATTGTCTTGTCTTCCGCTTTGTTCGGTCGTCCGGCATTTAAAAATGTCATCGTTAATGGTTTGATACTGGCTGAAGACGGCAAAAAAATGAGTAAACGACTGAAAAACTATCCTGACCCTGAATATTTGATTCAAACTTATGGGGCGGATGCTTTACGGTTATATTTTGTGAGTTCACCCGTGGTCAAGGCCGAAGATCTGCGTTTCACTGAGGAAGGCGTCAGGGAGATTCTGCGAACCGTTATAATCCCCCTTTGGAATGCCTATTCATTCCTGGCTACCTATGCGGGGATCGATCGCTGGCAGCCCGACCTAGCCCAGTTAACCGTTTCCAACCATCAGTTGGATCGCTGGATTATCTCCGCTATGAATCGGTTGCTTGAAGAATTGACGGGTTTTCTGGATCAATATGATTTGCAGCGCTCAATCGGGCCCATGTTAGCGTTTATAGACCAACTGACTAATTGGTATATACGCAGATCCCGTCGGCGTTTCTGGAAATCGGAAAATGATCGGGATAAAGAATCCGCTTATTCGACGTTATATTATATTTTACTAAACCTCAGTAAAGTAATGGCGCCATTCATCCCCTTTATGGCTGAAATGATCTATCAGAATTTACGGACAGAGGAAATGCCGGAAAGCGTTCATCTTTGTGATTTTCCTCTCACCAATTCCCAATTAAGGGATTTTCATCTGGAACAAAAAATGCAACTGGCGCAGCGCGCTGTTTCCATGGGCAGGGCTTTGCGAACCAAGCATAATCTTAAAATCCGTCAATCCTTGAAATATATCCACCTGATCACAACGGATGAGCTGGAACGTTTTATCCTTGCTGAATTAGACGATCTGATTAAAGAGGAATTAAATGTAAGGGAACTGGTTTTCGATGAAAATGAATCCGCTTTGGTCATGTATTCGGCAAAAGCGGATTTTAAAAAATTGGGCCCCCGCTATGGCGCGAATATGAAAGCCCTGGCCGGTTTTATCCAAAACCTGAGTTCTCAGAGTATCGGTGATTTATTAAAAGGCAATTCATTGCAGACAACTATCCAGGGCCAGGCTATAGAATTAACCGGCGCTGATCTGGTTATCAATCGCGTGGAAAAAGAAGGCTTGATAATTGAAAATGAGGGAACTCTGACTGTCGTTCTCGATACACATTTGTCTCAGGAATTGATCGAAGAAGGACTTATCCGTGAATTGGTTCACCAGATACAAAATTTACGAAAAGATAATCAATTTGAAGTGAGCGACCGGATCCGGATTCGCTATAAAGCGACAGAAAAATTGAACGGGGCTATCGAAAAACTGCTTGATTATTTAAAAAATGAAGTCCTTGCAACGGATTTAGTTGAAGATGAGGCCGCCTTAACAGCCGCTGAAATTTCAGTGAATGATGAAAAAATCCGATTGATCCTGGAAAAATCTTCCTAATTTGGTTAAAGTTTCCTTTTTTAAAGGTCGATATTTTTAGAAAAGGAAACCAATTAACCCGGGGGATTGCATGAACACTATTTTAGATTCGCTACCGGAAAAAAGCCGGGATATTATTCAAAATTTCTTCTTAACCTTTAAGAATAAAATTGCTGAAGATATTGTTAATTATGAAAAGGTGACCGAAGAGATTAAAAAAACAGCCCAAAAAGGCGTTGAAACTCGTTTACAGCTCCACCAAATCGATAAAGAAACAGAAAAAGCCGCCACAGGTATTATCGAAAAATCGGAACTGATTATGGAAAGGCAGAATGAGATTACCGATTTTGCCAAGAAGCTTAAAGCGAATTCAAAAAAGGAAGAAGATAATCTGATTCCAAAATTTGAAACGCTGTTGCTAAATATTCTGGAAGCTTCAAAAATCGTTAAGGGCATGGATATTGAAAAATCATTGCGGGAGAAGATTAAGACCGTTGAACGTGAATTGATCATAATGACCGCGGATAAACTGGTGAGTCACGAAGTCCTTTCGGATATTATTTCCCGATTGGAGATTAATGCCAATGAAAATCTGGATGATCTGTTCGAGATTTTGAACCTTTGTCAGTTTCAAGACATTACATCCCAGGAACTGGCTAAGGCGCATTCTTTGATCAAGACTATCATCGATCGATTGAATTATGTTTTGAACGCATTCAATATTGAAGGCCTGGAAGTTAAAGATGATATTAAAATCCGAGCGTTTGACGCTAACGCCTCTTTTAGTAGCCGGGCGCATGAACAGCAAGAGATCGATGAGTTGTTTCAGGCAAAGGGAGATCTATTTGCGCCATCGAAAGCCCAGGCCGCTGCTCCAGCCCCAAAACCAGCCCCGGCTCCCATTGCAAAACCGCAGCCGCTGCCCGCTAAGCCAGCTCCTGTAGTAAAAAAGAGTGTACCCCCGCTTCCGGTAGCGAAGTCTCCGGCAAGTAACCGTGAGACGGTTGCCCCGGACGACCTGGATTTTTTTGAGCGAATTAAGGCGGAAATGGAATCCAGTCCTCCTGTTTCTAAACCCACCATTAGCCCTCCGGTAAGCGAACCGAAAAAAACGGTCAAAGCAACCAAAGAACCCGAAGTTATCGCCCCGGATGATATGGATTTTTTTGAGAGGCTTAAAGCGGAAATGGAAAATCAAGACAGCGCTGAAGATGAGTCTCCCGAACCGGATCAGCAATCCATGGATGTTTTTGAACAACTGCAATCCGAGATGAGAAATATCACGGTTGATTCATCTGCAGATGAAGAGGAAACTATTTCACTGAGCGATGATGTCTTTGCTTCTTTGAAAAATTTTGAAGTTCAATCGTTCGATGTTGATGAGTCCGAAGAAGAACTTAATCCGTTAGAAATAGAAGTAGAGACCAGCGCCGCTAATCCGGAAAAATCGAAGAATAACGGATTCGCTCAAATTGATATTGACGAACTGACCAGAAAATTTGAAAATGCGGGTAGCGGCGAAATTATCAGTCAGGAAGAAATTGACCGTATTTTATCCGGAGGATAGCAGATATATAATTAATGACTATATTTGATTTAGAGTTATCAACACTCCAATCCCTGCTCGATATTCCCGAAAGCGAATTCGTTTCGATTTTTTTTAAATATAGGGACTCCTCTTATACTCTTTATTATGACCGTGGAAAAGCCGGATTGAGATGGTTAACCGATTTTTCCGAGCTGAATGATTATTGTTGTTTTTGGTTCAGCGATAATAAATTAAGTTATTACTGCAGTTGTTGCCCTCGATCGACTGAAGTGTGCGAGCACATTATTTTCACTATTTTCCAATGGACAAAAGCCTGCCGGGCGCTTTTAGATCATTCCCAGAGCCTTAGTGATCATTTTCCCCACCAGTTGAATCCTGCGATGGCCAGCCAATTTTTGGCGGATTTGGACGAAGCGGCCTCTACCCGCGCGTGCAGTATTTTAAATTTTGAACCGATTCTGATCTATCATCACCATTATTCATATATCAAAGGGTTACTCATTGAGAATGATATTAATTTGTATTTGAACTGGGATTTGGATCAGACTCCAGATAAAATTGATTGCACGTGCTTTCACGAAAAATGCGCCCATCGTGTTGCTTTTTTTTTGCGAATTTTGTTGAGTTACAATCCAGCTATCAATTGGCGATATTTTTTCCCCAATATGACAATTTCAGTTAAAATTTTGCAGTATCATCGTTTTAAACGTGATTTTTTATTTCATCATGCGATTTCTGAGACGGCAAAAAATATTTCGGATCCGACCAGAAATTACCAGTTGTTCATTTCACTTAAGAAAACCGCTGATCAAGCTATGCTGCATATCCAGAAGTCCTTCTACTTGAAAACAGGAACAACCGGGCGCTTGATTGATTTCCCGCCGGCTTCCTTGTTCGAAGATTTAGTTGCGTTTCCGGAACCGTTGCAGCGTTTAATCGAACTTTTAGTTATTCCCCGGGAGCTGGGCGTTGGCGCTGGTATCGGCGGTTTACAGGGGAACCGGTTGGAATATGCTCTGGATAACCAACCGATCACTTCACGAATTTTGGAACGGTGCCGTGATTACTACCGCCAGAAACCAAAGCAATATGTCAATATAACGTTTTTTGAGAATTTTTTCCCCAGCCAGGTTTTTTTTCATATTAATTCTTCCCCAACCAACGTCTTGTCTGTCGTAATTGAATTAAGATTCGACAATTCGGGAGAGATTATTTCTTTGACCCGGCAGAATACTCTAGTTTTAGGATTAAATCCCGAATGGGTGATTGTAGAGCAGGGAGATCAAGTTTACGCCGCGCCGGCAATGCTGACCAGCCATTATCTTTTAAAGGATTTAACCACATATTTCCCAATGGAGGTTCCATACCAGAATTTTCTTGCCTTTTTTCAGAAATATTATGAAATCTTTCATGCTCTCGGTAAACTTAAACTGCCTTTGGAGTTTACTATAGAAGAGATTGGAGATATTGACCCGCATCCCGCCGTATTTATAAGCAATTATCAAAATACAATCGGAATTGAGCTGAAATTTTCGTATAATGAACAATGGATCTATTATTATAATTCCAATGATTTTTTATTATATCGGGATGAGGAACGCATGATTGCTATCCGCAGGAAACGGGCCGCAGAGGATGAATATTATGCGATATTAGCCGAAACCGGAGCCGTTCCGCAGGACAGGCTTTTAATTCCACGTCATGATCCCGTTGAATGGATCGCCGATGAATTACCCCGGCTTCATGAAAAGGGATTTGACATTTATGGCCAGAATGATTTGCAGTATTACCGCATACATCCCGCTAAACCGAAACTTAAAATGCAACTCACCAGTGGCATTAATTGGTTCGACCTTCAACTCAACGTTCAATTCGGCGAGGAATCAATCGCAGTAGAGTCGATAATTCAAGCTTTAGATCAACATCATCGTTATATAAAGCTGAGTGACGGGCGTTTGGGGATAATTCCCAAAAATTGGCTGCAAAAATTAAGCGGGATTTTAGGGTTTTTAAAGAAAGCGCCCGAAGAAGGTAAGTATCGCGCTAATTTTGGACATTTTGAATTGTTGGAAGCGATTTGTACAATTGCCGACTATGTTGAATCCGATCCCGCCTATCTACGTATGCGGGAGTTGGTCAATAATTATACAGAAAACTTTCATGTAGCGCTGCCAAAAAATTTTTCAGGTATTTTAAGACCTTATCAACAAGCAGGTTATCAATGGCTTCATTTTCTTCGACACTACGGCTTGGGTGGATGCCTGGCCGATGAAATGGGCCTCGGGAAAACAGTTCAAGCCCTGTCAATTCTATTATACGAAAAAGAACAGGGAAATCAATTAAGTAGTTTAATCATTGTTCCGACTTCCCTGATGTTTAATTGGCTGGAGGAAATCAATAAATTTGTCCCAAGTTTGCGGGTCATTTCCTATCATGGAACGGGTCGCATATTCCCCTGGGGCACCACTCAACGGCCGGATTGTGATCTGATTATCACGACCTATGGTATATTAAGAAATGATATCGCGGATTTTTCAAAAATTCAATTTAACTATGCGATCCTGGATGAGGCTCAAATTATTAAAAACCCGACAAGTCTTGCTGCCCTGGCAGTCTGTCAGTTAAATGCCCGCCATCGACTGGCGCTCACAGGGACCCCCATTGAGAATAACCTGCTGGAGCTTTGGTCGCTATTTAAATTTACGAATCCGGGTTTGCTGGGACGGCTGGATTATTTCCGTGATCATTTCGTCCGGCAAATCGAACGGCAGGAAGATCAGAGCGCGCGCGAGGCCTTGAAACGGTTAGTGAAGCCTTTTATTTTATTGCGGAAAAAAGAGGATGTCGCTACAGAACTCCCCCCGAAACAGATTATGACGACTCGGGTCGATATGACCCCTGAACAAGAAGCCCTATACCGGGAATATCTGCAACAGAGCCGCTCCATACTACAGGATGCATCACAACGTAATCGACTTAAAAAAAATAAATTTGAAATTCTTCAGGCCTTGATGAGATTACGCCAGATCGCTAATCATCCCCGTTTGGTTTATAAGGATTACCGGCATGGATCGGGGAAATTTGAAATGATGACGCGGCAATGGGATGAAATTATCGCAGAAGGACATAAAATATTGATTTTTTCAGCTTTTGTCAAATTTTTAAAAATTATCCGGGCTCATTTTGTGCAGTTTGATATCCCTTTCGCTTATATTGACGGCAGCACCCGGAATCGCGCTGAACAAGTCCAGCGTTTTCAACATGATCCGGATTGCCCGGTTTTTTTACTCAGTCTTAAAGCTGGCGGGCTGGGACTCAATTTAACGGCAGCGGATTATGTTTTTATTATTGATCCCTGGTGGAACCCTGCGGTGGAAATGCAAGCCATTGATCGCGCCCATCGCATCGGTCAAACTCGCCCGATCATGGTTTATAAGATGATTTCTCGCAATACGATCGAAGAACATATCGTCGAATTACAACAAAAAAAACTGATACTGGTCCAGGAAATTATTCCCGCTTCGCAAATCCTGAACTATTTCAACTCCGAAGAATTGATTGGATTGATAGAAGCCTGATCGGCTTTTTTGCCTGAATTGCTCTAAGCTGAAGTAAAGATAATCATCTGAAAAATTTTTATTTCCCTACCGAACATCATCGCATAGCAATTTTCTTTAACCCGTAAAATTGCCAGTACACTTTTTAATCGTTTATCAGATTTAAAATTGGCGAGAATGGTTGCTTGACTGTGATAAAACTAAAACAGCCCTTGATTGCTTCTACCAAGGGCTGTTATTAGGAGGTTTATGGGGTAATGGGGCACTAATAATTAATGCAGTTTTTGTGCCAATATCATAAGTACCATGGTATAAAATGAGTTATATGGATTAATGATAAAATTTTCAGGAAAATATATTGTCATTTGGCTCAAATATGTCAATGTTGTATATTTTTTTTAAGGATAATCAGCATGATTTAGGGGGAGTGGAAGTCGATTATTGCCTTGACTTTTTTGTAAAAAAATATTATATTATGCTAGCTTGTGATTTGTCTGCTTAGCATGGATTTATTAAGAAAGGCCTACTGGAATGAATCAGGAACGCATTATTGAAGTAAATATTGAAGAAGAAATGAAGAAATCTTATTTGGCTTATTCCATGAGTGTCATAGTAGCTCGAGCCTTACCTGATGTCAGAGACGGGTTGAAACCGGTCCATCGACGGATATTATATGCGATGCAGGAATTGGGGCTTGATTTTAACCGGCCTTATAAGAAATCAGCGCGCATCGTGGGTGAGGTTTTAGGTAAATATCATCCTCATGGTGATACAGCAGTGTATGATGCGATGGTGCGTATGGTTCAGGAATTCAGCCTGCGGTATCCCCTGATCAACGGGCAGGGCAATTTTGGCAGCGTGGACGGGGATTCTGCGGCGGCAATGCGTTACACGGAAGCGCGTTTACATAAAATTACTCAATTGTTACTGCAGGATATAGATAAAAATACGGTCGATTTCACATCGAACTTTGATGATACCCTGAAAGAGCCTTCAATTTTACCGACGGTGATACCTAATATTATGCTCAATGGCAGTTCAGGAATTGCCGTAGGAATGTCCACCAACATTCCGCCGCATAATCTCGCTGAAGTGGTTGATGCTTTAATCCAACTGGTTGAGTATCCGGAGATTGAGAATAGCGAATTGATGAAAAACGTCAAAGGCCCTGATTTTCCAACCGGGGGTCTGATTGTCGGCACTCAGGGAATACGGAGTATGTATGAGACGGGCCGTGGGCGGATTATTATGCGCGCCCGCACCTTTATCGAGACAACCAAACAGGGCAAGGACCGTATTGTTGTTACCGAATTGCCGTATCAGGTCAACAAAGCCAATTTGATCACACAGATTGCTGATTTAGTCAAAGATAAAAAGATCGAACAAATATCGGATATTCGCGATGAATCTGATCGGGATGGGATTCGTATTGTTATCGAGTTAAAAAAAGACGCTGTGCCGCGGGTAGTTTTAAATAATCTTTTCAAACATTCAAATTTGCAATGTACCTTTGGCGCCATTATGTTGATGCTGGTTAATAAAATTCCCCAAACTCTCTGTCTGAAAGAGATTTTGGAGCATTTTTTAAAATTTCGGCATGAAGTTATTCTACGGCGAACCCGCTTCGAGCTGGAAAACGCCGAAAAACGAGCTCATATCCTGGAAGGATTGAAAATTGCGTTAGCCAATCTGGATGAAGTCATTCAGATTATCCGGCAGTCGCGTAATCCGGAAATTGCCAAGCAGCAATTGATGAGCCATTTCCAATTATCAGATCTTCAGGCGCAGGCTATTCTGGATTTGCGTTTACAGCGCTTGACCAGTCTTGAACAGGAAAAAATTGAGAATGAGTACCTCGAATTAATTAAAGTTATTAACCGACTGCGCGAGATTCTGGCAAACTACCATTTACAGATGCAGGTTATCAAGGATGAACTTTTACAGGCAAAGAAAGATTATCAGGATCCTCGCCGAACAGAGATCACTTTCGATGAATCGGATAGTTATGAAATTCGTGATTTAATTGCCGATGAAGAGGTCGTGGTGACGATTTCGCATAAAGGGTATATTAAACGCACCACGGTCAATAATTATCGGTTGCAGAAACGGGGAGGGCGTGGCGCAAATAGTATGAATATCCATGATGATGATTATGTAGAGCATATTTTTACTGCGTCCACGCATGATAAACTATTGGTTTTCACAACGTTGGGTCGCGTTTATGCGCTTAATGTCTATGAGATACCCGAAAGCGCGCGAACTGCTCGTGGCAAAGCAATTGTCAATTTATTGAATATGGGACCGGATGAAAATCTGACTAATTACATGGCGATTCGTGAATTTAAAGAAAATGCGTTTATTTTTATGACTACGCGTAAAGGAGTCATTAAAAAAACCTCTCTGGATGCTTTTGCCAATATTCGGCGGGATGGAATTCGCGCCATTAATGTCGATGAAGATGACCGGTTGATCGGATGCAAGCTGACAAATGGACAAATGGAGATTATTTTAGCGACACGTAAAGGGAAATCGATTCGGTTCCACGAAAGTCAGGTAAGATCAATGGGACGGACCGCTCATGGAGTTCGGGGTATTAATCTGGCTCCTAAGGATGAAGTGGTCGGCATGCTGGCTACGCGCGGTAATTATACATTGTCGCCGGTCACTAACGGCGGTTACGGAAAACGTTCCGATCTGGACGAATATCGAATTCAAAGCCGTGGCGGTAAAGGGATTATTAATATTAAAAGCGATACGAAACGTGGCGATGTGATTAACATTCTTGAAATTCGGGACGATGATCAATTAATGGTCATCACTAAAAAAGGAATTTTAATCCGAACCAGTGTCAAGGAAATCAATACCGCCAGTCGCAATACCAAAGGTGTAAAAGTGATTAACCTCGATGAAGATGATCAAGTCATCGATATTACTCCCGTGGTCATTGATGATGAGGATGAAACCACTGAGCAATAAACTATTAACCCGAGAGGAGAGAAAATGAAATATTTTCCTCACTTGTTTACTTCGGAATCGGTTACCGAAGGACATCCGGATAAAATGTGCGATCAGATATCTGATGCCATTTTGGATGCGATTATTTCCGAAGATCCCGTTGCCCGTGTTGCGTGCGAAACTTTTGTTACGACGGGACTGGTTATCGTAGGCGGCGAAATTACGACGAAGACCTATGTTCATATTCCGGCGGTGGTCCGGGATGTTATTCGTGAAATTGGGTATGATAATGCCGATTACGGTTTTGATTATAAAACTTGCGCGGTAATGACCACCATCGATACGCAATCGCCTGATATCGCCATGGGAGTTGACCATGAAGGCGCCGGCGACCAGGGGATGATGTTCGGATTTGCTTGCCGGGAAACCACGGAACTCATGCCGTTGCCTATCATGCTGGCCCATAAACTGACGATGCGTTTAACCGAGGCTCGTAAACAAAACTGGTTGAAATTCCTGCGCCCGGATGGTAAATCACAGGTAACTGTGGAATATGAAGATAATAAGCCCAAACGCATTGATACAGTCGTTATTTCATCGCAGCACGATCCCGACATAACTCATGAAGAATTGAGCGCAAAAATTATTGAGAAGATCATTAAACCTGTTTTACCCCCGTCAATGGTAGATGATAAAACGATTTTTCATATCAATCCGACCGGCCGCTTCGTTGTAGGGGGTCCTATGGGCGATACCGGGTTGACCGGACGGAAAATTATCGTCGATACCTATGGTGGCAGCGGCCGTCATGGTGGCGGCGCATTTTCGGGCAAAGATCCCACCAAAGTGGACCGTTCGGCATGTTATGCCGCCCGCTGGATAGCTAAGAATATCGTTGCGTCCGGTGTGGCTGATGTCTGCGAGGTTCAACTGGCTTATGCCATCGGAGTAGCGAATCCGGTCTCAATCATGGTCGATACATTCGATACCGGAAAAAAACCGGATAATGAGATCGCTTGTTTAGTAAGAGACAACTTTGATTTAACGCCAAGGGGTATAATTGCTTCTCTTAAACTCCATCGCCCTGTTTATCGTCAAACAGCGGCTTATGGCCATTTTGGACGCGAAGGTGAGGGTTTTACCTGGGAAGTCGCTAACCGCGTTGATGTCTTTCAAAAATAAGTCTTGTTTTTGATTCTGATTATACCGCGCTTATCATCGATAAGCGCGGTTTTTTATTGCTGATCGTCCTGAAGAAAATCATCTCCTGTTTCCGATGAAATAACTTCCTGATATAATTGTTGGATCATCAGTTCGTCTTCTTCATTTGCCTCGAGATATCCCCATCCTTTCTGGTACTGGATGATCCCATTATATGCTGTGTCATGGTAGCTATGAACCCGGAATTCTATTTTCATCGTTTCAAGCACAAGACTGAGTTGATGCATTTGAAATATATTGTCGAATATGATTACTTTTTTCAAAATCGAATTCCTCAACTAATTTTCTTTTGAATGATTTAAAAAAACTTTCTATAAATCCTTATCTAAAGAAATATTGGGTAAACTTTATTTACTGATTTTCTTATAATCGGCCAGGATAAAACCGCATTCCTTTATCATAAAATCAGATTTATAGAGTTTTTTTGGTTGATTTTGATCCGTTGAATCGTTTTGGGCAATTGAATCTTCTTCTGATTCATCATAACTTTCGCTATCGTCGTCCCCGTACGTTTCATCTTTTTTTAATTCTGCTCGGCGGCTACTTTCTAAAAGAGAAATCGATGTTTGCTTTTTCTTCTCCTGGTACTCGGTAATATCTTTTAAAAAGTCGTTGAATTCCTGATTGGTTTGAATTCTTTCATTATGTCTGAATCTTAATGACGGAATGAGCTGGGTTAAATTGGGACTGTAGTTATCATACTGGGCCGGTTCAATCTGGTCCCAGATCAGGGCGCTTTTATTGGAGCTTTCACCAATTTCATCATGATTGTAGCGCGTTGGAAATTCGATGTCGGGAATGACGCCAAGATGTTGAGTACTGCTGCCATTGATGCGGTAAAATTTGGCGTTGGTAAATTTTAATTGTCCATAGTTATCGTTGGATCCGAGGTAGCGGTTAAGTTCAGTTACATTTTGAACTGTTCCTTTTCCATAGGTTTGATTACCGATAACAATTCCGCGGTGGTAATCCTGAATCGCCGCTGCAAAAATTTCCGAAGCGGAGGCGCTGCCTTCATCGACTAAGACCGCTAACCGGCCTGAATAGACCTGTTCGGGATCTGTATCAAATTCACTGCGAATTGCGCCATTGGCATATCGGACCTGAACAATCGGACCATCACTAATGAAGAGGCCGGAGAGTTCGACGGCTTCGCTTAGGAATCCGCCGCCATTTCGGCGCAGGTCGATGATGATACCTTCAATATTCAAATTTTCAAATTCTTTCAGGATTCGTCTTACATCATTAGTCGTGCTTTTATAATTTTCATCGCCATTGCGCTTACTATCAAAATCGGCATAAAAGGTAGGAATATCGATCACTCCGAAACAGTGTTTTCCCCCTTCATAATCCAGATAAAGCGTGTCAGCCGCTGCCGCCCGATCTTCCAGCTTTATTTTATCACGTACCAGTTGGATTGTCACTGGCAGAGAATTTTCACCATCTTTAGCGCGTAATACCTGAAGGCGCACAATTGTGGTTTTGGGTCCGCGAATCAAACGTACCACATCGTCCAGACGCCAGCCAATAACATCAACCATCTCGCCGCCAATTCCCTGGGCAACTCCGATGATTCGATCGTTGGAATGCAGCAGACCACTTTTATCCGCCGGACCCCCAGGTACGATTTCTATGATCTTGGTGTAATCATTATCGCTTTGCAATGAAGCGCCGATCCCTTCCAACGATAAACTCATGTTGATTTTGAAATCTTCCGAATTTTTGGGTGAAAAATATGTCGTGTGTGGATCGATACTTTCAGTAAATGAATTGATAAACAACTGGAATACTTCTTCAGTTTCATATTGAATCATACGCTTTTTTAAATTTTTGTAGCGCTTTTCAAGCGTTTCCTGAATTCCTTGATTATTCTTATTGGCTAATTTCAAGCTTAACGCCTCATTTTTCAACCGCTTGTACCAAATAGTGTCCAATTCACCGACTGACGCCGCCCAAGGCAGGCTATCCCGCTTGGGTGTATATGTCTCATTGATTGTAAAATCAAAGGGGGTCTGGATTGCTTTCAGAGCATAATCGATCCGTTCGATAAATCGGGCGCGGAATCTATTAAAAATCAAATAGGCGGCATCCAAATTGCCGTTCAGAATATCATTGTCAAATTGATATCGATCATTATCGAATTCATTAATATCGCTTTTAAGAAAATAAATCCGATTAAAATCCATATTTCGTAAATATTCATTATAAAGAAATGAGGAAAGAGAATCATCAAGGAAAAAACGTTTATAATGGTTTTTCATTAAAAACTGAGCAATAATCTGTTCCAGTTTGGCATGATGTTTTTCAGGATACAATTGGCTGTAAGTAGTATCGTTGAACTGGCTCTTAACAGTTGCCGGTTTAGCAGTCAAAGCCGTAAGCAGGAATAAGACGATCCATACAATGTAAAAGGTATGAAATTTCATTGAACCCTCTTTGAATTAGGTTAAAACTTTTCAAAATAAACTGATATTACTGGAAAAAGTTCCAAAAAAGATATTGATTTTTTCCTGACTTTGATATAATTTATACAGTTTAACACCTGAAAAGGAGGCTCTGTGCAACGCATACACGATTGGATGAACGAACGGCTACCCGGGATTGTTCAAAAGCTCGAAATGGATATTAATAAACAATCGAATCCTCATTCCATTGAGGAGATCAATTTAAGCAGCCGCCATGTGATTTATGATATTTTAGATGATTTGTTGGGCATTTTATTTCCCAATGCTTATAGTCGGGAATCAGTTTCCAGGGATGAACTTAATTTTTATTTGAATGATCAATTGCGCCACATTGGTTTTCGCTTGGGAAAATATATCCGGGAAGTATTTAAACATCGGTGCTACCTGCAGAAGTGTGAAAATTGCCGGTGCGAAGATCGGGCGGATGAAGCGCTCGAACATTTGATCGAATCTTTGCCGTCCATTCGAGCTATATTGATGGAGGATATCCAGGCTGCCTACGATGGCGATCCGGCAGCGCGTTCCTATGATGAAATTATTCTTAGTTATCCTTGCATCGAAGCGATAGCCACTCACCGCCTGGCGCATCTTCTCTATGAACTTGATGTGCCGATTATCCCCCGGATTATGTCGGAACGGTCCCATTCTCGTACGGGGATCGACATCCATCCAGGCGCTACGATTCAGGCTCGTTTTTTCATTGACCATGGAACCGGTGTGGTGATTGGCGAAACGTGTCGGATCGGCCGAAATGTCAAAATTTATCAAGGAGTAACCCTGGGCGCCCTTTCCTTCCCACTGGATGATAGTGGGCATCCTATCAAAGGCAATAAACGGCATCCCGATATTGAAGACGATGTAATTATTTATGCCAACACGACGATATTGGGTGGAAAAACCGTCATCGGCAAGGGCGCGATCGTTGGCGGTAATAATTGGATCATCGAATCAGTTCCCCCGGGTTCAAAAATATACCGAAAGTAGGTTCCTATGTCTGATATGCCGATATTCCAGCACGCCCGGCGCATTGTAATAAAAATCGGCAGCGCTGTTTTGGATCAAGCGCTTGCTACCGAGGATTATACGATGTTCGCGGATTTGATCGGGGCTATGGCGCATTACGTTAACCTTGGCAAGGAACTGATTTTAGTGACTTCCGGGGCCGTCAGCACGGGTATGCGCATGACTGATTTAAAGGAAAAACCGCATGAAATTGTTAAAAAACAAGCATTGGCCGCTATCGGTCAAACTAAATTGATGCAATTGTATCATGAGCATTTCTGGAGCCATCGCATCCAAACCGGTCAGGTCCTGTTGACGCGTGAAAGCTTCGAACATCGTCGGCAGTCTTTGAACTTGCGTTATACTCTTGAGGAATTGCTCGCTAATCGGGTTGTACCGATTATCAATGAAAATGATTCGGTGGCTATTGAGGAGTTGCGCTATGGAGACAATGACCAATTATCTGCATTAACAGCGATTCATATCCAGGCACAGTTGATTATTTTTTTAACGACCGTCGATGGAGTTTATACTCAAAATCCGGCCATCAATCCCCAAGCCCGCTTTTTAGATACGATCGACCTGACTCAGATTAAAGAATTAAGCGCCTTAGCTCAAGGAAAATCGACTGTCGGTTCGGGAGGCATGGCATCGAAACTCAATGCAGCGGAATTAGTCGCACAGGCAGGTATCGCCGCAATTATTTGCCAGGGTAAGGATATGGGTACTCTCTATCGGATTGCCGATGGAAAGGCAGCAGGAACTTTTATTGCGGCTGTCGATACCGGATTCAGCGCTTGGGAAAAATGGCTGATGGCTAATAGTTCGGCCAGAGGTAAACGTATCTATGTTGATTTGGGAGCGGTAAATGCTCTACGCGAAAATGGGAGAAGTCTTCTTTCCTCCGGTATTACAACTATTTCCGGTACTTTTCAAAAGGGAGATGTGGTAAAAGTGATGGATGCGCAGCACCGACCGATCGCTAAAGGTATTGTCAATTACAGTTCTTTTGAGATCGAACGTATTAAAGGCTTACAATCCAATGAAATCGAACAGGTTTTAGGCTATGAGGCTTACCCGGAAGTGATTCATCGAAACAATATGGTAATTTTACCTCAATAACCCTCTTTGCCAATCAGAGGGACAAAAATGCAGGGGATATCCACTTGGATATCAACGCATTGCTTATGCATTCTGATAAGGGTCAGGACCTGATAACTTTTTGATCCCACAGGAACGGCCATAATGCTATCCTCCATATTCATTTGGCCTCGTAAAATTTCTGGAATCGTCGGGGCGGCTGCGGTGATGATAATACGATCATAGGGGGCAAAATCGCGCCACCCTAAGGTGCCATCTCCGATATGAAAATGAATATTAGCTAATTCCTGGCGGGCTAAATTTTTTTGGGCAGCCAGGCTCAGCGATTCGATGCGCTCGATGGTATAAACTTCCCGCGCCAGTTGTGCTAATATAGCTGTCTGATACCCCGAGCCTGTACCAATTTCCAATACCGATTCGCATCCCTTGAATTCGAGCTTTTCGGTCATATAAGCTACCATATAGGGCTGGGAAACAGTCTGTCCTTCGAGGAAGGGGAGTGGACAATCGTTGTAGGCCATGTCCCGTAGTTCATCCCCTACAAAGAGATGCCGGGGTGTGTTGCGCATGGCCTCCAACACCCTGGAGTCTTTAATTCCCCGGCTCAGGATTTGTTTTTCCACCATTGAGAAGCTTTCGAGTCTCCATTCGTCAATCATTTTGCGCCTCATTTTTTTTTGGACTTCAAATGGGTTCAATCAATTATAGTTAGAACGCAATCCCAATCATTTAATTCATTTAGGCTCAAATAATCTACAACCCCGCATTCCGCAAAAAATTAAACTGTCGAAGTTGCGAATTGTTCCAAAGAGTTAGAATAGTCGTAAGAGATAAAAATTAACCAAATTTTAACTTGACAATAATAGAAATTTTTATTATTAATTAAGCGTATCTATTGGATTTTAATCTATTATTTGAGGGGAATTCAATCACGGGGCGATTGAGTCAATTATTATCTGTGAAATCACCCGTGACGTTCATAATGGTAACATGAATGGAGAGTAAGTCTTCCGGATTTGGAGTATGTTCGAGCGCTCAGGATTGATTGACCGAATGATGGGATTGAATAATAAGTATTACTACACAAAAGGAGATAATATGTCGAAACTTGCCTTGCTGGGTGGCTCTGCGATCCGTACTCGGCCTTTTATGGGTTGGCCGGAAGTGGATATGGACAAGATGGAAACCGCATTATTGCGGGTTTTGCATAGTAAAAAATGGGGGAGTTTGCATGGGAGCGAAACCCGGCAGTTTGAGACTGAATTTGCGGCTTATCAGGATGCCCGTTTTGGGATCGCTTGCAGCAATGGTACGATCGCGTTGCAAATTGCGCTCAATGCATTAGAGATCGGTCCGGGGGATGAGGTCATTTTGCCTGCTTATAGTTTTATCGCCAGCGCGGTTGCGGTGTTGGGATGCCGCGCAATTCCTGTTTTCGCCGATATGGACCCTGAAACATATACGATCGATATAGAGTCGGTTGAGTCATTGATCAGTGAACGCACCCGGGCAATAATGCCGGTGCATATTGGAGGGCGTCCGGCGGATATGGATGCGCTGGAAAACCTTGCTCAAAAACATGGATTGGTTATCGTTGAAGATGCCGCCCAGGCTTGGGGATCCGTCTATAAAAATCGTAAAGTCGGCGCGATTGGGCAGTGTGGTACCTTTAGTTTTCAATCATCCAAGAATATTACATCGGGTGAAGGTGGAATCATCTTGACGAATGATGAAAACCTGGCCGGGAGGATTGCTTCCTGGGTCAATTGTGGCCGAAAAAAAGACGGGTTATGGTACGCTCATTATTTACCGGCTGGGAACCAGCGATTAACAGAATTTCAATCCGCAGTTTTGCGCGCCCAATTGGAAGACTATGATCATCAAAAAACAATCCGGCAGAAAAACGCGCGGTTCCTTGATCAAAAATTGCAGTCGTTGCCATGTTTCCGTCCTATTAGCGCAAATGATGATTATCAGAGTTCAATCCACATCTACATCGTTCGTTATTTTCAAGAAGAAGCCGGCGGTATTCCCAAGTCACGCATGATTGATGCCCTGAAGGCTGAAGGATTGATGACCCATGGGGGATATTCACTCCCTTTATATGAACAGCCTGTTTTTTCGGAATCCCATTTTTTCCCAAAAAATTGCCCGTTTGAATGCAAACATAGCAATGTTGTGAGAGACTATAGTTCGATCCGGTTACCTCATAGTGAAAAAGCGTGTCGTGACGAGGCAATTTGGATTCCTCAATCCCTTTTTCTTGGAAGTGAGTCTGATATGATGGATATTGTCGCGATTTTTGAAAAAGTCTTTGAAAATCATAAGGATTTATTTGATGGATAAACTGGTAGTCGTTGTTGATGACGAGCTGGATATTTTAAATCTGATCGGGCTTCATTTGACGAGGGCAAATTATAAGGTTAAACAGTTTCAGGCGATTAAAGGGTTTAGGGAATTTATCCAATTGCAGCAACCGGACCTGATTATTTTGGATCTGATGTTGCCGGATGGCGATGGACTGGAATTATGTAAGAGCTTGAAAAAGGAATCTCGTTTTTCTTCAATTCCCATTATCATTTTATCCGCTAAGGGCGAAGAAGTGGATAAAATATTGGGTTTGGAGCTGGGGGCGGATGATTATGTGACCAAACCATTTTCTCCCAAGGAATTGCTTGCGCGTGTCAAGGCGATTTTACGACGGCATACCATTGAGAGCCCCAGTCCTATAATCACGCTGGGGAATTCTATTGTGATCCATACGGAACGCTATGAAGTCACAAATCAGGGCCAGAAAATTGAATTAACCTCGACCGAATTCAAGATATTAGCGCTTCTTGCCGGGAAAAAAGGACGGGTTTTCAGTCGGGATCAGATTTTGGACCACCTCTGGGGGGATGATAAGATTGTGATTGACCGGACGATTGACGTTCATATTCGGAATTTACGGGATAAATTAGGTTTGATTGCCGGGGCATATATCAAAAATGTCCGCGGAATCGGGTATAAGGTGGATGAATGAGAATTTCATTTTTTTCAAAGATTTTTCTTGGTTTTTTTGTTGTGATTCTGCTGTTCAGTTCGTTTTTAGTCTATTTTTCGCTAACACTAATTGAGGACCAGACACGATCGATTTATCGAAATCAAATGGTTAAACAGGCTAAAATGTTACGATACCAAATTGAACAACTCGGTCTTGCAAATGATTCGAGCCTGGTTTTCAATTACCTGAAAACACAAAGCGATTCGTTGCAATTTAGAATTACGCTCATCGAAGAATTCGGTCATGTCTTATTTGATTCAAAAGTGGACGCCCAGCAGATGGAGTTGCATAATGACCGTATCGAGATTTTAAAAGCCTTGCATGATAGTATGGGATCGTCTTATCGCTATAGTCGGACGACACAGGAAGAGATGCTGTATGTTGCCTTAACGATTCAGCAATCGGGATCTCCCCGCGTTATCCTGCGAGTTAGTGTCTTTTCCACTCAGATTGACAGTTTATTGAAACGGTTGAAGCGGAATATAATTATCCTGACGTTGATATTGCTTATTTTTTCACTGATTGTTTCCGCTTATCTGGCGCGTCATATCACCCGGCCGTTGAAACAGGTCGTGCAGAGTTTTCGTCGGGTCAGCGCTGGTGATCTCGATATCCGCCTTTTGTTGAATAATCAGGATGAGACTCGTGAACTGGCAACGAATTTTAACATGATGGTAGCAACTATTCAAAAACTAGTCAATCAATACGCCCATCAGAAAGATCAGCTTAATCTAATTCTTTCGCAAATACAGGAAGGGATCATGGTCATCGATAAAAAAAGCAAAATATCGATGGTTAATCCTCCCCTTATAAAAATGTTCAATTTCAGCAACTCTCCGGTGGGAAAATTCTATTGGGAAGTTATTCATGACCTGAATCTGGATAGTTTAATCAAACGGATTGGCCCCGAATTGGATCATACTAATTGTGAAATGACGCGCGAACATTTTGTGTTTTATTGTTCTGGGGCTTTAATTCAACAGAATAATGAAATCGTTATTACGTTTATCAATATTTCTACAATCCGGCAATATGATGAATTGAAGAAAAGTTTTGTCGCCAATGTATCCCATGAATTGCGGACGCCGCTGACAGCTATTCAGGGTTATGTAGAAACTCTTACGGAATCTCTGGAAGGCGAAAATAAGCAGTATATTGATATCATTGATCGCCATACGCATCGTTTGACGAATATCGTCAATGATTTGTTGATTCTTTCTTCTTTGGAAGACCGCAAAAAGAAAATATTGTATCAAACGATTGAAATTGCTTCCTGGTTTCATTTAGTGTTGAAATTGTTTGAGAAACGGTGCCTGGAAAAAAATCTGGAATTGCGTTTTGTGAATGAATCCGGATTGGACCAATTTGAGGGAGATCCGGTTTTGCTGGAACAGATGATAATAAATTTGTTGGATAACGCCATTAAATTCAGCGAGTCAGGATTTATTGAAATAAGGTTGCGCAAAAGTGATGAACCCCAGGCGCTCATTTTTTGTATTCGTGATACAGGGATTGGTATCGCTCCCCAGCATCTTGATCGTATCTTTGAACGTTTTTATGTGGTTGATCCTTCGAGGTCACGACAATTGGGTGGAACGGGATTGGGATTGTCGATCGTCAAGCATATCGTTCTCATGCATCAGGGCAAGATCGATATCAAAAGTGAACTCAATCAGGGAACGGAAGTGACAATCCAACTACCTTTAAATCGAGAGGGTTTCTAACCGGCCTTTGGTGACGCCGCGGTAAATAAAGTTTTTCGATGCCGCCTTTACGATATTCTTCAAGTGATCACCGATTTTTTCTATATTGTCAATAAAATCGATAATATTCAGGCCGGAATGCGCGTCACACTGACCGCTTTGAATCATTTCTACTGCGCGATCCCGTAAATCCTGCTGGTTCTGGTTGATTTGGCCTTCCAGTTCAATGACCTTATAGCTATCGTTCAGGTTTGAAGTTTCAAGAAAATTATTGACAAATTTGATCATCTGCATAATCTTTATATGAGAATTTTTAATCTCTTCGATAAAGGGCGGATTCTTCATGGTTTTGTTTTTTCTCATCATTTGCTGGAAGATTTCATTTAAATTAATGGCATGGTCCCCCAACCGCTCAATATCATTTACTGAATGCAACAGCGAAGGAATTTTATGGAAATTATCATCACTGAGTTCGTGCTCACTCAGTTCAATTAAAAATAGCGTGATCTCTTTTTGCATATGATCGATGGCGTTTTCAAGTTTTTCAACTCTTTCAAATTGCTTGTAATCTTTATTCAAAAAACCATCGATTGACGAATTGATCGCCATCTCCGATAATTTTAACATCTCACCGAGTTCACGTATGGTCTGATCGATCGCCATTTCGGGATTTTGCAGCAATTGCCGGTTAATAAATTTAGGTTCGCCGATACGGGAAATCTCTATTCCTTCTCCTTTAATGAGTTTAAGAGCAATCTTTTCGTAGAAAGGGATAAGAGGTATTGAAATAAACGTGTTGAAAATGTTGAAGAATGTGTGAGAGTTGGCGATATGTCGGGCAATGGTTGCCTCATTGATGATGCCGGGGGTCAAATAGTCAATCAGCCATGGATAGAAATGCAACCAGGTCAGCACACCAAAGATAATCGTTCCGAAAATATTGAACATACTGTGCACCACGCATACCCGACGGGTTGTTTTTTGGGCGGCGATACCGGCCAGCCATGCGGTAATAGTGGTTCCGATATTATCTCCGTAAACGAGGTAAAGCGCTCCTTCAAAAGGTATTAGCCCGTTACTGGCAAGAGCAATGACGACCCCAATCGATGCTGACGAACTTTGTATCAGGATTGTAAAAATTGTTCCCGTCAGAATTCCGGTCAGCGGGTTGGAACTGAGAGCGACCAGGATTTCCTTGGCAGCCGGGGAATTTTGTAATGGTTTTAGCGCATCGGTCATAGTATTCAGGCCAATAAAGATCAATCCAAAACCAAAAATAATCAAACCCCAGTTTTCCGCTATGCTTTTACGGCGGTTAAAGATGCTGATGGCGCCCAAAATGATAAAAAACCAGGCATATTTTGATATTTTAAAGGCAATGAGCTGAGCGGTTACGGTTGTTCCGATGTTTGCTCCCATAATAACACCGATTGATTGGGATAAAGTAATGATCCCCGCATTCACCAATCCAACGATCATCACCGTAGTGGCGCTGCTGCTTTGGATAATTGAGGTAACAATGGTACCGGCGGCAATCCCTTTTAAAGGTGTATCAGTAATCGTCTTTAAAATCTGTTTCATCCGATGTCCGGCTACTTTTTGCAATCCATCATTCATACGTTTCATACCGATGAGAAACATCGCTAAACCGCCGAAAAGCTCTAAAATGTAATAGAGATTCATCTTTTTCCTTTCAAAATCATTATTGTACTATACTTTGCGCTTTTGAATATTTTAAAAATTGGTTACAGGTTCGATTAATAACTCGTCCGTTGGCTTGTGGGTCTGGTTTGAAATTGGAATTCTTTCGCAATTAAATTTAAAGTTTATTTAACTCGCAACTAAAGAATAAGCGGTTTCCTAACCAAACCTTAATGCAAAATTTACTGAAAGTTAACAAAAAAAGTAGTAAATGTCAACTAATATGTTTAAATTCATAAATTTTTTTTTGGTTGTCTGGTTAGATTTTACTCACTTCTTAAAAATATAGCCAAAAAGGAGTAATGTTCCAATGTTAAAATTTAGGGTTGACAAAAGAGTCATAAATTTTTATAATAAAGATGATAATCGTATGGAATCAAAACTCGATGATTAGGTTTTATCAACCCATAAAAAAGGAGAAAATCATGCAATGTTTGGTAAAGTTTTGTTTGATCTTTTTTTTATTTACCCGGATGATAATGGGCTGGGAAATAAAGCAGATTGAAGGTCCACTTTCGTTGGATTTACGATTGATGGATCCTGAGTTTTCCCCAGACGGCCAATATCTCAGCGCGTCGGGCCCGGGATATGACGGTATTTATATTTATGATTTCCGGTTAAAAAATTGGCATCGGGCCGTGGACGATGCGGGCGCTGGATATGGGCATCGTTGGTCGGTAGATGCTCATTCGATCATTTACAGGGGCCAGGAGTATATCGGCCACCGTCGTTTTTTTTATTTCGGTCTATACGATTTAAACAATCAAAAAAATTATTCGCGCCTTTCGGAAAATCTTCGGGATGTGTCGCCACCAGTATGGTTATCATCCATGGAATTGGGATTTATCGACCAGGATGATTTGAAAACATTATCATTGCCAGATCGGCCGGGATTAAATAAAACACTGGAAATGCCGGCAAGCTGTCTTGATTACCATGGTAAAGGTTTTCTAATTCGTAAAAAGAAGATCGACCGTTGTGTCGTGGCCGAAGAGCGGGTAATTCTTAATCTGCAATTGCCGCCTCAGGAGAAATTTATTGTTTGGCAGGAGTTAGGCAAGGGAATGGTAATCAGTCAGCTTGATAGCCAACAGGAAATTTTTTCGGGCAATTACGAAATGCCAGCCTGGTCGCCCGACGGTAACTATATCGTCATGGTCAAAACACAGGATGACGGCCATCGATATCTTTCAGGGGAATTGTGTATTTATGATACGCGCAATGCTAAATTAGAAATTTTATCAAAACTCAATGATTATATTCCGGGAAACCCGGCATGGTCGCCTTCCGGAACCCAAATCGTTTTTGAAGATTTAAATACGCAGCAGATTTATTTGATCGATATTCAAAATTAGAAAGGCAGCGCTATGCGATTGACAATGGTAATGATCATTTTATTTATTTTAATGTTTGGTAATATGTTAGCGCAGGATTTGACAGGTTTTCGTTTTTGCCTGGATCCGGGGCATGACAGCTATCCTCAGGATAAGCCGTTTGAAACTCGTATTAATTTGCGGGTCGCCCGTTTTTTGAAATCCTATCTTGAAGCCTATGGAGCGGAAGTGATTCTAACCCATAACGATACTATTGGCAGCTTTAGCCTTTCATCCCGGGCGGGGATGGCTAATAGTTTCAATGCCGATTTTTTTCAATCCCTCCACCATAATGCCTATCTGGGAACGGCTAATTATAGTGTTGTAATATACAGTAAAAATTATTCCGCTTCGCATTTAGCCGAAAATCAGCGTTTATCGCAAATTGAGTCGACGCTTCTGCAAAAAGCGCTTTATACAACAGCGGCGTACGTATGGAAAGACTATGACGCTCTGGGTTATAATCTGGGGGTGCTATCACCACTGACCGTTCCCGGGGTTCTTTCTGAGGCTTCTTTTTGGGATTACAAACCGGAAATTATGCGTCTGGATAATTTACGTTACTTGCAATTGGAAGCGAAATCCCTGTTTTTCAGTTTTCTCGATTACTACGATATTCCCCGACCCACGAGCAGCACTGTATTCGGTCAATTAAAAGACAGCCAGGGGAATGGCATCCCATTTACCAGCATCTCTCTGATGAATGGGCAGGATACAATGACTTATCAGACTGATACGGAAAATCTGGATATTACTGATGCGGATAACGGCTGGTGGCAATCAGTGGTAGGAACTATCGAGATGGTCAAAAACGGTTTTTTCTTTTTTGAGAATTTCCCGGCTGGCCCCGCAGAGCTGAAAGTCTCTTCGCCCTATATTTCAGTTCAGACCAGCTCAATTAATGTTGTAGCAGATGATGTTACTGAAAAGAATTTTACAATTAATCAACAGGTTCCGCCGCTGGTGTCGCTCGTTTGGCCAAGTTCATTGTATTTGGATCGTCTCAGTGTTGAGGATTCAATCGTCCTTAAATTCACCAATGCGATGCATTCTGATACGGAAGGCGCGATCGAACTATTCCCCAATGCCGGTAATCTTTCGTTTCGCTGGTCATCGCAAAAATATTATTTGACTATTATTGCTGAAAATCTGGAGTATAATACACGGTATGAGGTGCGGATCAATGGAGAGATTGCCAGGGACTTGAATATGAAATATCTTGACCAGGATCAGGATGGAATGATGGGAGATACCGTTTCGTTTTACTTTCAAACCCGGCCCGATGATCAAACCGCCCCTGAAATCGTGCAGATTTATCCCGCTGTCGATCAGAGCGATGCATCATCACTCTTGCCGGTTATGGTTCTGTTTGATGAGAAGATTGATACGTTAACGGGAATTCCCTACAACCCGTTTCCATTTTATGTTGTTAATGCTAATGGCGGGAAAACGGTATTGGACCGGCGAATCTATTCCCGGACATTGAAAAACCGCAGCGCTTTTTTTATTAGCGCCGACAATGCGCTCCAACCCGCTACTCAATACTATATTACTATAAAAGGGGGATTCAGGGATCTTTACGGAAATTCAAATTCAGGCGTTTTAAAATATTACTATACCACTCAATCTGTGTCTTACAGCGATCCCATGGTGTTGGATTCATTGATGCAGCTCGAATGGAGTATCGTCCCCGGGTTTTCATCGGGATTGGATACTGATCAGATAAATTTAGAATTGAGAGATTCTCTGTATATTCCGGGAGATACGATTGGCCGGGCCATGATTTTAACCTATCGCTGGGATGAATTAGCCGCTGGCCGGGCCAGCTATTGGCGGTCAACCCCTCCAGATGAGGGTTTCGTCTTGGATTATGATTTATTATGGCCAATTATGGCTGATAGCAGTTCCGACCGGTTGCGGTTCATTTTAGCCCCGATCTCTAATATTTCTGATTCCAGTCAATATATCCACAGTGACTGGACAACTCTTGATTTTTGGGGATGGCGTACGATTCGCTGGGATTTACAGCAACTCATGATACTACCGGAACTGCGTAAGAATCGTGAGGAGCTTTATACCTTATGGGGGTGGGAAGTCGAATCACAAGCTCAAAGCTCCACTTCAACTTCCTCTCTTATATTAAAAGAACCCAAATTAGCGCGCCGAGTGATGGTGGATGTAGGGGAGTATGGAACGGACGCATCAGTAATGAATAAGGAGCTTGAATGTTTGCTCTACCCGAATCCTTTCAATAATCGGATTTCGCTTCGTGGGGTATTTGCGGGCGCTAAAGCTAATGAGATAATTACAATTGAAATATTTGATATGTTGGGCCGAAAATTAGTACAAACTTCTCTTCAAATTGGTCAACCTCAATTTAAATGGATATGGGATGGCCGGGACCGGACCGGTAATATGGCATCCTCGGGAATCTATCTGGTGCGGGTATCTGCCGGATCGGTTCGCCATATCCAACGGATTTTGATGATGCAATAAAAAAAAAGCGCCCGTTCCTTGGAACGGGCGCTTTTTTATTTGTTGTTTAAAAACGGGATTATTCCTGAGGCGCGCTCGGCGTCGTGAAATCCTCTACTTTAATAATACTTTTTTGTTTTTCCAGCCAATTCATAACATATTGATCTTTAAAATGATTGATAATACTCATTTTGACTGAATCGAAAGGCATCACTCCAGCTTCTGCTTTTTCATCTATCCGGATAATATGGTAGCCGAAACTGGTTTCGACGACATTGCTCGTCTGGCCAGGGTTGAGGGCAAAAGCGGCTTGTTCGAATTGGGGAGCCATTTCCCCTTTGGAGAAGAAACCCAAGTCGCCTCCATTGTTTTTAGAGGGACAATCGGAATGTTCTTTTGCCAGAGTTCCAAATTCGGCGCCGGATTTTAAACGTTTCAACAGGTTTTCCGCTTGTTTGCGTTTTTTATCTCGCGTAGTTTGATTATCGCTTTCTTCTGTTTTAATCAAAATGTGACGGGCATGGACTTTGCCGGGACTCGTATATTCTTCTTGATGTTCTGTATAATATGTACGCAGACTGTCTTCAGGCAGACTATCCACTTCGTTTGTAATTCGGTTGAGAATCGCTTGGACAAGGAGCGTCTCCTTTACGTCAGCGACATATTCATCAAAGGTCGCTCCAAATTCCTTTAGTCGGGCGAAAAAAGTCTGACTGTCGGGGAATTGGCTGATCGTATGATTGATATTTAAATTTAAAACAGAGTCGCTGACGGTATTGAAATCTTCCTGAGTTGCGCTTTGGAATAAAAGCTCTTTATTGATTTCCTGTTCCTTGGTCATGGAAAAAAGTTGTTGGCGGATGATTTCCCGCAGGGAATCTGATACAGGCGGTTGCTGAGTTTGATCGATATACCGATCGATCAGAACATATAAGTCTTCCTTGTACATATATTTGTTACCCACTTTGGCGACTTTTTCCTTTGTGGTATCTTCTATCATCGTATTGTCGGCCGGATTCTCAGCTCCTTTCTTACAAGCTGATAAAATTAGAGAAATTGCCAACAAAGAAATTAAAATGAAACGTAGCATTAGAAGTTTCCTTTCGCATTGATTAAAATTTGGTAAACGGCACGAAAAACATCCTCTTCAATCGCATTGAATACGCGTTCGCCTTTTAGGTCCCGTTGCAGTCCATTGGTCATGAATATAATTCCAAAGCGGTGATTGTCCAAATCTGCGTACATATCACTATGCAGGCCATAAGCCGAGCCTGAATGTCCGATGAGGGGAACACCGGGTATCAGATCTTCCGTAATATGCAAACCGAGCGCTTTGGCTTTATATAGTCCTTCATGGCTTTCGCCAGACCAGTTTTTCGCCATCATTTGGCTAATGGTTTCGGTTTTAAAGGGCGAGAATGACTCAACATGGTCGGTGTCAAGAAAAAGCTGCAAAAATCTAGCCATATCCAGGATATGGCAGCGTAACCCACCCTGGGGACTAAAAATTAAACCGTTGGTACCGAGTTCATAATGGCTTAAATCGGCAAGTTGCGGTTCATTCCCATTATAATCGTCTTTTTGTGGAACCCATTGGCCGTCAATATACCGGTAAATTGTAGCCAGATGATTCAAATCCGCTATATCCTGTATATTGAAACTGGCTTGCATCCCCAGGGGTTTTAAAATCTGATTGACCATGTACTGATCAAAACGCTGATGGCTGACTTTTTCTATGATGGTTCCCAATATGCCAAACGCTAAGTTGCAATATTCAAAAGTCGTTCCGGGTTCAGCCTCTTGCCAGCAATCGCCGTCATTATAGTACGAACCGTCTGGAAGTATATAACTCGTTATGGGGTAGATAGAATCACTGTATGAAAGCATGAGAAATTTTTCATAATTCGGGCCGTCGCTGAGACTGGAAGTATGGGTCAATAATTGACGGATTGTAAGGGGTGTCTCGGGGAAAGATGGGTTGCGCAGGGAATAACCAAGGTACAGATTAATGTCCTGATCCAAATCAAGTAATCCCTTCTGCAGAAGCAACATAATTCCTGATGCAACAAATGATTTAGAAATAGAGGCAATGCGGAAAAAAGTCGTATCGGTAACAGGAGTCGATTTTTCGGTGTTAGAGATTCCGTAATTGTACGAGTAACGGATCGAATCAGGAGTAACAACCAGCACATTCATTCCCAGTACGCCGTATTGTTGCGCAATCGTGGCTAATGAATCGTTTAAAGCAGCGGTAGATGATAATGAGATGGAATCGGAAAGTGGCAGCGCCATACGCGTAACTCCTGCTAATATAATTATGAGGAAAGGAAGGAAAACTTTTTTCAAATGGCATCCTTAGTTAGTTTTCATTTTATCTTTGGAGCAAACGGGAAATCTTGAGTACAGGCGCGCGAAATTCGACATCAAGTAGGCAGTTTACAATTCTGAGAGGCTTCGCCTAGTTGCGCGCAATCATTTAAAAGAGTAAGATAATATAGGTTTTTTTAGCCTTTTGGCAAGAGTTTTTTTCAAAATTTTCGGCATTAAACTCAGTTTTCAATTCGAGATTAATAAATTAGATGAATGTATATAACGCTGGGAGCATGTTATCAAATCATCGGGTTCGATTTGATAATAGAAGATACCGTTCTCTTTATCCTTTTCGATGCCGCGTAAAAACAGGTAATAGATCCCGCCCAGGTGGCGATGGGGTTGATAATCGGCCAGGGTATGTGATAAGTGCTGATGAAGCGCCAGGGTATAGAGATAACCCTGCAGGTAGTATCCTGAGCGGTCCATAGCGGCATGAAGCTTGTCAGGAGTATAGTTTCCCGTCTGGGTTCCCAGATTGTTGGTTTTCCAGTCGAGTACAAAATAGCGGCCCTGCCATTCAAAAACCAGGTCGATATAACCCTGGATAAATCCGGTCAGCGAATCGACCGTGATTTCCCCAATAGGGAATTTCAAAAGAGTATTCAACGCCCGCGAGTCGAAATCGGCGATGGGAAAACAGAACTGGAGTTCCTTAAGTGTTTGGGCATCATCTAACTGATTGAGAGTCAGCTTGCCCCGGGAATGGCGCAGAGGAACGGAGAGGGTGGTTTCAACTAATTTTACCAGGATATCGGAAAGAGTATCCAATGGCAACTGCGGTGACAGTGGATACTGATAATATAAAGAAGGAATCAGTCGCCGCGGCTCCGGCCGGCTGAAGTTGAGCTGTTCGAAGAGGGCATGGACCAGATTCCCGGTTTGAGCGCCGCCGGGCAGGGTATTCAGGGGAAAAGCGGATTCATCGGTCGGGAGAGTTGTTTCCGGTGGATTTTCTGTAAGAGTCTCTTCTGTTTCCCAATCCGTAAAATCCGGTCGCGTTTCGTGGAGGCGCTGGGTCATGCCTGAAAAACTGGACATGCGCCAAGCGGGGGCCAGTGAAGCTGCGAAGGCCAGCTCGGGCTTGAAGCTGATATTCTCACATTTAGCAGATTGGGCTTCCGTGGCCGGAGTCCATCCCGTAAAAGTCAGGGTTTGCCAGGCAATAGAGGCGTGTTCGCTTAGTTTTTGCTGTCGATTGTGAAAAAAGTAATGAGTGGAAAACGATTCCACTTTGCCATTGCGGGGAGTATAGCCTTCAGGCCAATCTATATAACAGCGGTAGCGGGCGCGGGTTACCGCGACATAAAAAAGGCGTAAGAGTTCCGGATCAGGCGTCGCGGATTCCTTGTTATCTTTATTTTTTTTCAATTGGAGGTCCACAGAAGGATTAAAATTGATGCGTGTGGAATATTCGGAAAGCTCAGTGGCTGCTTTATCACTATTTGGAACATTCCAGAGGAAGGGACAGAATACGATGTTATATTGCAGTCCTTTAGCTTTATGAATTGTGATGATCTGAATGGCATTGCCATCCTTTTCAAGGCGTAACTCCGTTTCCACACTTCCGCTTTCCGCTTCGATCAGGGATTGCATTTCCTGGATGATATAGCCGGGATCGTTGGTCTTATGATAATCAATCGTGTTTAGATAATCGATCAAGTGATTGAAATTGGTGATCTTACGATCACCGTCGGGATAGCCCCACAATCGTTGGTCTAATTTAGTATCTTCGCGGAACGTCTGGAACATGCGCAGTAAACCGTATTTAAGCCATAGCTGATGGTAGCGGCTGAATTTCTGCAGCAAATCAAAGGTAATCTGGTTCTCACTGTGAATCTCCGCGGGTCTATATCCTAACAGATGGGTCAGGCATACAGCCTTGACGGTAGGTTGGAAATGGGGATTGTGGACCGCTTTGAGAAAGAGGAGTAGCTCCCAGGCTTCCAGCGAGTTGAAGACTGAATCCCGTTGGAGAGTGGCGACGGGTATTCCGAGTTGGTTGATGGCTTGTTTCATTAAAGAGGCTTGAAAATGATTATTGACCAGAATGGCAATATCCTGGGGCTGGATGGGCTTGCCGTCTAAAGTGATGCCAGGTTTCCCGGGTAGGCGCCACAAAATGCGGCTGATTTCAGAAAGCAGTGAGCGGGTGATGATGGAATTAGTATTGGATTTATTATTAAATATAGTATTCCCTTCATGGTGGCGAATCACCAGCGGCGCTGCTATTTCCGGATCGAGCATGAGTTTCAGTTCGTTATGGGGAGGGCTTGATAAGGTGTGGTACTGAATGTCAATATCCCCAAATGGATTGGGATGATCGCTGAAAAGCGCATTGAGGGCCTGGACCAGTTCGGGAGTGGATCGCCAGTTGGTTTCCAGGAACCGGCAGTCATGACTTTCGTCGCGAGCCTTGAGATAAACGCTCAGGTCGGCGCCGCGAAAGCGGTAGATTGATTGTTTGGGATCGCCGATGAGAAATAAGCTGTGTCCTTCATGCGCGAAAATGGTGTGAAAGATGGTGTATTGAGTGATATCGGTATCCTGGAATTCGTCGATGAGGGCTGCCCGGTAGGAGTGACGCAAGCTATCGGTTAATATACCGCCGCGCGCGCTGTCGGTCAGAGCGTCGGCCACAAGTGTCAGCAGATCCTTGAATGATTGCTGGTTTAAGCTGCGTTTACGGCGTTCAAGGCATTGCTGAATATCCTGGAAAAAAAACGCCTTAAAGATGGGGAGCGATAACTGCAGTTCGTCGATAAAGGTTTTAGCCAGTTTAATGAATTCGATAATTTCCGGGTGTTGGTTGATGTTTTTATTGAAAACTTTTTTGGTTATTTCGGTAAGACAGATCATGTATCCGTAATCAGTTTGGAAGGCATTTTCCAGGCTATTAATATAAAAAAGCGGATTTTTTTTGAAATCGCGATCATTTATAATATTGTCAAGGTTAAGCATAAATTCACGGATTGCATCTCTATGTTCCCGCCAGAATTGACGTAACTCCCGCCATCGGTTTTCCAATGCGGTGATCGGGATTTCGCTATCGGGTTCAATGGACTGGATGGGGTATTCCAGTAAGGGGGATAATTTTTTTATTAAGCTATTGAGAGTTATCTTGGATTCGCTGAGAAAATCCTGGTAGAAGCGGGGCATGGGGTACACAATGCGCCGCCATGAATCCTGGAAGGCTTCCAAGCGCAGGGAGGTTTCATTGGGGAGCAGTTCGGCATTGAAGGTGACCCCGGCTTCGAAGGCGTTCTCCTGTAAAACGGAGCGACAAAATCCGTGAATCGTGTAAACCGAGCTTTCATCGAAAGAGGTGAGGGCCGATTGCAGGTGGCGCCGGCATTTTTCCGCACTTTCTGAATCAATAACCCAGGGACGGATTACGGAATCTTGCGGCAATGTCTCAGCCGGATTTCCTGAATCGAAGTGATGAATATGATCCTGCAGGGTTTGCCGTATGCGTTCTCTCAATTCTCCCGTAGCCGCCTGGGTGAAGGTTACCACCAGGATTTGCGGGGGTGTGAGCGATCGCTCGAGTAGCAGGCGCAGATAGAGCTGAGTGATGGCATGAGTTTTACCAGTGCCGGCGCCGGCTTCCAGCAAATGGACGCCATTGAGAGGAATGGACTGAGCATTGAATACTTGATGGTTCATTTTATACGGTAACTTGGATGTCGTTGAAAAAAGTGTGGGCGGTGGCGACGAATTGGTGAATCCAGGGGGTGCTCTCTGGATTTTCCTGCCAGGTTTTAATTTGTTCTTCCAAAGGTTGATCCGTGAATATCATGCTCCAGAAAGGATCGCGCAGGAATTCGGGAAGGGTCTTGCAGGAAGTGGAAAATGCCAGGCTAAGCGCATGGAATTCAGCCTCATCGTGGTGGCGGCCTTTTTGGATATTGTTGGAAAACTCATGATAGAAATTCCATGATGTCCCGGGCAGAAAAAAAAGCGGCTGGCGGCGGCCCTGCTCAAAAATTTTAACAAAATTAGAAATAACCGGAACGGCGCTTACCGGCGTACATTCTTCGATTGAGAGTGTATTGAGTTTGAATGGCGTTTTATTTTGAGAGTAAATTAAGCGTCCATCCACAGGAGTTTGCAGCAGCCAGGCCAGTATATTCTGAGCGATCCATAACCGGGTGATTTTTTTACCGATATTTTCCGAAAAGTGGTATTCGATCAGCGTATATCCCGCGTTATCTCTGCGCTTGTAAATCTGTCCTGCCGCCCGCAAGATATAATTTTCAAATTGTTTTTGAAGATCGACAGGCTCTGTCTCATGCCAAACCGGCAGAGCTTCGATGGCAGAACGAATGACTTGGACTTGCTCTTTCGATTGAGCGAAAAGCGACTCACCGTAATGGCTGAGCGGCAATTGAGCGGCGCCCCGAAATTTTTCAGGCGGTACGTCGGGCAATTCCATTAATTGTTTTTTGATGATATGTTGATTTAAAGAATCGATTTCAAAGGGTTCACTTTCCTTGATGCTTTCCTCCACCGCTGGAAAGCGGGCATTGAGTATCTTTCCGCAGAAATATGCGGCCGGATTTTTGAAAAACTGATGCAGTTCTTCGATGTCAAGAATTTCCTTATAATCTTCCACGATAAGCGGTTGGAAAAAATCAAGGGAACGGGAAATAATGGAGCCTTCGGCGATTTGTCGGGCCAAATGCTGATATTGGACATTATACGTTTGGTGGCGAGGGGATGCGGCATCGACATAGATGGGATTGAAGTTGTGGAGGGGGTGCGAGATGCGCAGGAACTCGCTGATTTTTTTATTTTTTTCGGATGAGTCGTCGTGTGCCGTGTTCGGCAATCTGAATCGCCGATCGATATAATCGACGAATTCGCGAACCAGTAGTGACGGAAAGATTTCACTATTGTCGTTGGGATTATGGCCGAGATAGCTTATATAGAGTGTCTCACGGGCCGAAAGCAGGGTTTCCAGAAACAGGTAGCGGTCGTGTTCGCGTGGGATGCGGTCGTTGGCCATGGGATGGCTGGCGATCAGGTCGAATGGTATTTGGATCGTTGGGCGCGGGTAGGCGTTATCGTTCATACCAATCAGGCAGATGATGCGATAGGGGATGCTGCGCATGGGTACCATCCCCGTGAAGAGGAGATCGCCACGACTGAATCCTGAATCTGCTGCAGAAGAATCAAGGTGTTTGATCAAATATTCGCGGATAATTTTCACGGATACGGTCAGCGAAAGATGACACAGCTCCTCATCCAAGCGCAGAGAGTGGAAAATCCGCTGGATATCAGACACGTCTCTACGATCGCAGGTATCAAGGGGCAGGAAGCATTCGAGCATGGATTTAAGGTAGTCGCTCCAGGCGTGGAGTTCGAGGGGATGTTGCAGTTCATGATAAAGGGTTTTTAGTTTTTCCCAGATATCGATCAACCGATTGAACAGGTCTGTGTCCGCAATATCGATGTGAGGGTAGCGAAGCGGTTCATCCTGGATATTCCCGGGTGTTGTCATGATCAGCAATCCATTGATCAGTAGATCCAATCCTGCTTCCCATGTAGTTTCCCTTAAGGGTTGCTGGCCGTTAAAAGTTTGGCGGAAAATTCCATCGATACCCCAGCGAATGCCGCATTCCTCGATCCATTGGCGGAGAGTTTCTAAATCCGTTTCTGTAAAATTGAATTTGTGGGATATCCATTCGTTTTCTATAATCTGCAGGAGGGTTTCGGCGCTAAAACGGCTGGTGGCAAGGTCAAGTAATTGCAGGATAATGCTGCTCAGGGAATTTTTATCTCTGATCGATCGGTCGGCCATGCTAAAGGGGATTTCTTTGAAAACCGCGTTGATATAAGGGAGGTAACTTTTTAATTCGGGTGTCAAAACCAGGATATCGCTGATGGAAAGAGTTGAATCGTGATTTAGCCAGCCGAGAACCTGATCGCGTAAGGCTTCGAGTTCACGCGCGGGAGTATAGGCATCGACAATGTAAATGCTGTTGTCCACTTCTGGTACCTGTACCGGTTCTTGAGGCAGTTCCCGCATGTCGAGAATATCTTGCTGAATTTGATGTAAAAGGGAAGGAGAATCCTCCTGGGTGTCATCGATCAGGTCCTCGTGTAAGTCAGATGCGAAGATTTCAGGGAACCGGCGGAAAAAGTTCAGCCCGACCTTGCCCCAATTGGCCAGCAGCGGGTTGCTGATTTCGTAATGCAGATCAGCGACCATATTGACAGTGGTGGGTTGCCGCGCCTGAAGTTGATAATATTTTTTTTCCTTGATAATATCAAGCCAGTAATGGCGGCAGGGATTGAGTAAATAAGCATGAATAGGAATAGAGTCTTTGAGTTTTTGGAAAAAATTGAAATAGTATTCGGGCAGGATAATCAGGCCGAAAATATACAGGGGAGCGGGGACTGATTGAATAATTCGGCTATCGGGCGATTCAACGGCGGCAAGTAGTTGCTGTTTGCGTCGTACAGGGTGATCGGACCCGTATCGTTCGGCCAACTTCCGCCATATCTCGGCCTGCCACAATTCGTTGCTATCCTGTAGACTGGAATACTGGTATTGCCCTTTTTCCCATTTTTCAATCATGGTCTCGCGGTAGATATGATACTGATCGAAGAGATCGGCGAGTTTTCCGGCGAGTTGAAAGCTGTGCAACGGATCATGGTGGACATAGTTGGCGATAGCGCGGAATGGTTCCTGATGAAGGAAATCGTTTTGGAAGAGATGGTTGATGGTCCATTGCATGGCGGTTTGGCGCCAGGGAGACGGGCTGTGGTTGTCGGGGAAGACAATTTTCCATAACCGGTCCACGATTTCGGATGGCTGGATGAAGCGGAAGTTGAAAAAAATCTCGTTTTGCCTGGCGATCTGTCGGGAGAGCCATTGTCCCATTCCCGGAGTTTGAGTGATAATCCACACCGGTTCAAAAACTTTTCGTTTTTGTCGCCCAATGTTTTCCGCCAGCTTTTCTGCCAGCATTTCCAGTCGATTGCTGGTAAATATTCGTGATATGGGTGATTGTTTCATTTTTTTAAATAATCGAGAATCTGTTTCATGAGCATGAAGCGTTGCTTTTTCTCAATGATCGATTCTAAAGGAAATCCGATAGTAATCGAACGGTATACACCTTCATAGGCAACTGCGGCGCTGAAGCGATTGTCGCTGTATTGCAGGATAGACCGGCTTTGTTTGGTGGGATAAAGCGCATCCGGGGCTTCAACGCTATAAAAATCCCCGGACAAGCTCTGGTTGAAGCGCAGGGGGTTCTTATCGGAAAAGATAGTAGTATCGATGGGAGAAACGCTGCCGGAATTTGTTGCCCGGGGAGCGTGTTTTTCAATTTGCAAAATTGTCTTAGCGAATTGGTGACGCTCAGCGGCGTCTTCTCCGGCGCGAAAAAGCTCCGTTCCTGGAAAAGCTCCGTTGATTAATAAGCTTTTATTGCTTTTACAGAATTGAGTTAGTTTCGTGATCAAGGGAGTTGGAAAGGCCTGATAATCAAATTCTCGTGATTTAGGTATAATGGTTTTATTTTGAGTGGATGGAAATGTCGTCAATTTTTCTTCTCCGAGAATCAGATCGATGATTTTATATTCATTAAGGTTGATGACGGAATCCCAAACCGCTTCATCACTGGCTGTTACGAAGGAGTAACCGGCTTCGAGAATGGCTTCGCCATGGATAATGGAATGATCGTGAGTATTACCTTTGATCGGTTGGGCTTCATAATTGCCGTAGCTATTGCCCCATCCGGGCGCATCATTGAAAATAAAAGGAGATAAGGGATCGAAATCGAATTGTTCTCCCGTAAAATTTAACGTATAATTATCGGGCACTCCCTGATCGCGGTTCAGCAAAAGTCCTTTGAAGTTATTGTTTTCGACTAATCCAGGGATCGAAACCCGGTCAAAGGCCTGAACTACCAATACAGTCGGAAGTTTACGCCCGCTGTTCGCAAAGGCGATCGTTTCGGAGGGCATACTTTCCCCCCCGCTGTTCCAGGCAGTGATATAAAGGCAATAAAGGGTATTTTTTTTAAGTTTTTCCAGTGTAAACTCGGCATGTGGCGTATAGGTTCCCGCATCAAAATTGCCTTGTGCGCCTTCCCGCAGATACACGACATAACCGCTGGGAACCGCTAATGGCTCTGTGGGGTCTTGCGTGGGGCGCCAGGTAATTTGAATTTGATTGGCGCGCTGGAAATGCGCTTCCAGGTGGGAGACTGGTAAGGGTTGTACCATCGATTCCTGGCTATAGTTTCCGGCAATATAGCGCAGCATGGCTTTGTAAATTGCCCGGCAGACAGTGAATTGAAAATGGGGGTCCAAGCCGTATTTCATATCAGCAAAGTTTTGATGAGAAAGCAGTTCCAATAAGCAGGAGGGAACATTGGGCCGTGAGGCCTCACTGTAGCCGGCATTTCGCAGGTCCCGTCGTTGCCAATCCACGTCGAAACTGGCGCGAATATCGTCAACGATCTGAGTCTGGATCAGGTCCGAAAAATCACGATTGGCAAAGCGCGAGGTGGAATCGGGGAATTGGATATTATCGTTGAAATCTTTCAGAGAATAAATGGAGAGAGTGCCGACAATTCCATCCAAGGAATCGATTCCCGCATCAGTATGAAATCCAAAGCTGAGATCGATCGGAATCCCTAATCCGCGGGAATCCCGTTTTTTATTTGGGCCGTAGGGGGCGCCTATCAGGTAGTTCACCCATTCCCCGCGACATTGATAATCATCGTTATAATTATTTTCCCCTTTATTGAGGTTGTAAACCAGAGTGTCCGGAATGCCGGCATACTGGAGGTACGTACGCGCTCCCTCGGCGAATCGCGGTTTCCCGCTGGTTTGGCCATTAAATGCGATATTGCCCATCCCGCCTCCAAAGCGGACGGCATCGGCCGTTACAATTTTCCCGGGTGTCTGGCTGATATTAGTTAAACTGATCTTCCCGATTTTCGCATTCATTCCTTTATCGAACCAGAACCGTCCCAAATAAATCCAGGTTTTACCCCCCATGGTCTGGTTGACGAGAAACTGCGTGGAGCCATTTGTATGATAGACCGTATAAAGAGCGTCATTAACTGAATTGCTGTCGCTATAATAGGAAATATAAACGGCATAATAACCCATTTCCGGAATGTCCGGAATCCAGTCGATTCGCGCCGTGGCTTTATCCTGGCTGGCGCAATAGCGGTAAGTTCCTTTTAAAAATGGGTTTTCATTGGGCTGATAGGGCAGTTTGCCGGTGGCAAACCCTTTCTCCCTGCCATTCGACCAGTAACCCCTGCCTTCTTCTTGATATTCTCCCCCGGTATTTGGCGAGTCATTGTCCACAACGGTTTCGCGGCTTTGCCAGTCCCGCTCGCGGGGAATGAATACGTATGCCCCGGCATTTTCAAGCATAGGAACCAGGTAGTTATAGATAAAATTCAAGGGATAAAGGTCCTCGACATTAGTAAAAAGACGGGGACGCTGCCATTCCCAGCGCTTCTCTAATAAGGAATAGTACCACCCATGGCTGGGCCATAGCGCGATATGGCGATTGAACAATCCCCGCGCCGCCTGTCGATCATTTTTGTCCAGATTTTGAACTTGGGGATGCAGGGTATGAGCTCGTAAGTATTTGGGGATCCTCGATGAATCAATATCGCATCTATCTCTGAAATAGTTTGGCACCAGTTGTTCGACTGGCAATTTGAGCGTGATCAGATTTAACTGATAATTGTGGAACCCATTGCCTAAATATCTCTTGAGCAGCCGTTTTATTGACAAGATGGTATCGGCTCGAAAGGGACGCTGCGCGAACTGTTCGGAAAAGTAGATTGACATTGTTTTTTTAGTTGTGTCAATTTCCACTTTATGTAGTTGCGTATGAAAGGGAATGATACTGCGGTAAGGCACTTGTGAATTTTCCTGAATACACCATTGAATCATCAATGCGGCAACGTTTTGCATAGTTTCTATATCTTTGAAGATAATCGGTTCCTGACTGTCGGGTGCATATTGTTCCACTCTTTCGATCATTTCACCCGGTTTTTCCCCGGGCTTTTTTGTGAAGAGTGTCGAGCAATGGATGATGAACAAGCTCAAAGAGATAATGAAAACCAATACGTAACGTGGCATGATAACCTTCCTTTACAGATGCTACAATGTGTAGATTTGTCGATCTTCCAGAATATCGATCTTGTTTTGAAGCAAAATGTTTTCAGCTTCCGGGAATTTTTGAACTTCCAAAACAACAGCGGCATGTTTGGAATTTTCAAGAATAAAACCGTAGCAATCTTCAATATTGATTTGGTTGTTGGAGAGTAACGCAAGCAGCCGATGAAGGGAACCGGGACGATCATCAATTTTAGCCACAATAATGAAGCGTTTAGAGACAATCATGTGGTTCTCTTTTAGGACGTCGTATCCTTTATCGGGATCATCGACTAAAACTTTAAGAACTCCAAACTCGCCTCCGCTGGCAAGTGTCATGGCGCGGATGTTGATATGATGTTCACCCAGGATCGCTGTAATTTTATTCAGTTTGCCGGGATGGTTTTCCACAAAAATTGAAAGATGATGAGCCATATTGGGTCTCCTTATATGGACAGTTCATTGTTGCGGTAATCATACACGCGTTTGGCTTTGCCTTCGCTTACCGGTAATGAACCGGGTTCGACCAGTTTAACGATGGGTGTAACGACCAGTTCGGTCCGCATCTGTTCTATCAGTTGATGCTGTAAGTGTTCCAGGTCCGGGAGAGAACCGCTGAAAAACTGTTCACTTAATTCAACTTTGACGACCAGTTTATCCATGAAATTCTGTTTATGAATTTCGATGATATAATGAGCGCCGACCTCAGGTATTCCCATCAGGGCTTTTTCGATCTGCATGGGGAAGATATTAACCCCATTGATGATAAGCATATCATCGGTTCGCCCTTTAATACGGGCGATACGGGCATGGGTCCGGCCGCAGGAACAGGGTTCGGTCGTAAGCGTGGTTAAATCGCGGGTGCGATAGCGCAAAAGCGGCATTCCTTCTTTTTGCAGGGTTGTAATAACCAGTTCCCCTTCCTCCCCATCGGATCGGATGGCGCCGGTATGAGGATCGATAATTTCGACCAGGAAATGGTCTTCCCAGATATGCATTCCCTGTTGGGCGGGGCATTCAAAAGCCACACCAGGGCCGCATATTTCCGAAAGGCCATAGGAATTGTAGGCTTTGATCTGGTAAAAATCTTCGATTTTTTGTCGGGTTTCCGCGGTATGGGGTTCGGCGCCGATAAAAGCGACTTTCACCTGAGTATCCACCCCGGGCTTAATATCCAGTTCCCGGAAATAGGCCATCAAATGGAGGGCATAACTGGGTAGAATATGAATGACCGTTGTTTTGAAGGTTTGCATAAACCATATCTGGCGTTTGCTGTTGCCGGGACCTGAAGGAATGGTCAGCATGCCGAGTTTTTCCGCGCCATAGTGGAATCCGAGTCCACCGGTAAAAAGGCCATACCCCATCATGTTTTGAAACACATCCCCGGGGCGTACCCCGGTCATGTACATAGAACGTGCCAATAAATCGCTCCATTGCTCAATATCGTTGCGGGTGTAAAATACCACAGTCGGGGTTCCGGTTGTGCCGGACGAAGAGTGGAGACGAACCAATTCTGTCAATGGAACCGTTAAAAACCCATAAGGGAAATAATCCCGCAGGTTCTGTTTTTCGGTAAAGGGGATATCGCTGAGTAGCGCGAGGGGGTCGGTGGTTTCCAAATCTATTTTTTTTAAAATTGCGCCATAATAGGGGGATTGAGCGGCGCGTTTCAGGGTCTGTCGCAACATTTCCCGTTGATGCGTGGTTCGTTCCGCGCGGGGACGGGTCTCTTCCTGTTTGTCCCAGTACATTCTATCTCCTATTCTGAAAATTTTCGAACATCACCTTTGATGATGGTCATTAAAACTTTGAATTCCTGGTCGAAAACGACCACATCGCCATCTTTGCCCGGTAGCAAGGAACCAATGCGGTCCTGCAGATTGAGAACTGTGGCAGGATTAAGGTTGGCCATACGAACCGCCGCTTCCATGGGAATGCCGATTTCATGAAGTTTTTCTATCCCGCGTATCATCGTCAGCGCGGAACCGGCTATTGTATGGTCCTGAGAGCGTTTGAAAACACCCTCATCGAAATAGACTTCTTCATGGTTGGCGATTAGTTTTCCACTGCGTTGTTCAGTGGGTTTCAAGGCATCGGTAACCATTACGATTTTATCGATCGGTTTGACGCGCATCAACAGTTTGAGGATGGCCGGATGCAGATGGTATCCATCGGCGATTACTTCACATGAAACCTCCGGATGGATCAAGATAGCGCCGACCACACCGGGATCACGATGATGCTGACGACGCATGGCATTGAAAAAATGGGTGGAATGAGTGATTCCTGCCTGAAATCCTTCGAGCATATTTTCATAGGTCGCATTGGTATGGCCGGCGGATAGTTTAATTTTGTGTTTAATGCAGAACAAGGCCAGGTCGCGCATGTTCTTGAGTTCAGGGGCGACAGTCATGATGGCGATATGACCTTGGGCAGCTTCGAGATAGGAGGTCATTAGATCAAGATCGACCTCGCGCATGTGGGTCGGGTCGAGAACTCCCTGCTTGTCGCGGGAGACAAACGGCCCTTCCAGGTGCAGCCCCAGTATCTTCGCTCCCGGTTCCTTGCCGATGGCGGATACCACCGTGCGGATGCAGTGCAGAAAATGTTCTTGATCCTGGGGGTATAATGTAGGGCAAAAGCCGGTGACCCCATATTCGAGTAACGACTGAGACATGCCGAGCACAGCTTCTTCCGTGCCATCAGACGTATCGAAGCCGTTAATGCCATGAATATGAGTATCTAAAAACCCCGCTGCGATATTGGCGCCATGTAAATAATAAATTTTAGTGTCTGCGGGTAACTGTCGCTGTTTCAGCCGCGCATTGCTGATCACATCCTCGATCAGCCCGTCGCGAATGATCACCGTGCTCTTGGGCAAAACGGTAATACCGGTATAAACGGTTCCATCATATAAACATATTGCGCTCATAGTGTTCCTTTTTTATGTGTCATATTTGCCTGATGTTCGTTCATTTTAATACTGTTTTTAGGATAAATCAAGAAAAAAAAATAACTTTATGAAATATATCCTCCAGATAAATATCGGGTTAGTTTTTAAGCTCCAAAAAAAGAGCCCTCGTTTTGACGAGTTTATTGAGGTCAGACTGCCGATTTTTTTACTGTCAAGCGCTCATTTCTGTTTTAATTGATCCAATATTCCGGCAAGCAAAGCGACTTCCAGGGGCGGAATGCTCTGGTAGCTTTGCATTATAGAGGTCGCTTCAGTGGAGAGTTGATTCCTTTTTGATGGAGAAGTGATCAATAAACACATTACATCAAACAACTCCCTTGGAGTGTGAACCACAATAATTCCATTTTTTTGCAATAATGGGTTGATAATGTCGTTAAAATTTGAGAATGAGGGTCCGATGACTGTCGGAATCTGTTGAAATATGGGTTCAATTACGTTATGACCATTCCAGTTGGGTTCAAAACTTCCGCCAACAAATGCGATATCAGCCTGGCTGTAAAGAGAGTTAAGATCCCCGAATGCATCTATTAATAAAATCTCGTATTCAGGATTCAATTCGGCGCCTCTATCTTTCCATAAACAAAATGGCGTATTCAAATGCGTGAATAAAGCGATATAGTTATCCAGATTTCGATAGCTATGTCGTGGAACCATAATTAACTTCAGTCGATATCTTTTTTTAAGTCTTAAAAAAACATGAGTGATTAATTTTAATTCCACTTGGGGGTGAATACTTCCCGCAATCCATATTAATTCATCTTCGGAGAGATGCCAAACTTGACGAATGTTATCATACGCTGTTGAGCTGTGAATCAAGGAGATTGGATACCATTTCATAGAATTGCCGATTGCGATTCGATTGGGTTCAACACCCAATTCAACCAACTGATTAGCATGAGTTTCGCTTTCGGTAACTGCAAAAGAGATTGCTTTGAAAGATCTGATGGCCTCTATTTGAATAGAAGAAGGCAGGGAATCAATATAATTTTTTGTCAACAAACATTTAGCAGAGAGCATAAAAACCGGTATTTTTTTCCATCCCGCGGCCATGCGGACGATTCGTGTCATCGATAAACCCGAATGTTCAATCAGGAAAAGCGCATCCGGGCATAAAGTACTAAACATGGAAAGGATATAAGCGCTGTTATCAGAGAATTTTAATATATGCGCCGGATCAATTTGCTGAGATAAGATAATGTCAAAATCTCTGGCAAAGCTGGTGATCCACCATATAAACCGAAATCCTTGTTGCTCTAACCAATGGATGATCAATTGGGAAATAATGAATTCACCATACCCGGAACAGCAAAAAACAATGCTAAGAGTTTTGGTTTGCTGAAATCCGTGTAACTGCATATTGGGGGTGAAATCAAGCATCATTTTTTGGGGATTGGATAGATGGGATTGAATCTCAAATAGATCATTCCTGGTGAGAAACTGCCCTCCAGTTGCATACGCCGGCATTTCCGGAATATCATTTAAGAATGATAGTTTCATTTTTTCCCCATTATTGAAAGATGATTTTTATCGTCTGACCAGGAAATTAAATTAAAAACCAACAAAGACAAAAAAATCATTGACAAATATAGCTTCATCGATTACCATACAAAGGAAAAAAGGAGCTATTATGAAGATAATTTTCGATTTTCGTTCCGATACGGTTACGCGACCTACCCTGGCGATGAGGCAAGCAATGGCCGAAGCGCCGGTAGGAGATGATGTTTTACGGGAGGATCCAACGGTGAATGAATTGGAATCGTTGGCCGCCAATATGATGTGCAAGGAATCGGCCTTGTTTGTACCTTCCGGTACATTTGGCAATCAGGTGTGTCTGATGACGCATTGTCAACGGGGAAATGAAGTGATTATCTCCGAGCAGGCGCATATAATCGCGCATGAAGTAGGAGCGGCATCGGTTTTGGCTGGTGTGCAGTTACGCGCTATTAATCCGGCGCGCGGCTGGCTGGAATGGGGGGAAATAGAGCCGCGGATTCGTCGGGGAGAGGATATCCATTATCCCTGTACCGGATTGATTTGTTTGGAGAATGCGCTATCCAATGGAGATGTTCAGCCACTGTCAGTGATGCGAGAGATATATTTAAGTGCTGGAATGCTGAAAGTGCCGGTCCATTTGGATGGCGCGCGGATATTCAATGCTGCGTTGGCATTGGGAGCATCGGCTGCGGATATCGCTTCCTGCGCCGATTCAGTGATGTTTTGTCTGTCCAAGGGATTGTCCGCGCCTGTAGGATCCCTGGTCGTCGGAACGCGCGAATTTGTGGAGAAGGCGCGAAAAATGCGTAAATTGATGGGTGGCGGAATGCGTCAGGCTGGCATTATTGCTGCCGCTGGCATCATCGCGCTGCGTGAAATGACCCGCCGTCTGGGTGAAGATCATCGCCATGCTCGTATTCTGGCTGAAATTTTTGCTCGAAATTCTCTATTTGAAATCGATTTGGATCGGGTAAAAATCAATATGTTTTTTGTCCGTTTTCGGGATACTGCTTTTCGCGGTCGGGAAGATGAATTGGTCGAACGCCTGGCCCGGGTGAATATTCTGACATACCCGCCGGAAAACGGTTGGATTCGGTTTGTCACTCATGCGGACATTCCGGCGAATGCTATTGAATATTTTGAGGAACATTTAAGTCAGATTTTGTCGTCAATGGCATAAATTTTACCGTTTTTCATAACGTATTCAGCCAGATTGACTCCCATCAGATAAGGAACCATTTCGGGTGACGGGTTGCGCCAGATAATCAGATCGGCCTGATATCCGGGAGCGATACAACCGATGCGTTCATGGCAGCGCAGGGCATAAGCCGCCTGGATCGTTACGCTGTTCAGCAGTTCGGCAAATGAGCAGTGATAGCGGAGAGCGGCCAGATGCAGCATCAGTGGGATACTCAGACAGGGCGCGGATCCGGGGTTGAAATCAGTGGCCAAGGCGGCGATCCCGCCGGAATCGAGAAACTGCCGCCAGGGAGCCGGGTATTCATGGCCCAGAACAAGTTCGGCTACCGGCAGGAATAGCGCGCAGATATCACTCTGCGCCAGACGGGATATTTTATCTTCTGCAATGAGTTCCAGATGGTCCAGGGAATCAAGCTGAAATTCCAGGGCGAGTTCAACAGCGCCTATATCATGCAACTGGTTGGCATGAGCGCATAAATGGTAGCCTAATTCATGGGCTGTTTTAAAAATTATCCGCGCATCTTCAACTGAATACGCGTTTTCTTCAATAAAAATATCGCACCGTTGACAATATTTCCGAAATGCCGGGAGCATCTCCTTGATCAGCTCATGGAAATATTCATCTTTTGATTTGGTTTTTGGATAAACATGAGCCCCCAGAAAAGTGGGAATCAATTCTACCGGCTGTATTCGGTTCAATTCGGCAATCACCTGCAATATTTTTTCTTCCTGAAAAAAATCGAGTCCATACCCGGTCTTGACTTCCATCGTGGTCGTACCCTGACGCAGCGCCTGCCGAAGAAAGAAAAGTCCCTGACGGATCAACTGTTCTTTTGAACTTTGATGCAGCGCTTGGACTGTGGCGTGAATACCGCCTCCCTGCCGTTGAATCTCAAGATATGTTGCGCCCTGCAAGCGGGCATAGAATTCTCCGGATCGTTCTCCGGCAAAAATCAAATGGGTATGAGCGTCAATAAATCCCGGAGTTACACTCCGTTCCTGTCCGACAATAATCAACGCGTTTGGATTCTGAGGTGAAA